>CAVQLU010000001.1:0-157682 GCA_963713435.1 uncultured Actinomycetes bacterium
GTCGGCCGTGACCGGGTACTCGCCGACGAAGCCCGGCGTGCGTTCCGAAGTCGTAGTGCGCGTCGGCCCCGTGCAGCGCCCCCGGCTGCCACGTCGCGCCGTCGTCGGCCGACCAGCGCGGCGGGGTGAGAACTGGGCGGCCGACCAGATCGTCGGCATCGCCAGCAGCGTCCTGCCATCGGCCAGAAAACGTGGCCTGCGCTGACCTGCGCGCGTGCGGAAGGCGCTCTGTCGAGAGCGGCGCGCGGAAGCTGCGCCCGCCGTCGTCGCTGAGGGAGCCGCCCGCTGCCGTCTCGACCCACACGTCGCTGTGGCTGACCCTGCGGCGACGCTGATCCAGACCACCGGCCGGCTCTTGCTGAACCCGCCTCGCGAGCGGTGCGGCGGCAGCCGGGCGAGAGCGCGAAAATCGAAAGGCGAGAGCCCGCGAGGACGATTCGCGGCGACCGCTCGCCGGAGTGACATCGCCTAAATCGCATATCGGCATTGATTGCAGAGTGACGAGTGCATGCCTCGCCGCACGGGCTATCTCCGCCGAGCACGGCCCCCAGCAGGCCAGGGAAGCTCCGCTTGAGCCCGTCGCGCCGCAGCGTGTTGAGCTTGCGGTTGCCCTGCTCGACCTGCTCGATACCACGCCGGCCTCCCGCAGGACGCGGAAGTGATACGTCGAGGTCGACTTCGATAGCGAGCAGGCCGAAGCCGCCGCAAGGGATCTCTCCCTCGCGCGAGAGCCGCGCGACGATGCTGCGGCGAATCGGGTCGGCGAGCGCCTGCAGCACGGCAGACAGGTCGAGCGTCGTCCCGTCTCAGGATGTGCCTGCGTCGCTCACGCCCCCCAGAAAGTTGTTTGACAAACGTCGTACAACATGTACGATGACTGTCGAACCTAGGTACGAGAGTTATCGTACATGATGGGAGTCTGTCGTTGACCACTCGAGCCACACACGTCTGGGCCGTCGCCCTCACGGGCGCAGCGCTCTTCCATGATCACGCTCGACAACCTGATCGTCGTCTCGACGATCCCGTCGATGCAGCTTCGATCTCGGCGTCTCGATCGACCGGCTGCAGTGGGTCGTGGATGCCTACATCCTCGTTTTCGCCGTCTTCATCCTGACGGGCGCCGCGCTCGGCGACCGCTATGGCCGGCGCCGCATGCTGGTGGTCGGTCTGCTCGTGTTCTCCGCCGCCTCGGCCGCCGGCGTGCCCTCGCACGACCTCACGCAACTCGTGGTCGCGCGTGCCGTCCAGGGACTCGGCGCCGCGCTGCTCATGCCTCTCACGCTGACGCTGCTTTCGGCCGCGTTCCCGCCCCGAGCCGGCTCCACCGCGGCGCTCGGGCTGTGGTCGTCCATCGCGGGCCTGGGCGTGGCGCTCGGACCGCTGCTCGGGGGGCCTCATCGTCGAGTCCCTCGACTGGCACTGGATCTTCTGGATCAACGTGCCGGTGGGCGTGACCGCCGCCGTCCTGGCGCCCCGTCGCCTGACCGAGAGCCGCGGCGCGCAGGTGCCGCTCGACCTGCCGGGCCTCGCGCTCGCCAGCGCCGGCCTGTTCGGCGTCGTCTGGGCGACTACGCGCGGCAACGAGTCGGCTGGACCTCGCCCTCCACGCTCTTAGCCTACGCCGCGGGCGCGGCCCTCCTCGGCTCTGTTCGTGCTCCAGGAGCGCCGCTCCGTCGCCTCCGATGCTCCCCCTCGCGCTCTTCCGCAGGCCGGGCTTCTCGGCCGCGAACGGCGCCGGCTTCGCCCTCCACTTCACGATGTTCGGAGCCTTCTTCATCGTGATCGAGTACCTCACGCAGGTACACGGCGACTCGGCCATCCGCGCCGGGGTCGAGATGCTCCCCTGGACGCTCCTGCCACTCATCGTCTCGCCCTTCACCGGGGCGCTCGGCGGCCGCATCGGCAGCCGGCCGCTCGTCATCACCGGCCTCCTCCTGCTGTCTGCGGGCACCGTCGCCGCCGCCTTCGCGATGGGCGTCGCCGCCAGCTACGCCGAGCTCGTCGCACCGCTCGTGGCGATCGGCTTCGGCATCGCACTGGTGCTGCCGAACGTCGCCTCGGCCGCCATCGGATCGGCGCTCCCGGAGCACCTCGGCAAGGCCTCCGGCGCCAACAGCACGTTCCGCCAGCTGGGCGGCGTGTTCGGTATCGCCGTCGCGGTGCTGGTGTTCGACCGCGCGGGCTCCTATGCCTCGCCGGCAGATGTCGCCGACGGCGCGCGCGCAGCCCTGTTCGTCGCCTCCGGCGTCGGCGTCCTGGGCGCGGTGGCCGCACTCGGGATCCCGCGGGTTTCGCGCAGCGGCCCCGGTCGCGCGCCCGGCGCGCGCCGTGCACGGCCACTAGCTGAGCTCGAATCGGTGGCAGGGGCGTGCGCCCGGGCACAGCCGGCGTCGAGGCCACGCGCGCTGCCCGCCGCGACGAAGCGGGCGACGAGCAGCCGCAGACAGCCGTACGCGATCACCCCGTGCGCCAGCCCGGGCACGGCGATGAAGCGCCCGTCCGGAACGTCGCTCGCCAGCCGCGCAGGTTGTCCGCGGGATCCTGAGGATCGGCGCCCCCGGCCAGGAGCAGCACCGGCGCACGCGACGACCACGGCCCTGCGGGCGCCCTGGCTCCGGGCGGGCCGGGCACCGCCGCACACGCCCTGCCGGAAGAGTCGCGCCCGCGCGACGCGCCGCGCGCCAGAAAGCTGCCGCTGCTCCCCGCGGCGGTGGCGCGCGCGCCGAAGCGCGCCCACGGCTCGCCGCACAGGGTCATCCAGGCCATCGCCAGGCGAGCGCGGGGGTCGAGCTCACGTCCGACGTGCGCGGCAAATTCGCGCGAGAGAGGCGCGATATCCCGGCGGCCGCCGCGTGGATGAGGCGCGGCACCCGCGCCGCGTCCTCGGGCGAGCGCAGCAGTACGGCGATCGCGGTCGCCAGCCTGTCCGACTCCGCCCGCGGACGCTGCGCGAGCACCCGCCGAGTTCTTCGCGCGTGTCCGGGAACGCCTCGCGGCAGCGCCTGGCGGCGCGGCAGCGAGCGATTTGCACGCGCAGCGCGCGCTCGGCATTGCGCGCAGCGAGCTCGTAGACCGGCACGGCCGGCAAGGAGGCGCTGTCGAGTGTCAGCGTGCGCACGGCATGCGGGTGGCGGCGCAGGTAGAGCTGCGCCAGCGTGGCGCCGTAGGAGCTGCCGTAGAGATCGATGCGTCCGTAGCCGAGCGCCCGGCGAACGCCCTCCAGGTCGTCGGCCGCCGCCGGCGAGGTCAAAAAGCGCGCCTCGCCGCCGAGCCGCGCGAAGCAGCGGCGCAGGTACGACGCGACGGCCTCGGCATCGGTGGCCGGCACGTGTTCCTGCGGGCAGGCGAGGGCATCCGAGCCGCCCGTGCCGCGCTGGTCGACGAGCACGAGGTCGCGGAACTCGCTGACCTTCGCGAAGATCTCGTCGACCGAAACCGCGGCGGCGCTCGCGGCGCCACCGGGGCCGCCCTCGAGGTAGAACAGCGCGCCGCGCGCAGGCTGTCTCGTGGCCGGGATGACCGCGACGCGCAACGCGATCTGACGGCCCTCGGGACGACTCGTATCCTCCGGCACGCGCAGGCTCGTGCAGCGCGCAGCGACTCGATCGCCGTAGGTGCAGCGTGAAATCCGCCCAGGCCGCTCGGCGGCCGCCATCCATCGTCGCGCTGTGCCGCGATCGCAAGCCCGCCGCAACGAGCGCGATCAGCGCGGCCGCGAGCGCGAGGCCGAGCCGGCGCGGGCGGCGCGGCGCGCGGCGCCCCTTGCCGTAATGCTCGAGCCACGGTCCGGCTGGGCCATGCCGATCATGTAGCAGACGCGCACGCACGGCTGTCCTGCTTGACAGCCGCCTGCGCCGCTCCTAGGGTCACGCGGCGTGACCTCCGCCTACTGGCATCCCTTCGCCGACATGGCGACCGTCGCGGGCCACGAGCTCGTGATCGCGCGCGGCGAGGGCGTGTACCTCTGGGACGACCGGGCCGCCGCTACATCGACGGCACCGCGAGCCTCTGGCACGCCCACATCGGGCACGGCCGCGAGGACATGGCCGAGGCAATCGTCGCGCAGCTGCGCACGCTCGAGGCCTTCCAGACGTTCGGCGACGTCGCCAACCCGCCCGCGCTCGAGCTCGTGGATCGCCTCGTCGGGCTCTCGCCGATGACCGATCCGCGCGTGTTCCTCTGCCTCGGAGGCGGCGACGCGATCGACACGGCGGCCAAGCTCGCACGCCAGTACTGGGCGGCGAAGGGCCAGCCCGAGCGCATCCACCTGATCAGCCGCACCTTCGCCTACCACGGCACGCACGGCTTCGGCACGAGCCTCGTCGGCGGATCGATGCGCCAGGGCTACGGGCCGCTGCTCGGTCGGTCTCGCAGGTCGATCACCAGTCGCCCGAGGCGCTCGAGGCCGAGATCGAGCGCTCGGCCCCGAACGTCGCCGCCTTCTTCTGCGAGCCCGTGATCGGCGCCGGCGGCGTCCGCCCCGCTCCGCCGGGCTACATCGAGGCCGTCGCCGCGATCTGCAAGCGCCACGGCGTCCTGCTCGTCATCGACAGCGTGATCTGCGCCTTCGGCCGGCTCGGCACGTGGCTCGGCTACGAGCGCTGGGACATCGTGCCCGACATGGTCGTGCTCGCCAAGGGGATCACCAGCGGCTACCTGCCGCTCGGCGGCTGCTCGTCGCGGTCGCGTCGCGGAGCCGTTCTGGTCGACGCCGGGCGGGCCGATGTTCCGCCACGGCGCGACCTACGCCGGCCATCCGGCCTGCTGCGCCGCGGCCATCGCGAACCTCGACATCCTGGAGCGCGAGCAGCTGATCCCCCGCGGGCGCGAGCTCGAGGGCGACCTGATGGATGTGATCGGCCGCTCGCCGACCACCCCGCCGCCGGCGAGGTGCGCGGCGGGCTCGGCCTCGCCGCCGCGATCGACCTCTCGGCCGACGCGCTCGAGGTGCCGGGCGCGATGGGCCGCTTCGGCGCCGCGATCCGCGAGGCCGGCCTGCTCGTGCGCGCCCAGACGACCGGCGTCGCGATCGGCCCGCCGCTCACGATCGAGCGCGAGCAGCTCGTGGAGATCGGAGCGCGCTGCGCCCCGGGCTCGACGCCGTGGCCGCCGAGAGCTCGCGGCATCTATCGTCCAGACATGGGACCCCTCCCGCCCGGAGCCTGCCATGGACGCTGCGCCGCCCACAATGCCCCGCCGCAAGCAGCTCGCGTTGATCGCGCACGACAACCGCAAGGCCGACATGCTCGAGTGGGCGCGCTACAACCGCGGCACGCTGGCGCAGCACGAGTTGCACGCCACCGGCACGACGGGCGCGAAGCTGGCGAACGAGCTCGGCCTCAAGGTGCACCGCTTCCTGAGGGCCCGCTCGGCGGCGACCAGCAGGTGGGCGCGGGATCGCGGAAGGAAGAATCGACTTCGTGATCTTCTTCTGGGATCCGCTCGAGCCGCACCCGCACGACGTCGACGTCAAGGCGCTGCTGCGGATCGCGGTCGTCTACAACGTCCCGATCGCATGCAACCGCGCCACCGCGGATTTCGTGCTCTCCAGCCCGCTCATGGGCGAGGAGTACCACCGCGTGGCGACGGCCGAGACCTAAGGAGCTCTATTACGCGGGTATCCTCGAAGGCGCGCCCCGAGGCGAGGCTGCGGATGCCGTCGCTGCGTGTCGAGTGCGTCGGGGTCACGCCGGCGATACCCATGAGCTCGGCCACGCGCGCGACGTGCCCGGTGCCCGCGGTATCGATCACGAGCTCCAGCCGCCCGTCGCGATCCTCGAGCGCGCGCATCGTGCGCAGGAGCAGCTTGATGATCGTGGAATCGATGAAGGAGCACTCGCTGAGGTCGACGAACAAATCGCGACCGGTGGCTGCCACGCCGAACGCCTCGGCGATCGCATCGCGGCTCGAGACATCGTGCTCGCCGCCGAGGGTCACGACTGCGGCGCTGGCCGAGACGATCGATGTCACCGGGCCGGGTGGCGGACCACCTCCGTCGAGGAGGTCGCCTGCGTGATCGGAGCCTTCCGTCGCGTCCCCCTGCCAATCGGTGTGGAGCGGGCGCTTACCGCGGGTAGCTCGCCGCTGCTCATGATGCGTTATCTCCCGGCAGGGGCGATTTCGGAACATGAAAACCGGCCGCGGCTCCCGCTAGGCTCCCGCCGATGCAGCGCGCCTTCACACAGGTCGACGTCTTCACGCCACCCCGTAACGCGGCAATCCCCTCGCCGTCGTGCTCGACGGCACGGGCCTGAGCACCGAGGAGATGCAGCATTTCGCGCACTGGACGAATCTCTCCGAGACGACGTTCGTGCTGCCGCCGACCTCGCCCGAGGCCGACTACCGGGTGCGCATCTTCACGCCGACGCTCGAGGCTGCCGTTCGCCGGTCACCCCACGCTCGGCACCTGCCACGCCTGGCTCGCGCACGGCGGGCGGCCGAAGCGCGGCGACGTGATCGTGCAGGAGTGCGGCGTCGGGCTCGTGCCGGTGCGGCGGGTCGAGCAGGGCCTCGCGTTCGCCGCGCCGCCGCTGCTGCGCTCCGGCGCGGTCGAGGAGGAACTGGCGCACGAATCGCCGGCATCCTCGGCATCGACCGCGGGAGATCGTGGATGCGGCCTGGACCGACAACGGCCTGCCCTGGGTCGGGGATCCTGCTCGCGACGCGGACGCCGTGCTCGCAGTGCGGCCCGGGATTCAGCGAGCTCGACATGGGCGTGGTCGGCCCGCACCCGCACGGCTCGGCCGGCGACTTCGAGGTGCGCGCGTTCTTCCCCAAGGAGGGCGCGACGTCGAGGATCCGGTCACCGGGAGCCTCAACGCCTCGCTGGCCCAGTGGCTGCTGGGCACCGGGCGCGCGCGCGCTCCCTACGTGGCCAGCCAGGGCACGGTGCTCGGCCGCTCGGGGCGCGTGCACATCTCGACGGACGCCGACGGGGCGATCTGGGTCGGCGGCGGCACGATCGCCTGCATCACGGGGACGGTCGATCTCTAAGCGCGAGCGCCAGCCGGCACACGCAGCGCACACCGAGGGTCTGGCGCGTCCAGGTGGGGTCTGACCCCAGGTGTACGGGTCTGACCCCACGTGTACGGTCCTCTATCCATGCGGGTTTGAAGGCTCCGGTGCCGTAGCGGCAACGCTCGCGTCTCGGTCGCAGATGGTATCCCGGTGCACTCGTTCGGTATGCCTACTGGGATTGCGCTCGAAACGGACACCTGGGGTCAGACCCGTACCACCTGGGGTCAGGCCCGTTCTGGACGGGCCAGACCCTGACGTCGGCGGCACCCTAGGTCGCCGCTGCTCGCGCTGATCGCTGGTGGCCGCGGATGCGGCGCGCGGCCCCGGCTCGTTCATGGGGAATGCTCCGACCGGCCGCCCACTCCGCATCGACGTGTTCGACGTCATCCGCGTGGAGGACGGCAAGATGGTCGAGCACTGGGGCGTGCCGGATCGCCTCGGGGCGCTGCTGCAGCTCGGCCTGATGCGCCCGCCCGGCGCCGTCGCTGCCTGACAGCTCTCCGCATGGGTGTTTCGGCTGCAAGGCGGCGGACACCACCAGGGCATGCGGGTTCAACTCGAAGGGGTGCCCGAGACACTGCTCTGGACGCTCTACCAGCGTGCGGGAGAGGCGCGCCGCCCCGACTCCGTGCTCCGCGATCCGCGGGCCGTCGAGGTGCTGGATGCGATCGATTTCCGTTCGAGCAGCGCTTCGGCAAGGCCGGTTCCAGCTGGTCGCAGTGGCAGGCGCTGCGCGCTCGCTGCTTCGACCGCGAGGTCGAGCGCTTTCTGCGCGACCACCCCGACGGCACGGTCGTGGCCCTCGGGGAAGGCCTCGAGACCCAATTCTGGCGCGTGGACAACGGTCGCGTGCACTGGCTGACGATCGATCTGCCGGAAGCGATCGAGGTGCGGGAACGGATCCTGCCCTCGTCGGATCGCCAATACGCGCTCGCCTGCTCTGCGCTCGACACGCGCTGGACCGATGTCATCAATCCCGCGCCCGGCGTCCTCATCACGGCGCAGGGCCTGTTCATGTACCTCGCGCCCGATGAGGTGAGAGGACTCGTCAAGACGTGCGCCACACGGTTCCCGGGCGGCGCGCTCGTCTTCGATGCCGTCCGCGCTGGCTCAGCGAGCGCAGCCAGGCGGACAAGCTCGGGTCGCCCGGCGGCTGGCGGCCGCCGCCCTGGACGTGGTGGATGGACGCGCACGAGCGGCGGATCCTGAGCGAGCTGCCGAACGTCAGCGAGTTGCGCAAGCTGCGGCTCCCGCGTGGACGCGGGGCGCTCTTCGGTTACGTCGCCCCGAGCCTCGCGCGCGTCCCGGGACTCGGCTCAGGGTTCTTCTCGATCATGCGCGCGGACTTCGACCCCGCGGCGGCTACGCCTCGTTGAGGCGCTCGATCACGCGCATCCCGACGCGCTCGTAAAGGCGGATCGCCGGCGCGTTCCGGGCCTGCACCTTCAACTCCACACCCGTCGCCCCGCGCCCCTGGAACGTGCGGAAGGCGAGCAGCAGCAGCGCCTCGCCCAGCCCGTGTCCCCGCCACGCCTCGCGCACGACGAGGTCCTTGACGTAGGCGCTCGTCCAGCAGATCGCCCCGGCGACGAGCGCGTCGCCGGCCTCCACCAGGAAGCAGAGACGGGGATCGAACTCGCTGTCGCCGAGGAGCGCCGGCAGCCAGGTCTCGAGGGCCTCGACACTGCCGCCGCCCCGCCGGTAGCCGTCCTCGAGCAAGGCGTGCAGCCGGGGGCCATCGGATTCGTGAAAGCCGCGCACCGAGCTCCCCTCGGGCCAGCTCGGCGGCGGGATCGCATTGCGCAGATCCACCCGCATGCGCAGCAGCTCCCGCGCCTCGTCGTGCAGGAAGGCCATGCGCTCATCATGGTCGCTCGCAGACGGCACGATCTCGATTCTGAGTGATTCCGCGAAGAGGTGCTTGGTCAGCCGCTTCCTACGGGCCGAGCGGCGGGCCGACAAGCTCGTTGTTGAACTGCGCCGCGACCTGCTTGATCGCGGCGACGTCGACGGGGCCGGGCGGAGGCAGTCCGGGGCCTTCCGCCGGGCGACCGACTCCCCGGAAGAAGCCCTCGACGCCACCTGGCACGGCGATCGTCAGGATGCGCGCCTCCCCGACTGCGCGGAAGGTGTGGGCGACGCCGCTCGGCAGGAACGCGAACGCCCCCGGGGTCGCCCGGTAGCGCTCCCGGCCGCACACGATGTCGAGCTCGCCCTCGAGCACGTAGAACGCCTCGTGCTCATCGTGGTGCACGTGCAACGGAGGCGAGAAGCCCTCGGGGATATGCGTCTCCATGAGGAACAACTCGCCGCCGGTCGTAGCCGCGGTGGCCTTGATCGTCATCTCGGAATTGAGGAACCAGATCCGCTCGCCTTCACCGCTTCCGAGGGCGAACGGGCGTGCTGCCGGTGCTGTCTGCAACTGGGTCATCGGGTCGTCTCCTGTGCCGGTTCCCGGTCGTCGCCGGGTTCAGGAGCAGCCTGCCCCCGTCCAGTCTGCGCAGCTATCCCAAACGTCTGGGATATTCGCGCGGCCATACCCCCATACATCTGGGATGGCGCGCGGCCACGCGGCTTGGTTACGCTGATCACATGGCGAGTGAGTGGAAGCGTCAGCGCTGTCGAGAGCAGATCGAGAGCCTCGCGGACTCGACTGCGGCCGATGTCGACGCGGTGCGCCTCGAAGCCATCGAGATCCTGCAGGACACCATCGGCTTCGATCGCTGGTGCGCCCTCCTGCTCGACCCCGACACGCTGGTGATCAGCCGGGGACTCGGACACAACGACTGGTACGCCGACCTGCCGCGACTCAACCTGCACGAGGCCGGGCTCGACGACGTCAACAACCACGCCATGCTCGCTCGCAGCCGCCATCACGTGGGCATCCTGAGCGCGGCGACCGGTGGCGACTTCGCGCGCTCCGGGCGCTGGCGCAACGTCCTCACACGCTACGGCGTGGGCGACGAGCTCGCGTGCGTCGCATCCGACGAACGCGGTAGCTGGGGCGACTTCCGCTTCTGGCGCAACAGCGACGACGCGCCGTTCGTTCCCGAGGACGCGCAGCTGATGCGCGAGGTCTCGGCCCTCCTCGCCCGTGCGCTGCGTCAGCGCGCTGCGAGTCCGATGGCAGGGCCTGTCGTGCGCCCTGCCGAGATGGGCGTCCTCCTGCTCGACGCGGAGCTTCGCCCGTGCGGCTCGACCAGCGCCGCACGCGCCTGGCTGAGCTCGCTCAATCCGCCCGGCACCCCGTATCCCGATGCGATTCCGGGCCTCGTCTGGAACGTCGTCGGCAGGCTGACGGCCATCGAGCGCGGCGAAGATCCCGAGCGGCCCGCGCGCGTCCGGGCGCGCACTGCCGGCGGCGGCTGGGCGATCGTCGAGGCCGCGCGCCTGGACGGAAGCGGCGGAGGCGTCGCCGTGAGCATCCGCGCGGCGGGCGTCGAGGACGTGCTCGGATTGGTCTCGCGCGCCTCGGGACTCACGCCGCGCGAATGCGAGCTCGTCGCGCTGCTGCTCGAAGGCCTCGACACACGCGAGCTCGCCGAGCGGCTCTTCATCTCGCGCCACACCGTGCAGGACCACCTCAAGTCGGTCTTCGGGAAAGTCGGCGTGCGCAGCCGGCGAGAGCTCGTCTCGAGCGTCTTCGCGCAGGCCTCGTAGCACGGCCTGCGCGACTCCGCCCCTGCTCCTACCCCTGCATCAGGCGCATCTGATTGCCGGAGTCGTCGCGGAATCCCGCGTCGAGACCGTACGGGCGCTCCGTGGGCTCTTCCGAGAACTCCACGCCGCGGCTCTTGAGCTCCTCGTACTCGCGCCGGCAATCGTCCGTGCGGAAGAAGAGGGCACCCACGCGGCCCTTCGCGACGAGCTCCTTGAGCTGCGCCGAGGTCTCCTCGTCGAACACCGGCGGCCCGGGAACGGTCATCAGCGTGAGCGCGATGTCGGGCTGCCCGACCGGCCCGACCGTCAGCCAGCGGAAGCCGCCCATCTCGGGCAGCGTGATGTCGTCACGCAGCTCCATGCCCAGCTTCTGCGTGTAGAACGCGAGCGCCTCGTCCTGGTCGTTGACCCACACGTTGACGTGGGTGAGTTGCATCGCCATGGTCAGTCTCCTCTTGGCTCGAAGGTTCGACTGCCACGCTAGCCCGGCCCGGCGGGCGTGTCTTCTCGAAACGTGCTGTCTTGCGCCGTTACTGACGGGGCGCGAGATGCGGTTTGAGGACGGACTCGTCAGCTGCCGAGAGGCGATCGGCGGCATGGGCGGCCTGGTGCCAGAGCGGATAGGGCAAGGGAGTACGGCTCACGCGGTCGAGCGCGTCGGCTTCCGCCGTGGTCAGGTGCACGTCGACGGCACCGAGATTCACGACGAGTTGCTCGTGCGTCCTGGCGCCGATGACGAGCGACGTCACACCCGGGCGCGCGAGCAGCCAGGCGAGCGCGATCTGCGACGGTGCGGCGCCGCGCGTCGAGGCGATCTCCACGATTGCGTCGATGGTGTCGTAGAGCCGGTCATGGTCGTAGATCGGTGGCTCGTTCCAATCACCCACGTGGCGCGCCGCCCCCTCGGGAGTCGCATCGCGCCGGTACTTGCCCGAGAGCAAGCCGCCCGCAAGCGGACTCCACACGAGCGTGCCGAGGCCGAGATCAATCGCAGCGGGCATGACCTCGTGTTCGGCGTCGCGCGACTGCAGCGACAGGTAGATCTGCTGCGCGATAAACGGCTCGAAGCCTCGGTGCTGCGCAACGGAGGCGGCCTTCATGAGCTGCCAGCCGGCGAAGTTGGAGCACCCGATGTAGCGCACCTTGCCCGACCGGACAAGCGCATCGAGCGCCCCGAGCGTCTCCTCGAGCGGCGTCTGCCCATCCCACTCGTGCACCTGATACAGGTCGATGTGATCACGGCCGAGACGGCGGAGACTCGCCTCGCAGGCAGCGATCAGATGCTGGCGGGAAAGTCCCGCGTCGTTCGGGCCCGTGCCGGTCGAGAAGCGGGCCTTGGTTGCAACGAGGACATCTGCCTGGCTCCCCTGCAACGCCTCACCGAGAATCCTCTCCGAGAGACCGTCGGAGTATGCGTCGGCCGTGTCGATCAGATTCACGCCCGCATCGACGCACGTGTCGATCAAGCGACGCGCGCCGGCGACGTCCGTGTCGCCCCAGGCAGCGAGTCCGCCCTTGCCACCGAACGTTGCGGTTCCCAACGCCAACGTCGAGATGCGAAGCCCTGAACGCCCGAGCTGTCGGTACTCCACCCTGCATCTCCTGATCTGGTCGGTGACCGCGCCGATTGGTGCGGGGCATGCAGCATTCCCGATCGCCGGATCAAGCGGCTCAGACGTCGAGGGAAGGCCGTCATCCGCTACGCCGCTGCGGGTACTCCGAACCAGGTGGTCAGAGCTTCCACGAGTCCGAGGTCGGTTCCCTCTCCGACCCAGGCGACGTGTCCGTCAGGTCGGATCAACACCGCGGTCGGAGCGGGGACCGTGCCGAGAACCGGGAGTTCCCACGAGGCGTCGCACGCCGCGTCGATCAACTGCACCCGATCGGCCCACGGAGTGATGTCGACGCTGCGGGGCTGACCGAGGTCGATCAGTACCGGCCGGGCCTCGTGCAGCAGGGAGAAAACCCGTCGCGGGCCGTCGGCGGCGACCAGGTCGAGATCGGGCATGCGACGCCCGAGCAGCGGATGGCCCTCGCCGAGGTCGTAGTGGATGTCCAGCCCGGACATCATCGCGGCGTACCGCTTGCGCGGCTCGTCCATGCTCAGCAGTTCGGTCACGGTGTCGCTTCAGCGCCTTGTGGCGGTCGTCGGTGCCGCCGAGCGCGATCTGCGCCATGGTGTTCTGCAACACGCGGGCAGCGACCGGGTGTCGCTCGGAGTGGTAGGTGTCGAGGAGGCCGTCCGGCGATGTCCCGGTGACCACCTGGGCGAGCTTCCATCCGAGATTCACGGCATCCTGCACGCCGACGTTGAGGCCCTGCCCGCCTTGCGGCGGGTGCACGTGCGCGGCGTCGCCCGCGAGCAGCACGCGTCCCGAGCGGTAGGCCGCCGCCTGCCGGGTCATGTCGGTGAAGCGGGAGATCCAGGTAGGGCTGTGCACCCCGTAGTCCGTCCCGTCGACGGCGATGAGCGCCTCGCGGAGATCCTGCAGCGTGGGCTCGCCGGTGTGTTCGAGGGTCTGTTCGGGCAGTGCGAGTCGTATCGCCCCCCGGTCCGAGCGGCCGATGCCACCGCCCTCGCGCAGGCCGAACTCCGGCTCCTCTTCCATCTCGGCCTCGGCGAGCAGCCAGCTCCTCGTCGGATCCCACCCGGAGAACTCGATGCCGGCCGCCTTGCGGACGACACTGCGCCCTCCGTCGCACCCGACCAGGTACCTCGCCCGGAGCGACTGGCCGTCGGACAACTCGACGTCGACGCCGGTGTCGTCCTGCGCGAAGCCCGTCACCTCGCGCTCGCGAGCGATCGGCACGCCCAACTCGGCGACCCAGGCGGCCAGTATGCGCTCGAAGTGGCTCTGCCACAGTGCGAGCCCGTAGTTGTGGCGGGTCGGGAAGTCACTGATGTCCAAGGGGATCCCGGCGAACGCCTGGACTTGCAGCGCCTTCCCCTCCGCGAGGAACCGATCGGCGACGCCGCGCTGGTCGAGCACCTCGATCGTGCGCGAGTGCAGACCGCCGGAGCGGGAGCCGTCGAGCTCCTGGCTCGCGCGCCGCTCGACGATGACGACATCGATCCCCGCGAGCGCCAACTCAGCCGCCAGCATCAGGCCGGTCGGACCTCCTCCGGCGATCACCACCGCATGCTCCGTCATGACCACACTCCCGTCTGTTCTGTTCTCGGCGGGCAGTTATAGAGCACGATCCACGACCTCATGAAGGCGCCGCGTGCGGTATACATTGGTACTGGAGAGGCGAGGGTGTAGCCGCCTCGAGGTGCTCCGAAGCGCCTCGGCGGCAGTGACTTGATACGCGGCGTTTCCAGCGACCGCCTCGCCAGTCCAGGGTCTCCCGCGACCACTGGGACCAATGTCGCATTGAGACCGAGACGCGCGCTCCCGCAGGCTGCAGTCAGAGCCGGACACCACTGCCCGGCACACAACCAGCCCACAGGAGTTCAGCATGAAGCGCGTCAGCCTCGCACTCGCCCTCGCAGCACTCAGCGTCCCCGCCGCCGCCGCTGCAGCCCAGACCTCGCAGCCTGCAACGTCAGGCAAAGCGAGCGTCGGCAAGGTCAAGATCTACGGAACCGTCAAGGCGATCGGCACCACGACGGTGACCGTCGCGAACGCCACGAAGACGCGGATTTTCGTGCGCCGCGCCGTCTCGCTCGCCGGCATCCACACCGGCTCCCGCGTCGAGGCTGAGGGCTTCGTCCGCAACGGCAAGCTCCGCCTCTCCGGCATCCACCTCGACGACCACGCCGCACCCACGGCCGGCACGACCGCGCCCGCCACCGCGCCGGCGACCACGACGACGGTTGACGACAAGGGCGGCCAGACCGCGGTCAGCGATGACGCCCCCGGCGACGATCGCGGCGGTCACGGCCAGGACGACGCTCCCGGCCACAGCTAGACCTGCACGCCACTCGCGCCTGAAGGAGAGCCCGCCGAGATACCTCGGCGGGCTCTCGCGCGTTTTCGTTCTATGGCGTCGATTCTCGGACGGCACTCGGAAGCGGCCGCGCGTACGCGGCCAGGATGCACGTCGGGATCCGCGCGCGATCGGCGGCCGGAGGGAACGCCGCCCGGTAGGCCGTCGGCGACTTCCCGTAGGCCTTGCCGAAACTCGTGGTGAACGACCCGACGCTGCGCAACCCGACCGTGATGCAGATGTCCGCGACCGAGCGATCGGTCGAGCGCAGCAGCGCGGCGGCGCGCTCGAGCCGGCGCGTGAGCAGGTACTGGTGGGGCGACTCGCCGAACGTCCGGCGGAACTCGCGGCTGAAGTGCGCAGGCGAGAGGCGCGCCGCCCGGGCCAGCGTCGGGATGTCGAGCGGCTCGAAGTAGCGCGAATCGACGAGATCCTTGGCCCGCAGCAACTGCCGGGCCGGAGCGGAGATCGTGACCATGCCCCAGATGTCTCCACGTTTCGGAGCGCCCGCAACCGCACGACGGCCTCGCCGTGATCGACAATCGGGGCCGGATACCCCGTCGGCGGCTGCGCCAGCTTCCACGGCTCGTGCACGGCCCGGCCGGCGACGTGCGCGAACTCGGGCACGTAGCGACGCACGTAGTCGCCGTCCGGGTCGAGGCGCCTGGCCTGCGCATGTGGATTGAAAATGCGGTTCGGTCGCGTGTCGACCCCGGTGCCGGCGACCCACTGCCAGTTGCCCACATTGTTCGCGACGTCGCCATCGACGAGCAGGTCTGCGAAGTGCGCGGCGCCGAGGCGCCAGTCGAGCGCGAGATCCTTTGTCAGGAAGGAGGCGGTGAGCAATCGCGCGCGCCCGTGCATCCAGCCCTCGCGCGCGAGCTGCCGCATGCCGGCGTCGATGATCGGCACGCCGGTGCGACCCTCCCGCCACGCTGCCAGCCCGGCCGGATCGTCGCGCCAGCGGAAGCCGCGCGGGCGGAAGTCGAGGCGCGACGTGTCGGGGCGCTCCGCGAGCAGCTGCGCGTAGAAGTCGCGCCACGCCAGCTGGCGCACGAACGGCTCCGCGCCCTCGCGGCCACCCGCGCGCTCGACCACCTCGAGCGGGGAGAGGCAGCCGAGGTGCAGGTACGCGCCGAGCCTCGATGTGCCGTCGGCTGCGAGATCGTCGTGCAGGCGGTCGTAGTGCGCCAGACCGCGCGCGAGCCACGCCGTCAGGCGACGCCGTCCCTCCGACTCGCCGCCGCGCGGCACCTCGGGCGAAGGCACACCGCGCGCGAGATCGGCGAGCGCCGGCAGCCGTCCCGGCTCCAGGCCGCCGGGCGCCGCGATCCGCCGCGGAGCCCGCACGACCGGCCGGCGCGGTGCGAGCCGCCAGCGGCGCCAGTAGGGCGTGAAGACCCGGTAGCAGGCCGCGCCGGCGGGCGCGAGATCGCCGGGAGGAATCGCCGTGACGCCGGGCAGGACGGTCAGCGCCAGCCGCGCCTCGGCGCAGGCGGTGACGAGGCGCCGCTCGCGCGACTGCGCGTAGGCGCTCACGTCCTCGCTCATGAAGACGGCCTCCGCGCCGGTCTCGTGCGCGACGCGCATCGTCTCCCCCACGACGTCACCGCGGCGCACGACCAGCAGGCCGCCGCGCCGGCGCAGCGAGCCATCCAGGTCGGCCAGCGAATCGAGCAGGAATGCGACCCGGTTGGGCGCGCCGAAGCGCGCGAGCACCGCGCGGTCGAACACGAACAGCGGCACGACGCGCTCGGCAGCGGCGACCGCGGCGGCCAGCGCAGGCTGGTCATGCACGCGCAGGTCGCGCGTGAAGAGCACGACGGCCGTGCGCACGGCTACGCCGCCGGCGCTTCGGAGCGCACGACCGGCACGCACGACGCCGGCAGCCCGAGGAAATCGCGATAGCGCTTGGCCTCGGGCCGCACCTGCGCCTCGAGCTTCGCGCCGGGCGCGAATGGCTGGAGCGCGATCGTCAGCGACTTGGCACGCGCGGTGCGCGCCCAGGTGCCGACGATCTGACCGTCCACCACGATGATGGGCCGGAACACGCCGTTGGCGCCCGGGACGATCCTGTCGGCGTGCTCCGGCGCGAGCATGGCGTCGCGATCCTTGTAGCCGAGCATGTACTCGTCGAAGCCGGCCAGCAGGAACGTCTGCTTGCGCCGCGGCTTCGGCGGCGGCTCGTCGGCGCCCTCGGCCGAGAGCCAGTACTCGGTGGAGTCCCAGGTGCGCGCAACGACGCCCTCGGCGCCTTGCAGGCCCGTGCGCGCGTCGCCGACCGTGATGCCCGCCCAGCGCGCGAGATCCTGCGCGGTCGACAGGCCCGCGGCTGGCGGCGAAGCGCTCCGCCACCGCGATCAGCGACTCCTCCCGCGACAGCTCGCGCGCCTGCGCGCGGGGAGCCCAGTCGTCGAGCAGCACGACGGACTGCTGCTTGCCCTGCATCGGCCCGAGGCAGATGAGCCCCTCCTGGGAGAGCCGGAAGAGGATGTGGTACCCGTGGCCGCGCCCGGTCTCGATGCCCTCGCTCTCGAGCAGATCCATCACCTCGGGCCGGCTGAGCCGCCGGTCGCCGCCGAGCGCGCCGCTCAGCAACTCGGCGCTGCGCTCGATGTCGGCCGCCTCGAGCCCGATCTGCGCGCAGCGCCGCTCGTCGGCGGCGAGCAGGCGCGGGCCGCAGAGCGCCAGCAGCCAGCGCACGTCCTCGGCCGCCGTGAAGTGGATCGTCCCGCGCATCAGCCAGGTGCGCGCGATCTGGCGATCGGCGATGGCGCGCTCGACGCCTGCAGCCGTCGCGTCCACGACCCGGGCCCCGATCGACCACAGCGACTGGTTGTAGTCCTGCGCCTGCACCGCGCCCAGCCAGCGGACGACGTCGGCGGGGTCGTCGAAGCGGCCGGCGGCGATCCGCTGGCTCGCGATACGGCGATGAGCGATGCCGCGTGTCAGCCACGCCCGCAGGATGCCAGCGGTCGTTTTGCGAAGCAGGGGAGCCCGTAGCATGAGCGTCGTGCAGGAATCGTCCTCCGCAGCGCGGCCCGCCGCGGGTGAGCTGGAAAGCCGGCTCGAAGCACACCGCTCCGAGCTGACGGCCTACTGCTACCGCATGCTCGCATCGCCCTTCGAGGCCGAGGATGCGGTGCAGGAGACGTTCATCCGGGCCTGGCGCAGCTACGACCGCTTCGAAGGCCGCGCGGCGCTTCGCTCGTGGCTCTACCGCATCGCGACGAACGTCTGCCTCGACATGCTGAGCAGCCGTGAGCGCCGCGCGCTGCCGATGGACATGGGGCCCTCCCAGGCGCCCGTGCTCGCCAACGCGCACATCCTGCCCGAGGCGACGTGGATCCAGCCGATCCCGGACGCCCTCGTCGCGCCGGAGGGCGATCCGGCCGATGTCGCGGCCGGGCGCGAGACGATCCGCCTGGCGTTCGTGGCCGCCCTGCAGCACCTGCCGCCGCGCCAGCGCGCCGTCCTGATCCTGTGCGAGGTGCTGCGCTGGAAGGCGACCGAGGTCGCAGAGCTGCTCGAGACGAGCGTCGCCTCGGTCAACAGCGCGCTGCAGCGGGCGCGCGCGACGCTCGAGGCGAGCAAGGTCAGCGCGAGCGATCCGGCGCCGGTGCTCGAAGACGCCGACCGCGAGCTGCTGACCCGCTACGTCAGCGCGTTCGAGCGCTACGACATGGATGCGCTGACGGCGCTGATCCAGGAAGACGCGACCCAGTCGATGCCGCCGTACGACCTCTGGCTGACCGGCGTCGACGACATCATGACCTGGTGGTTCGGGCCGGGAATCGGCTGCGCCGGCTCGCGCGTGCTCCCCGCCATGACGGCCAACGGCGAGCCCACCTTCGCGCAGTACAAGCCGAGCGAGAGCGGCGAGGGCCACGAGGCCTGGGCGCTGCAGGTGCTCGAGCTCTCAGGCGGGCGGATCTCCAAGATGACGTTCTTCCTCGAGACCGAGACGATCTTCCCGCTCTTCGGGCTGCCGCTCCGGCTCGACGCCTAAGACGTCGCTCAGGCCGCAGAACGCGAGCAGGTGCCGCATCTCGGGCGTGACGCCGCTCAGCCGAACCTCCATGCCGGCGCGCCGGGCGCCCAGCTGAAGACGGGCGAGGGCCTCGACCGCGGCGGCATCGGGCGGCAGATCGCCCGCGTCGCAGATGATCTCCCTGGAGCGTGGGTCGGCCATCTACGCATCAGACGGCGCGGGACCGCGAAACTCATCGGGGAGGGAATTGCGACGGCGACCGATGAGTTCTTCCAAGGAGGTCGGTCCACCTTCCGAACCGATCGATCCGAGAGGAACGGCGCTATGACCGTGGACAGCCGCACACGCTGGTACGCACTGATCGTCCTTTGCCTGGGCACGTTGATGATCGTCCTCGACTCGACGATCGTGAACGTCGCGCTGCCCTCGATCAGGGACGACCTGGGCTTCTCCTCGACCTCGCTCGCGTGGGTCGTGAACGCCTACCTGCTGACCTTCGGCGGCTTCCTCCTGCTCGGCGGGCGCCTCGGCGACCTCTACGGGCAGCGCCGGCTGTTCCTGATCGGCATCACGCTCTTCACCGTCGCGTCGCTGGCCTGCGGTCTCTCGACGACGCAGGGCCTGCTGATCACGGCGCGCGCCGTGCAGGGCGTCGGTGGAGCGATCGCCTCCGCGGTCTCGCTGGGCCTCGTGATGTACCTCTTCACCGAGAACGCCGACCGCGCCAAGGCGATGGGCATCTTCGGCTTCGTGGCCTCGGGCGGAGGCGCCATCGGCGTGCTGCTCGGCGGCGTCCTCACCGACGTGCTCGACTGGCACTGGATCTTCCTGGTCAACATCCCGATCGGCATCGCCGTCTTCGTGCTCTCGCTGCGGCTGCTGCCCACCACGAGCGGTCACGACGCCGAGGGCAAGCTCGACGTCGCGGGTGCGATCACGGTGACCGCCGCGCTGATGCTCGCCGTCTACGCGATCGTCAACGGCAACCAGGAGGGCTGGACGTCGCTCAACACCCTCGGGCTGCTCGCGATCGCGGCGGCGCTGCTCGGCGTCTTCGTGCTGATCGAGTCGCGCGTGAGCTCGCCGCTCGTGCCGCTGCGTCTCTTCAAGCTGCGCAACGTCGCGACCGCGAACGTCGTGAGCGTGCTCTGGGCCGCGGCCATGTTCGCGTGGTTCTTCCTGGCCGCGCTCTATCTGCAGCTCGTGCTGGGCTACAGCCCGCTGCAGGTCGGCCTCTCCTTCCTGCCCGCCAACATCCTCATGGGCATCCTCTCCGTCGCGGTCTCGGCGCGGCTCGTCATGCGCTTCGGCATCAAGCCGCCGCTCGTGGTCGGGCTGCTGGCCGCCGCCGCAGGCCTGGCGCTGTTCGCCCGCGCACCGGTCGACGGCAGCTACCTCACCGACGTGCTCCCGAGCATGCTCCTGCTGGGCTTCGGCGCGGGCATCGCGTTCAACCCGGTCCTGCTGGCGGCGATGAGCGACGTCGCACCGGAGGAGTCGGGCCTCGCCTCGGGGTTCGTCAACACCGCGTTCATGATGGGCGGCGCGCTCGGCCTGGCCGTGCTCGCGAGCCTGGCGGCATCGCGCACCGACACGCTCACCGCAGATGGCGACAGCCACCTCGCAGCACTCGTCGGCGGCTATCACGCGGCCTTCGTCGTCGGCGCGCTGTTCGCCGTCTCGGCGGCCACGATCGGCGGGCTGCTCTTGCGCACCCGCCAGCCGGCCATGGCGCACGAAGCCGAGCCGGCTCCGGCCACGCGGACGCCGGCCGAGGTCTCCTAGCCGACCACGGCTTCGGTCACGACCTTGCTCGCGTCGCGCGGGCCGAAGCTGCCCCCGAGCGCGAGCGGATTCACATCGCCGAGCCGCACGACCACCGTCTTGGAGTCGGGGTCGACCTGGACGATCTGGTTGCCGAGGCCGAGCGCCCAGTACATCGAGCTCGGCGCGCCCGGGGCGATGCGGCCCGTCGTCGCGGCTCGCCTGGCCGTCGGGACGGTCGTCGCCGAGAGGACGTCGCCCTGGATGCCCTTGCGGTTGAGCCACCAGAGGTAGCCGTAGCCGGCGTTGAGCTTGGTCGATGACTGCGCGGTGGCCTGCTTGACCCAGCTCGCCGAGACGATCTGCTTGCCGCCCCAGCGCCCCTGATTCAGCATCAGGACGCCGAAGCGCGCCATGTCGCGGCAGGTCGACTGGAGGCCTTCGAACATCTGCGCGTTGCCGGCCTTGTCCGTCGTCATGCGCGTGTGCGTCATGCCGAGGGGAGCGAACAGGCGCTGCTGCGCGAACGCCAGGACGTCCTTGCCCGTCGCCTTCTGCACGACGCGGTCGAGCGTCTGCTCGGCGGCGTTGTTGTAGGCCCAGACCTTGCCCGGTGGCGCGCTCTGACGCAGGCCGATCGCGAAGCGCGTGCGGTCGGCTGCGCCGAGCAGCTGCACGTAGTCGGTGAAGACGCTCCACTGGCGCCCGGAGTCCATGCTCAGCAGGTCGCGCACCGTGACGGCCTTGGCAGCGTTGCCGCGCCATTGCGGAATCCAGGTCGAGGCGCTCTGCCCGATGCGGAGATCGCCGTCGTCCTGGGCGATCCCGACGAGCGTGCTGGCGACCGATTTGGTCGCCGAGTAGACGTCCTGTGTCGTATTCGGCCCGGTGCCGTTGAAGTACCACTCCCCCGCGAGCTTGCCGTCGCGCACGACGACGAGGCAGTTCGACTTGCCCTTGCGCGCCTGGGCGGCGATCTGATTCAGCCTGGCCGGGAAGAGCCCCACCGAGGCGGGCGAGACCTTCTGCCAGGCGGCGACCGGAGTGGGAGGCGTCGCCGCGCCGGCGGAGGCCGCCACGGCGAGGGCAGTGAGAAGGCCGAGTGTCGCCGCGCGTGCCACTGAACGGCAACTTACATACTCCACTTATTCGGTTGATAACGTGGCTTTCGCATGGCCGCCGCCACCAACCCCACCACTGGGAGCGCTCGGCTCTTCTCCTTTCCGAACCCGGTCAACGAGGTCTCGGCGCGCGTCGTCGCCGGGGGCGTCGTGCTGCTGAGCGCCGCGGCCTTCATCACCGAGTCGAACTGGCTGATTGCGCTGATCGCCTACGGATTCGTCGCGCGCGTTCTCACCGGCCCCACGCTGAGCCCGCTCGGCCAGCTCGCGACGAGAGTCATCACGCCGCGTCTGCACGTCGAGCCGAAGTACGTCGCAGGGCCGCCGAAGCGCTTCGCGCAGGGCATGGGCGCCACCATGACGGTGGCGGCCGCGATTCTCGCGATCGGCTTCGACTCCTGGACGGCCGCCCGTGTGCTGCTGGCGCTCGTGATCGTGGCCGCGGTGCTCGAGTCGGGCTTCGCGTACTGCCTGGGCTGCAAGGTCTTCGCCGTGCTGATGCGCATCGGGGTGATTCCCGAGAGCGTCTGCGAGCACTGCAACGACATCTGGTCGTTGGGGCCCAAGAGGCTCTGATTGAACTGAGCGTGTGTGGCTGGGGTGTGTGGAGCGAGCAGGAGTGCCGCCGGCTCGCAGGGCAGGCGGGACGCCTGTTCAAGAGCCGGCGGTGCTCCTGCGAAGCCCCGCAACCCACTCGCCCACAGCGTCCCGAGTACGCGCACGATTTTTGTGCGAGTGGGTTGTGGGTCGCTGGAGGTCTGGCGGGAGTCCGCGCAGCGCGCGACTGCCAGACCGCAGGCGATCCACACGCTCCAGACGCCGCGCTCATTCAGTCAGAGCCTCTGAGCTGGCCCGGCACGACTGATCCGCCGTACTCTGAAGGCGATGAGCGGCAAGAACGCGGTTGTCCTGCTGAGTGGCGGGCTGGATTCGACGACGGTGCTGGCCATCGCCAGGAGCGAGGGCTTCGTTCCGTATGCGCTGAGCTTCGCGTACGGGCAGCGGCACGTGGCCGAGCTGGATGCGGCGCGCCAGATCGCCGAGGCCGCCGGAGTGGCGGGCCACGTGGTCGCGGAGATCGATCTGCGCGTGTTCGGCGGCTCGGCGCTGACGGCCGACATCGAGGTGCCGAAGGGCCGCTCCGACGGCGAGATGGGCGCCGGCATTCCGATCACGTACGTGCCGGCGCGCAACACGATCTTCCTGTCGTTCGCGCTGGCCTATGCCGAGACGCTGGGCGCCAGTGACATCTTCGTGGGCGTCAACGCGCTCGACTACAGCGGCTATCCCGATTGCCGGCCGGAGTACATCGAGGCCTTCGCGCGCATGGCGAACCTGGCCACCAAGGCCGGCGTCGAGGGCACGCAGAAGCTGACCGATCCACGCGCCGCTGATGCAGCTCACGAAGGAGGGCATCATCCGCCGCGGGCTCGAGCTGGGCGTCGACTACTCGGCCACGCACGAGTTGCTACGACCCGGACGAGGCGGGCCTCGCCTGCGGCTCCTGCGACGCCTGCCAGCTGCGCTTGCGGGGCTTCGCGGCCGTCGGCATCCCCGATCCGGCGCCGTATCAGGCCAACGCGGCGGTGCCGCGATGACCTACGCCGTCAAGGAGATCTTCTACACGCTGCAGGGCGAGGGCGCGAACGCCGGCCGGCCCGCGGTCTTCTGCCGCTTCGCGGGCTGCAACCTGTGGACGGGTCAGGAGAAGGATCGCGCCACGGCCGTGTGCACGTTCTGCGACACCGATTTCGTGGGCACCGACGGCGACGGCGGCGGCAAGTTCCGCACCGCGGTCGACCTCGCCGCGGCCGTAGCCGACAAGTGGCCGCGCTCCAACGGGCGCAGCAAGCCGCTCGTGGTCTGCACCGGCGGCGAGCCGCTCCTGCAGATGGACGAGGCGCTCGTCGCCGCCCTGCACGTGGCCGGTTTCGAGATCGCGGTGGAGACCAACGGCACGCTCGAGCCGCCCGAGGGCATCGACTGGATCTGCGTCAGCCCCAAGGCCGGTTCGACCACCGTGCTGCTGCGCGGCAACGAGCTCAAGCTCGTCTACCCGCAGCCCGAGGCGCAGCCCGATCGCTTCGCCGGCGCCGACTTCGAGCATTTCTTCCTGCAGCCCATGGACGGCCCCGAGATCGAGGCCAACATCGCCGCGTCGGTCGAGTACTGCCTCGCGCATCCGCAGTGGCGCCTCAGCCTGCAGACCCACAAGCTGCTGGGCATCCGCTAGCCATGGAGATCTTCAAGGAGTTCACGTTCGAGGCCGCCCACCGCCTGCCGATGGTGCCGCCCGAGCACAAGTGCGCCCGTCTGCACGGCCACTCCTTCCAGGTCGCGCTGCACGTACGCGGCGAGGTCGACCCCGAACTCGGCTGGTTCATGGACTTCGCCGAGATCGACGCCGCCTTCGCGCCCTCCTACGCGCAGCTCGACCACTACTACCTGAACGAGATCGCCGGCCTCGAGAACCCCACGAGCGAGAACCTCGCCCGCTGGATCTGGCAGCGCGTGGCACCCGAGCTGCCCGGGCTCAGCAAGGTCGTCGTGCGCGAGACCTGCACCTCGGGCTGCATCTACGAGGGGCCGTAGAGCTCCGAAAACCGGCGAGCGGGCGACCGGCGTTTGCGCCGATCGCCCGCGGGATCTTCACGGTTCAGATGGTGGCGGTGGCGGAGCAGCGCTCGCCCGAGCGGGTGGCGACGGCGACGACCTTGCCGTGCGTCCCCGAGATCACGCGTTCGAAGGAGAAGGAGCCGCTGGGGGCGCGGGTGATCGCGGTCTTGGAGGCGACCAGCGAGCCGCTGCGGTGGAGGGTGACCTTCCACGGAATGCCGTTGCGATTCTGGTCGACCTCGAACTCGACCTCGAGTCCGCGATCTTCACTCTTGAGCTTGAGCTTCGACGTGGAGTTCTTGCTGCACACGCCGCCGACCTTGACTCCATCTCCGCCCTTGGCAGAAGCGAGCGGAGCAGTGGTGAGGGCGGCGCCGGCGATGGCGAGGGCGGCGACGGCGGGGATGAAGCGGGGCTTGAACACTTGACGGCCTTTCCTTGGGGACGAACCCAGACTCGCAATGGGCGGGTCGCGTCCGCAATGCGACATTGGTCCCAGTGACCCACAGGTCGTGGCCCGAGCGGCCATGATGGAGTCCGATGACAGCGCAGAGCCCGCGAGCGAGCGGAATGGGACGGCGCCCGCCGACAGCGCGCTCGGTGATGCTCCTGTTCGCGCTCGGCAGCGCCGTCGCGATCGCCGTGGCCGTGATCGGGGGCTATTTCGCGCTGCGCTCGGTGGCGATCGACGAGGCCAAGCGCGAGACGCGGACGCGAGCGCAGGAGGCGGGTCAGCTCGTGGAGGCGAACGTCGCCAACGGCCTGCTGACGGGCAAGCCGGCAGCGGTCGGAGCCGTCGACGACCTGGTGGTCTCGCGCGTCCTGAGCGACTCGATCGTGCGAGTGAAGATCTGGTCGCCCGACGGGCGCGTCCTCTACTCGGACGATCCCGCGCAGATCGGCGGCCACTACGCGCTCGACGCGGATCAGCGCGCGCTGCTGCGCGAGGGCGGCGCCGAGGTGGAGGTGAGCGATCTCAGCCGCCCCGAGAACGCGCTCGACCGCGGGCAGGGCGATCTGATCGAGGCCTACACCCGCATCAGGACACCGTCGGGCACACCGGTGCTGTTCGAGGTCTACCAGCGCTTCGGCTCGGTCACGGCGGACGCACGGCGCCTGCTGCGGACGCTCGCGCCACCGATCCTCGGCGCGATCGGGCTGATCGTGCTGATCCAGGTGCCGCTGCTGTGGTCGTTGACACGGCGGCTCCAGCGCGGGCACGAGGAGCGCGAGGCGCTGCTCGGGAACGCCATCGCGGCCTCGGCGCGCGAACGCCGGCGCGTCGCCTCGTATCTGCACGACGGCCCCGTGCAGGAGATCGCGGGCCTCGCCTACTCGCTCGCGCCGCTGGCCGATCAGGCCGACGCGCGCGGGGCGAGCGCCGAGGCCGGGGTCCTGCGCACGACGATCGATCGCCTGCGCCGCACGGTGCGCGACCTGCGAGCGCTGCTCGTCGAGCTGCACCCGCCGCACCTCGCGGCGGCGGGCCTGGAGTCGGCGATCGCCGATCTCGTCAGCCCGCTCAAGGAGGCGGGCGTCGCCGTTGCGGTCTCGATCGAGGGGGCCGACGAGCTCGATCGCGAGCAGGAGGCGCTCATCTACCGCGTCGCGCAGGAGGCCGTGCGCAACGTCATCGCCTACGCGCAGGCCCAGGAGGTGCGCGTCGATCTGACCGTCGTGGACGGCCTCGCCCGCCTGGTCGTCTCCGACGACGGCCGCGGATTCGATCCCGCCATTCGCGAGCAGCGGCTCGCGGAGGGGCACCTCGGGCTGTCGCTGGCCGAGGAGCTCGCGCGACAGTCGGGCGGCAACCTCGCGATCCACTCGAGCGAGGGCGAGGGCACGCGGGTCGAGCTCGAGGTGCCGGCGCGATGATCAGAGTCGCAGTCGCAGACGACCACGGCGTGCTGCGCGACGGGCTCGTCGGCGTGATCGACGCGCAGCCCGACATGGAGGTGGTGGCGACCGCCGCGGACGGAGCCGAGGCCGTCGCGGTCTGCCGCAGCGCGACGCCCGACGTGATGCTGATGGACATCGAGATGCCCGTCATGGACGGCATCGAGGCGACGCAGCAGATCGTCGCGGAGCTGCCCGCGACGGCAGTGCTGATCCTCACCTCGTTCTCGGATCGCAAGCGCATCATGGGCGCGCTCGACGCCGGGGCCGTCGGCTACCTGCTCAAGGACGCATCCGCCGACGAGGTGGTGCGCGGCATCCGCGCCGCGGCCGAAGGCGGCTCGCCGCTCGACCCGAGGGCGGCGCGCTCGCTGCTCGAGGCCAAGAGCGCGCCGGATCCGCTGGCGGGAATCTCCCCACGCGAGCGCGAGGTGTTCTCGCTGCTGCTCGACGGCATGCCCAACAAGCTGATCGCCCGACGGCTGGAGATCAGCGAGAAGACGGTCAAGGCTCACCTCACGAGCATCTTCCGGCAGATCGGCGTCAGCGACCGCGTGCAGGCGATCCTGTGGGTCGAGCGGATGGGACTACGGGACGAGCTGCGGTCGTAGGCACTAGGACCAATGTCGCGTTGCGGGCGGCGGCCTCCCACCGCAGACTGCGTGTGTGCCCCGCTTCCCGATCTCCGCGCTCGTCCTCGCAGCCGCTGTGCTGTCGTTCGTCTTCGCCGTGCCGCTCGCTGCGCAGGCGAAAGACGGTGACGGCGACGGCCAGGTGCGCGTCGCCGGTGTCTGCGGCAAGAGCGTCACCTCGGAGCTCAGCGTGAAGCGGGACGACGACGGCCTCGAGCTGCGCTTCAAGCTGCGTCAAGGCCGATCGGGCGCCGCCTGGCGCGTCGTGCTGGTGCAGGAGCGGCGGATCGCCTGGAAGGGCAACCCCAAGACGACGGGCTCGAGCGGCTCGTTCGAGGTGCGCCGGACGCTGCCCGATCTCCCTGGTGCCGATGCGATCACGGTGCGCGCCTGGGGGCCGCTCGGGGTCGGGTGCCGGGCGACCGCGACGCTGCGCGAGTCGAGCGGCGACTGAACCGGCGGGACGCGGGAAGGGACACGATGAAGGGCTACTCGATCGTTCGCGCGGACGACGTCCGCGACGTCTACGCCGGCACGGACGTGCCGGGCGAGTTCCATCCGCTCTCCGCGGCGCTCGAGGGCGAGCAGCTCGCCATCTCGCTCATCCGCGTGCCGCCCCACTCCGACTTCGAGCAGGGCACCGGGCACTTCCACGCCGAGGTCGAGGAGCTCTACGTCGTCACGCGCGGCACGCTGACCATGCGCTTCGGCGACGAGATCGCGCAGGTCGAGGCCGGCAGCGTCGCGCGCGTCGCGCCGCAGACGCCGCGCTCGCACCGCAATGAGGGCGACGAGCCCGTCGAGGTGTGGGCGATCTCACGACGGATCGATCACGGGGACGCCACCAAGATCGACGACTTCTGGGATGCTTCGCCCGCGGCGGCGCAGCACCGAAGCTAGATCTTGCGGTAGCGCCCGTCGGCGATCGAATAGACGCCGAACACGATCAGGCCGGCGGCGACGACCACGAGTGCGGCCGGGCCATAGGAGTGCTGGAGCAGGCGGGCGAGCGCTCCGTCGATGCCGACGGCATCCCGCGGCGAATAGTCGCGCGCGGCCTTCAGGACGAAGATTCCGATCAGCGCGAAGGCGATCGCCGCGCGCCAAGAGCCCGACCACTCCGACGATCGTGAACGTGCGCAGCACCGACTCCGACATCTGGCCGGTCTTCGAGTAGCTGAGGAACTTCCTGCTCAGGCCGAGGTAGGCCTGGTAGCAGGCGATGCCCACGAAGAGCAGCCCTGCGGCTGCGACGAGCTCGCGCCCGGCGGGCCACTGCAAGACGCCGGCGGTGGTCTTGCGAGGCTGGGCCGACGAATTGCCGCCCGTCCCGCGCAGCACGGTGATGGCGAGCACGAAGAAGGTGGCGTACGCGGCGAAGCTGCCGGCCGCGCCGATGCGGTCGAGCGCGCTGTGCTTCCCGTATTCGGGCGTGTGCCCGATGAGCGCTTGTGCGAGACGCCAGAGCGCGTAGCCGCCCAGGCCGATGGCCGTCAGGAGGAGCAACAGATGCCCGTAGCGCTGCTGCGCGATCTGTTGCATCGCTCCCTGCTGATTCGGTCGCGGTGCCGCGACGCCGTCAGCCAGCCTGATGGCCAGGAGGCCGATCAGCGCGTAGATGACACCGCGCGAGAGGTAGCCGACACGCGCCAGGCCTTCGAACAGCGCTGTCTCGGTGAAAGCTTTCGCGCCCGCCTCGGCGGCATCGACCGTTTCGCGACCTGCAGTATCGACACTCATGGGGCGGCGTTCCCCGAATCGGCGCGAATTACACCTTCGCCGGCGGCGGGCTCGCGATCTCGTCCTTGTGCGGCGTCTGTGCGGCATGCGCGGCGGCACGCTCCGCCGGCTCGGCGAAGTGCAACCGGCGGCCGCCGAAGGCGACGGCGCAGAGCGCGAACCAGGCCCAGCCGAGCATGAGGCCCGCGATCACGTCCGAGAGCCAGTGGACGTCGAGGAGCACGCGGCTCGACGCGACCGCGACCGCGATGGCGCCGGCGCTCCCCGCGAGCAGCGCGCGCACTCGCGCGCCCCGGCGCCGGGCCAGGATCAGCGCCAGCGCGGCATAGAAGGACGCCGCCGTGGAGGAATGCCCGCTCGGGAAGGACGGGCCGAGCGTCTGGGCGATGGGATTGAGGGTCGGTCGAGCGCGGTCGACCAGATCCTTGATCCCGTTCGTGAGGATCTTGTCGCCGAAGAAGACGACGAAGAGGAACGGGATCACATAGCGGTTCGGGGCGCGGCGCAGCTCGTAGATCAGGATCGGGATGCACAGCAGCGGGACGATCGGCCAGTTGCCGAAATCGGTCACCCACGTGAGCAGGCGCGTGGAGAGCTCCGTGGCGTTGTCATTGCCCCATGACGCGACGCTCGAGTCGATCGAGACGAGCGTCGCGTTGTGCCTGACGAGGTAGGCCAGCAGCGCGATCACGAAGCCGCCCCCGACCATCATCGCCAGAGCGGCCGAGAGCGCGAGGCCGGTGGCGACGCTCGGGTCCATGCGCTGTCTGCGCCAGGCGCCCCATCCACGCGCCTCGACCGCGGCCTCCACGGCGTCGGCGGCGGCTGCCGTAGCCCCCTTCGCCGGTGCGAGCCACGCGAACACCAGCGTGATCAGCAGGCCTGCGAGGGCGGAGACGACGGCAAGGAGGATGATCGGCATCGGGACGGTCCGGTCGGGCTGATCCGGCGAGGAGGTTTCTCCATTTGCGGATTGGAGAAACCACAGCATGAGCGACGCGCCGTCGGCTGTCCGTACCCCCAGTGTGCCCGAGCCCCCCACTTCGCGCGCGGTCCCTGCGACGACGGTGGAGCGGCGAGCCCATTGGCGCGAGCGTTCTCCGATTGTCGTCTTCATCGCGGTCACGCTGGCCGGCTACGCGTTGCTCGCGGCGCTGATGATCGGCCTCGGGTTTCTCCTCGTCGACGTCGTCCTCCCGTTCCACGGCATCGGGGGAGCCGACGAATCGGTGAACGACTGGATGGCCGCGCATCGCAGTTCCGGGCTGGATGACGCTTCCTACGTCGGCTCGGCGATCGGCGACATCCCGTTCATCCCGGGGCTCGTCATCCTCACGGCGCTCGTCACGGCGATCCTGCGCAAGTGGCGCGCCTTCGCGTTCATCGTCGGCGCGATCCTCATCGAGGTCGGCGACCTACCGCGTCACGAGTCTGATCGTGCACCGCCAGCGGCCCTCCGTCCCGCGCCTCGATCCCGACCACCTGCCGGTCAATCAGAGCTTCCCGTCGGGTCATGTCGCGGCCGCCGTCGTCGTCTACGTCGGTCTCGCACTCGCTGCTCTCCGGCCGGGTGCGTGCCCGGTGGGCCGCGATCGTGCTCTGGACACTCGCCATCGCGCTGCCGCTCGTCGTCGCGCTCTCGCGCATGTACCGCGGCATGCACCACCCGATCGATGCGACCGCCGGCGTGCTCATGGGCGCGGCCGCCCTCACCATCGCGCTGGTTGCGACGCGAGCCGCCGGCGAAGCCGCGCGGGAGCGCTCGTGACGCGCGTCGCAGTCATCGCACATCGCGGCAAGTCCGTGGGCGGCGGCCTGCCGGAGCTGCGCCGCGTGCTCGAGCAGCGGGGCGTGACCGACGTCTTCTGGCGCGAGGTCGGCAAGAGCCGCTTCGCCCCCGCCGAGGTCGAGAAGGCGCTCGCCGCCAAGGCCGATCTCATCTTCGTGTGGGGCGGCGACGGCACCGTGCAGCGCTGCATCGACGCCCTCGCGGGCAGCGAGGCGGCACTGGCCATCGTGCCCGCCGGCACCGCCAACCTGCTGGCGTCCAATCTCGGCATCCCGAAGGACATCGAGGCCGCGGTTGACATCGGCCTGGCCGGGTCCACGCGCCGCATCGACGTCGGCCGCATCAACGGAGAACGCTTCGCCGTGATGGCCGGTGCCGGTCTCGACGCGCGCATGATCGGCGACGCCGACGGTGGCCTCAAGGACCGCTTCGGCCGTCTGGCCTACGTCTGGACGGGAGCCAAGCATCTGCGCGAGAAGCCGTTCAAGGCGAAGATCACGGTCGACGGCGCACGCTGGTTCGACGGCGAGGCGAGCTGCATCCTGCTCGGCAACGTCGGCAAGCTCTTCGGCGGCATCGAGGCCTTCGAGGACTCGCACCCCGACGACGGCGTGCTCGAGCTCGGCGTCGTCTCGGCCGACGGCGTCAAGCAGTGGGCCGGCACCATCGCGCGCGCCGTGGTGGGCACCGCGAGCAAATCCCCGCACGCCTTCACGACCAAGGTGCATTCGGTTCGCGTCAAGCTCGATCGCAAGGTGCCGTACGAGCTCGACGGCGGCGACCGCAAGAAGGTGCGCAAGCTGCGCATCGAGATCGAGCCGGCCGCGGTGACCGTCTGCGTGCCGGCCTAGCGTCGGGCGGCACGCGGCTGGGCGTGAGGTCGCGCTCGTGCAAGCGACTCGAGCGGCCAGCCGTCGGCCGGTCTCGGCGGCGCTGCGCCGGATGGTCAGCTGCGCGCTGCGCTCCTCGAGCTGCAGGACGGCGATCGAGTTGTCGAACGTCAGCGGCGAGACGAGCTGCCAGCTCGCGTCGGGCTGCTTGACGCCGGCGCTGCGGGCGAGCGCGCGGGCTGCGACGCCGGCGAACCGCGATGCCCATGAACTTGATCACGCGCCGCTCGTGCGGCTTGAGGGGATTGCGGAACGGCGAGCAGACGATCTGGAAGACGCGGCTCACCTGTCGCGGTCCCAGGTCGATCTCCGCGACGTACGCCGTATGGACGTCGCCGCCGATGAAGGAGATCGTGCCCGGGCGCATCCGGGCCCTCGGCGAGCTCGTGCAGGAGCTCGATCATCGTCCTGAACGAGCGCTGGAACGCCGGCCAGTGCTCGAGATCGAGCGCGCGGCGGAGCTTCTCTGCGGCGCGCGCGGGCAGACGGCCCCAGGCGCCCGAGCAGACGGCCTCGCTCCAGGCCTCGAGACCGTCGGTGCCCGGGCGTCATGAAGACCGGCAGGGTGCTCGCGAGGATGAGGTGGTCGAAGGCGCCGCGAGCGTGATCGGCGATCCATTGCCACTCCTCGTCGTCGACCATGTCGCGCCGGCCCTCGGCGAGCACGCGCGCTGCACGCGAGTCGATCACGACGAGGCGCGAGCGACCGAAATCGCGGTGGAACGCGAAGCGGCTCGCCGCCGGCTCACGGTCGATCGCGCGGGCGAACTCCCGCAGGCGAGGGCCGCCGTCGTCGGCTGCCGAGAGCTCCGCGAGAAGCGGCTCGCCGGCCAGTTCGGGCGGGGCCAGGTTGCCGATGTGCTGATACAGCCAGTACGACATGAAGGCGCCCTCGATGCGCTTCTCCCACCACGACGTCGCTCGCATCTCGCGCACCCACGCATCGGAGATGTTCCAGTCGTCGTGCACGTCGTGGTCGTCGAAGATCATCGTGCTCGGCACCGTGGCGAGCAGCCAGCGGATGTCGGGATCGCTCCAGGCCTCGCGGTAGAGCTGCGCGTACTCCTCGAAGTCGGAGACCTGCTCACCCGGCGGCTTGCTCGTGTCGCGGCGGGAGCGGATGAAGGCGCGCGTCTGCTCGGAGGTCTCGTCGGCGTAGACCTGGTCGCCCAGCAGCAACAGGCAGTCGGGCCATTCCTCCTGCCCGGATTGCAGCCGGCGGGAGAACGCCCAGAGCGCGTCGATCCCGAATCCCGAGGCGGTGTTCCGAGGGCGGGAGGGTGAAGGGCGGCCGCTCGGGATCGCCGACGCGGCAGGAGCCGAAGACCAGTCGCGCGCGGCGCTCGTGCTCGCGCGTGTGGATCGTCGGCGCAGGCCGGGCGTCACCCTCGCGGCGGCCACGCGCGCGCGCCGTCGAGATGCACCTCGTAGGGGCGCACCGAGCCCTCGTCGAGGCCCTCGAGCACGACGAGCGCATAGTGGTGCCCCTCGACGCAGAACGTGCGTGCGCGCGCATCGAGCACGGCGACCTCGCAGGCTGCATCGGTCTCGACCCAGACCGTCGCCTGCGTGCTGCCGGTGTAGCGGAGGAGAGGCCCGAGAACGAGATCAGCCACGGCTGCGAGACACTAGCTCGTCACGGCGAGGTTTCGCGGCGATCAGTACGGGCAGAGACCGAGGTCGATCCGACGTCATCTGAAGGAGGACACCGTGTCTACCTGGTTGTGGGTCATCATCGTCATCGCCGCAGTCGTCATCGTCGTGGGTATCGCCTGGGCCATGGCCAGCCGGCGCCGCAGCGAGCAGCTGCGCGAGGGCTTCGGCAGCTGAATACGACCGCACCGTCGAGTCCGCCGGCGATCGGCGTGCAGCCGAAGAGGAGCTGCGCGAGCGCCAGGCCCGGCATGACGAGCTCGAACTCCGTCCGCTCGCACCGAGCGCGCGCTCCGGCTACCAGGACGCCTGGCGCGGGACGCAGGCCGCGTTCGTCGACGACCCGTCGAACGCCATCCGCGACGCCGACCGGCTGATCCAGGGCGTGATGCGCGAGCGCGGCTACCCCGTGGAGGACTTCGAGGATCGCGCCGCCATCGTCTCGGTCGATCATCCCGACGTCGTCGAGCGCTACCGGCGCGCGCACACCATCGCCGAGGCCAGTGAGACGGACCGCGACGTCAACACCGAGAACCTCCGGCAGGCCATGCAGGACTACCGGGCACTCTTCGTGGTGCTGGTGGAAGACGGACGGCGTGCGCGCCTGACGCCACGCCGCCAGCACGATCTCGGCGATCTGCGCCGGCCCGACGTCGTTCGTCACCTGTGCGAACACCGTCGGGCCGTCGCCGCGCATCGATGGACGGCGCGAGCAGGCGCTCCTCCACTGCTGAGCGGAGCGAGGCGTGGCGTCGTCGCCGGAGGGCCGCCGGCGTCGCCGGCCCGCGGCGAGCCTGGCGCACATCACCCATGTGAGGTTTTTCGGTCCTATTGCTCCCCCTCCGGAGGCACTCAGAACGCCGAAATCGCTGGAAATCGCCCCGTTGTGCTGTGGGCGATCCCAGACCTACGTTGAGGCTGTGTCCACACTTACGATTCGCCACGGGCACCGCGTCACGCCCGTTTGGACGGGCCCGCTGGAGGATCCGCCCCCGATCGGCCGCTGGGGGCCGCATCACGCGATGCTGCCGCGAGCGCTCGAGCCGCTCAAGCGGCTGGGCCTCGACGAGCATCTCTGGTCCGACCTCGCGCCCGTGCTGGACGACGTACTCGCCGGCCGCGGCGACCCGTATCCCGTGGGCGATCTGTCCGAGACGGTGGTCGGCGGCGTGGCCCACGCGGCGCGCGCGGCGGGGGTGCGCACGTGGGGCATGAGCATGCTCACGGCGCTCGACTACGCGCGGGCGCTCGTCGCCGAGACGCCGGTGACGGACGTCGAGCTGTGGAGCTTCAAGGAGGGCCGCACCGCGAGCGTCTGGCGCCTGCAAGCCTGGACGACCGCCTGATCGCGCTCAACGTCGCGCGCGACGACATCGCCGCGGCCGAGCTGGCCTCCATGGGCCGCGAGTTGCGCGAGTTGCACGTGCGCGATCCGCTCGGCGTGGTCGACGTGCTCGACATCGCACCCGACGTCCTGGCCTGCGCGTGGGTCGAGGGCCGGGAGCTGCACGTCGTGGATCGCGGCGACGGCCGCGGCCTCTTCATCGCGGTCGAGGAGCTCGCGGCGGCCTCGAACGGCCGCACGCTCATGCTCACGGGTCGCGAGGGCGTGCCGCCCTCGGACACGATCTGGGCGAGCTGGCTCGAGGCGCTCGTGCGCCAGACGACGGTGGATGACGACGGGATGCTCTCGCGCCCGCGCGTCGAAGCCTGCGAGGGCGACCTCGTGCTGCTCAACGAGCAGCCCGTCCTGGTCGCGCTCAGCCCCGGCCCCTTGGTGCGCGATCGACGAGGCTGGGAGCGCGATCTGCTCGAACTCCGCTCGGGAGAGCGCGAGCCGGTGCTCCGCTGGGGCGAGCGCGCGGGAGCGGCCGCTGCGCTCCAGCGGGCACTCGCTGCGCACGGCGATCCGGCGCGGCTCGGCACCCGCACGGCCTGAACTGCGAGTACCATGATGAGTGAAGTGCTGATGGCCGCGAGCAATCCGCTCCGCCCGATCGCCGTTGCGATCACCATTGGCCTGCTCATTCCCCGCTAGGGGAATTGGTTACCCACGGCGCCTCGACGCGCCACACGCCGCCGCCCCGCCAGCCGAGGTGCGCCCGCGCACCGCCGTGGAGGTAACCGATGAGCTCGACACTCGCACAGCCCCTTCCTGCCCGACCCGACCGCCCGGATCAACGGCGCCGACGCCATCGTGCGCGCCCTCGAGCGCGAGGCCGTCGCCGTCTGCTTCGGCATGCCCGGCGGCGCCATCCTGCCGCTCTACGACGCGCTCGCCCGCGGCACCTCGGTGCGCCACGTGCTGGCGCGCCACGAGCAGGGCGCGGGCCACATGGCGCAGGGCTACGCCCGCGCCAGCGGCCGTCCCGGCGTCGTGATCGCGACCTCCGGCCCCGGCGCGACCAACCTCGTCACGCCCATCGCGGATGCCCGCATGGACTCGACGCCGCTCGTCTGCATCACCGGCCAGGTACGTCAGACGCTGATCGGCACCGACGCCTTCCAGGAATGCGACATCGTCGGCGTAACTGCGCCGCTGGTGAAACAGGCCTGGCAGGTGCTCGACGCAGCCGACCTCGCGGAGACGATCCACGAGGCCTTCCGCGTCGCAATCTCGGGCCGTCCCGGTCCAGTCCTGGTCGACGTGCCACGCGACGTGCAGGAACAGCTCTGCGACGACAATCGCGGCACACCGTGCACGGCCGGGGTCTGGCCCGCACGGTGCGGGTCAGACCCTTTATACGACCGCGCGGATTCGTCACTCGCCGGTGCGTTGCGGTCTGCTCGATCGCGCCGAGGCGCCTGTGATCTACGCCGGCGGCGGCGTGGTCAACGCGGGTGCTGCGGCGGAGTTGCGGCTGCTGGCCGAGCGGCTCGGGGCTCCGGTCGTCACGACGCTCATGGGCAAGGGGGCGTTTCCGGAGTCGCACCCGTTGTTTGCCGGGCATCCGGGCATGCACGGGCAGAAGTTCGCCAACTGGGCGCTCAACAAGGCCGATGTGATCGTGGCCGCCGGCGTGCGTTTCGACGACCGCGTGACAGGGCGGCTCGACGCGTTCGCGCCCGGACGCTCGCGTCGTGCACCTCGACGTCGACCCGCGCGAGATCGGCAAGCTGCGGCACGCCGATGCGGGGATCGTCGGCGACCTGCGCAGCGGGCTGCGCGCGCTCTCGAGCGAGAGCGCGCCCGGCGCGGCCGGGGCCGCGCGCGCGATCTGGCGCGCGCGCGTCGACGAGTGGAAGGCCGCGTTTCCGCTGCGGGTGCCCGAGGCGAGCGCGACGGGCGCGCCGTCGCCGCCTGCGCTGATGCGCGAGCTGCAGCGCCTGCTCGACGAGCCGCGACGTGATCTACACGACCGGCGTCGGGCAGCACCAGATGTTCGCGATGCAGCACCTCGTGCTCGAGGAGCCGCGGCGCTTCATCACCTCGGGCGGGCTCGCGACCATGGGCTTCGGGCTACCGGCGGCGATCGGGGCGAGCGTGGCGCGGCCCGGCACGACGGTCGTCTGCGTCGACGGCGACGGCAGCTTCCAGATGACGAGCCAGGAGCTCGCGACGGCCGTGCAGGAGCGGCTTCCGGTCATCGTCGTGCTGGTCGACAACGGCTCGCTGGGCATGGTCGAGCAGTGGCAGCGCATGTTCTTCGAGGGCCGCCTGAGCCACGTCGAGCTGGCACCCGCGGCGCCCGACTACGCCGCCCTCGCTCGCGCCTACGGAGCGTTCGGCGCGACGGTCACGACGCTCGCGCAGCTGCGCCCGGCGCTCATGACCGCGCTCGCATCGGGCGGCCCGGCGCTGCTGCACGTGCGCGTCGACGAGACGGTCGCACTGCTACCCGATGATCCCGCCGGGCGCCCCGCGGTGGACTGCGTCGAAGGGCCGGAGGGATAGCCGGCGTCTGCGATCCTGCACCGATGCGAACAATCGCCAATACCGATCTCTCCGTCTTTCCGCTCTGCCTTGGCTCCAACATCTTCGGCTGGACGGCCGACGAGCGCGAGTCCTTCGCGGTGCTCGACGCCTACGCGGCTGCAGGTGGCAATTTCATCGACACGGCCGACAGCTACTCGGCCTGGGTCGACGGCAACACGGGCGGCGAGGCCGAGACGATCATCGGCCGCTGGATGTCGTCGCGCGGCAACCGCGACGCGATGGTCGTGGCGACCAAGGTCGGCAAGACGCCCGGCCTGGAGGGCCTGGCGCCCGCCACGATCCGCCGCGCCGCCGAGGACTCGCTGAAGCGGCTCGAGACCGACCGGATCGACCTCTACTACGCCCACATGGACGACGAGGACACGCCGATCGAGGACTCGCTCGCGACCTTCGGCGAGCTGATCGCCGAGGGCAAGGTGCGCCACATCGCCGCCTCCAACTACACGGCGCCGCGCCTCGCGGCCGCGCTCGAGCTGGCCCGTGGCGGCGAGCTCCCGGCCTACGTGGCCGTCCAGCCGGCCTACAACCTCCTCGACCGCGACGAGTTCGAGGGGCCGCTGCCAGGATCTGTGCGAGCGCGAGGGTGTGGACTGCATCCCGTACTACGGCGTGGCCAAGGGCTTCCTGACCGGCAAGTACCGCCCAGGCGGCCCCGAGGTGAGCTCGCAGCGCGCCGGCTCGGCGCGGGCCTATCTCGACGATCGCGGAATCGCGACACTCACGGCACTCGATGAGGTGGCGGCGGCGCACGGCGCGACGGTCGCGGCCGTCGCGCTGGCCTGGCTGGCCGCCCAGCCGACGGTCGTGGCGCCGATCGCCAGCGCGCGCACGCCCGAGCAGCTGGCCGAGCTGGTCGGCGTCGCCGAGGTCGAGCTGAGCGACGCCGAGCTGAGCCGCCTCTCGGCGGTCGCTGCGCCAGTCCGCTTGATAAGGTGACGGACACGTGAAGTTCAACGTGCGAAGGGGGCGGCTCCCGTCGGGAGCCGCCCCCTTTGCGTTTTCAGCGGCCGAAGCCGTCGCCGCCGAACGATGCGCCCCAGACGGTGCCGTCTACGACGATCGCCGCGCCAGTGACGCCACCGGCGAGATGCGCGCGCCAGCGCTCGTGCACGGCGCCGACCGCTACCGCCGAGTACCGACTACCGCGAGGTCGTGCGCGGGGAGCGACCAAGGCTGCGTGGCGTGGGTGGCCGCACTTCCGCTCTACCCAGCCCGCCGGAATCTAACGCTGGCGTAAATTATGATCTCAGAAGTTGCACAGGCTCGCTCTTTGCCGTACAAGTGAGCGGATGACGGCACCGACGGAAGAAGAGAACTGTCGGATCGGCGCGGTCGCCGCCCGCCTAGGCGTCACGACCCGCACGATCCGGTACTACGAAGAACTGGGCCTCCTGGGCTCGGGAGCAAAGCGCAGCAAGGGCTCGCACCGCGTGTACTGCGAGGCGGACATCGCCCACCTGCAGGGAGTGCTCCGCCTGCGCGACGTGCTCGGCCTCTCGCTCGAGGAGATCGTCCCGTTGGCCGAGGTCGAGGAAGCCCGCGCGAAGCTCCGCGACGAGTGGGAGGGCAATCCGAGCGACGCCGACCGGCTCCGCATCATCGACACCGCGACGCCGCTGATCGAACATCAGCTCGAGCTCGTGCGCGCGCGTCAGAAAACGCTCGCGCAGTTCGCGCGCGACCTGCAGCAGCGACTGCAGGAGATCGCGGAGATTCGCGCGGAACTCGAGGCCAAGGCGCCGGCAGAGGCGTAACCGCCGGCGCGGCAATCGCGTGCGTCTGCAGCCACTCGTTCTCCGCCGGATATCATTGACGATCGGGGCACGATCGAGCAGCCCGTCAAGCGACGGTCGTAGCCGGCCTCAGTTGGCTGTGAACAATTCCAGCCACCGGTGCGTCGCCGTGGCGACTGCATGAGCATCGCTCCTCAAGCTGTGATCACCGTCCACGATCGCCACTTCGCGGTCGGTCCGTGCCGGCGGCATTCCAAACGGATCTCGAGCGCCTTGCACGATCAACGTCGGGACCGTAACGACGTCGAGTTCGGAGAGCCGACTCGGCGCCGGGGGTGGCGAGCGGCGCGGTGGTTGGAGCGGGAACGCGAGGCACAGCACGCCGACGGCACCCGTCTCCTCCGACGTGCGGCATGCCACCCGTGCGCCGGACGAGCGGCCGCCCACGATTAGCGGAAGTCCGCGCAATTCGCGGGCACGGAGGTCTCCGACCACCGCTATCCAGGCGGCATCGAGCTGCTTCGCCGGTGGCGGCGAACGCCGCCCGGCGACGCGGTAGGGCTGCTCTACGAGCACGACGCTGATGTCGAGCGACAGCGCGACGTCCTTCACGGTCACCAGGTCTCGCGCTGTCACGCCACCGCCCGCTCCGTGACCGAGCACGAGCGCCGCGCGTGGCTCATCGATGAGGTGCAGGTGCACTCGCGCCGGGCCGTGCGGCGTCTCGATCTCGCGCGTCGTCACGCCGCAGATCGTGCCACGGCTCAGTCGGGTAGCAACGGAATCGACATGCCCTGATCGCGGCCGAGCAGGACGCCTCGCGTGATGGAGCGCGTCCCGAAGCGCTCGCGCACCTCGTCGAGTGCGGTGTCGAGCGCGCCTTCCTCGCGCGCGTCGAACGGCAGCGTCAGTTGGACGGCACGGACGTCATCGAGATTCGCGACCGCCACGCCGACCAGCGTCAAGCCCTGGCTCTCGATCAGCGGCGCTGCGCTCGCGAGCAATCCGCGGGCGGTCGCCAGCACCGTCCCCGTGTGCGCAGTCGCGCGCGAGAGCGTGTGCGAGCGGGTCGCTCGCGTGAAGTCGTCGAAGCGCAGCCGCAGCACCACGGTTCGGCCCACGCGTTCCGCGAACCGCATCCGGCGCGTCACGCGGTCGACCAGCGCGACCAACGCCGCGTCGATCGCGCCGGGTGTCTTCGGCGACCGGCCGAGCGCGCGCTGCGAGCCGATCGAGCCGCGGCGACGGCCGACCTGCACCCGCCGCGGGTCGCGGTTGTGCGCGAGCGCGTGCAGGTGCCGACCCGACGCCCGGCCCAGCATCGAGCTGAGCGCCGCCTCCTCCAGCGCGGCCATCTGCCCCACCGTCACGATTCCGCGCGAGTGGAGCTTGGCGGCCGTGACCTTGCCGACGCCCCACAGGCGCTCGACCGGCAGCGGATGCAGGAACTCGAGTTCGCCGCCCGGCGGCACCACCAGCAGGCCGTCTGGCTTGGCGACTGCGCTGGCGACTTTCGCCAGGAATTTCGTCCGAGCGACGCCCGACCGTGATCGGCAGCCCAACCTCCTCGCGCAGCCGTCGCCGCAGCCGCACGGCGATCTCCGCGGGCGTGCCTGCGATGCGCTCCATGCCGCGCACGTCCAGGAACGCCTCGTCGATCGACATCCCCTCCACCAGCGGTGTCGTGTCATCGAACACTCGGTACATCGCCCGGCTCGCCTCGGTGTAGGCCGAGAACCGTGGCTCGACGACGATCGCCTGCGGGCACAGCCGGCGGGCCTGCGATCCGCTCATGGCCGTGCGGATGCCGAACGCCTTGGCCTCGTAGCTCGCCGCGAGCACGACCCACGAGCCGACGATCACGGGCCGGCCGAGCAGCCGCGGGTCGTCCCGCTGCTCGACCGAGGCGAAGAACGAGTCGGCGTCGGCGTGCAGGATCGTGGCGTCGTCGCGCACGAACGTATGTTCGCATCGCGGTGACCCCTCTGGCAACTCGTGCGTGCGAGAATCGCCTGCCATGGACGCGCAAGTGCACCTCACGGCCTTCATCGGCGTCGCGGCGCTCCTGATCGTCACGCCCGGGCCTGACACGGCGCTCGTGACGAAGAACGCGCTGCTCTACGGTCGCCGGCCGGCGATCGGGACGTCATTCGGCGTCACGACCGGGCTGCTGATCTGGACGGTCGCATCCGCACTCGGCGTCGCCGCGATCGTGCACGCCTCGGAGGCGCTCTTCACGGCGATGAAGCTGATCGGCGGCGCCTATCTGATCTGGCTCGGCATCCAGGCGCTGCGGGCGGCGGGACGCGAGAAGGACACCGACGAGGCTGCGGCAGCAGCCAACGGAACGCGCGGCCTCGACGGCAAGCGCGGCTTCCGCCAGGGGCTCATCAACGACCTCGCCAACCCAAAGATCGCGGCCTTCTTCACGAGCCTCCTGCCGCAGTTCATCAATCCCGGGCAGCCCGTGCTGATGCCGTTCCTGATCCTCGGGGTGCTCTTCGCCGCGATGACGCTCGCGTGGCTGGTCGCCTTCGCGGTGATGGCCTCGAAGGCCGGCGGACTGCTCACGCGCCCGCGCGTCAAGGCAGGGCTCGACCGCCTCACGGGCGTCGTGCTGATCGGTCTCGGGCTGCGGCTCGCGACCGAGCGCCGCTAGCTAGACGGCGACCGGCTGGAGGCGCTCGCCGAGCGCCTTGAGGACGCTCGTCTGAATCTCAGGCGCTTCCTCCATCAGCTGCCAGAACTGGCGCGCTGTGACGGCGAGCAGCGACACGTCGCTCGTCGTCTGCACCGTCGCATTACGACGGCCGCCCGAGATCAGCGCCATCTCGCCGATGAAGTCGCCCGGGCCGAGCGTGTCGATCTTGCGGCCCTTGCGCCTCACCTCGCCGGTGCCCTCGACGATGATCATGAACTCGCCGCCGATGGCGCCTTCCGTGATCAGCCGGGTGCCCGCGGGCACCTGGATCAGGTCGGCGAGGTTGGCGATCGCCCCGATCTGCTTCTTGGTGCAGCGCGAGAAGAGCGGGACGGTCTTCAGCAGCTCGACCTTGCCGTCCTTGTGGAGCATGGCGGCGATTGTAACGAATGCCGCTTGCCTTGACCAGGGGCCGCCCTAGGGTTTCGCGACCGGAGCCTCGGCGGCGCTCAGCACCGAGTCGAGCAGACCCGGGAAGCGCTCGTCGAGCTCGGCGCGGCGCAGGGAGATGTACTTGCACACGCCCTGCTGCCGCTCGGACGTGATGCCGGCGTAGTGCAGCGCCTTGAGGTGGTGGCTGCCGGTGGACTTGCTCACGGGCCAGTCGATCTGGCCGCACATGAGGCCGCCGGCGGCCTCGGCCTCGCTGGTGGCGAGCTGCCGGACGATCCCGAGCCGCACCGGATCCGAGAGCGCCTGCAGCACCGTCAACACGTCGACGATCGCCAGGTCGGGGGCCATCGGATCGTTGGATTGCAACGCGGATTCAGTCATTTGTTTGATCTCGGTCGAACTAATATGTACGATGCTGATCGAACAATAGCCGAGCGGATCGCTTTTCCGCCAGCTAGCCACCTCGCCAAGGAGCACCTACGTGACCTCGACCAGCCCACAGCTCTCGCACTCCTTCGATGACGGCACCGGAGGGCTCAGCAAGCGCGCCTGGGGCGCACTGCTCGTGCTCTGCGGCGCCCTCTTCCTGGACGCCCTCGACGTCTCGATGGTCGGCGTCGCGCTGCCCTCCATCCGTGCCGACCTCGGTCTCTCGACCGGCTCGCTGCAGTGGGTCGTGAGCGCGTACGTGCTCGGCTACGGCGGGTTCCTTCTGCTCGGCGGCCGCGCCGCAGATCTGCTTGGACGGCGGCGTGTCTTCTTGATTGCCCTTGGTGTGTTCGCAGTCGCCTCGCTCCTCGGCGCGTTTGTCGACGACGGCACGCTGCTCATCGTCACGCGCTTCATCAAGGGCGTGAGCGCAGCGTTCACGGCTCCGGCCGGGCTCTCGATCATCACCACGACGTTCGCGGAGGGACGGGCGCGCAACAAGGCGCTCTCGATCTACACCGCAACGGGCGCGACGGGCTTCTCGCTCGGGCTCGTGATCGGCGGCCTGCTGACCGAGGCCGGCGGCTGGCGCTGGGTCTTCTTCCTGCCCGCCCCGGTCGCCCTGATCGCGCTCATCGCCGGCCTGCGCCTGGTGCCCGACAGCGGTCGCTCGACGCACGCCAACCGCGGCTTCGACGTGGCCGGCGCCGTGAGCATCACGGGCGCGATGCTGCTGCTCGTCTACACGCTCGTGGATGCGCCGAACGCCGGCTGGACGTCGGTGCGCACCATCTCGTCGTTCGTCGGGGCGGCGATCCTGATGGCCGCATTCATCATGCGCGAGCTGAGCACACCGAACCCGCTCGTACGACTGGGCATCCTGCGCTCGAGCACGCTCGTGCGCGCGAACCTGGCCGCCATGGCGCTCTTCGGCAGCTGGGTCGGATTCCAGTTCATCGCGACGCTCTACATGCAGCAACTGCGCGGCTGGTCGGCGCTCGACACCGGGCTCGCGATCTTCCCCGCGGGCGTGCTGGTCGCGGTCATCTCGACGCGCATCGCGCCGCTCGTCATGCGCTTCGGCGTCCAGCGGCTGATCGTCGCCGGCCTGATCTCGATCGTCGCGGGCTACGCGCTCTTCCTGCCGATCGGGCTCAGCTCGAGCTACGCGGCCGCCATGCTGCCGACCTTCCTGCTCACGGGCCTCGGCTTCGCGCTGGCGTTCGGGCCGCTCAACATCGCGGCCACGACCGGCGTGGCGCCGGGCGAGCAGGGCCTCGCCGGCGGCCTCCTCAACACCTCGTTCCAGTTCGGCGGCGCGCTCGCGCTGGCCGTCGTGGCTGCGGTCGTCGACGCCAACACCGTCGGCGGCACGCCGCAGGATCTGCTCGACGGGTTCAAGCCGGCGCTGCTCGTGCCGGTGGCAGTGGCCCTGCTCGGAGTCCTGGCGATGACGGTGCGGACGCGCACGCGCGCGGCCGCGGTCGCCGAGTCCGAGGTCGATCTGGCCGAAGCCGCCTAAGCGGTCACACGGAAGCGGAGATGGGTGACGCCGGGCGAGGCGGCGACCACCCTCTCCGCTTCCAGCCCGACCGTGTCGGGCGCGATGCCGTCGAAGAGACGCACGCCGGAGCCGAGGAAGACCGGAACCAGGTGGATCTGGATCTCGTCGAGCAGGCCGGCCCGCAGGTACTGCTGAGCGACCTCGCCGCCACCGGCGATCAGCACGTCCTTGTCACCCGCCACGGCGCGCGCCTGCTCCAGCGCATCCTCGATGCCGCCGGTGACGAAGTTGAAGGACGTGTCAGGCCCCGTCACGACCTGCTCGCGCGCGTGATGCGTGAGGATGAAGACCGGCACGCGGAAGGGCGGCTCGTCGCCCCACCAGCCGCCCGCGTTCGGATCGCTCTCCCAGGGGCCCGAGCCGCCGCTGAACATCTTGCGGCCCATGATCACGGCGCCCTGCGTGCGCAGGCCCTCGGCCACGACCTCGTTGTCCGGGCCGCCCTCACCGCTCCCGCCGCCGTGCGCCTCGCGGAAGCTCTGGAGACCGAAGACCCACTCGTGGAGGCCGAAACCGCCCTTGCCGAGCGGCAGCTCGAGCGACGCGTCGGGGCCGGCCACGTAGCCGTCCAGCGACATCGAGATATCCAGCTTCACGTTTGGCATCGCCGTGCTCCCTGATCGGTCGTTGTCTCGGGAGTAGACGCTCCGGCTCAGCGGAACTCATCGGCGGCCGCACGCCCACCGGCGATGCGCAACTCTTCATCACGCGCGGACCAGGCCGCAAGTCAGCCCGGTTGTCACGTTGAACACGACGCAGGAGCAAGACATGTCCGCCACGACGACCTATCCCACCGAGGCCGAGCAGGTCCAGAAGGCCAATGCATCGGGTCGCACGCCCGTCGTCTTCATCCACGGGCTCTGGCTGCTGCCGAGCAGCTGGGACCGCTGGTCGGCCGTCTTCGAGGACGCCGGCTACACGGCGCTCACGCCCGGCTGGCCCGATGACCCCGACACGGTCGAGGAGGCCAACGCGCACCCCGAGGTCTTCGCCCACAAGACCGTCGGCCAGGTCGCGGACCACTACGCCGAGGTCATCGGCAAGCTGGAGAAGAAGCCCGCCGTGATCGGGCATTCGTTCGGCGGCCTGCTGACGCAGATCGTCGCCGGGCGCGGCCTCTCGGCGGCCTCGGTCGCGATCGACCCCGCGCCGTTCCGCGGCGTGCTGCCCCTGCCGATCTCGGCGCTCAGGTCGGCCACGCCGGTGCTCAAGAACCCGGCCAACTGGAACCGCGCGGTTCCGCTCACCTACGAGCAGTTCCGCTACGGATTCGCCAACGCCGTGAGCGAGGACGAGGCCAAGGAGCTGTACGAGACGTACGCCGTCCCGGCACCGGGCGCCCCGCTCTTCCAGGCCGCGACCGCGAATCTCAACCCGTGGACCGAGGCGAAGGTCGACCACAAGAATCCCGAGCGCGGCCCGCTCCTCATCATCTCCGGCGAGAAGGATCACACCGTGCCGTGGGCGATCGCCAACGCCTCGTACAAGAAGCAGGCGCACAACCCGGGCGTCACGGAGATCACCGAGATGCCCAACCGCGGCCATGCGCTGACGATCGACAACGGCTGGCGCGAGGTTGCCGACACCGCCCTCGCGTTCGTGCAGCGCTTCGTGAAGTAACCGATGGATCTGCACCTCACCGGCAAGGTCGCCGTCGTGACGGGCGCCAGCAAGGGCATCGGCCTCGCTGTCGCCCAGGCGCTCGCGGCAGAGGGTGCGCTCGTCGTCGCCGGGGCTCGCAGCATCGCGAGCCTCGGCGGCATCGAGGGCGTCACCGGCGTGGCGGTCGACCTCTCGGCGCCGGATGGCCCGGCGGAGCTGATCGCGAGCGCGGTCGAGCAGCACGGCCGCGTCGACGTGCTCGTCAACAACGTCGGCGCCGTGCGCCTGCGCACCGAGGGGTTCCTCGGCACGAGCGACGAGGAGTTCGCCTGGGCGATGAACATGAACTTCTTCGCCGCCGTGCGAGCCACCCGCGCGGCGATCGTGCAGATGCTCGACCAGGGCGGCGGGACGATCGTCAACACGGCGTCCGTCAACGCGTTCTTCGAGCCCGACGCCGGCACCATCGACTACGGCGCCGCCAAGGCAGCGCTGCTCAACTTCAGCAAGTCGCTGGCGCAGGAGTTCGGGCCGAAGGGCATCCGCGTCAATTGCGTCTCGCCCGGGCCGGTCGGCACCGAGCTCTGGCTGGGCGATCAAGGCGTGGCCGCGACGGTGGCGAAGGCCAGCGGCGTCGACGTCGAGACCGCGCGCGCCAACGTGATCGCGAGCATCGGCGGCTTCGCCACCGGGCGCTTCACGACGCCGGAGGAGGTTGCGACGCTGATCACGCTGCTGGCCTCCGACCGGCTGGGCAACGTGACCGGCTCCAACTACATCATCGACGGCGGCCTGATCAAGACCACGTAGCTACCACCCACCCGAATGGGTGGTAGTTACACCTGATCAGATGTAGCTAGTATGCGCTGAGTGGATGCCGCGGCTCTGATCCGTGAGGCCCGCCAGAGTGCCGGGCTCTCGCAAGCAGCCCTTGCCAGCCGTGCCCGGACCTCACAGCAGACGATCGCCAGCTACGAGTGCGGCCTGAAGCAGCCTGGGGCCGGGACGCTGGAGCGGATCCTGCACGCCTGCGGATTCGAGCTCGAGCTCGCGCGGCTTCCCGCCGCAGGCGGTTCGCCGCGCAGACTCCTGGACGAGCACCGCGCCACGATTCTCCGACTTGCGCGGCAGAACGGAGCGCGCAACGTGCGCGTCTTCGGATCCGCCGCGCGTGACGAAGAGAACGACGACGGCCACATCGACCTGCTGGTCGACCTGCAGCCAGGGCGGACGGTCCTCGCCGTGGCCGGCTTGGCCGCGGATCTCTCGGAGGCGCTGGGTACTCGAGTCGACGTCGCGACCCTCGACCTGCTGCCCGCTCGAGCGCGAGCGAAAGCGCTGCGCGAAGCCCTGCTCGTGTGAGCTTCAGCGAGAGCCGATCGCGTCCTGCCGCAGGATCGCCCGCTCGGCGAGGCGCAGCGCGGGACCGGGCTCGATGCCCACGCTGTCGACCAGCGCCCGGCGCGCGTCGCGATAGGCAGCGAGGGCCTCAACCTGGCGCCCGCAGCGGTAGAGCGCGAGCATCAGCAGCTCGCGCAGCCGCTCGCGGAACGGCCAGGCCTCGATCAGCAGCCGGAGCTCCCCGATCACCTCGGCCGCGAGGCCGCACTCGATATCGGCGTCGATCCGCGCCTCGAGCGCAGCGAGGCGCAGCTCCGCGAGCCGCATGCTCTCGAGCAGCGCGAAGGGGGCGGCGCTGACGTCGGCGAGCGCATCGCCGCGCCACAGGCCGAGCGCCTGCCGCAGCGCGTAGGCGGCGCCGGCCGGGTCGTCGCGCGAGCGCGCAGCGGCCGCCTCGGCGACGAACGCGCCGAAGAGATCGACGTCGAGATCGCCCGCCATGAGGGGCACCAGGTAGCCGGGCGGGCGCGTGCGCACGACCTCGTGCGAGAGCTGCCGGCGCAGGTTCGAGACTGCGACCTCGATGCCGTGCGCCGCGCTGGCCGGAGGATCGGCGCCCCAGAGGGCGTCGATCAGGCGCTCGGTGGAGACGACCTCGTCGCGGCTCAGCAACAACATCGCCAGAACGGCGCGTTGCCGTTCGCCGGCGATCGGCACCGATGTGCCGCTGCGGACGACGTCCACCGGCCCGAGCACGCGGAAGAGCAAGCGCGACCTCCCTTGTGCCAGACGCTACCAACTGTCCCTGCAGCGCGACAGGATCGCCTCCCTGCCGTTACCCAATCGACATAGATGGGCCCGCCGGCCATGCCCCGGCGGGCCCACCAGTCGCGTCAGGCCACGCCTCCGAAGTACGTCACCCAGTCGAGCGTCTGGATGCGGCCGTTGCAGAACACGAAGAGGTGCGCGCAGCGGCCGGGCACCGACAGCGGCGGGCTGCCCGCGTGCTCGTAGTTGAGGGCGATATCGCAGGTCAGCCAGCGGGTCGTGTCGAGCGTCCACTGGTAGGTCTTGAACTTCACCCAGGCCGCGCTGTAGAACGCGATGATCTTGTCGATGCCGTCGTAGACGGTCGTGACGCCGGCCGGATTGGACTGCGTGAGGATGCCGTCCGGCGCGTAGACGTCGGCCATGCCCGAGAAGTCGCCGGTCGCGCTGGCCATGCCCGCGTTGAGCGTCGCCCAGTACTGATCGAGCACGCGCTGGTTGTTCTTGTGACGGCCGTGGCGGTGCCCGTGGGCGAGCGCTGCCTCCGGGGTCACCGCCGCCAGCGCGCCGACGGCGGAGAACACGCCGATGCCCTTGAGCAGCCTGCTCCGGTCGAGCGGCCTCGCGAGATCCATGTCGTGCACGATCGCTCCTCTCTTCGTGGCTGAGGCGACGTTCGCGCACTCCGCTCACCGCTCGCTCACCGGCGGCTCACCGCGCCGCTGCGGCCGCGTCAGACCTCGCGGGAGAGAGCGCCATTCGTGCGCGCGATCTGACCGAGCAGGCGCCCGCTCGGCTTGACCGTGCGCACCTGGGTCTCGCGGTCGACGGCCACGATCCCGAAGGTCGGGCGGTAGCCCAGGCTCCACTCGAAGTTGTCGAAGAGCGACCAGTACGTGTAGCCGCGAACGTCGATGCCGTCTCGCAGGCAGGCCTCGACGCCGCGCAGCGCGCGCTCGATGAACTCGACCCGGCGCGTGTCGTCGTCGGTGCCGACGCCGTTCTCGGTCACGTAGACCGGCAGGCCGGTCACCTCCACGGCGCGGCGGATCACGGCGCCGAGCGCCTCGGGCTGATAGCCGTAGCCCATCTGCGTGCGCTCGGCGGCCGCATCGAGCTCGATCGGCCCGTTCGGGCCGACGCGCTGGCCCGTGTAGTTCTGCACGCCGATGAAGTCGCCCTCGACGCCCTCGAGGAAATCGTCCTCGGTCCTCGCGCGCAGGCGCGCCATCTCGGCCTCGCCGCCGGCCTCCGCCTCCCAGGCCGTGAGCGCCACGGTCAGTCCCACCTGCGTCTCCTCGCGCACGCCCTTGATCGCCTCGAACGAGAGCCGGTGCGCCGTGCGCAGAATCTCCACGGCCTGCGGGCCGTGGGCGTTCTGCAGGGCGAGGAAGTCGGCCTGCGGCTCGGGGAGACCCAGCACCTGGTGCAGGAGCGCCCCCAGGTTGGGCTCGTTGATCGTGCAGGCGAAGGGCACGAGATCGCCGAGATGCCCCATCGCCCGCTCGCAGAAGCGCGCGAAGAACTCCGCGGTCCGCGGCGCCTTCCACCCGCCCTGGGCCGCGATCCAGCGGGGAGACGTGAAGTGGTGAAAGGTGAGGATCGGCGTGAGGCCGTTCTCGTGGCAGGCAGCGAGCATGCGCCGGTAGTGCTCGAGGGCCGCGCGCGAGAACTCGCCCTCCTCGGGCTCGATGCGCGACCACTCGAGCGAGAAGCGATACGCGTTCAGCCCGAGCTCCGCCACCAGGGCGATGTCGTCCGGGTAGCGGTGGTAGTGATCGCAGGCATCGCCGGAGACCTCGGCGTAGTGCGACCCCGGCGCGTGCTCGAGCAGCCAGCTGTCGTTGTTGACGTTGCCGCCCTCGACCTGGTGGGCGGCCGTGGCCGCGCCCCAGAGAAAGCCATCCGGGAAGCTCATGCGGGTACCGCCTCGCTCTTCGAGAGTGCGTGTGCCGCAAGCGCGACGACGGCGAGCACGATAGTCGCGACAGCCAGAGGCGCCGCGGTGTCGATGTTGAGCGCGAGCAGTGCGCCGATGAGGCCCCCGAGCAGCATCGCGGCCACCGCCAGCGATCGACGGCCGAGCTTCGAGCCGCCGCCGCCGGCCAAGGTCGAATCGGCCCCGATCCCGGTCAGGGTCATGGTCAGCACGGTCGTCGTGAGCTCCGGCACCGCCAGTCGGCGCGCCGTCGCGTTCTGGATGCCCATCGCAAAGCCGAGCAGCGCGATCAGGACGAACTTGCGCGTGCCCTCGATCGGATCAGAGCCGGCCGCCGCGACGATCACGGCCGCCGCGAAGACAACAAACTGTGCGCCTGCCGCGCCCCGTAGGAGGTGCAGCCGGTCTCGGCGAAGCGGCGCCCTAGGCGCCCGGCCGAGACGCTCCCGACCAGAAAGCCCCCGACGGCGACGAGCGAGGCCGGGATCGAAAGCCCGGGCGCACCCGCGAGGGCGAACCCGAGGAAGATCACGTTGCCCGTCATGTTGGCCACGAAGACGTGGCCGAGATTGAGATAGGAGGCCGCGTCGACGAGACCCGTGACCACTGTCAGCAAGAGCAGGAGCGGCGGCAGCGGGCCGTCTTTCGAGCCCCGCGCGGGCCGTACCGTCTCGACCGCATCCGACCAGATCGTCATGGACGGACAAACATACTCATCGACGCCGAACGGCGAAATCCTCAGGTGCGAAAACAGTAGTTTCCGGCATTTTCAGTTCGTCGGCGGACTCCTTGAGACTTCGGCAGGAATGGTTCTTTCGGTGGTTCAGTCCTGGCGCGGGACGCACGATAGTCAGGACATGCGACGTATTGGACAGCGATTTCTGCTTCTTGGATTCCTCGCCCTCCTCGTGCTCCCGGCGGGGGCACAGGCGAAGCAGACGCTGCCCTACGCGCCGAGCGAGGCGAAGAGTTTCGACGTCGTTCTGACCGATTGGACGACGATCATGAAGACGCCCGGCGGGGAGGCCGTCTTCGAGATGCAGCCCGAGACGTTCTACAAGGGCGCACAGCAGCGACTGCTCGTCCTCGGCGCGCGCGACGTCGACGGCAAGCGCTGGCTCGAGGTGCGCCTGCCGGCCTGGTTCTCGCACGGGCTGACGAGCGGCTGGCTGAACGCCGAGCGCGTGCAGATGCGCGTCAATCGCTGGCGCGTCGAGGTCTCGCGCGCCGCCGGGACGATGACGATCCTGCGCGACGGCCAGGTCGTGCGCAGCGCGCACGTCGGCACGGGCACCGAGTCGACGCCCACGCCGCGCGGTCTGCACGCGACCTACGACCACTGGCGCTCGACCGAATCGGTGCTCGGCGAATGGACCGTGAGTCTCACGACGCACAGCCCGCAGGTGCCGGTGTTCGACGGCCTTCAGGCCGTCGTGGCGATCCACGGTTGGAAGGCCGGCGGCGGCTCGAGCGGCGCGGTCAGCCACGGCTGCATCCGCGTGGCGGACGACTCGATCATGCGCATGGTTGCCCTCGAGTTGCCTGTCGGCACCCCCGTACGTGTGAGCTAGAGGCGGAAACCCGCTAGGCTCGCCCCCCTAAGCCGGGTGGGACGAACCCGCTCGCCGTGCTGAGAGAAGAGACTCGTGAATACCCAGGCAGAGCAGGGCCCAAACACCGAGCCGGGGGACGCACCCGACGCGGCGAAGCGATCATTCCAGCGGCCGGACCTGGGCGATGCGCGGCCTGGCGACGTTCGCGGCGATCTTCCTCGTCCTCGGCGCGCTCGCGGTGTGGGTCAACCGCGTGGCGCTCGACTCCTCGCAGTGGAGCGACACGAGCGTCAAGATCATCCAGAACGACACGGTGCAGTCGACGCTCGCGACGTATCTCGTCAACCAGCTCTACGACAACGTCGACGTGGCGGCGACGATCGAGGACTTCCTGCCCGAGGCCGCCAAGCCGTTCGCTCCCACCGTCGCCGAGGGCCTGCGCGCACCCGCCACCAGCGCGGCGCAGCGCGCACTCGCCTCACCACGGCTGCAGAAAGCCTGGAAGAACGCCAACGAGCGGGCCAACCGCCAGCTGCTGCGGGTCATCAACGATGACCAGGGCGCGCTGACGACGACCGGCGGCGCGGTCGTGCTCGACCTGCGCCCCCTCGTCCTGCAGGTCGAAGGCGCGGCATCGAGCATCGGAGCCGCCGATCGCCTCCCGCCGCTGCCCCCGAACGCGGGACAGATCACGATTCTCAAATCCGACCAGCTGTCGCTCATGCAGACGGTGGTGCACGCACTCAGCACGGTCGCGAACTTCCTCGTGATCATCGTCGTGCTGATCTTCGCAGCGGTGATCTGGGTCGCGCCCGACCGGCGGCGCGGGGTGCGCGCATGCGCCATCGCCCTGCTCGTGGCCGGGCTCGTGCTGATCTTCCTGCGACGAGTCCTCGGCGACCAGCTGATCGAGTCGCTGGTGGTCGACGACACGGTGCGGCCGGCGGTCCACGAGGCCTGGTGGATCGCGACCGATCCCCTGCGCCTGATCACGACGACGATCGTCTTCGTCGGCATCGTCGGCCTCTTCGGCGCCTGGGTCTCGGGGATGGGCAAGCACGCGACCACGCTGCGCCGCTGGGCCGCCCCCTATCTGCGCGAGCCCTGGATGGCCTTCGGCGCCCTCGCGCTGATCATCCTGCTGCTGCTGGCCTGGTCGCCGACCCCGGCCGCCCACAACTGGATCACGACGCCGATCCTGATCATCCTCGCCGTGGCTGGGCTCGAAGTGCTGCGGCGCCAGACTGCGCGGGAGTTTCCGGCCTCGGAGTACCCTCGGAAGCTCTGACCCGCTCGACCCCCACGAGAGGACACTCGTCGAATGAGTTTCTGGAACACGTTCTTCCTGCTCCTGATCTACATCCCGTTGATCATGATCTGGGCCTTCGCGCTGATCGACATCTTCCGCCGCGACGACCTGCACGGCGGCGCCAAGGCAGCGTGGCTGATCGTCGTCATCATCATCCCGTTCATCGGGACGCTGATCTACCTGATCGCCCGCAAGCCGGGCTCGACACCCGAGGAGCGCGCAGCGCTCGCCGCAGCACGTGAAGGCGGCACAGCGGCTGCGCCGACCGGTTCGACCGAGATGTCCACGGCCGATCAGCTGCACAAGCTGGCCGACCTGCACGACCGCGGCAAGCTGACCGACGAGGAATTCGCCGCTCAGAAGGCCAAGGTGCTGGCCACGGCCTAGTGTCCTAGCTCGAGGTGCTGGAGGCGCTCGGCGGCGGCGGGACTGCGTCGCCGAGCCGCCGCCAGACGAGCAGGCAGACGCCGCCGATCGCGATCGGCGGCACGTAGGTGAGCACGCGGTAGAGCAGCACGGCCGCGACGACCTCGGCCTGCTGGCCGCCGAACGAGACGAGCGCGCCGGTCAGGCCGAGCTCCACGACGCCCAGTCCGCCCGGCGTGATCGGGATCGTCGTGAGGATGCGGATCAGCGCCCAGGCGGCGAAGACTTCGGCGAAGTTGACGTCCGTGCTCGGCACGCCGACGGCGCGCAGCGAGACGAGCAGCACCAGGAACACCGTCAGGTGGCCGGCCAGCGTGCCGAGCGTGAGCCACAGCCAGCGGCGGCGCAGCAGGCCGATGGCCTCGCGGCGGAAGCCCACGAGCCGCTGATCCCAGCCCTCGACCGCGGGCCGGCGGATGAGCCGCGCCAGGCGGTTCCAGAGCCGCTCGGCCAGGCGCCCGACGCGGATCGCGTTGTCGTCGTCCTGGAGCGCGAGCGTGAACAGCACGATCGCGGCGATCAGCGCGCCCGTGCCGACCAGCGCGGCCGTCGTCAACAGGGGGTGCGACTCGCCGCCGATGGCCAGCGCGACCACACCGGCGACGGCGAAGATGACGTTCGCGAAGGCGTTCCAGACCGTCGTCGCGGCGGTGCCGACCGCGACCTGCTCGACGCCGAAGCCCCAGCGCCGCAGCATCGAGTAGGAGAGGCCGATGCCAACGGCGTCGCCGCCCGGCAGCACGCTCGAGGCCGCCGTCGAGGCCATCGAGAGCACGAGGGCGTGCAGGAACGAAAGCCCGGGAAACGCGGCCATCCAGGGCGGCGCGAAGGTCGCGAGGTTGAGCAGTGAGACGAGCACGAGCGCGGCCATGTCACGCGTGCTCAGGCCGGAGATGATCTCCCAGACGTCGTGGTAGTTCGCGACGCGCGGCAGCACGAACACGAACACGCCGACCACGAGCACGATCGCCACCAGGCGCCCGGCGTTCGCCTTCAGCCGCGAGACGAGGCGCCCGGTCATGCCGGGATTCCTACGAACCCACCGCCGAGCGGTCAGTCACAGGCGGTCTTGACCGCGTCCGTGAGCGCGTTCCAGCTGGTCTGGACTGCGCTCACGTCGCTGGCGAGCGACCCGAGCGCCGCGGCCTTGTCGCCGGAGCCGGTCAGTGCCGTGACATCGTTCTGCACCTTGGTGAGCGACTGCTTGAAGGCATCGACCTGCGGCGAGAATTCGTCACCGGCGGCCTTGGCGAAATCGGTCGTCTCGGACTGCACCGCCGCGAGGTTGGCCTTCACGCCGGAGACGCCGTCGCTCACCGGGTTGGTGTTGATGAGCGTGTCGACCGACTTGGTGAGGTCGTCGCGGGCGCTGCAGACGGCGGGCTTGGAGCTGCCTCCGCAGCCGCTTGCGGCAAGGGCGACGCACAAGAGAACCAGGGCGGCAGCGGATACTCGGAGCACGGCTCCGAGAGTAGCGCAAATCGCGTCCCTCACCCGGCGAGGGTGATGGCAGACCGCGCCCTGACAGCCACGCTGTCGGAAGCGTGACGCCCGAAGATCCCCCGACGCCCGAGACGCCGCGCTTCGAGCGCATCGTGGCCGACCTGCAGGAGCGCTTCGAGGAGACGTTCGTGGGTCAGTGCGCCGACCGGATCATCGAGCTGCGTCCCTTCGAGCGGGCCCTCGGCCTGGCCTCGCGCGCGTTCATCGCCGCGCTCCCCCTGGCGATCGTCACGACCTCGCTGACCCCGGCGGCACGCGAGGGCGGCCTCGCACAGGGGATGATCGACCGCTTCGGCCTGACGGGCGAGGGCGCCGACGCCGTGCGACAGCTCTTCGCCACGCCTGCTGAGGTGCGCGGCGGCGTCACGGTGATCGAGATCCTCGTGCTCATGTACTCGATGTTCAGCCTCGGGCGGCTGCTCGCGCGCCTCTACGAGCAGGCCTGGCGCCTACCCCGCTCGGGCGTGCCGGGGGCGCTGCGCGGCGCGCTCTGGGTGATCGCCGTGGTCGGCTATGCCGCCCTGGTGCTGCCCGTGCGCGAATTCATCAAGGACAACACGGGGATCGTGATCGCGAACATCGTCGTGCTCGCGATCGGAACCGCTGTGTGGATATTCACTCCCTACGCGTTGCTCGGGGCACGCATCGGGTTCCGAACGCTCTGGCCGACCGGCCTCCTGACGGCCGTCGCACTCGACGTTCTCGCGCTGGCCGGCAAGGTCTACCTGCCGCACCACGTCACGACCTCGGCCGAGCGCTACGGCCTCGTCGGCGTCACGTTCGCCGTGGTGGAGTGGCTGATCTTCGCGTCGATCGCGCTGCTGCTCGCTGCGGCCATCGGCGCGGTGGCGGGCGAGCGCTGGCTACGACCGGCCAATCTCGACGAGCTGCGAGCAGCCAAGGGCCGTGCGCGCCCGCGGCCCGGCCGGCCGGACATCGGTCCCAGCTAGCTGCGCCTTCACCCTGGTCGGGTGAGACGGCTGCGCCTCCCGAGGCGCGAGGGTGACCCGGAGGGTGAGCGCAGAGGCTAGGCTAGAACGCGATCCGCGATGACCGAACGGACTCCCACCGCCGATGCGTCGCCGATCGCCCGGCTGCCGTTCGGCCAGGCAGCGACGAGTCACAGCATCCCGGCCGCGAAGCTCGAGCCGCTGCGCGTGGGCCGGCGTCGCATCGTCATGCGCGCACGACTGCTCGAGAGCCTCTCGGCGGCGGTCGACAGCCGCCGCCTGACGCTCGTCGCGGCCCCGCCCGGATCGGGCAAGACCACGCTGCTGAGCTCCTGGATCGAGGCCGGCGCGGCGCCGGCGCGCACCGTCTGGCTGACGCTCGACGAGGAGGACAACGCGCCTGAGCGCTTCTGGCAGGGCGTGCTCGTGGCGCTCGATCCCGCTCTGGCAGGCTCGTCTCCACCGCTCCCGTCCGCGCGCCTCCCCGGTGAGCTGACCGCGCTCCTCGACCGTGCGATCGGCAACGGGGACGAGCCGGTCGTGCTCGTGCTGGACGACTTCCAGGAGGTCACGGACGAGCGCGTGCTCGCCGGCGTCGCCCAGCTGCTGAAGGTCGCACCGCCGTGCTTCCGCATGGTGATCGCCTCCCGGCGCGACCCGGCGCTGCCACTCCACCGCCTGCGACTGGCCGCGCAGCTCGCCGAGTTGCGCAGCGCACCACTCGCCTTCACGCGCGAGGAGGCCCGGCTGCTGCTGACGGGTCACGGCGTGATGCTCTCGGCCACCGACGTCGACTCGCTCGTCGCGCGCACCGAGGGCTGGGCCGGCGCGCTGGCACTGGCCTCGCTCTCACTGCGCGAGAGCGACGACCCGAGCCGCGTGGTGCGCGATTTCGGCGGCGACGACCGCGCCGTCGGCGACTACCTCTCCAACGAGGTGCTCGCGGCCCTCCCTGAGAATCTCTGCGACTTCCTGGTGCGCACGGCGGTCGCCGACGAGATCTGCGGAGAGCTCGCGGACGCGATGCTGGGCGAGCAGGGCGGCGCCGAGACGCTCGCCGAGCTCGAGCGGCGCAACTGCTTCGTGATCGCGCTGGACAGCCGCAGACGCTGGTATCGCTACCACCGCCTGCTGCTCGACCTCTTGCGCAGCCGCCTCACGGCGCGGCCGCGGGAGGAGTGCGACCAGCTGCACGCGCAGCGCCGCGCGCTGGCACGCAGCCAACGACCGGCCGGCCGCGGCGATCCGCCACGCCATCTCGGCCCAGCAGTGGGGATTCGCGGCCGACCTCGCCGGTGAACGCTGGCTCGACGTGGTGCTGGCGGGTCGCGGCGCGGCCCTGCGGCCGCTGCTCTCGCGCCTGCCCGACGAGCTCGTCGAGCGCGAGCCCGCGATCGCGGTGGCCTTCGCCGCGATCCAGCTCGAGCCCGGCGGGTCGACGCGAACGCTGCGACGCGTACCTGGCAGCGGCGCGCGCGGAGCTCGAGCTCGGCACGGCCGGCACCGACGTGGCCGAGCTCCACGCGGTCGTCAGCCTGCAGCGCGCCCGCTCACGCGGTGAGCGCGTGCCCGCCGCCGGCCAGGCCGATCGCTCGCCCGAGCGACGTGCCTTCGCCCTCGTGCTGCTCGGGTCGTGCGAGACGCTGTGGATCGACGATCGCCCCGCCGCCGCGCGTCATCTGCGCACGGGCATCGCCCTCGCGCGCCAGAGCGAGCAGGACTACGTCGTGGTCAGCGGCCTCGGTCACCTGGCGGCGCTCTCCGCCGCCGAGGGCAGCCTGCGCACCGCCGCCGACCTCGCGCTCGAAGCCATCGCGCTGGCCGAGGCGCACGAGTGGCTCGACCTGCCCCACGCCGCCCCGGCGCTGCTCGCGCTCGGCTGGGCCGAGCATCTCTGGTGCGACCCGGCGGCCCCGGCGACGCTCGCGCGCGCGGCTGCGGCCTCTCGCGCTTCGAGCGACCTGCCGGTGCGGCTGCAGATCGCCGCGCTCTCGGCGCTCACGCAGCTCGATTCCAGCGACGGCGCGAGGCGCGCGCTCGAGACGCTGCGCGGGCCCGTCGACGCGGTCGGCGACTGGCAGGCCCCGGATGCCGTGGAGCAGCTTCTGCGCGGCGTCGAGGCGCGCCTGCTGATCGCCACCGGCGAGGTGGGCGAGGCCCTCGAGGTCGCGGCCGGACTGCCGGCCTGTGCGACGCGCGCAGTCATCGAGGCTCGTGCCGCGCTCGTGCGGGCCGACCCGGCGGTGGCGATCGAGGGCCTGCGCGGACACGCCGCCGGCGACGCAGCGCAGGCGGACCTCGCGACGCGGCTCGAGGTGCTCGTGCTCGACGCCGTCGCGCGGCACGCGCAGCTCGACCACGCCGGTGCGGCGGCCTCGCTCGAGCGCGCGCTCGCGCTGGCCGGAGCGGAGCGCTTCCCGTGGGTGTTCCTGCAGGCCGGATCGCCGCTGCGCGATCTGCTCGCGCGCCAGGTGCGCCAGGGCACGCGCCACCGCGGCCTCGTCGAGGAGCTGCAGGTGCTGCTCGACCGGCGCTCCCCCGGCGCGCAGGCGGCACACTCCATGCCACTCCTGGAGCCGCTCAGCAAACGCGAGCTCACCGTGCTCGGCTACCTCGAGACCATGCTCTCGACCGAGGAGATCGCGGCCGAGCTGTTCCTCTCCACGAACACCGTCAAGACCCACACCAAGAGCATCTACCGCAAGCTGGGCGTGACTCGGCGGCGCCATGCGATCTCGCAGGCGCGCGCCTTGCGACTGCTCTGACGAGGAGGCACAGATGTCGACCCCGAATCCCCCGCAGCCGCCCGACGCCAACCCGCAGGGCGGCGGCGCCCCGCAGGCGCAGCCACCCGGACAGCAGCCTGCTCCCGACAGCTCGCGCGGCGGCGCCGTCACGACCGGCGTGCTCGTGGCGCTCATCGCGCTCGCGCTGGCGCTCGGCGGCGTGCTCGGCTGGCTCGTCTCGCAGTCCAGCAGCTCGGACGACACCAAGACCGTGACGCTCACGCACAACCAGACGCACACGATCACGACGGCCGGCGAGCCGACCACCGACGTCTCGACCGAGACCGAGACGGAGACCGTGACCGCCGAGCCCGTCACGGTGACGGTCACGGGCACGACACCACGCCGTAGCGCCTTGATCACGAGCCGTCTCCGCACGGCCGTTCGCTCACTCGCGACCGCCCCGCGACACGCTCAAGGAGGACGTCCTCGCGGGCATCCCGGGTGCGGTCTCGAGCGTGCCCGACGGCATGGCCTCGGCCGTGCTCGTCGGGGTCAACCCGATCCACGGGCTCTACGCGAGCGCGGTCGCGCCGATCGCCGGCGGGTTCTTCTCGAGCACGCGGCTGATGGTCATCACGACCACGTCGGCCGCAGCGCTGGCGGCGGGCTCGACGCTGCAGGACGTCGACGCGAGCGACCGCAACTCGGCGCTCTTCCTGCTCACGCTGATCGCCGGCGCCGCCATGATCGGCGCGGGGCATCGCGCGGCTCGGGCGCTACACGCGCTTCGTCTCGCTCTCGGTCATGACCGGGTTTCTGACGGGCGTCGCGGCGAACATCCTGTTCGGCCAGGTGCCCGACCTGACCGGCGCGCCGTCGGAGGGCAAGATCGCGCTGACGCGGGCCCTGAACGTGCTCGTGAACCCGAGCGAGATCAACCTGCCGTCGCTGCTGGCAGGCCTCGGCTGCGCTGGTGATCATCGTGGCGCTGGCGCGCACGCGGATCGCCTCGATCTCCTCCCTCGTGGCGCTCGCCGTCCCGAGCGTGCTCGTGCTACGTGCTCAGCGGCGACAGCGTCGAGGTGGTGAGCGACGCCGGCGCCATCCCCGAGCGGACTGCCCGGTGCCCGGCCTGCCCGACCTCGGCGCGCTCTCGGTCAACGTCGTGGTCGGCGCGCTCGCCGTCGGCGGGCATCGTGCTCGTGCAGGGCGCCGGCGTGAGCGAGTCGGCTGCCAACACCGACGGCTCGCTCTCGAATCCCAATCGCGACTTCATCGCGCAGGGCGCGGGCAACGTCGCGGCCGGGCTGTTCCGCGGTATGCCCGTGGGCGGGTCGGTCGGGCAGACGGCGCTGAACGTCGCGTCGGGCGCGCGCTCGCGCTTCGCCTCGATCTTCTCGGGGCTCTGGCTGCTCGTGATTCTCGCGTTCCTCTCGGGTCTCGTCGGCTACGTCGCGATGCCGACGCTGGCCGCGGTGCTGATGTACGCGGCTTTCACCTCGGTGCGGCGCGAGTCGATCGAGATGGCCGTGCGCACGGGGCCGACGTCCGTCGTCGCGCTCGTGACCACCTTCCTCGCGACGCTGCTCCTTCCGGTCGCAGCTGCCGTCGGCATCGGCGTCGCGCTCTCGCTGCTGCTGCAGCTCAACCGCGAGGCCATGGATCTGCGCGTCGTCGAACTGCGGCCCCTCGGGGACGGCCGTTTCGAGGAGCTGCCCGCCCCCGCCGCGCTGCGCTCGCACGCCGTCACGCTGCTCGACGTCTACGGCAGCCTCTACTACGCGGGTGCGCGCACGCTGGCGATCCGGCGCCCATGCCGAGGCGGAGCGCTGGGTGGCCGAGGGGTAATCACCCCTGCCGGGTGAAGGGAGCGTCACCGCGAGCGGGAAGCATGCGTGCATCCATCCCAAACGAGCGAAAGGGGCACGCAAGATGTCTACGTACGACGACCCGGTGCAAGGCAGGGGCGGCGTCGTATTCGCGGCGGCGATGATGATCGTGATCGGGGTCTTCCAGGCCATCGAGGGCCTGGTCGCGATCTTCGACGACGACTGGTACGTCGTCACCCGCCACTACACGTTCGACCTCGATGTCACGGCCTACGGCTGGATCCACCTGATTCTCGGCATCGTGATCCTGCTGGCCGGTTGCGCACTCTTCGCCGGAAAGGTCTGGGGCGGCGTCCTCGCGATCTTCCTGGCGATCCTGAGCGCGATCGCGAACTTCTTCTTCATCCCGTACTACCCGTTCTGGTCGATCACGATCATCGCCCTCTGCATCTGGGTGATCTGGTCGGTGACGAGGCCGGGAGCGGTCACGTCCACCTGACGCTGCCGTACCGGGGTCTGACCCCGAGCGTGCGGACCTGGCACCGGGCGTGCGGGTCAGACGCCTGGTCTGGCCCGCAACGTGCGGGTCAGACCCCGAGCGTGCACGCCGTTGTCGAGAGCCTGCCTTCCGTAGGCCGAAGCTGTAGCCTCGTCGCCAATGCAAGAGTGGCTTCAGGAGCTGTGGGACACCCTGATCTCGGTGTCGTTGCCGTTGCTCGTGCTCGGCATCGCGTGTCAGACCCTGCAGACGCTGTTCGTCGCGCTGGCCTGGCGCAACATCCTGCGCGCGGCGTATCCACCGGCCGGCGTCACCTACCGGCCGATCCTGAGCTACTACGCGGGCGGCAACGCCCTCAACGCCATCCTGCCCGCATCGGCCGGCACGGTGGCGATGCTGGGCTTCTTCCGCACGACGATCGCCGGCGCGACCGTCAGCGGCCTGGTCGGCGCCACCGCCGTCGAGAACATCTTCTTCGCCGCGATGGCGGCGCTGATCTACGGCTACCTCTTCTTCACCGCGGCGGGATCCTTCGACTTCACGTTCAGCTGGGTCGAGGACCACAAGGCGCTCACCCTCGTGCTCGTGGTCGGTGGCGCCGTCATCATCGTGATCCTCCTCCGGCGGCTCTGGAAGAAGGTCAAGGAGCAGTGGGAGAACGCCAAGGAGGGCGGGGCGATCCTGCGCGAGCCGCGCAAGTTCATGACCCAGGTCGTCGGGGTCGAGGTGCTCTCCTACATCGCGCGCATGGGCGTCAACGCGACGTTCATGAAGGCCTTCCACATCCCGGTCTCGATCGAGAACGTGTTCCTGATCGTCGCCGCGAGCTCGATCTCCTCGACCATCGCCGTTGCCCCGGGAGCCGTGGGCGCGCAGACGGCCTTGGCGACGATCGTGCTGCAGGGCGTGGCGCCGGCCAGCGCCATCAGCGCCTATGCCATCGGGCAGCAGATCATCACGACCGCCTGGAACGTCACCTTCGGGCTCATCCTGCTGGCGCGCGAGATCGGCTGGGCGAAGACGCGCGGACTCGTGCACCTGCACCACAAGCAAGACGCCGAGGAAGCCGACGGGGCGATGGCGCCCGACGGGGAGCCGCCACCGGACGGACCACCCCCACCGGCGGCCGCCGAGCCAGAGAAGAAGCACCGCTGGAGCCGCAAGCACCACGCGGAGGCAGCGCCGCCCGAGGGCGAGGCGCCGGCGCCGGAGGCCTGAGCCGGCCCTACGACTGCGCGGTGTCGGACTTGACGAACGCGCCGACCACCATGTGCAGGCAGACCGAGACGATGGCCAGGATCAGCGCGCCCCAGATCGCAGTCCAGAAGAAGCTGTCGATGGTCAGGTGCGACGAGAGCGCATCCACGATCTCGAGCAGCACGGCGTTGATGATGATCGCGAACAGGCCGAGCGTGAGGAGGATTATCGGCAGCGTGATGATCCGCAGGAACGTCCCCACGATCGCGTTGACGATGCCGAACAGCAGCGAGATCCAGAGATACGCGAAGAAGCCGCCCGTGATGGTCATCCCCGAGAGGATCCAGGTGGTGATGGCGAACGCCGCCGCCATCACGAGCCACCAGATGATGAGCCATCGAAGCATCGCCGGAAGGATGCGAGGGATGTGCGGTAGGGCGCCTCACCTCTCGCGGGTGATTCGCTGACGATGTCGTTCCTGCTGTGCGGCTCGCGCAAGGAGTGGCTTCGCTTCGACGTCATCGCCGGGATCACGGCCGCGGCGGTCGTTCTGCCGCAGGCGATCGCCTACGCGACGATCGCGGGGCTACCGCTGCAGTACGGGCTCTACTGCGCGCTCGTGCCGGCCGCCGTCTACGCGTTCCTCGGCAGCTCGCGCTCGCTCAGCGTCTCCACCACCTCGAGCATCTCGCTGCTCACCGCGGCGGCCATCGCGCTCGCTCCGAGCGGCTCCGACCCCGTCGACGTCGCGACCGTGCTGGCACTCGAGGTGGGCGGTTTCCTCCTGCTCGCCGGATTCCTCCGGCTCGGCTTCCTCTCCGACTTCATCTCGCGGCCCGTCCTGGCGGGCTTCAAGATCGGCATGGGCTTCACGATCGCGGCCAGCCAGCTGGGCAAGGTGCTCGGCATCCCGGATAGCGGCGACACGTTCTTCCCGAAGGTGGAGTCGGTGATCGAGAATCTGGACGACACGAGCCTGATCACGCTCGCCGTCGCCCTCGTGTGCCTCGCAGTCCTGCTCGTTCTGCGCCGCTTCGCCCCGGGCGTGCCGGGCCCGCTCGTGGTGCTCGCAGGGAGCGTGGTGCTGATCGCTGCGACGTCGATCGCCTCACGCGGAGTCGCGACGGTGCCACCGGTGCCCTCCGGCCTGCCCCACCCGGAGGTGCCGGAGTTCGACATCGCGCTGGCGCTCGGGCCGTCCGCTGCCGGGATCGCCCTGATGGCGTTCGTCGAATCGATCGCCTCGGCGCGGGCCTTCCGCGCGCTGACCGACCCGCGCGTGCAGCCGAGCCGGGAACTCCTCGCGCTCGGCGCGGCCAACACCGCGGGCAGCTTCTTCGGCGCCTACCCCTCGGGCGGCGGTCTCTCGCAGACGGCGATCAACGACCGGGCGGGAGCGCGCTCGCGCCTGCCCGGTCTGGTCATGGCGGGCGTCACCGCGCTCGTGCTGCTCTTCCTGGCGCCCCTGATGGAGAACATCCCGGAGGCGGCGCTCGGCGCAATCGTGCTCGTCGCGGCCTGGGGCCTCCTGGCGCGCGAAGATGCAGAGGCGATTCGCCGGCAGCGCAGGGAGGACTGGCTGCTGGGTCTCGTCACGTTCGCCGCCGTGCTCGTGCTCGGCCCGCTGGACGGCATCATCGTCGGGGTTGCCGCATCGCTCCTGAGCCTGTTCTGGGCGCTCAACCAACCGCCGATCGCATCGGAAGAGCGCGACGGAATGCTGATCGCGCGCATCGAGTCCCCGCTCTACTTCGGCAACGCGCAGCGTGCGTTCGACCACGTCGCCGAGGCGCTCGAGCGCATGCAACCACCGCCGATCGCTCTCATCCTCGACTGCTCGGCCATTCCCGACGCCGACACGACGACCGCCGCGATCTTCGGCGAGCGCATCGACGAGATCGAGGACGCCGGCACGCCCGTGTACTTCGCCCGCGTCACCCCGCGTGTGCTCGAGATCGCGCGGCGAGGTCCGCGCTGGGAGCGTCGCAACGAGCTCGACCGCATCCACCCCACCGTCCGGGTGGCCATGCAGAAAGCCCGCTCACGCGCGCCCTGACTCGCCTGCCTCGGCGCGCTCCGCGTGGAGCAGCTCGTACGACAGGGTGACTTCGAAGAGGCCGACCGTGGCACCGACGGTCGCGCCGATCACGGCGCTCACGACGAACGCGGTGAGGTAGGGCTGCTCGGCCGTGGCGAACTGGAAGCCGTGAACGAGCGTGATCTCGACATACGTCGGAATGGTGGCGAGCAGGAGCGTGGGCCACGGCGCTCGGCGGACGAGCGCGGCCGAACGGCGGAACGCCGCGACGACGCCGATGCCCTCGATGTTGACGAGCGGCCCGACGAGGCAGAAGAGCGTGAAGACGATGATGCCCGGCACGACGAACAGGGCCGCCCCGATCGTGGTCGCCGCGACGAGCAGCGCATCGGCGACAAGCAGCCGAGTCCACGGCAGCGTGCGCAGCGCGCCCAGCACCGTCACGTGATCGTGCCCGTGCAGGTGATGCCCGACGACGCGGTCGAGCATCCCGGCATAGAGCACCAGCCCGGCGGTACTGAAGCTGAGCGGGCCGGTCAGGAGACTGACCGCCAGCGTCAGCCCCGTGTCGCTGAGATTGTCTCCGGCGAGGCCGCTGAGCGCACGGCTGACGAGTGTGTCGAGCACCGCGGAGATGCCGAACACGAGGATGGCAAGCCCGATCACGGGCCGAGGGTGCGCGCGGTACGTCGAGTGGGCGCCTCGTACCACCGTTCCCAGCGTGGGCGCGAACGTTGGACCGCTCTTGTTCAGGCGATCAGCGCACCCTCGGCTGCCGACGATGGCTCGGGATCGGGCAGTCGCGTCATGCGGAAGCCGTTGACGAGACCGAGCAGGGCCGCGATGAGCGGGATCAGGAGCGCGATCTGGAGGGCGAGCGGCCGGGCGTCGGAGTTGATGCGGAGGATCTCCTTCTGAACGTCCGCCGGCTGGCCCGCGAGCAACTCCGCGAGGTGGGTGTTGGTCATGACCTCCGCATTGTCATCGAGCCCCTGGGCCACCTGCTGCTGCTCGGCCGGTGAGAGCACGCTGCTCGAGTCTGCCATCTGGGTGAAGATGAGCGAGAGCGACGCCAGCATGATCGCGCCGGCGAAGGCGAGCCCGAACGACAGCCCGAACGAGCCGCCGGCCGAATTGACGCCCGCGGCCTCGCTCACGCGCTCTTCCTCGATCGGGGAGAGCGTGTAGTTGTTGAGCTGCGAGACCAGCAGCCCGAGCCCGGATCCCGCGATCAGGAGCGGCACGACCATCGCCCAGCCGGAGCCGGCATGCGGCACGATCGGGATCAGCACGGCGACGCCGGCGAAGAGCAGCAGGAAGCCGGCGCGGATGGTCTTGCTCGGGCTGCGGCGACCGGCCTGCCTGCCCGAGATCAGCGCGACGACGAACATGCTCAGCGAGAGCGGCGCGAGCGACAGGCCCGCCTCCATCGCGTTGTACTCCAGCACCATCTGCAGGAAGATCGGGAGCGCGATCATCAGGCCGCCCAGGGCGATCTGCTGAAGCGTCTGCGACGAGATGCCGAGACGGAAGTACTTCGACTCGAAGAGGCCGGCGTCGATCAGCGCGGGCCGGCCCTCGCGCTTGCGCTTGACGAGCCACCAGGCGAGCGAGCCCAGGGCGACGAAGCCGACCGCGAGCAGGACGCCGACCGCTCCGCCGCCCTCCTCCCAGACGAGGATCCCGAGCACGACGCCGCCCATGCCCACTGCCGAGAGGATCGCCCCGACGACGTCGACTCCCCTCGAGCCGGTGTACGGCACGTCGTGGATGAGCCTGCTGCCGGCGAGCACGATCGCGATGATCACGACCTCGAGGAAGAACGCGACCCGCCATGAGAGGTAGGTCGTGATGAAGCCCCCGACGAGGGGGCCCACCGCGGCCGCGATCGCCGCGGCAGCGCCGACGAGCGCGTAGGCGCGCCGCTGCATGGCGCCCTGGAAGTTGCCGTGGATCAGCGACTGCATGGCGGGCAGGAGCAGCGCGGCGCCGAGCCCGCCGACGACCGCCCAGAAGATCACGATCGGAAGGAGGGTCTGCGAGAGCGTCATCGAGAGCGCTCCGGCCGCGTACCCCAGCAGCCCGAGCACGTAGGCGCGCTTGCGACCGATCAGGTCGCCGATCTTGCTGCCGATCAGGATGAACGCGGCCGACACGAGCGCCTCGAGCGCGATCGCGGACTGCACTCCGCTCGCGGTCGTGTCGAGATCGCGAACGACCGCCGAGATCGAGACGTTCATCAATGAGGTGTCGACGACGAGCACGAACATCGCCATCGCGAGCAGGATCGCGAGCAGATGGTCGCGTCTCGACTCCTCGGGCTCGGGTCTCGGCGCCTCAGCGCTCATGCGGGCTCACCTCCGGTTCGGCACGTCTGCTGAGCGATCTCAGTCGTCCGTCGCGTCGCGAACCGACGTCGCGCTGACGAGCGTGAGCCCGAGATCCATGATGCGCTGAAAGAGCCCCTGGAGCTCGGCCTGGTCGCGCACGGGGCCTCGCAGCACGGTCGTCCCGCCTTCCCGCGTCAGGGTCAGGCCGTCGAACGCGATCGCCGCTCGGTCGCTGAGCTCCCCTTCGAGCGTAAGCCGGTACTGCCGACTGGACATCCACGCGAGCATTGCGCGAATGCGCGCGATGCACAGCCCAAGTGCCCGCGATCACATGCGTGATTGCGTTTGCTCCAGCAGCCCGAGCGCCTCGGCGCGCGCCACGGCCCCGGCGCGCGTGTTGACGCCGAGCTTGCGGTAGAGAGCTCGCGTGTGTGAGCGGACGGTGTTCGGCGAGAGGTAGAGATTCTTGGCGATCGTCGTCACGGAGAGGTCACTGTCGAGCAACCGGAGCACCACGAGCTCGGCTTCGCTCGGCGGAGTGAGCAACTTGCCCGACTCGGCGCGGATCGTTTCCTCGGCCAATTCGCTCGCGACCGCCGAGGCGAGCGCCGAAAGGGTGTTGCACTCGGGAAGCTCTTCCATCGCCTCGCGCGCCGACCGTGCTGCAGCCTCAGCCTCGTCGAGTCTCCCCCGGCGGCAGCGGACCCTGGCCAGCTGGAGCTGTGCCCACGCCTGGTGGAGCGTCGCCACCTCATCGCGGAAGAGATGCAGCGCAGACGCCAGCTCCCGTCTCGGCATCGGAGAGACGGCCCTCACCTGCGAGCACGAGCCCGAGCGCGGCCGCGGCGTGTGCGCCGAGCCAGCTGCGCCGGCTACCGACGCCCGCGAGGATCGTCCTTGCCTTCTCGGCCTGGATGCGAGCCGACGCCAGGCGGCCTTGCTCGGCTGCCACCAGCGCGAGCGTCGAGCGGGCGAACGCGTGGCCGGGCGGCCGCTGCTCGGCCTGCGGGTGCTCGACCGCCTTGAGGGCTGCCGCCCAGGCGTCGTCGAGCCGGCCCGCGAAGTAGAGCGCGTGCGAATAGGCGCCGAGGGATGCGACCAGAGCGTCATCGGCGAGAGCTTCTGCAAGTTCGACGGAATGCCGCCCTGCGAGCACCGCCTCCTCGACGTCGCCGTCGACCGCGGCCGCGCGCACCATCTCGGCGCTGGCTTCCACATACGGCTCGTAGCGTTCGGGGAACCTGGCCTTCGACATGGCGGTGAGCCCCAGCAGCCGACGACGCTCGAGCGTGGATTGCCCGAGCATGGTCGTCGCCGTCGCTGCGGCGACGATCAGCGACGGATACCCGAGGAGCTGCTCGTCGGGGATCTCGCGCACCCATTGGAGCAGCGTCCTCGCTCCGCCGGTTCTGATGAGGACGAGGTGATGCTCGGCCAGCAGGCGCGCGACGAGCTCGTATTCGCCTGCCCGTGCCGCGTGTTCCGCAGCCTCGACCGGACGGCGTTGCGCATACAGCCATTCCGCCGCGCGCCGGTTGAGCAGGCGTTCGGCGCCGGGCTCGATCGCGGCCAGCTCGAAGCCGGCGAACTCGGCAAACAGCGGGTGAATCCGGTACCAGCGCCCCTGCTCGAGCCGCGTGACGAGGAAGTTCGCACGCTCGAGCCGTGCCAGCACGACCGCCGAATCGGAGCGCTCGAGCACTGCGTCGCACATCTCCGCCGTGAAGCGCCCGAGGACGGAGGTTCGCAGCAGAAACCCTCGCATGTCGGGGTCGAGCGACTGCAGCACCTCCTGGGTGAGGTAATCGGCGACGAAGCCCTGGTTGCCTCCGAACTCGCGAATCGCCCCGGAGGGATCAGCGACGCTGTCCAGCCAGATCGCGGCGAGAACGAGCGCGGCCGGCCAGCCCTCGGTGCGCGAGCGGAGCGTCTCGACCTCCTGCGGCTCCAGCGCCAGCCCCGCGCCGTCGACCAGCAGACTGCGTGCCTCTGCACTCGTGAACGCGAGCTCGTCCGCTCGCAGCTCGACCAGCGCGCGCCGGCTGCGTAGGCGCGCGAGTCTGAGCGGTGGGTCGCTCCGCGTGATCAGCACGAGGCGCGCCGCGTCCGGCAGGTGCTCGACGAAGTAGTCCAGGCCGGCGAGACAGTCGGGATCGGTGACCGTGTGCGCGTCATCGAGCACGATGACGCACTCCTCCCCGTAGGAGGCGAGTGCGTTCGTCAGCTCGTCGATCGCCGGCTCGATCGAGCCGCCGCTACGCGGAAGTCGCTGCAAGGCGCCGCGGCCGAGACCGCCGCGGATCCCATCGACGGCCGTGGCCACGTAGCGCCACATCCGGTTCGGGTCGTTGTCGCGCGCGTCGAGCGTGACCCAGGCAGACGGCCTGGCCCGGCTCGCACACCAGGCGCGTACCGCGGTTGTCTTGCCATACCCCGGCGGAGCCGAGACGAGCGTCAAGGACGCCCCGACCGCTCCTTCGAGCGAGCGCACGAGCCGGGGCCGGGGCAGCGTCTGCGGCCGCAGGCGAGGAACGCCCAGCTTGGCCTCCACCAGTGGTGGAAGCTCGTCGCTGGTGCGCGGATGAACGGGGATTCCGCTTCGTCTTGCCGGCTTGCGCCATCGCGTCTCGGGAGCATAGACCTTCTCCGCCGCACATCGCACGGAGAAGATCGTCAATGCGACGCGGTTCCCGTCCGTGCGGCGGATCTGCCACTATCGCCGCGAACACGCGGCGCCAAGAGGGGCGATGAGAATGCATTCCGGCCGTCGACATGACGTCTGACTCCCGAGCGCACATGAGCGTTCGCGGCGCCGCGTTCATCGGCATCGGCTCCATGGTCGGCGCCGGGATCTTCGCCCTCCTCGGGCAGGCCGCCGTCATCGCAGGCTCGGCGGTCTGGCTCTCGTTCCTGCTCGCCGGGCTCGTCACCGCGCTGCTCGCATACAACGTGGTCAAGCTCGGGATCCGCTACCCGTCCCAGGGCGGCTTGATCGAGTACCTGCTGCAGGGCTTCGGGAACGGACGGCTGCTCGGGGTCGCCTCGTGGCTCGGGTACGCCGCCGCCTTCGTGGTGATTGCGGCGATGCTGGCCGTCTCCTTCGGAACCTACGCGGTGAGCCTGTTCGTCGGCGACGACGCGTGGAGCGGGTGGGACAACCTGTTCGCGTCGCTGCTGATCGTGGTCATGACCCTGGTCAACATGACCGGGGCGAAGCTCGTGTCGCGGGTCGCAGCGGTGATGGTCGTCGTCCTGCTCTGCGTGTTCGCCTTCTTCGTCGCCGCGACGGCCAAGGACCTCAACTTCGACCTCCTGGCCTTCAGCGGCTACCCGCCGTTCTCGAAGATCATCTCGAGCATCGCCCTGACGTTCTTCGCCTTCCTGGGCTTCGGGGTGATGACGTTCACCGTCTCGAGCCTCCGCGACCCCGAGCGCGAGCTGCCGAAAGCGGTGACGCTCGCGCTGGGACTGACAACGGTCACGTATGTGCTCATCTCGATCGCGGTGTTCGGGATCCTCACCGTCGACGAGGCGATCGGGTACGGCGAGACCGCGATCGCCGAGGCTGCACGACCGACTCTCGGCGACGCCGGTTTCACGCTGATGGCCGTCGCTGCGCTCATCGCGACGGCCGGGGCGACGAACGGCACGCTCTTCGGTTCGGTCGGCCTGACGGCGTCGCTGTCGGAGATCGGGCAGTTTCCTCCGATTCTCGGCACCCACTCGCGGCTCGGGAAGCACGGAGGGCTGCTCGTCACTGCTGCCTTCGCCCTGGTGCTGGCGAACCTCGTCGACCTCTCCGCCATCGCCTCGGTCGGGAGCGCCTGCTCGCTCGTGGTGTTCCTGCTCGTCGGGCTCGCCGGCTACCGCCTGCGATCGGAGACGGGTGCTTCGGCGGCCATCGTGCTGCTCGGCATGGGGGCGACGGTGATCGTGCTCGGATTCTTCGCCGTCGACACGCTCCGCAACGCTCCCGAGACATTCGTCGCCATCGTCGGGATGACGCTCCTGGCGGTCGCCCTCGACGTCGGCTGGAAGCGGGTGAGGGACCGCTCGGCCGGCACCGGGACCCGGATCTGAGCCGGCGCCGCCGGGCTGATCGGGCGAGGAATCTTGCTGCCGCCAGGCTCATGGCGGCGTAGGAATCGCGCAGCGCTCGTCGAATGCGCGCGGACGGTGGAGACGCCGTAGGAGGCCACTGATGAGAACAGGAGACGTGATGTTCGAAGAACACGACATCGACGCAGACGCGGCCAGGCATTGGTGGATATTTCTCCTGACCGGCATCGCCTGGCTCGTGTTCGCGCTGGTCCTGTTCCAGTGGGACTACACGACGGTTTACGCGGTCTCGATCCTGTTCGGCGTCGCGGCGGTCTTCGCAGGAGTGAACGAGTTCGGCCAGATGGCCGTCTCGACGCGGGGCTGGAGGATCGTCCGCGCCATCGTGGGCGTCCTCTTCATCGGCGCCGGGATCTGGGCGATCATCCATCCGCACGCCGCGTTTACGACGCTCGCGGCGCTGGTCGGCTTCTTCTTCCTGGTCAAGGGGATCTTCGATCTCACCATCGCCTTCATGACGAGGGAGATCTTCGACCTCTGGTGGCTGCAGCTGATCCTCGGCATCATCGAGATCTTCCTCGCCTTCTGGGTGGCCGGTGCCTTCCAGCGCAGCGCGATCCTGCTGGTCGTGTACGTCGGGATCGTCGCGCTGTCACGCGGCATCACGGAGATCTTCCTGGCCTTCAAGCTCAAGGATCTGGGCAAGCGGCTCACCCCCGCCTGAGCATGGGTCCCGGCCCGGGGGCCGTCTCTCAGCCCTCGTTGCCGCCGGAGTCAGGTCCCTGCGCGTCTGACGTACGACGCCGCTGCAGCCACCACACGGCTCCACCGGCGATCGCCGCGACGGCGATGACCGCTGCGACGATCCATCCCCAAGGCGTGCCGTCGTCGTCGGAATCGGACTTCTGTGACGCGACGGCGGCTCCGGCGACCGCGGCGGCGCCAGGGCTGACGCCGCTTGTGGTGCCGCCTGTGGGCTGCGTCGTCTCGGCAGCCGTTATGGCCTCGGTCGTGGTGTCGCTGACCGTCGCCGTCTGGGCAGCGTCGCTCGTGGTTGCAGCCGTCGTTTCCGGCTGCGTCGCGGGCGCCGTCTCGATCGTCGAAGGCGTCGATTCGGGCTTCGAGGTGGTCGCCGCCGCGGTCGGGGGCGGCTCGCTCACCGTGGTGGCGGGTGCCGTGGTGGCGGGCGCCTCAGCAGTCGTCGCGGGGAGAGCCGACCCTCCGTCCGTCTCGGTCGCCGTCGCAGGCGGAGCTTCTGGGCTGGTGGTCGTCTCGGGGGGCGTCGGACTGGTCGTGGCGGGAGCCGTCGTCGCGGGCACGCTGCCGGCGTCATCGGTCGTGGTATCAGCCGTTCGCGTCGCTGCCAGCGAGCTCAGCGCCGATCCTGCGCCCGAGTTATCACCACCGCCGCAGCCGGCGAGTGCTCCTGCACAACCGCAGACGAGCAGCAGCGCAAGGACGCAACGAGCCCGGGCGCGCGGCCTTTCCGGCCGAGTCGCCGAAGCAGGAGCCATGCCGACCACGGGGCGCACGTTCACAGGAACGCCGGACGGCCGCAACATGCGCAGCGTCGATCACCTGGGTGAACGACTCTCAGCCGGCTGCGCCCAGCGACCCGTGTGAGATAGTTGCAGGAGCTGTCCATCGACGGGCTCCCGGCCCCAGACTGAAAGGTGCGCGCGTGGTTCTTGCATCCGACTACCCGTTCTGGGACGTGATGGGCACGATGCTCGTCTTCTTCTTCTGGGTCATCTGGATCTGGATCCTGATCGACGTCTTCGCCGATCTCTTCCGGCGGCACGACATCGGCGGTGGCTCGAAGGTGCTCTGGATGATCTTCGTGATCATCCTTCCCTACCTGGGCGTGTTCATCTACCTGATCAGTCAGAGCAGGGGCATGGCGGAACGCAAGCTGGCGAGGGAGCGCGAAGCGGAGCAGCAGTTCGCCGGCTACGTCCAGAACGCCGCGGCAGGCGGCGGCGGGTCGGCGGCCGAGATCGAGAAGGCCAAGGCCCTGCTCGACAGCGGCGCGATCACCGAGGCCGAGTTCAACACGCTCAAGCAGAAAGCCCTGTCGTAGACAGCTAGGGCGAGATCGTCGCGCCGGGTGGCTCGAGCGCCAGCTTGGCCGCCGCCACCCGGTTGCGGCGTTCCTTCGTCAGCTCCTGCACGAAGATCTGCACCGTCGCGGCGAGAGGCACCGCGGTGAGCGCACCCAGCACGCCGAGCAACGCACCGAAGAGCGTCACGGCGATGATGATGATGAACGCCGAGAGGCTGACGGCCTTGCCCTGGATCTTCGGGGTGAGGATGTTGTTCTCGAGCTGCTGGTAGACGAGCAGCACGACGAGCATCACGATCGCTGCCGCAACTCCTTCCTCTGCCCACAGCGTCGGCACGAGGATGAAACCGGCCATGGTCGCGCCGATATTCGGGATCATGTCGAGCAGGCCGGCGATCACGCCGAGCCCGATCGCGTAGCTCGAGCCGAGCAGCCAGGCCGTCACGCCCTGCGTGGTTCCCGCGATGGCTGCGATCACGACGACGCCGATCGCCCAGCGCGAGATCGACGTGGTGATGCGTTCCCACACGCTGAGCCAGCGCTCCTCCTCGCCCGGCATGAGCATGCTCCCCAGCGCCCCCTTCAGGTTGCCGATATCCGTGAGCAGGAAGAGACAGATGAAGAGGATCGTGAAGCCGGCCAGGAACACTCCGAAGACCTCGCCGGCGACACCGAGCACGGCGCTGATCGTGTCGGGCACCGACGCGGAAACCTGATCGGCGCCCTCCTGGACGTTCGCGGCCGCGCCGGAGTCGCCGATCGGGCCGAGGTCGCCAGAGTCGCGCAGGGACTGAACGGTCTGTGGGAGATCGTGGAGGTAGTCGCGCACGCCGCCGACGAGCGGCACGAGCAGCACGAGGCCGAGCGCGACGAGCAGAAGCGCCGTCCCCAGCACCGTCACCGTCGCGGCGAGGCCGCGGGACCAGCCCGTCTTCTTCATGACGAACCGCACCGGGTACTCGAAGACGAGCCCCAGGAAGATCCCGACGAACACGATCAGGAACGTGTCGCCGATCTTCCAGAGGGCCGCCAGCACGAGCAGCGCGGCTGCGACCAGCAGGACCGTCCGCATCGGGAGGAGAAGCTCGACGCGCCGGCGTTCCTGGTCGCTCATACCTGCTCCTTCGCGGTATGTCGCGCGTGCCCTCCGATGAATTCGAGGCCCCGTGTCCGCGAGACCTTGCGCGCTCGGTCTTCGGCTGATGAGATACGACGATGAATGTCCCCCTGCGCCCGACCAAGATCCAGACCGCCACGGCGGCCCTGATTCTCGCGCTCGCCGTCTATCGCCGGTACAGCGCCGGTCGCGCTGCCCCGGAAGCCGGAGAAGCCGCCGGCGACGAGCCGTCGGGCGAAAAAGCTCCGGCTTAGCCTCCCGCGCGCGACGAAGCCGGCCCGCGCCGGGCAGTCCACGTGGCACGGAGCGTCGTAGCCGGCTCAACGGGCCGGTGCGTGTATTCGTCGCTGACGGCGGCCTCGGCGAAGCCGGCGTCTCGCAGGGCGGCAGCGACCTCGGCGTCCGTGTGGAAGTACTGGCGGTGCTGCTCACTGAACGGATCGCCGTCACGCGCGTGCGTGAGCTCGATCCTGGTGTCGCACGTGCGCGCGCCGGCATCGACGACGCTGCGGATCACGAAGGAGTTCCCGGCAGCTTCACCCGCAACGACGGGATTCGACAGCGTGAACTGCATCATCTGCTCCGTGTGCAGGTCGAAGACGAACCAGCCATCGGGCCGGAGATGGGTGGCGACCTCGCCCATCGTCAGCCGTAACGCCTCGGGCGTGAGGTAGTTGAGGCCGTCGAACGTGCAGACCGCCGCGTCGAAGACGCCCTCCACCGTCAGTTCGGGGAGCACCGTACGGCGCACCTCCGCCTCGCGACCGAGGCGCTCGCGTGCGACGTCGAGCATCGCCTCCGACGCGTCCACGCCGAGCACGCGATAGCCCCGCGCGACCAGCTCGTGCGCGAGCAAGCCGGTGCCACAGCACACGTCGAGCACGCTGCGCACGGGCGCCGTATCGGCGCTCCAGAGCGCATCGAGGAACGAGGCCCAGTCCCCGTAACACGGGTCGACGACGATCTCGTCGTAGACCCCTGCCAGCCGCGAGTAGGCCTCGACGCGCCTCACGGAGCGGTCGTGCGGTCGATCAGATTCCGAGGATCTTGGCCTTGGCGGCCGCAAACTCCTCGTCGGTGAGCACGCCCTGCTCGTGCAGCTTCGCGTACTTCGCGAGCTGCTCGGTGGGATCTTCCTCCGCCGGCGGCGGCGCCTGCTGCTGTGCGTACGCCTGCTGCTGCGCGTACTGCTGCTGCTGGTCGTACTGCTGCTGCTCGTACGCCTGCTGGTCCTGCTGGTCGTACCTCTGGGCCTGACGGCGCTGAACCCGTCCGGACACGGCGGTGGCCGTCCCTGCGACAACGGCAGTGCGAGCGGCCATTCGAAGAAGTCCCATGCCTCATCCTCTCGATCTCGAAGTGAACGGATCTAGCGCGCGTCGATTACGGCTTCTGCGACATCCACGGGGATACGGATGGAGTCGATCATCACCGCGTCCGCCGCGCGCAGGGCTTCGACGATCTTCGCCGTCCAGAGGTTCTCGAATGCGATCAGGAGGGCCGAGCTGTTGGCGGGCAGGTCATCGCTGACCTCCTCGGCGTCCTCTTCCCCGAGCGCACCCGGCTTGGCGACGTCGATGGAGAGATAGGCAGCGCCGTCCTCGTCGATGTCGGCGGCCGCGAGCGTCGTCACGACGCCATTCGCGTCTTTGCTCAGGAAGAGCAGATCGATCACCCGAATCGTGCGGTTATCCACGAGCTCCATGATCGCGGGGGCGATGCGCCCGCTGAACTTGTTGCCCGGAAATCCGATGATGTAGACGTCGACAGGCCCGACTGCCATGCTCGCTCCTCCGTATTGGGAGCCCCAGTATTGCGCAAACGCCGCACGAGAACGAACCCGTGCTATCGGCAATCACATGCGTGATCGCGTTTGCTCCACCCCAAACCGTCTGCGGCCTGCCGCGGACGCGGCGCGCGAGCCGCGCCGGAGCCCTGACGGGCGCCGGCAATCGGAATCACCCATGTGAAAGACGATCCTCCGGCAGGGCCGGCCGCAGCGGCCAAGGATGCTCCCGCTGGGTGGGCGGACCGCAGTCGGGCCGGACAGCGGCTGCCGCCTCGGAGAAGACAGAGGAGACGGAGAGATGAGCACCGCGACGGACACCGCGCTCGGGACCCATTCGGAAGTCGGCAAGCTCCGCACGGTGATGGTCCATCGTCCCGACCTCGCGCACGAGCGGCTGTCCCCGACGAACTGCCACGAGCTGCTCTTCGACGACGTGATCTGGGTTCGCCGCGCGCGGCAGGAGTTCGATGCGTTCGCCGACCTCATGCGCAGTCGCGGCGTCGAGGTCCTCATCCTCCATCAGCTGCTCGCGGAAGCGCTCGAGGATCCGGCTGCGCGCGATTGGCTCCTCTCGCGCCGCGTCCGCCCGGAGGACGTGACGGTGATGTTCGCCGCTCCGCTCAGGGAGTGGCTGAACGAGATGTCCGCGGACGAGCTGGCGACCAGGCTGACCGGGGGCCTGACCGTGCTCGAGCTGCCCGAGGAGATGCGGAAGGCGATCGGCCCGGCCCTGCGTCCCACCGACTTCGTCCTCGCACCGCTGCCGAACCAGCTGTTCACGCGCGACACGAGCGCCTGGCTGTACGGCGGTGTGTCGCTCAATCCGATGTTCTGGCCGGCGCGCCAGCTCGAGACGTTGAACGTCGAGACGATCTACCGCTTCCATCCGCGCTTCCGCGACGCCGGCTTCGAGATCTGGTTCGGCGGCGCCGACCACGACTGGGGCATGGCGCGCATGGAGGGCGGCGACATGATGCCCGTCGGCGACGGCGTCGTCCTGGTCGGCATGGGCGAGCGAACGACCGCGCGGGCGGTGAGCATGCTCGCTGCCAACATGTTCGCGAAGGATGCGGCGCGGCTCGTGATCGGGGCTCAGATGCCGCGCGAACGTGCAGCCATGCACCTCGACACGGTCTTCACGTGGTGCGACCGCAACGTGGTCACGCTGTACGAGCCCGTCGTCGAGCAGATCCGGCCGATCCTCTTCCGCCCGGGAGGCGAGTACGGCGTCCAGGCGGAGGTCTCGGAGCGCTCCTTCCTCGACGAGGTCAGAGATGCGCTCGGCATCACGGACCTGAAGCTCGTGACGACCGGCGGCGACGAGTTCGAGGCCGAGCGCAACCAGTGGGACGACGGCAACAACGTCGTCGCGCTGGAGCCGGGCGTGGTCGTCGCCTACGAGCGCAACGAGGCCACCAACGCGAAGCTCAACAAAGCAGGAGTCGAGGTGCTGGCCATCGCCGGGCAGGAGCTCGGCCGCGGGCGTGGCGGCGGCCACTGCATGACCTGCCCGATCGTCCGGGACGCCTGAGAGGAGCACGAGATGAGCACCGTGATCGACCTTCGCGGCCGGCACCTGATGAAGCTGGCCGACTTCTCCCCCGAGGAAATCACCTACCTGGTCGACCTGGCGGCCGATCTGAAAGCGGCCAAGCGCGAAGGGCGCGAGGAGCAGAAGCTCGTCGGCAAGGAGATCGCGCTGATCTTCGAGAAGGACTCGACGAGGACGCGCTGCGCATTCGAGGTGGCCGCCTACGACCAGGGCGCCCACGTCACCTTCATCGGCCCGGGCGGCTCGCACATGGGCCACAAGGAGACGGTCAAGGACACGGCTCGCGTGCTGGGCCGCATGTACGACGCGATCGAGTACCGCGGCTTCGCCCAGGAGACGGCGGAGGGGCTCGCGCAGTGGGCCGGAGTCCCGATCTACAACGGGCTCACGGACGAGTGGCACCCGACCCAGATCCTGGCCGACTTCCTGACCTTCCGCGAGCACCTCGCGAAGCCCCTCGACGAGGTCGTGTTCTGCTACCTGGGGGACGCTCGCTTCAACATGGCCGACTCCTATCTCGTCGGCGGCGCGAAGCTGGGCATGGACGTGCGGATCGCGAGCCCGAAGTCGCTCTGGCCCCGGGACGAGATCGTCTCCCTCGCGAAGGCGACCGCGGCCGAGACCGGCGCGACGATCACGATCACCGATGACGTGGCCGAGCGCCGTGCGCGGCGCCGACGTGCTGCTCACCGACGTGTGGGTCTCGATGGGCGAGCCCGACGAGGTCTGGAAGGAGCGCATCGAGCTGCTCACGCCCTACCAGGTGAACGCCGAGACGATGGCGGCCTCGGGGAACCCGGACGTGAAGTTCATGCACTGCCTGCCCGCGTTCCACAACACCGAGACCCAGGTCGGCAAGGAGATCTTCGACAAGTTCGGGATGGATGCGCTCGAGGTGACCGAGGAGGTCTTCGAGTCGCCCGCGTCGCTCGTCTTCGACGAGGCCGAGAACCGGATGCACACGATCAAGGCCGTCATGGTCGCCACGCTGGCCGGCTGAGCCATGCGGATCGTCGTGGCACTGGGCGGGAACGCGCTGCTCCGCCGCGGACAGCCTCTCACGGCCGAGAACCAGCGGGAAAATGCGCGCGCAGCGTGCAAGGCGCTCGCGCCGCTCGCGCTCGAGCACGAGCTCGTGATCTCGCACGGGAACGGGCCCGCAGGTCGGGCTGCTCGCGCTGCAGGGCTCGGCCTACACCGAGGTCGAGCCGTATCCGCTGGACCTGCTCGGGGCCCAGACCGACGGGATGATCGGCTACATCCTCCAGCAGGAGCTCGGGAACGAGCTGCCGTTCGACAAGCGCCTCGCCTCCCTCCTGACCATGATCGAGGTCGACCGCGACGACCCCGCCTTCGCCAACCCGACGAAGCCGATCGGCCCGATCTACAGCGAGGCGGACGCGGCGCGGCTCGCAGACGAGAAGGGCTGGGAGTTCAAGCCCGACGGAGACAGCTTCCGCCGGGTCGTGGCCTCGCCACAGCCGCGTCGCATCTTCGGGATCGAGCCGGTGGAATGGCTGCTCGAACACCAGTGCGTGGTGATCTGCGCGGGCGGCGGCGGCATCCCGGTGAAGTACACGGACGAGCCCGCCACGGCCGGGCGACAGCTCGTCGGGGTCGAGGCCGTGATCGACAAGGACCTCGCGAGCGCTCTGCTCGCCCGCGATCTGAAGGCCGACGCGCTGCTCATCGTGACCGACGTCGAGGCCGTCTACAGCGGCTGGGGCACGCCGGACCAGCGAGCGATCCGCCGTGCGACGCCGGAGGCGCTCGGGCGCTCCGCGTTCGCGGAGGGCTCGATGGGGCCGAAGGTCCGCGCCGCTTGCTCGTTCGTGGAGGAGTCCGGCGGTCTCGCCGCCATCGGCTCGATCCTCGACACCGCCGCCCTGCTACGCGGCGAGGCCGGGACCGTGGTCACGCGCGATGCGGACGGAATCGAGCTCGATGCAGTCTGAGGATTGCAGGTGAGCGACCCCGCCACCCCCGCGGCGCCCGAGCAGAAGGGCCGCTTCGCGCTTCCGTCGGCCTACACGATCCTCTTCGCGCTGATCGTCGTCGCGGCGCTCGCGACCTGGATCATCCCCGCCGGCATCTACGACCTCAACGCGGCCGGCGAGCCGATCCCCGGGACGTACCACGAGGTACCCGGGCACCCGTCCCGCATCGTCGTCGACTCGCTCACGGCGCCGATCAACGGCCTCTACGGCATCGAGAACGCGCACGGCAACATCAACTACTACAACTCGGGGACGCTCTTCGGCGCGATCGACATCGCGCTCTTCATCCTCGTGATCGGCGGCTTCCTGGGCATCACGATGAAGACGGGAGCGATTCAGGCGGGCATCGGCAGCCTCGTCAAGCGCATGGAGGGCCGGGAGCGGCTGATGATCCCGGCGCTCATGTGCGTGTTCGCCCTCGGGGGCACCACCTACGGGATGGCCGAGGAGAGCCTGGCCTTCTACGCCCTTGTGATCACGGTCCTGATAGCCGCGGGCTACGACGCGCTGACGGGCGCCGCGGTCGTCCTCCTCGGCTGCGGGATCGGGACGCTGGGCTCGACGATCAATCCCTTCGCGACCGGCATCGCCTCCGGGATCGCGGGCATCCCGATCAGCGACGGTCTCCCGGGGCGCATCGTCATCCTGCTCGTGGGCCTGGCGATCGGCATCTTCTTCGTGCTGCGCTACGCAGACCGCGTCAAGGCGGATCCGACGAAATCCGTCGTCTACGCCATGAAGGCCGAGAACGATGCGCGCTTCCGCGCCGAGAACGAGGCCGGCGAGATCACGCTGACCGGCACCCACAAGCTGATCCTGACCCTCTTCGCGCTCGCCTTCGGCGTGATGATCTACGGCGTGATCCCCTGGTCGGATCTGGGGATCCCGCTGCCGACGTGGTGGTGGTGGTTCCCCGAGATGACAGCGTCGTTCCTGCTGTTCTCGATCGTCATCGGAGTGATCGGCCGGATGCGCGAGGCCGAGTTGACCAGCACGTTCGTCGCCGGCGCGGGCGACCTGCTCGGCGTGGCGCTCATCATCGGCATCGCGCGCGGCATCACCGTGATCATGAACAACGGCCAGATCACGGACACCGTCCTGCACTGGGTCGAGAGCGCCCTCGGCGACACGGGCGCAGGGGTGTTCGCGGTCGTCATGTTCCTGCTCTTCCTGCCGCTCTCGTTCCTGATTCCGTCGTCGTCCGGCCTCGCCACCGTGGCGATGCCGATCACGGCCCCGTTGGCAGGGTTCGTCGACGTACCCGAGTCGATCGTCGTCACTGCCTATCAGAGCGCCTCGGGGCTCATGAACCTGTTCATCCCGACCTCGGCCGTGGTGATGGGCGGCCTGGCGATCGCGCGTGTCCCCTACGGCACGTATCTGCGCTGGGTGTGGCCGTTGCTCGGCGCGCTGGCGGTTCTCTGCATCGTCGTGCTCAGCGTCTCGGCGGCGGTCTCATGACGCTGCGGAAGGGATGCTGCGCGATGAACAACGGAGGTCGCTGGGTGGCAGTGCTGATCGTGGTGGTCGTCGCGCTCAGCATCGTCAGCCTGGGCGCGTACGCCCGCGGCCCGCACCACCACCACGGAGACGAGATCGGCACGCACGGGACACCCCCGGCGCGGTCGCGCTAGGTCTGACGAAGGAGAGCGAAGTCATGGCGACGACGGATGACGCGGCCGCGGCCGGCGCAGGGTTCACGGAGACGACGCCGGTCGCGTGGCACACGCTCGCGCCGGCGGAGGCCACCGAGCGCCTGAAGGTCTCGGCCGAGAGCGGTCTGCCGGGCGCCGAAGTGGCATCGCGGCTCGCGTCCGTCGGGCCGAACAAGTTCGCCGAGGTCGCGGTCGAGCCTCGCTGGCGCGCGTTCGTGCGGCAGTACCGCGACCCGATGCAGATCGTGCTGCTGATCGCCGGCATCGGGAGTCTCTATCCCCTCAAGGAGCTCGGGACCGGCCTCGTCCTGCTCTTCCTGACGTTGTTCAACGCGGTGCTCGGCCTGCGCCAGGAAGGCAAGGCGGCAGAGGCCGTCGCCGCGCTGCAGAAGATGATGATCATCAAGGCGCGCGTCCGGCGCGACGGCGAGCTCGTGCAGATCCCGGCGGAAGAGCTCGTCCCGGGCGACATCGTGTCGATCGAGGCCGGCGATCTCGTGCCGGCCGACGGGAGGCTGCTGTCGGCGGCGACGCTCGAGGTCGCGGAGGCAGCGCTGACCGGCGAGAGCATGCCGGTCTCGAAGGGCGTCGAGAGCGTCGAGGCGCCCGACACTCCGCTCGGAGACCGGACGGACATGGTCTTCATGAACACGAACGTGACGCGCGGCTCGGGCAGCTTCGTCGTCACCTCGACGGGGATGTCGACCGAGGTCGGCCACATCTCGCACATGCTCCAGAGCGCGGACGACGCGGACACCCCGCTGACGATGCAGCTGAAGAAGCTGACGAGCCAGATCCTGGTCATCGCGGGTGCGGCCGTGGCCGTCTCGGTCGTGCTCAACCTCTCGCGCGGCGAGAGCTTCGACACGGTCTTCACCGCGGCGATCGCGTTCGCGATCTCCGCCATCCCGACCGGCCTGCCCGCCGTCGTCACGACGATCCTCTCCTACGGCACGCAGATGCTCGCCAAGGCGAACGCGATCATGAAGCGGCTCCGCTCGACCGAGACGCTCGGCTCGACGTCGGCGATCAACTCCGACAAGACCGGGACGCTCACGCTCAACCAGATGACGGCGGTCGAGATGACGATCCCCGGCCGGCGCTACACGATCTCCGGGGGCGGCTATTCGACGGAGGGGACGATCAAGCACGTCTTCGGACCGCCGGAGGTGCCGCTGGAGCAGTTCCTCCTGCCGATGGCGCTCTGCGCGGACGCGGTCGTCAAGGACGGCGGTCTGGTGGGCGACCCGACCGAGGGCGCCCTGGTGGTGCTGGCCGAGAAGGGCGGCCTCGACGCGGTCGAGACGCGACGGGCGTTCCCGCGCGTCGCCGAGCTGCCGTTCGACGCCGCCTACAAGCTGATGGCGACGTTCCACGAGATGCAGGACGAGAGCGGGCGCAACGTCGTCCGCTGCCTCGTCAAGGGCGCTCCGGATCAGCTGCTCGCGCGCGCGGCGTTCCGTCCCGCTCCCGAAGACCTCTCCATCGTGGCCGTCGACGACGACTTCAAGAAGCGCTACATGGACGAGAACGAGCGGCTCGCGGGCCAGGGCCTGCGCGTGATGGCGACCGGGCGGAAGGACTTCGATCCGGGCTCGTTCGATCCGGCCGGCGACCTGCTGCCGCAGCTCGACGGGCTGACGGTGCTCGCCCTGGTCGGGATCGTCGATCCCCCGCGCCCGGCCGCGAAGGCGGCGATCGCGGTCGCGCACGAGGCCGGGATCCGGGTGCGCATGATCACGGGCGATCACGTCGTGACGGCTTCGGCGATCGCCGCCGAGCTCGGCATTCCCGGCCGTGCGATCAGCGGCGCGGAGTTCAAGGCGATGTCGGACGGCGAGCTCGACAGCGACGATCGGCGAGATCGGCGTGATCGCCCGCGTCGCTCCCGAGGACAAGGTGCGCCTCGTCGAGAGCCTGAAGCGCAACGGCGACATCGTGGCGATGACCGGCGACGGCGTCAACGACGCGCCGGCGCTGAAGGCGGCCGACATCGGCATCGCGATGGGGATCACGGGCACGGAGGTCTCGAAGGAGGCCGCGACGATGATCCTCACCGACGACAACTTCGCGACGATCGTGAAGGCGGTCGAGCTCGGCCGCGGCCTCTACGACAACCTCACGAAGTACATCCGCTTCCAGATGGGCGTGCTGATCGGCTTCATCGTCACGTTCCTCGGCGCGAGCATCTTCAACGTCGTGGGCGGCGTCCCGTTCGTGCCGCTCCAGACGCTGTACGTGAACTTCACGACGCAGGTCCTCCAGGCGATCGGTCTCGGCTACGGCCGGCCGGCGGAGGGCTTGATGCAGCGCAAGCCGCGCGCCTCCGACGAGCAGATGCTGCCGCGGCCGCTCCTGCTGTGGGTCGCGATCGCCGGGCTCGTGCTCGGCGGCACCACGCTCGGCTTGATCGCCTGGGCCGACGACGCCTACGACAGCGCGGTGGCGCGGACGATGGGCCTGACGGCCTTCGCGATCGGCAACGTCCTCTTCTCGCTCACCACGCGCGACGAGCAGCGCTCGGTGTTCTCGCTCGGCATCCTCGAGGACCGGATGTTCCTGATGTGCACGGGCGGGTCGCTGGCGGCGATCCTGTTCGGCACCGAGCTCGAGATCTTCCACCGCATCCTCGGCACCGTCCCGCTGACGCTTGCACCAGTGGCTCGTGTGCATCGTCGTCGCGCTCGCCATCATCCCGGTGTCCGAGGCCAGGCGGCTCCTGCTGCTGCGCCGCGCTCCGGCGACCGCGCCGTCCGTCGAGGTGACCGGCGCCGACGCCGCGCCGTGAGAGGATCACTCCGTCTCGGCCTCGAGCACCCGGCGTGCCTCGAGATTCGCGGCGTGGTCCTTCGCGGAGACCTCGGGCCAGCGTAGGTCGAGCGTTCTCACCTGTTCGACCAGCACCTGCGCGACCAGGGCCTGCGTCAGTCGCTTGTGGTCGGCCGGGATGACGTACCACGGCGCCCAGGGCGTGGACGTGGCGGTCAGCGCGTCCTCGAATGCGCTCGTGTAGGCGTCCCAGTGGGCGCGCTCGGTGACGTCGGCGGCGTTGAACTTCCATTCCTTGCCGGGCGTGTCGAGCCGGGCCAGGAAGCGCTGCTTCTGGACGTCCTTCGAGACGTGGAGGAAGAACTTGACGATCCTCGTCCCGGTTCTGTCGAGATGGCGCTCGAAGCTGTTGATGTCCTCGTAGCGCTCCTGCCAGAAGTGCTCGTCGCGCTCGCCCGGCGGGAGCCGCTGCGGGCCGAGCCACTCGGGATGCACCTTGAGCGCGACGACCTCCTCGTAGTGCGAGCGGTTGAAGATGCCGATGCGGCCGCGCTCGGGAAGCGCCTTCGAGGTGCGCCAGAGGAAGTCGTGGTCGAGCTCCTCGGCGGAGGGCTTCTTGAACGAGACCACCTGCACGCCCTGCGGGTTGACTCCCGACATCACGTGCTCGATCGCCGAGTCCTTGCCGGCCGCGTCCATGGCCTGCAGGACGACGAGCAGCGCCTCCCGGTCAGTCGCCCAGAGGAGCTCCTGCGCGTCCGAGAGCTCCTCGATGCCGCGCGCGAGGGCTTCCTTCGCGCGCTCGTTGATCTCGTCCTCGGCGAGGTGCGCGAAGTCGGGGCCACCGGTCCAGCCGGCGTCTCTCGACGCGAGGCCCGCCGGCTGGCCGGGCTCGACGATGAGCTGTTCGAGTAGTCGCGCCCTGACGGATGCGCTCACGGCGCGGGCTCCAATCGGCTCAGACGTGCGTTGTCGTTGGCGTCGTGACCCATCGCGGTGTCCTACGGCTTGTCCGTGGCCACGGCGCTCAGGTAGGCCGCGTCGACGAGGGCCTCCGTGCCCAGCGCCGGGAAGTACACCACGGCGACGGCTTCGGCGTCATGGCCGTCTGCATGCTCGTAGCGACGGAATTCGCCTTCGAGACCGATCAGCTCCTGGTTGAGGCCATCGGCCAGCTGATTCGTGACCCGGACACGCTTGTCGGACAGCGCGGCGAAATCGACCATGCTGTCGAGTCTAGTGAACGTGCCCGGTTCGGCGCACATGCGCCCGGCCATCCAGCGCCGCGGAGCGGGATTCCCCTTGGCTCACTTGCGGCACGGATCGGCACACACGCGTTCCACGCTGCGGCGATACGGTTCGCAGACGTGAGCGACCCTTCTGCAACTCCCGGGTGCTGTGCGCCGTCGCGCGACGCGGACGCTCCAGCGAGCGCTGCGGCTGCGCCGTCGGCCGGCCGCGCAGACGCTGCGCCGGCGCTCGCGACCGTGCCGATTCCGGCGGGCGAGCCGCTGCTCGGGAGCAACGACGCCTTCGCCTATCCCGAGGACGGCGAGGGGCCGGCGCGGCGCGTCAGGCTCGACGCGTTCGCGATCGCGCCGCACACCGTCACGAATGCCGAATTCGCGCGCTTCGCCGAGGCCACCGGATACTTCACGGAGGCGGAGCGCTTCAAGTGGTCGTTCGTGTTCGGCGGGCTGCTCCCGGACGACTTCCCGCCCACGCGCGGCGTCGTCAACGCGGAGTGGTGGCGGCAGGTCGAGGGCTCCTGGTGGCGGCACCCGGAAGGGCCGCAGTCGGATCTCGACGGCCGCGACGATCACCCGGTCGTGCACATCTCGTGGAGCGACGCCGTCGCGTATTGCGAGTGGGCCGGCGCGAGGCTGCCGACGGAGGCCGAGTGGGAGTACGCCGCGCGCGGGGGTCTCGAGGGCGCGGTCTTCCCGTGGGGCGACGAGATGGAGCCGGATGGCGAGCATCGCATGAATGTCTGGCAGGGCGAGTTCCCGGCACGCAACACCAATGCGGACGGCTTCTACGGAACGTGCCCTGTCGGCACCTACGAGCCGAACGGCTACGGGCTCTTCAACACCACGGGCAACGTCTGGGAGTGGACGGCCGACTGGTTCGCGCCCGATGCATACGCGCGCGACCGCGACACGAACCCGCAGGGTCCGTCGCGCGGCACGCACCGGGTCGCGCGCGGCGGGTCGTATCTCTGTCACGCCTCGTACTGCCGCCGCTACCGCGTCGCTGCCCGCAACGCCCTGACGCCCGACTCCTCGTCGGGCAACGTCGGCTTCCGCTGCGTGGCGCTCTAGCCTGGCGCGCCGATCCGGCGCCAGCTCTGCGAGTGCGGCGTGGTCGAGGCGTCTCAGCACGTCGGCCGCGGCGACGTTCTCGGCGATCTGCTCCGGGCGCGTGGCGCCGAAGACGACGCTCGCGACGGCCGGATGCGCCAGCGCGAACGCGTAGGCGAGCGTGGCCGGAGCGACGCCCAGGCGCGCCGCCAGCTGTCCGAGCGGTGCGGCAGCGGCCAGCGCGGCGGCGAAGCGCGGATCGTCGAGCTCGTCCGCGATGCGGCCGCCGGCACCGTCCGGCGAGGCGTATTTCCCGCTGAGCGCCCCGAACGCGAGGCTGGCGGAGGCCACGACGCTCGCGCCGGCCTCGCCGAGCGCATCGCGCATGGCTGCGCCCTCCACGACTGCGCGCTCGACCAGGCTGTAGCGCAGCTGCGCCGCGCAGGGTGCGGGCAGGCCGAGCACGCCCGCGATGCGTGCGGCCTCCGCGATCTGGCCGGGCTCCCAGTTGAGCACGCCCCAGGCGCGCAGCTTGCCCGACTCGATCAGCCGCGCGATGTCCTGCACGGCATCGGCGACCTCGAGTCCCTCGGGCAGCGGAGCCGAGTACTCCAGGTCGAGGTAGTCGAGTCCCATGCGCGCGAGCGAGGCATCGAGCTCCTGCATTGCGGTCTGCTCGGGCCAGAACTCCCACCACAGCTTGTTGGCGATGACGACCTCGCCACGACACCAGGCCGCGGCGCGAAAGAGCTCGCCGAAGAGCACCTCGGAGATCCCGGCGCCCGTGCCGTAGCGCGCGTCGTCGAGGAAGCTGATCCCCGCTTCGCGGGCGGCCAGCATGACCGCCAGCGCCTGCTCGCGCGGGACGCGCTCGAACGTCCGCCAGGAGCCGAGCGAGAGCGCCGATACCTCGATGCCCGAGCTGCCGAGCGGGCGTCTATCCACGAACGGCCAAGCTCAGGCCTGTGACTTGACGTAGGCGATGTAGCCGCGCACGTCGGCTGCCGGCTCGGAGTACGCAGCTCCGAGCGACGACTCCATCGCGGCCATGTAGGTCGTGGCCCAGTCCGGGAGCTGGTAGTCGATGGCCTGCAGGAACTCGAGCGTCGCGGCCAGGCGGATGTCGGCGATGCTGGGCGACGCGCCGCCGATGAACTGCTTGCCGTCCAGGTAGAAGGAGCGGTAGACGTCGAGCGGCTCGGCGATGGCCGCCATGGCGTCCTGCTGGGCCTTGGCTTTCATCGCATCGTCGGCGTCGGAGGTGCCTACTTCGCCCGGGTACTGCGGGAAGCTCAGCGCCGGATAGGTGGCGCGGGCGACCAGCGGGTAGAGCGTGCCGATGAGGTAGAACATCGCGCTGTCGACCATCGCCCGCTGCGCCGGATCACGCGGGTAGAACTCGACGAGATCGTGCTTGTTGCAGAGGTACTGCATGATCGCGCAGCTCTCCCAGAGCGTCGCGCGCGGCAGGCCCGCGCTCCTCGATCATCGGCGTGAGGTGCGCCGGGTTCTTCTCGAGGAACTCGGGCGAGGTGGTCGTGCCCCAGACGTCGACCTCCTCGGCGTCGAGTCCCGCGGCCCGCACGAAGATGCGCACCGAGAGGTTGTTGACGCTCGGCTTCAGCACGTGCAGCTTCATGGTGGACATGTCACGGCCCCGCTTCCCGGTAGGCGTTCTCAGACGTTCGTTCGCTCGTCGGACAGCGACTCGCGCGAGTTCCGCATGAGCAGCTCGATCGCGTCCGCCAGGTGCACCTGGTCGATGTTGTAGTCGCCCCGCTCGACACGGATCTTGTGCGCCTCGAGCAGCACCTGCGAATGGCTGAATCCCGTGGGCGGCTCGAAGCGATACGACGCGAGCTCGATCGTCAGGCCCAGCGGATCCTCGAAGTAGATCGAGTCCATGAAGCCGCGATCCTTCACGCCGCTGTGCGAGATCCCGCGCTCGTCGAGCCGCTCTACGGCCTGGTGGAAGACGGCCTGCGAGAGCGAGAGCGCGATGTGGTGGACGCAACCCGGATCGGTTGCGGTGCGGGTCGGGTCGGGCGTCCGCGACTCGTCGGTGAAGACCGTGATCAGGCGGCCGTCGCCGGGCTCGAAGTAGAGGTGGCTCTCACCCGGGTTGTCGAGATTGGGCTGCTCGAACACGAACGGCATGCCGAGCAGGCCCTCCCAGAAGTCGATCGACGTCTGCCGGTCGGCGCCCACGATCGTGATGTGGTGGACGCCCTGGCTCTGAAGCTTCCGCATGTGCGACCTCGGCTTAGTGTTCGACGAGCTTCGATTTGTATTCGCTGCGCTGAAGACTGCCCCAGGGCACCAGCTCGACGCGGGCCTGCACGATGAGAACGCTGCGCAGCCGCTCGCGGATCTCTTCGGCGAGCCCGTCGTCGGCCGCGGCCTCGCGGGCGAGCTCGACGCTCACCGGCAGCGGCGGCTCCTGCTTGACGCCCGGGGACTGCGGCCGCACCAGGATGTGGCCGCTGACCCGCGGTGCGAACCCGCTCACGACCTCGCGCACCGCGGAGGGGAAGACGTTGACGCCGCGCACGATCAGCATGTCGTCGGTACGCCCGATGCAGCGCACCCGCGGGCCGGTGCGACCGCACGCGCACGGGCTCATGCGCACCTGTACGTGGTCGCGCGTGCGGAAGCGCAGGAGCGGCGCGCCGCGATGCCGCAGGTGCGTGAGCACGAGCTCGCCGGTCGCGCCATCCTCCAGCTGCGACCGCGGCGCCCGTCTCGGGATCGATCAACTCGGGGTGGATGAAGCCGCGCGCTCCCAGGTGCATCCCGTCCTGCTGCTCGCACTCGCCCCACAGCGAGACCCCGATGTCGCCGATGCCCATAGCCTCGGTGACCTTCGCGCCCCAGCCTTCCTCGAGCTTCTCCCTGAAGGACGGCTCACCGCCGCCCGGCTCGCCCGCGACGAGGATGCGCTGCACGCTCGAGGCTGGCAGATCGATGTTGCGATCGGCCGCCCACTCGATCAGGTACTTCGGCGTACGAAGGCGTGAGCACCGCGGCCTCGGGACGCAGCAAGTCGATCGAGAGCATCAGGCGCTCGCTGTTGCCGGTTCCGACCGGGATGTGGCAGAGCCCGATGCGGTCGAACGACGCGAGCGCCGCGCCCGCGACGAACGGCCCGGCGTTGTAGGTCGAGACGATGCGCTGGCCCGCGACGATGCCGGAGGCCGCGTAGCTCCGCGCCGAGGCGGTGATCCAGTTGTCGAGATCGGCGGCCGTGAGCGGGACGAAGCTGGGCGTGCCGGTCGTGCCGCTGGTGGAGTAGACGCGGACGATCTCCTCGCGCGTGGCGCAGAGGTGCTCGCCGATCGGATTCTCGGGCGTGCAGCGCTCGCGCAGCTCGCGCTTGTCGGTGAGCGGCAGCGCCGCGATGCCGGCCAGGCCCCCCGCAGCGGCTGCCGAGCCGAATCCGGCAGCCGCGAGCTTGTCGCGGTAGAACGCCGAGCGTTCGAACAGGTAGTCGAGTCTGCGAGCGGTAGGAGGCGTCGTCGATCGCGAGCTGCTCGGCCCACGGCAGCGCCTCGACCTCGGGTGCGAGCATCACGGCGCGGCACCCGCCGGCGGCTCGTAGGAGATGGCCTCCTCGGCCCTACCGGCCATGAGGAAGCCGATCGGCTGCTGCTGCTCCTCGGCCAGGTGCGCGAGCAGGCCCGCCGTGCGGGCCAGCACCGGAATGGCCTTGACGCTCGCGGCCGGGAAGCCGAGGTCGAGCATCACCGCGGCGATCGGCATGGAGACGTTCATCGTCAGCGGCTTGCCCCAGGCCTCGGCCACGGCGACGCGGAAGTCGCGCGCGAGGCGCACGTGCGGGCCGCTGATGCCGCGCGCGTCGGCGAGCTCGAGGATGCGCTCGGCACGCGGATCGAGCGGCCGGTGTACCGGATGCCCGAACCCCGGCGCCCGCTCACCTTCGGCGTGGATCGCCCGGGCCAGCTCGCCGGCGACGGCCGGCGGCTCGCCGCCCGCGGCCACCTTCGCCTGTGCCTCGGCGAGCAGCCGGGCGCACACCTCGGCGGTGCCGAGGATGACCGGTCCGCAGCCCAGGATCCCGGCGGCCACCGCACCCTGCAGCGAATCGGGATCGGCCGCCAGCGTCATGCGCGCGGCGACGTTGGTGGGCATCATCCCGTGCTCGGCGATGGCGACGAGCACGAGGTCGAGGAAGTAGCGCTGGTCGTCGGTCGGCTCATCGCCGGTGAGCAGCAGGTAGAAGTACTCGCTGAAGCTCAGCCTGCCCATGACGTCGCCGCAGAGGTCGCGCCCCCGCACTTCGACCCGGTCGGGATAGGCCTGGCAGATGTGGCTGACAGGAGCCGTCGCCTTGCCGATCTGCATCGCCGACGAGTCTACCCACAAGCGCTGAGTAGGCTTCGCGACGTGACTGCCCTCTCTCTGCCTCAGATCGTCGACCTCGAGCAGTACCCGATCGACCGGCTCGACGAACCGGCCGGCCGCGCGCTGATCGAGCGCGCGCGCACCGCGCTCCACGCGGTCGGCGCCTGCGACCTGCCCGGTTTCCTACGCCCTGAGACGACGACGGTCGCCGTCGAGAGCGCGCTCTCGCTGCACGATCAGGCGTACCGAACCGACCAGACGCACGACATCGAGTTCTCCGGCCTGGCACCCGAGTCCCTGCCCGAAGACGACCCGCGTCGCGTGCGCATCCGCTCGGCCAAGGAGGGCACGGCGTTCGACGCCATCCCCGCCGACTCGCCCGGTCCGCCTCCTGTACGAATCCGACGAGCTCCTGCGCTTCGTCAGCGCAGCACTCGAGCTCGAGCCGCTCTACCGCTCGGACGATCCGCTCGGCGCGCTGAACTACATGTACTACCTGCCCGGCGACGAGCTCGGCTGGCACTTCGACAACGCCGACTTCGTCGTGACCCTGATGCTCCAGGCCCCCCACTCCGGCGGCGGCTTCGAGTTCGCGCCGATGCTGCGCTCCGCCGATGACCGCAACGACGAAGGCGTCCGCGCCCTCCTCGCCGGCACAAGCGACCGCGTCCGCACGATGTCGGGAGCCCCCGGCACCCTGGCCCTCTTCCGGGGCCACTGGAGCCCGCACCGAGTCACACCGGTCGAAGGCAACCAGATGCGAGTAAACGCCGTCCTCTCCTACGCAAGAACCCCAGGCCAACGCCTGAAAGAAGAGACCTACCGCCTCTTCTACGGGCGAATCCCCACCTAGAGCGAACATCTGGGGTCTGGCGCGTCCAGGCCGGGTCTGACCCCGCCTGTACGGGCCTGACCCCGTGTGTACGGGCACGCAACCAAGCCGTTTGCGGCACTTCGGCACCCCGGCCATCCGGATGGGGAGCTTCTCGACTCGCGGCTGCTGAGCTTCGACTTTCCGCATGCCCAGTGGCGTTGCGGCCGAAAACGGACACCTGGGGTCAGACCCGTACAGGTGGGGTCAGACCCCGCCTGTACGGGCCAGACCCTTGATATGTGTGCCGGGTTTGTGACTCGGCATTAGTCTGGAGCTTCTGCTGCTACACGAGGAGACACCATGGCTTCCACTTCTACTCCCACGCATTTGCCGACGATCGATCCGCACCTTCGGCAGGAGGCTGGTCGTGAGCTGCAGGCCACGCTCGTCGATCTCGTCGATCTGACGCTCGTGGGCAAGCAGCTTCACTGGAGCGTGGTCGGGCCGGCGTTCCGGACTCATTCACCTTCAGCTCGACGAGCTCGTCGCTGCCTGGCAGGGGCTCGCCGACACGGTCGCCGAGCGCGCCGTCACCATCGGCACGTTCCCCGACGGCCAGGCCGGTGCGGTTGCTGCGCGCAGCAATGCGCGACCGCTCGAGGTCGGCGCGATCGAGGATCACGAGGTCGTGCGCGAGCTGGCGCACCGCATCGCCGAGACCAGCGAGCTGGCGCGGGCGCGCATGGACCGCCTCGCCGACCTCGACGCCGCCTCGCAGGACGTCCTCGTCGAGGTCGTGCGCGCGCTCGAGGAGCAGCAGTGGATGGTGCGAGCCCAGCTGCCGCACGGCGGTGCGTGATCGCGGCTCTTCACCCGGGTGAGGTCGGGCACCTCGTTGACACCGTCCCGAGGGGTGGGCGATAGTTGCCTGCCCGTGCCGCGATCCTCAGCCGCGAACAGATCGTCGTTCCACTCACATGGAATCTCGGCTCTCATCACATGAACGGAGACGAGACGACATGACGACTACCGCCGCGCCGAGCGAATACGGCGAACCGGTCTCGTGGGAACCGGACAAGCCGAAATTCAAGCCGGTACGACTGCTGATCTCGTGGTTCCTGACCGCGATCGCGCTGCTTGTCGCCGCAATCATCCTCCCGGGCGTCAACATCGTCGACCGCTGGGACGCGCTCTGGATGGCCGCGGTGGTCGCCCTGCTGAACGCGCTCCTCCCGCCGCTTCTGGCAGCGCTCCGCCTGCCCTTCATGATCGGGCTGGGCTTCATCCTGATCCTGATACTGAACGCCCTCGTGCTGCTGGCCGCGAGCAACCTCATCGACCACAGCTACGAGGTCGACAACTTCGGCTGGGCGCTGCTCGCAGCGCTCGTCGTGGCAGCGGTGAGCGTCGTCCTGTCGATCATCTTCGGCACCAACGACGACGACACGTACACGATCCAGGTCACCCAGCGGATCGCGCGGCGCCAGGGCGGAGCGACGCGCACGAACGTGCCGGGGATCATCTACCTCGAGATCGACGGGCTCGCGCTGCCCGTGCTGCAGCGCGCGATGCGCGACGGCTCAGCGCCCCACATGGCGAAATGGCTGACCGAGCACTCGCACCAGCTGGTCGAGTGGGAGACCGACCTCTCCTCGCAGACCGGCGCGAGCCAGGCCGGGATCCTGCTCGGCTCCAACGAGAACATCCCGGCCTTCCGCTGGGTCGAGAAGGAGAAGGGCACGCTGATGGCGTGCTCGGCGCCGGATGACTGCGCCGAGCTCGAGCGGCGGCACGCGACCGGCATCGGCCTGCTCGTGAACGGCGGCTCGAGCCGCGGGAACCTGCTCTCGGGCGAGGCGGACGAGGTGATCCTCACCGTCTCCCGGATCGAGGCCGAGAAGAAGGCGAATCCCGGATATCGAGCCTTCTTCGCGAACGGCTTCAACGTGACGCGCTCGTTCGTGCTGTTCATCTTCGAGGTCCTGGTGGAGTACACGGATGCACTGCGCCAGAAGCGCCGCGACGTGCGGCCGCGCGGCCACCGCGGGGGCATCTACCCGTATCTGCGCGGCGTGATGTGCGTGATCGTGCGCGACCTGATCGTGTACGGCGTGCTGACCGACATGATGCGCGGGCGCCCGGCCGTGTATGCGACGTTCTCGAGCTACGACGAGGTGGCGCACCACTCCGGCATCGAGCGCTCGGACACGCTCGAGGCGCTGCGCAAGCTCGACCAGCAGTTCGCGCGCATCGACCGGGCACGGCGCTATGCCCCTCGTCCGTACAAGCTCGTCGTGCTCTCGGATCACGGCCAGACGCAGGGCGCGACGTTCAAGCAGCGCAACGGCTACGGCCTCGACGACCTCGTCTCGCGCTCGCTGGAGGCCACCGACGTGAAGGAGTTCGCGGGCGGCGACGAGCAGCACGCGATGGTCGGTCACGCCATGGGCGAGGCCACCGGCAAGCCGGAGAAGCCGAAGAAGAACGACGTCTCCGGCCGCGACGCCGTCGTGCTGGGCTCGGGCAACCTCGGGCTGATCTACCTCATGGAGGAGAAGCGCCGGCTCACGATGGAGGAGCTGAACGAGCGCCACCCGCGCCTCATCCCGGCCCTCTGCGAGCACCCGCACGTCGGCTGGATCATGGTGCGCTCCTCCGAGCACGGAGCACTCGCGCTCGGTGCGAGCGGCAAGCACCACCTGGCGGACGGGCGGATCGAGGGCGACGATCCCCTGGCAGCGTTCTCGCCGACGGCGCCGCGCCACCTGTTGCGCACCGACGGCTTCGCGGACGTCGCCGACATCATGGTCGGCAGCTTCTACGACCCGGCGCTGGAAGAGGGCTGCGCATTCGAGGAGCTGATCTCGTTCCACGGCGGCCTCGGCGGCCCGCAGACCCGGCCGTTCATCCTCGCGCCGGTCGACCTCCCGCTGCCGGACGAGGAGATCATCGGCGCGGCCGGCGTGCACGATCTGCTGCGCAAGTGGCGCCACGGCCTGCAGGGCGAGGACGGGTCGTTGGAGCCGGCCGCGGCTGGTTGACCGCGCTGCGGATCAGCGTCCTCGACCAATCGCCCATCGCCGAGGGCGGCACGGGCGCGCAGGCCCTCAGGAACACGATCGACCTCGCGCGCCTGACCGACGCCCTCGGCTATGCCCGTTACTGGGTCGCCGAGCATCACGGGATGCCGATGCTGGCCAGCGCCGCGCCGGAGATCCTGATCGCCGAGATCGCCGCCGTGACCGAGCGCATCCGGGTCGGCAGCGGCGGCGTGATGCTGCCGCACTACAGCCCGCTCAAGGTCGCGGAGACGTTCAGCATCCTGTGCGGCCTGCACGGCGATCGCGTCGACCTCGGCATCGGCCGCGCGCCTGGATCGGATCGCGAGACGATGTTCGCGCTGCAGCGCGACCGCCGGCAGATGTCGCCCGACGACTTCCCCGAGCAGATCACCGAGCTGCTGGCCTACTTCGAGGACGACTTCCCGGCCGATCACCCGTTCGCGCGCCTCGCGGCACTACCCGGCGCGCCCGGCAAGCCCGACGTCTGGCTGCTCGGCTCCTCGCCGCAGAGCGCGGTCTGGGCAGGTCAGCTCGGGCTGCCCTATTCGATCGCCGACTTCATCAACCCCGATGCCGCCGAGAACGCCCGCCTCTACCGCGCGCGTTTCCAGCCCTCACAGCGCCGTGCGCGAGCCGGAGCTCGCGGTCTGCGTCTCGGCGATCTGCGCCGACAGCGACGAGGAAGCCCAGAGGCTCGCGTCCAGCCAGCGCATGGCGATCACGCTGCTGCGCCGCGGCCGGCTGATCGCCGTCCCGCCGGTCGAGACGGCCCTGGCGTTCCTGGCCGAAGAAGGCGAGGCCGCCGCCGCGGCCAGCCGGCGCGTCGTCGTCGGCACGCCCGACGTCGTCCGCGCCGGACTGGAAGCGGTCGCTGCCGAGTACGAGGCCGACGAGCTGATGATCGTGACGATCACGTACGACCACGGCGCGCGCCGCCGGTCGTACGAGCTGATCGCCGAGGCGTTCGACCTGGGTGGCTATTCGAGTAAATCTCAACACCTGCCGGGCGCGTGCGTGGCGGACGCGCGCGGCCGATACGATCGCGGCGGTGAGATGACGCCGGTGCTCACCCGTATCGAGTCCGCCAGGAGGCCTGCATGACCGAGCCAAGCGCCGAGTCGAAGTTCCTCAGCCCGTTCGACGTGCCCACTCCGGACGGCGCCGAGGGCTGGGAGGAGATGTATCCGTACTACCTCCTCTTCGATCCCGAGCGGCGCGAGGCGGAGGAGAACCGCTTCTGGTTCTACAACGGCATGCACTTCCCGGAGCCGATGCCGGCCTTCGACATGATCACGGCCGAGTCGTGCTACCTCTCGATCGGCCTCTACCAGGGCCGCGTCTTCCAGATCCCGACCGTGCTCGGCATCGAGCACCGCGTCGTCAACGGCTACGTCTACATCACGGCGAACGAGGTCAGCGACCCCGCCGAGATCGAGAAGCGGCTCGCGGTGTTCCTGCCGCGCATCGGCTTCTACTACGGCAACTGGGACATGCTCGTCGAGCGCTGGCAGACCGCGGTGGACAGCGCGATCGAAGAGCTCACGGCGCTCGAGGTGCCCCGCCTCCCGGAGCTGGAGGACGAGCAGGAGCTGCTGCACGACCACAAGCTCGGCTCGAACTTCCGCCTGATGACGGCCTACGACCACTGCATCGGGCTCTACAACGAGCTCAACCAGCTGCACTTCGAGCTCCTGCTGCTGGCCTACGGCGCGTACCTCACGTTCTTCCAGTTCTGCCAGCAGGCGTTCCCGGACATGGGAATGCAGGTCATGACGCAGATGATCGCCGGCTACGACACGACGATGTTCCGCCCCGACGACGAGCTCAAGGCGCTCGCGGCGGTGGCGCTCGAGCTGGGCGTCGACGGCTCCTTCGCCGATGGCCGCACGCCCGCCGAGGTGCTCGCCGAGCTGGAGACGAGCGAGGCCGGCCGCGCCTGGATCGCCGATCTGGAGTCGCGCAAGCACCCCTGGTTCTTCATGTCGACGGGCGACGGCTTCTACCACCACCACCGCGCCTGGGCCGACGATCTCCGCCTGCCGTTCACGGCGATCACCGGCTACATCGCGCAGATCCGCGCGGGCACGAGCCTCGACCGCCCCAAGGAGCGACTGCTGGCCGAGCGCGAGCGCATCGCGAGCGAGTACTCGCAACTGCTCGCGACGGACGAGGAGCGCAAGGCGTTCGAGGAGATGCTCGGCCTCTGCCGCCACGTCTTCCCGCACGCCGAGGGCCACAAGTTCTTCATCGAGCACTGGGGCACGTCGCTGTTCTTCAACAAGATGCGCGAGATCGGCGCCGTGATGGCCGAGAACGGCTTCTTCGAGGACGCCGACGACGTCTTCTACCTCAACATCCACGAGGTGCACGAGGCGCTCTCCGACCTCGGCCTGGCGTGGTCGGGCGGCACGGCCGCACGCGGCACGGTCTACTGGCCGCCGCGGGTCGAGCGCCGCAAGGAGATCCTCGCGCGCCTCTCGGAGTGGACGCCCCCGCCCGCGCTGGGCGTCGTGCCCGAGGTCATCAACGATCCGACGGTGCAGCTGCTCTGGGGCGTCACCGCCGACCGGCTGCGCGCCTGGGCGAGCCAGACCGAGGACGAGGACGTGCGCGGCTACGCGGCCTCGCCCGGCATCGCCGAGGGCCTCGCGCGCGTGGTGCGCGACGTCAACGAGATCGGCACCGTGCAGCAGGGCGAGGTGCTCGTGTGCTCGGTCACGGCGCCGAGCTGGGGCCCGGTCTTCCCCAAGATCGCCGCGGCCGTCTCCGACATCGGCGGGATGATGTCGCACGCCGCCATCGTGGCCCGCGAGTACGGACTGCCCGCCGTCGTCGGCACCGGGCATGCGACGAAGATGATCAAGACGGGTGACCGCGTCCGCGTCGACGGCGACAACGGCACGGTCACGATTCTCACGTGACATGACCGACGCCCGCTACGCCATTCCGTTCGACGAGCTGCGCGCCGACCAGACCGAGCTCGTCGGCGGCAAGTGCGCCAACCTCGGCGAGCTGACCGGGGCGGGCTTCCCGGTGCCGCCGGGCTTCGCGGTGACCACGGCGGCACACGAACGCGACGACATCGACGAGGCCGTGGCCGAGGCCTACGCGAGGCTCGGCGCCCTCGTCGGCAAGCAAGATCCGCCCGGTCGCCGTGCGCTCCAGCGCGATCGCCGAGGACATGCCGGACGCGAGCTTCGCGGGCGTGCAGGACACCTACCTCTGGATCTGCGGGCTCGAGGCCGTGCTGGACGGCATCCGCCGCTGCTGGGCGAGCTTCCACAACCCCGAGGCCGTCGCATATCGCGCGGAGCACGGGATCACGCGCGGGGGCATGAGCGTGGCCGTCCAGTACATGGTCGATGCGCGCGTCGCGGGCGTGATGTTCACGCTCAATCCCGTCTCGGGGGATCGCTCGTCGATCGCCATCGACGCGAGCTACGGCCTCGGCAGCTCGGTGGTGGGCGGGGAGGTGACGCCCGACTCCTTCCTCGTCTCGAAGGTGACGCGCGAGATCGTGCGCCGCCAGATCGGCGCCAAGGCCACCGAGGTCGTGGCCGATCCCGCGGCGGCGACGACGGTCACCCGCGACGTCTCCGGCGAACGACAGGCGGTCGCCTGCCTGAGCGACGAAGAACTGGCCCGCGTGGCCGAGATCGGGCGGCGCATCGAGGCGCACTACGGCCGGCCTCAGGACGTCGAGTGGGCGATCGACCGCCGGCTCGGCGAGCTCTTCATCCTGCAGAGCAGGCCCGAGACGGTGTGGAGCAACAAGCCCCGGCCGCGGGCGACCGCCGGCAACGCGATGGCGCTGATCACCGCGACGATGACCGGCGGCCTGGCGAAGCCGAAGGAATGAGCGACTCGCCCGATCTCACACCGGAGGACGTCAGGGAGATCCTGCGGCTCGTCGACGAATCGCAGTTCGACGAGTTCGAGCTCGAGACGCCGCGCCTCACCATCCGCTTCCGGCGCGGGGAGAACGGCCTCCCCGTCACCTCCGGCGAGGCCGCGGCGCCGGCACGCCCGGCCGCCGAGGCCCCGCAGGACCTCGTCGACGTCAGCGCGCCGATGGTCGGGACGTTCTACCGAGCCCCCGGCCCCGGCGAGGCGGCCTTCGTCGAGGTCGGAAGCACCGTCGAGGCGGGGACACAGGTCTGCATCCTCGAGGTCATGAAGCTCATGAGCGCCGTCGTTGCAGGCGTCAGCGGCGTGGTGGCTGAGGTCTGCGTCGCCAACGGCGAGCCCGTCCAGTACGGCGACGTGCTCTTCCGCATCCGCCCCGCATGATCGGGCTCGATCGACACGACCGTCCGCGACGGGCACCAGAGCCTCTGGAGCGCCGATGCGCTGACCACCGCGATGATGGCCGAGATCGCGCCCGTGACCGACCGCGTCGGCTTTCACGCGATCGACTTCACGAGCAGCACGCACATGCTGATGGCCGTGCGCGCGCACGCCGAGGATCCGTGGGAGCGCATTCGCGCGGTGCGCGACCGGATGCCCGAGACGCCGCTCGGATTCATCACGCCGGGCATGCGCTTCATGGCCTGGGAGCGAGCGCCCATCGACGTGATGCGGCTCGCGCTGCGCTGCGTCATCCGCAACGGGATCCGGCGGGTCTGGGTGTCGGAGTCGATGAACGACGTCGAGACCGACCTGCGCGTCTCCCGCATGGCAAAGGAGGAGGGCGCGGACGAGGTGCTCGTCGGCCTCGTCTACAGCATCAGCCCCGTGCACAGCGACGAGTACTACGCCGCGCGCGCGAGAGAGATCGCGGCGAGCGCGGATGTCGACGTGCTCAACCTCAAGGATCCCGGCGGGCTCCTGACGCCCGAGCGCGTGCGCACGCTCGTCCCCGCCCTGCGCGCCGCCGCGCCGGAGCTGCCGCTCGAGGTGCACTCGCACTGCACCGCGACGATGGCGCCGCTCGTCTACCTCGAGTCGGCCCGTCTCGGCGCGTCGTTCGTGTGCACCGCCGTCAGGCCGCTGGCGAACGGCACATCGCAGCCGTCCGCCGAGCAGACCGTCGCGAACCTGCGCGCAGAGGGCTTCGCGGTGGAGCTCGACGAGGACGCGCTCGGCGAGATGTCCGCCTACTTCAGCGCGCTGGCGGCGCGCATCGGCCGGCCCGTCGGCGTCCCGGCCGAATACGACGTCTCGATCTACCGCCATCAGCTCCCCGGCGGCATGACGGCCACGCTGCGCCGGCAGCTGCGCGAGGTCGGGCTCGAGAGCCGCTGGGACGAGGTGCTGGCAGAGATCCCGCGCGTGCGCGAAGAGCTCGGCTGGCCGATCATGGTGACGCCGCTGTCGCAGTTCGTGGGCGTGCAGGCGTTCCTCAACGTGACGACCGGCGTGCGCTACTCGCAGATCCCGGACGAGGTCGTCAAGTACGTGCTGGGGCAGTACGGCCCGACGCCCGGCGAGCTCGATCCCGACGTCGCGGCGACCGTGCTGGCATCGCCGAAGGCCGAGCAGTTCGCGCGCGAGGAGCACCGCTTCGACCTCGGCGAGGCACGGGCGCGCTACGGCGACAAGATCAGCGACGAGCTGCTGCTGCTGCGGATGATGCTCCCCGCCGACCAGGTCGACGCGATGCTCGCGCACCGCGGTGCCGGCGCGCCCGCGCCGGCCCGGCACCCCGTCGTGAGCCTCGTCGAGGGCATCACGCAGCGCACGCTGCGCGAGATCACCGTCACGGCGCCCGGGGTGCGCCTGCACGCCCGATGAGCCTGCTCGACGACATCGACGCGGTCGTCTTCGACGTGGATGGGACGCTCCTGCACGCCAACGATCCGAGCGGTCCGCAGGGAGCGCACCCCATCGCGGGCGCGGCCGAGGCCGTCGCGCGCGTGCGGGCCAGCGGGCGCCGCGTGCTCTTCTTCACCAACGGCACCGGCCGCCCGCCGGTGCAGTACGCGGCCGACATCCGCGCCCTCGGGTTCGCGATCGCCGACGAGGAGTTCATGAACCCGGCGGTCGTCGCCGCGCGCTGGATCGCTCGCCGCCACCCGGGCAAGTCGGTGCTCGTACTGGGCGGCCCCGGCGTGGTGGCGCCGCTGCGCGACCTCGGCATCGAGACGATCGGAACCGCCGAGCCGGCGGTCGCCGACATCGTGCTCGTCGGCTGGGACGACGTCCTCACCTACGCGGCGCTGCGGGCCGCCTGCGAGTCGATCTGGGCGGGCGCGCCGTTGCTCGCCACATCGACGGCGAGCGTCTTCTCGGTCAACGGCGGAGCGGCTCCCGGCTGGTCCGGCGCCGTCGCCGCGGGCATCCGCCAGACGACCGGCGCGCGGGCCCTCACGCTCGGCAAGCCGTCGCCCGTCGCGTTGCGCGAGGCCTGCCGTGTGCTCGGAGTCAAGCCGGCGCGCACCCTCGTCGTGGGCGACGACCTCGAGCTCGAGATCGCCATGGCCCGCCGCGCCGGAGCTCGCTCGGCGCTCGTCCTGACCGGCGTCGGCACCGAGGAAGCGGCGGCGGCGCGCCCGCCCGCACGCCGGCCGGACGCCATCCTGGCGGACGTCACGGCCCTCCAGGTCTAGAAGTCGAACGTCACCTTCGGGGCCTCGACCGGCTTGCCGCCGCGGAGCTCCGGGTGGAAGCGGATCTGCCGCTCGTCGAGGTCGTCGAGTGCGCGCGCCCGGGCGATCGCGGGCCGCGCGCCGACACGCCAGTAGTGCGCCTGCACGGCCTCGCCCCCGATCAGCAGTCCGGGCTTGTAGTGCTGCCAGCCGACGAGCATGTAGAGGTAGATGTCGGCGACGCTGTACTGCTCGCCCAGGCACCACGTGCGCCCTGCCAACTGCTCCTCGAGGTACTCGCCCACGCGTTCGAGGTCGGCGACCCCCTTGGCGCGCACGCCGGGCTCGGACTCGGTGGTGAAGAAGCGCGGCGCCATGACGCGTTCCCAGAGCGGCCGGAACGTGCCGGCCAGCCAGCCGAGCCAGCGCAGATAGGCGCCGCGGGCCGGATCACCGATGGCCGGCGCGAGCCCCGCCTCCGGAAAGCGCTCGGCCAGGTACATGAGGCACGCGCCGATCTCGTGGACCTGGGCGTCGCCGTCGCGCAGAGCGGGCACGGTGCGCCAGGGATTCAGCTCGGCGAGCTCCGGCGTCTGGTCGCGATCGAACGGCACGACGTCGATCGCGCGGTACTCGACACCGATCTCCTCGAGCGCGCAGCGCACCGCGAACGACGAGCTGCCGGTGATCTGGAAGAACTCGATCATCGCCGCAACGAAACGTAGCGGATCGAAAGTCCGACAGGTCTGCTACAACTGCGCGTCCAGAGCCTGAACGCGTGGCGACGTGGTCCCGCGATAGGCAAGGTGTTGCGCGCTGACCCCGGGTCGTCCTTTCCCGGGCCGATGCTCGTACTGCCGGTCGGCGGGGTGGACGACCTGGTTGTAACGAGCTCTGCGCGCTCGCGGCTGCATTGCATGGGAAGCCGTACTTTCTCGCGTGATCTCGTGCCCCGTACGACCCGCCTTTCGTGAACACACCGGCCCGTCGACCAGAGACGGGCCGGTGTGGCGGGATCCTCGCCCGCCGCCACGGCTCACGGGGAGCAGGATTCTCCAGCAACATCGTGGAGAAAGCTTGTTATAATACGATACGAAACGTAGCGTTCCAGAAGGAGTCGCCCATGACGACGCTCGCCCCACCGAAGAAGATTCTCACCGTCGAAGACAACGCCATCGTGAGTGCAGACGTCCGCAGCATTCTCGAAGGCGCCGGTTACGACGTCTGCCCCGAGGCCTACGACGGCGTCCAGGCCGTCGAGCACGTGCGCGCCTACGCGCCCGATCTGATCCTGCTCGACCTGCGACTGCCGCTGCTCGACGGCGTCGAGACGGCAAGCCGGATCCGCGAGGAGTCCGACGCGCCGATCCTCGTGCTCACGGGCTCCAACGATCCCGAGCTGCTGGGCCGCGCCCAGGCAGCCGGAACGACCGGCCACGTGCTCAAGCCGTTCAGCGAGAGCGGGCTGCTGTCGGCGGTCAAGAGCCGCCTGGCCGAGCACGAGTCGAACGACTTCCACCTGCGCTGCATCGTCGATTCGATGGTGCGTGATGGCGCCGATGAGAAGTCGATCGTGCGGGCCTTGGAGCGATCGCACACTTCGCACACGACGAGGACGCACGCGCGCCTCAGCCTGCGGCAGCAGCTCCGGCGCCTCGAGCGCTTCGTCCCGCGCCGGCAGCCGGCGGCCGAGTAACGCCGGTCAGCCGGACAGCGCGGGGTCGAGCAGCACCTTGACGCGCTGATTACCCGGCGCCGTGAGCGCCCGGAACGTCTCTTCTGCGCGGTCGAACCCGACCGCTCCGCTGATCAGCTCGCCGCTCGGGATGCGCCCGGCGGCGAGCAGCGCGATCGCCTCGTCGAAGTCGGCGCGGCGGTAGATGATCGCGCCGCGGACATCGACTTCCTTGAAGATCAGCGGCAGCTGGTCGAGTGGGAAGGGCTCGAGCGCCATCCCGACCATGAGCACCCGGCCGAGCGGAGCGACGAGCTCGATGGCCAGCGCCACCGCCGCTCCCGTTCCGGCGCACTCCATGACCGCCGCGGGCGGGTTGCCGGCCAGCGCGGCGGCGGCCTCGGCCGGAGCGAGCGTCCGCAAGCCCAGGCGCTCGGCGCTCCGGGCGCGCCCCGGGTTGCGTGAGATCAACACCACCTCGGCGCCCTGCTCGCGGGCGACGAGCGCCGTCAGGAGGCCGATCGGCCCCGCGCCGATGACTGCGAATCGCTCGCCCGGAACGAGGTGCGCGCGAGACAGGGCATGCACGGCGACCGCGGTCGGCTCGACGAGCGTCCCCGCCTGATCGTCGACCGCATCCGGCAGCGCGAAGAGCATGCGCGCGTCCACGATCACACGCTCGGCGTAGCCCCCGGGGCGGCCGGTGCCCAGGCCGACGCCGTTGGCAACCGCGGTGCCGCACACCTGCTCGGTACCCGAGCGGCAGGCGTCGCATTCGCCGCACTGGGCGAACGGCAGCACCGAGACGCGATCGCCCTCGCCCCAGCCGCCGACGCCCTCGCCGAGCGCTCCGATCGAGCCGGACATCTCGTGGCCCGGGACCGTCCCCGCGGGGAAGAGCGCCGGGACGTCGCGGAAGTGGAGATCCGAGCCGCAGATGCCGCAGAACGCGATGTCGACTGCGACCTGGCCCGGCCCAGGCTCGGGCCACGGCCGGTCGACGACGGCCAGAGACCGATCCTCTGCGATCTCGATGGCGCGCACGGCGGATCGCAATATAGCCGCGCGCCAAGCGACCCCCGCAAGCTTGTGTCATTCAGCTCGACCCCTCGCCGGAGGCATTGCCCGAGACCCGGTGCGCTGTCGATACAGAAGTCCATGATTCGCCTGCGCAGCGTCACCGTGCTCGCGGCCCTGATCGCCGCAGCCGCCTCGGTTGTCACCGCCTCGCCCGCCGCCGCGGCCGATGCGGCAGCGGCTTGCGACCCGGCCCTGCCGGCGGGCCTGACCTGGTCGGCACCTTCTTCCCTGGCCTGGGGACGCGAGGCGCGGGTCGGCGCGAACGTGCTCGATGCTCTCGAGGGGCCGTCCTACGAGGAAGACTCGGTCGCCTTCGGCGTCGACGCGGGTAAGATCCGGCCCGCCTCGGATCCGATCGCCCACGACTTCGAGTTCGAGGTCAAGGCGCCGGCGAGCGGCGCCGCTCTCGCGGCGAGCGCCACCTGGCTCATGACCGACGACACGGACGCCACGCGCTGCGCGCAGTCAGTCGCGCTGAGCATCCCGACCGACGCCGGCGACGCGCTGCGCTACTCCGCGCGGCGCTCGAGCAGCGGCATCACGTGGTCGCCGGTCGGCGCCGGCAACTGTCACGACGTGGCCATCGAGCCGGTCAGCCTGACGGTGCAGCAGGGCGGGGTCACGCGCCGCCTGACCGCGCCCGACCAGTGCGATCCGTCCGGCGCCAAGCACGCGAGCACCCCTGACTGGAAGCTCTCGATCGGCGACGGAACGTTCCGCCTGACTGCTCTGAACGCGCATTCCTCGCTCCGCACGCGCATGCGCTATGTGGTGCGGGTCGGGTCCCGAAGGGTTGCGTCGGGGTCGCTGGCGCTCGTCCGCACCTATGTCCCGGACAAGCGGATCACGTGGCCGAACCCCGCCTTCTACAGCGTCTGCATCCACGGGATGCCGCACAAGATGATCGCCAACGGCTGCATCGTGGCCGGCTCGCTCAAGCTGCAGCTCACGCTCGTCTGAGATTGGCTTCAGCCGGATCCCCCACGTGAGGCATCCCCCTTTCAAGGGAGGCGCCGATGTCGATGGAGGCATGGAAGGCGGAGCAACCAGCGCGCGGCGCTCGCTTGCGCGAAGCCGGACGGTTCCAGGTGTTGCGCTGCTCGTGCGGGAAGCGCCGCTCGTCGTCGCGGTCGGGGTCTACATCGCGCTGATCGCGACGCTGCTTCCGGAGATGATCGTGCAGGACAGCTGGCTCACCCTCGTGATGGGCCGCGAGATCTTCCAGCACGGGCTACCGCACACCGAGACGCTCACCGTGTGGGCCCACGGCGACCACTGGACGGATCAGCAGTGGCTCGCGCAGTGCGCGTTCTACGCGCTCGAGCGGCTCGGCGGGCTCAAGCTGGTGCTGCTCGCGCACGGCCTGCTCCTGACCGCAGCCTTCGCCGGCTGCCTGGCCGCCGCGCGCGCCAGGGGCGCATCGCACAAGAGCATCCTGCTGGTCGCGACCGTCGGCTGCCTGCTCGCGCCGTGGGCGCTGCAGATGCGCGCGCAGAGCTTCGCGCCGCTGCTCTTCGTCGGCCTGCTGTGGCTGCTCATCTCCGACAGCAAGGCCCCCAGCCGCCGCGTGCTGTTCGCCCTGCCCATCTTGATTCTGTGGGCCAACATCCACGGCACCGTCCTGCTCGCCGCCCTGCTGGTCGCCGTGCGCGGCATCACGCGTCTCGTGGAGTCGCGGCGAGGCAACGGCAGTGACGGCCGCGCGAGCGGGCGCACGCTCGACTCCGTCCTGCTCGTGCTTTCGCCGGCTCTCGTCTTCGTCTCGCCCTATGGCCTCTCGCTGGCCGGCTACTACCACCACATGCTCGTGGCGCCGCAGCTCCGCACGTACGTTCAGGAGTGGCAGGTGAGCTCGCCCTCGCTCCTCACCGCGGCGTTCTACCTCTCGGCATTCGCGGCCACGGCGCTCGTGGCGCGCGGGGTCAGGCACCTCACCCGCTTCGAGCTGCTGGCGCTCGTCATCCTGCTCGTGAGCGCGGTAACCGCCATCCGCAGCATCGTCTGGTTCGGGCTGGCCTGCATGATCATCCTGCCCGTGCTCGTCGACCACGAGCTGCCGACGCGACCCTGGCGCCTCTCGATTCCGGCGCGCACGCTCGCGGCCGTCGGCGTCGCGATGATCGTCGGATTCGCCGCGTTCGCCGCGACGCGTCCGTCGGCCTGGTTCGAACGGGCCTGGCCGACGCAGGGAGTCGCGGCGATCGGCCACGAGCTGGCCACGCCGAACACGCGCGTGATCGCCGACGACCGTCACGCCGACTGGCTGCTCTGGCAGCTTCCGCAGTTGCGCGGCCGGCTCGCCACCGACATCCGCTTCGAGCTCTACAGCAGCAAGCAGCTGAAGCAGCTGATCGCCTACCAGGAGCGGGACAAGGCGAACTGGCGGGCGACCGCCAAGGGCTATGCGGTCACCGTGCTCTCGACCAAGAGCGACTCGGCGAAGCATGTGCACGCCTACGGGCAGCCGCTCTACCGCGGCAGCGACATGATCGTCATCCGCAATCGCTAGACCAGCCGGGGCGATTCTCCCGGAACCTGGAGACAGTGCCCCGACGGTGCGCGAACGTGTCGCCCGATCGATGCGAGCAGGCATCTCGGAGGCGCTTCGTGAAGCCTTCGGCGGTATCGTCCCGCGGCCCTCGCACCCAGGTGCCATGAATAGCCGCCATGGGGGAGAACCGACATAGAGGCATTGTCGTCGCGGTGCTCGCAGTCGCGCTGTTCGCTCTGACGGTCAGCGCGAGTCAGGCGAAGTCACATCCGCCGAAGACACACGGCGGGCAGGCGTCGAAGCCGAAACCCAAGCCCAAGCCCAAGCATCACAAGAAGCACCACCACAAGAAGCACCACGTCCACGGCGGCCATGCGAAGAAGCTGAGCAACCTCCAGGCGGCCAACGGCAAGACGAAGGACGCTCAGAAGAACAACAAGCATCGCAACAAGCGCGCGCCGCGCGATTCTGATGTGCTGACGTCGGTGCGGACGCTCGACGGCAGTGGCAGCAATGTCGCGCACGCCACCTGGGGCCAGGCGGGAACGCCCTACGTGCGCCTCGGCCCCGCCAACTACGCCGACGGCGTGGGGTCGATGCAGGGCGGCCCGGCGCCGCGCCGCATCAGCAACCGCGTGTTCAACGATGTCGGGCAGAACCTCTTCAGCGAGAACAAGGTCTCCCAGTGGGGCTGGGTCTGGGGACAGTTCATCGACCACGACATCGGCCTGCGCGACGAGACGCCGGCCGAGGACGCCCCCATCCCGTTCGACTCGAACGATCCGCTCGAGCAGTTCGCGAACGATCTCGGCCAGATGAGCTTCAACCGCACGCCCGCCGCGCCCGGCACGGGCACCGGCACGTCCAACCCGCGCCAGCAGATCAACACCAACAGCAGCGTGATCGATGCCAGCCAGATCTACGGCGGCACGGCGGCCCGTCTGGCCTGGCTCAAGGCGCCCAACGGGTACGACCTCTACCTGCCGAACGGCGACCTCCCCCACTCGTCGAGCAAGGCGGGCGCTCCCCCGATGGATCTGATGGGGCCGCTCATGGGCGATCCCGGCGATGCGATCGTCGCGGGCGACGTCCGCGCCAACGAGAACAGCGGACTCACCTCGATTCAGACGCTGTTCGCGCGCGAGCACAACCGCATCGCGGACGGGCTCCCGGCGAAGCTCAGCCCGGAGACCCGGTTCCAGATCGCCCGGCGCGTCGTCGGCGCGGAGATCCAGTACATCACCTACCGGGAGTTCCTGCCCGCGATGGGAGTGTCACTGCCCTCGTATTCCGGCTACAAGCCGAGTGTCAATCCGTCGGTGTCGAACGAATTCGCCACTGTCGGATTCCGCGCTCACAGCATGGTGCACGGCGAGTTCGAGCCGACCGTGAGCGGTGACAAGTTCAGCGCAGCCCAGTTGACGACGCTCGCCGCGCACGGCATGAAGGTCGAGCCGAATGACGATGGCACCGTCACGATTGTCATTCCGCTCGGAATCGCCTTCGGCAACCCCGACCTGGTGGATCAGTTCGGTCTCGGGCCGCTTCTGGGTAGCCTCGGAGAGAGTCAATACCGGAACGACGAGCAGATCGACAACTCGCTCCGCTCCGTGCTCTTCCAGATCCCCAAGCCGACGACGACCGATCCGAGCGCCTGTAACGAGCCCGGCCCCAATCCGGCCTGTTTCAGCAATGTCAGCGATGTCGGCGCGCTCGACGTGCAGCGTGCCCGCGACCACGGCATGCCGACCTACAACCAGCTGAGGGTGCTCTACGGCCTGCCGCCGGTCACCTCCTTCACGCAGCTGACCGGCGAGCGCACCGACCGGTTCCCGCGCACCGATGAGTTTCCGCAGGGACTCGACATCGACAACTCGACGATCATGGACTTCCTCACACTCACCGATGTCGACGGCAGTCCGGTCGAGCTGGGCGATCTCGATACGGCCGTCACCGGAGTGCGGCGAACGACGCTGGCGGCTCGTCTCAAGGCGCTCTACGGCACCGTCGACAAGGTCGACGGCTTCGTGGGCATGGTCTCCGAGCCACACGTCCAGGGCTCCGACCTGGGGCCGCTCCAGCGCGCCTTCTGGAAGCGGCAGTTCGCGGCCCTGCGCGACGGCGACCGCTTCTTCTATCTCAACGATCCCGCGCTCGAGCGCATCAACGACCGCTACGGCGTGACCTACAAGCACTCGCTCGCGCAGATCGTGGAGGCGAACACCGACGCCGACGTCGCGAGCGACATCTTCCACGTGGCGGCCGACTGACGAGATCTACAGCCGGCGCTGAAGCGCCCGCTCCCGCTCGCACTCGAGCCGCTGGTGGACGAGCTGGATCACCGTGGCGCCCTCACCCATCGCCGTCGTGACGCGCTTGACCGAGCCGCGGCGGACATCGCCCGCGGCGAAGATTCCCGGGACGCTCGTTTCGAACAGCAGCGGGTCCCGCTCGAGCGGCCAGCTGCTCGAGAACTCGATGTCGGGGTCGACATCCGACCCGGTCAGGATGAACCCGCGCTCGTCGCGATCCACGGTCCCGTCCAGCCAGTCCGTGCGGGGCTCGGCGCCGATCATCACGAAGAGTCCCGCGGTCTCGATCCGCTCGAGCGCATTGCTCGCGCGATCGCGGATGAAGATCGCCTCGAGCTGATCCTCGCCCTCGCAGTCGACCAGCTCGACGCCCAGCCGCACCAACACGTTCGCCAGCCCGGCCAGCTCGGTGATCAGGTACTCGGACATGCTCGTCTCGAGCGAGTCGCCCCGAACGAGCAACGTGACCGCGTCCGCGTGCTTGGCGAGGTGCGCAGCCGCCTGGCCCGCCGAGTTCCCGCCGCCGACGACGCAGGCGTGACGGCCCCGCATTGCCCGGGCCTCGCTGGTCGCGGCTCCATAGAAGACGCCTGCGCCGATCAGCGCTTCCAGCTGCGGGATCCCGAGACGCCGCCACGACACGCCCATCGCGAGCACGACGGAGCGAGCGAGGACATCCTCGCCGTCGGCGATGCCGAGCACGTGCAGCGAGTCCGACGTGCTGAGCGAGGTCGCCTCGCGCGCGAGCACCAGGTTGGCGCCGAAGAGCCACGCCTGCTCGCATGCGCGCTGGGCGAGGTCCTGGCCCGCGATGCCCCAGGTGAAGCCCGGGACGTTGCGGATGCGGGAGCTGGCACCCGCCTGCCCGCCGGAGACCAGCCGCTCGAGGACGATCGTCTCGAGTCCCTCCGAGGCTGCATAGACGGCCGCGGACAGGCCGGCAGGGCCCGCGCCCACGATCGCGACGTCGTAGATCTCCTCGCCGACGTCGGTTCCGCCGCCCAGCGCCCCGACGAGCTGGCGGTTCGTCGGATCCACGAGCAGGCGGCCGTCATTGCGGATGACGATCGGCAGGTGGGAGCCGGCCATCTCACGCTCCGCCAGGAGCGCGCTGCCCGCGTCCGAATCGGCGGCGCAGAACGTGAACGGGATGTTGAAGCGGGTCAGGAGGTCTCGGAGCTCGTGTCCGCGCGCGCTGTTCTCGGGCGCGACGACCCGGAAGAGCGCGAACCCGTCAGGGTCGGAGCGAGCCCAGCCGGCGAGGAACTCATTGACCGGCGGATAGAGGCCGTGCTCCGGGACCCAGGGCCTCACGAGGTGGTAGTCGATCTGCCCGAGCGTCATCGCGGACACCGTCGGGTTGGCCGTCGTGTAGTCGCGCTCGACCAGCAGGATGCGCTTGGCTGCCGGATGCAGCGCGTGCGCGCGGGCCAGGAACTCGATGCCGGTCATCCCCGGCATGCACTGCTCGGCGATCACGAGGGCGACGGGCTCGGCGGCGTCTGCCAAGGCTTCGACCCGGGCGATCCCGTCGTCCGGCCCGTCGGCGGCGACGATGCGCGTTCCGTTCCCGAAGCGCCGTCGGAGGTCATGTTCGAGTGCCTCGAGAACCGCCGCCTCGGAGGACACGAGCAGGATGATCGGGAGGGGCGAAGCGTCATATGGGGCGTGAGATGTCATCTGGGCGTCCTTTTCAACAGGCGGCCTTCGGTGTGGCGTTTCCGGCCTCCGCCAGGACGTTAGGATCGAACGCTCCGCGACACATCGGCACTCCTGCCGTATCTACGGCATGGGCGTTGCCGTAGTGGTCAGATCCCTACCGGCGAGGCAGCGCGGGCGTCACGCGATCAGCGCGACGCCCGTCGCGATGAGCCAGAGCGACCAGACGACGTAGGTGATCGGGGTGAGGCGCTCGGCGAGCTTCCAGCCGTGCTCTCCGGCACGGCCGACGAACTCGAGCGAGCAGACGCACAGCACTGCGCCCACGATGATGCCGACGACGCCGATCGCGCCGGGCACGGCGTCGGTCTGCACGAGTGCGGCGCCGGCAAGCAGCGTCCAGAGACCGGTGAAGAGGTACCCGAGGTGCTCACCGACGGCGACGCCGAGATAGCGGTTGAACGACTGGAAGACGATGTCGATCGCCTCGCGGCGCGCGGCGCTCGCATCCGGGTCGGCGTCGGCTCGCGCGAGATACGGGACGAGGAAGGGCCAGCGCACGAGGCCGAGGAACTGGACGGCTGCGGCCAGCACGCCGACCGTCGTGGTGACGGCGAGCAGCGTCGCGTCGGCGTCGCTCGATGGAGTGCGACAGCAGCACCGCCAGCGGGGCGAGCAGCACCGCCGTCAGCGCAAAGGCCCACCACAGGAGGATGAGACCGGTGCCGCCCTCGCGGAAGCGGGCCAGCACCTCGCTCGTCGGCCGACGTAGGATGCCGGGGTAGTCGAAGCGCGCGCCCAGAAGTGCGAACGCGGCATTGAAGGCGAGCGGGACCGCGATCAGCAGCAAGCCGGTCAGCGTGGTGACGCTCACTGCGCCGCCGCCGGCGACGCGAGGCTTCCGGCCGGCGACGCCGTGACGCGCAGCCGCTGCAACGCGAGCCCGGTGAGGACCGTCGCGATCACGGCGCCGGCCGCCCCGAAGGTGGTGTACCCGCGCTCGACGTCGACGCCGATCGACCAGGTGGCGAGCCAGCCGAGCGACCATGCGACGCCCGTGACGACCGACCACGTAGCCACCGCGCGACCGCCGCGCTGGAGCAGCAGTCCCTGCGTGAGACCCACGGTCAGGCCGGCGACGAGGCCCACCACCACCAGATCGCGCAGCTCGGTGCCGGCGTCCGTGAGGACGACGGCCAGCGCGCTGCCGCCGGCCATCGCGGCGGCGGTGCCCGCGATCCAGCGGGGGTCGATGCCGAACGGGCGCAGCGCGAGCCACTGGCCCACGCCGATGACGGCACCCGTCAGCGCGCCGGCGGCAAGCGCGGAGCCCGGCCCGTCGATCGAGCCGACCGTCTCGACGGCGAGCAGCCCGCCGAGGGGGAATGCGATGAACGTCGGCAACCAGCGCTTCCACGACATGAGTGTCTCCTCCGGGTTAACTCGCCTAATCGGCTAAGCTGTCAGACAGCTTAGCCGATTCCGGAAGGAGCTGTCAAGCACCGGATCGTCCAGCCCGGGGCGACGGAAACTGCAGCGCATACTGCTCGGCGATCTGCCCGGGCGTGGTCCGCCAGATCCCATCGCCGAGGGCGGCGATGCGCTCGAGCGCGCGCCGGAACGCACGCAGGCGGTGCGGCTGGCCAACGATGAACGGGTGCACCACGATGCCGCAGACAAGCGGCGCGGAAGTCGCCTGCTCGAGCAGCTCCTCCACGCCGTCGATCACGGCGTCGGCGAACTCGCGCCCGCTCGCGTGGTGCAGCACGACGGCCGGCACGTCGTTCAGCTCGTGCGGGTAGGGCACGCTGAGCAGCGGCCCGCCGGCGGTCTGGAGCCAGTGCGGCTGCTCGTCGTGCGTCCAGTCGAGCGTGTAGCGATAGCCGTGCTCGGCCAGGAGATCCTCGGTCTCTCGCGCGGGGTTCGCGCCCGGGCTCATCCAGCCGCCGGGCGCCTGTCCCTCCGCACGCGCGATGGCATCGCGCACCTCGACGACCATCGCCTCGTGCTCGGCTCGCGTGAGGTCGTTCGGCTGAATCGCGTTCGTCACGCCGTGCCCCACGAACTCCGCACCGGCTGCTCGATAGGCCTCGAGCAGTTGCGGGCAATGCTCGTAGGCCGAGGTGTTGAGCAGCACCGTCGGCGGAATCGCCACCTGCCCGAGGGCCTCGAGCAGCCGGAAGGCGCCGATGCGGTTGCCGTACTCACGCCATGACCAGTTGTAGGTGTTCGGGTGCGGGATCCCGGCCGAGTAGGACAGGCCCAATCCGCCCTCCCCGTAGGGGAAATGCTCGATCGCAACCGCGATGTAGAGCGCCAGGCGCCGCCCCTCGGGCCAGCTGAAATCCCGGCGCTCGGTGATGGGCGAGTAGGCGAACCGCCCGTGGCCCGGCAGCGCCATCAGGCGGCCGGGGCGCCGATGTCGGCGGCGTGCGTGCGGTCGAGGATCGCCTTCAGGTGCGCGGCCATCGCGGCCTCCGCAGCCTCGGCGTCGCGGCGGCGGACCGCGAGCAAGATTGCCGAGTGCTCCTCGAGCGGCGCGCGCAGATCGCTCTTGCGCGCGAGCACGATGTTCATCTCGTGCTGGAGCTCGCGCAGGTCACGTACGAGCCGCGCGTGCAGGTCGTTGCCGGTCGCCTCGGCCAGGAGCACGTGGAAGGCGAGGTCGTCCTCGACCCACTCGACCGGGTCGTTGCGCGTCGCGTGCCGGGAGACGATCTCGCCGAGGCCGGCCAACTGGTCGGCGGTGCGGCGCTGCGCCGCCAGCCCGGCTCCGGGGACCTCGAGGTGCGCTCGGACCTCGTAGAGATCCTCCGCCGAATAGCGCCCGAGCAGCAGCAGCCCGCTGCGCGTCGGCCGCGTCGCCTTCACGAATGTCCCCGACCCGGTGCGCGACTCCACGACCCCTGCCGCGCGCAACGCCCCGAGCGCCTCTCGCACGATCGGGCGGCTCACGGCGAACGACTTCGCGAGCTCGAGCTCCGACGGCAGGCGGTCTCCGACGGAGAGCCCGCCGTCCTGGATCAGCGCCAGCAGCTGCGCCCGCACCGACTCGGCCGCACTGACCCGGTCGATCCGGCGGACGTCCAGCGCTTCGATATTCCTGGGCGAGGAATCGGCCATCCAGGCAGTTTGCCTGGATGGCCTCAACCTGTCAAGCAGCTTTGCTCATAATGCAGACTCGCTCAGGAGCACGGGATCTGATCGGGAGCCTGGATGATGAAACCGGCGTAGGGCAACGCGCCACCGTTCTTGTTGGCTCCCGGGGCCTTCGAGTCGTAGAGACCGATGGCGGTCACGTGCACGAGGTCGGCCGTAGCGAAGAGCCGGTCGCCCATCGTGTAGACGTACGTGCTGCCGTTCTGCGTGCTGAACTTCGAGGGCACGAGCTTGCTGCCATAGGCTTGCTTCAGCTCGTCCACGGTCGAACAGGGACCGATGCCGGCGGCCGTCTTGTAGGCCTTGTTCCAGGTGGTGATGAGCACCGCTCGGTCGACGCCGTCCCGGAAATAGACGTTCATCTTGCGCTTCGGGAACACCAGGCGGGTGAAGTTGTCGGGATCCGTGAAGCCATTTGGCGGCGTCTCCAGACGCGCGCGCGAACCCAGCACCTGCTTGTAGACGAGCGCCCCCTTGCCGAGCTTCGCGCCCGCGATGGCGTGAGGCGCGATCGTCACGGTCGCTGCCGAAGCGGCCGCGACGCACGAAAGTCCTGCGATGCACACGGCGATGAGGAAAACCCTTGTCATGCGTGAACCACCTCCGGTCGTTGATCGTTGGCGGTCCGACGATGGCGGTCGTCGTTATCGACTCTCTATCGAACGGCTACGGTCCGCGTGCGTGCTCGATTTCCGCATCCTCGGGCCCCTCGAAGTGGCAGATGACGGCCGCCCCGTTCGTCTCGGCGGTCCGAAGCAGCGCGCAACTCTCGCGATCCTGCTTCTGAACGCGAATCGGGTCGTCTCGATCGAGCGACTGGCGGATGACCTCTACGCCGGCGCCGCGCCTGCCACGGCCGTCGCACAGGTGCAGCGCCAGATCTCGGAGTTGCGCAAGGCGCTCGGTTCTGCCGACAGTGTGGTGACCCAGGCGCCCGGATACGTTCTCCCCCTCTCACCCGGGCAACTCGACCTCTCTCGCTTCGAGGCGCAGGCGGAGGCCGCAGCGCGGTCTCTGGCGAACGGAGAGCCAGAGCGCGCCAGCGACCTCTTCCGGGAAGCGCTCGCCTCCTGGCGCGGCGCACCGCTCGCGGATTTCACCTACGAGCTCTTCGCGGGAATCGCGATCGCACGCCTGGAGGAGATCCGGCTCGCAGCGCTCGAGCAGAGGATCGAAGCCGATCTGGCCCTCGGCCGGCACGTGGCGCTCATCGCCGAGCTCGAGCAATTCGTGCGCGAGCACCCGCTGCGGGAGACGCTGCGGGCCGAGCTGATGCTCGCCTACTACCGGGCCGGGCGGCAGGTGGACGCGCTGCAGGTCTATCGCAGCACGCGCGCTCTGCTCGCGTCCGACTTCGGCATCGAGCCGACGCCTGCCCTGCAAAAGCTCGAGCATTCGATCCTCACGCAGGATCCCGCACTCGACCTCGTCGCCACCACGACTGCGGTCACAAGTACCGGCTCCTCCATCCTCCTCGTGCCATCGGAGGACGCGGCTCTCGACGCTCTCATGTCGCTCGGCGAGCCTCTCGCAGGTCTCCCCGAACGCGAGCTGATCGTCGCCCGCCTCGTCAACGACGAGGCGCTCCTGGAAGCGGCCGGAGCGGAGCTGCGGGCGCTCCGTTCAGCTTCGCCCGTGCCGACCCGCACGGCCGCCTTCACCACGAAGGACGTGGCGTCGGACGCCGCCCGGCTCGTTGCCGCCTATGACGTCCAACTCGTGCTGGTCGACGCGGGCGCGGGCGACGATGCCCTCTCCGAGGTGATCGCCGACCTCTTCGAGCGCTCGCCGGCCACGGTCGGCGTCCTCCAGGGCACGCCTCCGCCGCTCGGCGCCGGCAGCGAGATCTTCGTGCCCTTCGGCGGCAGCGAACACGACTGGGCCGCGCTCGAGGTGAGCGCGCTCCTGTGCCTCGCCACGGGAGCGCGGCTGCGCCTGGTGGGAACGCGTGCGGATCCCGCCTCGGGACGCCGCGATGCGAGCAGGCTGCTCGCCGATGCGGCGCTGGCCGTTCAGAAGGTGGTGGGAGTCGACGCCGAATCGCTGCTCGCAGAGGCCGACGGAGCCGCGCTGACGGCTGCCGTTCGCCCGGCGACCCTGGTCGTGACGGGCGTTGCGGCGCGTTCGAGGGAAGAAGGCGTGAGTTCGACCCGCCGGGCGTTGCTGACTGCCGATCGCCCCTTGCTGCTGGTGCATCGCGGTCCGCGGCCGAGCGGCCTCGCACCGGGCGAGAGCCGTACGCGCTTCAGCTGGTCTCTGTGAACTCATCGCACGCCGTGGTTGCGTCGATCGCCAGGTAGCCGGCGAACGAGAGCGCCCCACCGGGCTTGGCGGCATCGGGAGCGTCGCCGTAGAAGAGCCCGACTGCCGTCACCGTGGGCGACGGAGGAACCCCGTTCGCCGCGAAGATCAGATTCTTCTCGAGCAGGTAGGCGTAGACGAGCCCCTTCTGCGTGTTGGTCGGCGAGGGTTTGAACGCCTTGCCATAGGTGCGTTTCGCCCCGGCGATCGTCGAGCAGGGTCCGACTCCTGCGGCCGTCCGGTCATGCCCGTTCCAGGTGATGATCTCGACGGCCGTATCGGTGAAGCCCTTGAAGTAGACGGCGATCCCGCGGTTCGGGAACGTGAGAATCCGGTGCCCGGAATTGGGCTGCGTCGAAAACTGCCAGGGCTTTCCGAAGTGCTCCTCGTAGGCCTCGGCGCGCAGGCCGAGCGGGGCGCCCGCGATCGACGTGGGAGTGATCGACGCCGCGTCGGCCTGCCCGTCCCCTCGAAACGTCCACGCGATTCCCAGAGCAACGGCGGCGGCGACGATCAGCACCGCGGCGCCGGCGATGAGTCCTCGCCGCCGGCGCCTGGTTCGCGCGATCGGCTCCCCGCGAAGCGCTGATCGCGCCTCATTCATGAGCGCGCCGCAGGTCGGAACGCGTTCTTCGGGGCGCTTCGCCAGCGCTCGGCCGATGACGTCGTCGAGCGCATCCGGCAACCCCGGGCGGCGCTGCGAGAGCCTGGGCGGCGGCTCGTTCAAGTGGGCGAAGACGACGGCCAGCTCGCTCTCGCGTTCGAATGGCCGGGCGCCCGCAAGGCACTCGAACAGGACGCAGCCGAGCGAATACACGTCGGCGCGCCCGTCGACGGTCCCACCCTCGATCTGCTCGGGCGGCACGTAGTCGATCGTCCCGGCAAAGCCTCTGTCCCCAGTCAGGCTGCTGACCGATGAGACGTGCCGGGCAAGCCCGAAATCGCAGATGTACGCGTTCTCGTCACCACCGCTCGAGCTGACGAGGATGTTTCCGGGCTTGACGTCGCGGTGCACGAGCCCGGCCGCGTGGGCAGCGTCGAGCGCTTCCGCGATCTGCCCGAGGAGATGCAGCGCGCGCTCGGGTTCGAGACGGCTTTCCCGGCTCAGAACCTCCCGCAGATCGGAACCCTCGACATACGCCATCGCGAGATAGAGCAGTCCGTCTTCCTCACCCGACGAGAGCGTGGCGACGGCGTGTGGATGCTCGAGGCTGCGGGCGAGCTGCGATTCACGCAGAAACCGCTGCCTGAAGCGCTCGTCGTTCGCGAGGTCCGGTGCGAGCACCTTGAGCGCGACCGCCTGCCCGTCGGCGTCCTCGGCGAGGTACACCGAGCCCGTGGCGCCGCTGCCGATGAACCGCGCAATGCGGTAACCCCCGACGACCGTGCCGCTCACGAGCTGGGGTGTCATGCCGCGGCGAGTCTCGCAGACGCATGGGCGCTATGGAAGGCGCGCGTCGCCCTCGAAAATCCCGGTCTCGTACGCGAGCACGACCGCCTGCACGCGGTCGCGCAGTTCGAGCTTCTGCAAGATATGCGTGACGTGCGTCTTGACGGTCGTGTCGCTGATGTAGAGCTCGCGACCGATCTCGGCGTTCGAGAGGCCGCGGGCGATCAGGCGGAAGACCTCGAGCTCGCGCTCCGTCAGCTCGTCGAGCTGCTTCGGAGGAGCCGGCTGCGGAATGCGGGTGAACCGCGTGATCACGCGCTTGGTGATGGAGGGCGAGAGCAGCGCCTCGCCGCCCGCAACGATGCGCACCGCGGCGATCAGCTGCTCGGGCGGGTCGTCCTTGAGCACGAAGCCGCTGGCGCCGGCGCGGAGCGCCTCGTAGACGTATTCGTCGAGGTCGAACGTCGTCAGGATCATGACCCGCGCGCCGGCGTCGGCGGCCAGGATCCGTCGCGTGGCCTCGAGGCCGTCGAGCTCGGGCATGCGGATGTCCATCAGGACGACGTTGGGATGGAAGCGCGCGGCCTTCTCGACCGCCTCGAGCCCGTTGCTGGCCTCGGCGACCACTTCGATCCCCTCCTCGCCGGCCAACAGCATGCGGAAACCGGCGCGCACCATCGACTGGTCGTCGGCGACGAGGACGCGGATCGTCATGGCCGGTCGCCGCCGAGCGGGAGGCGTGTGCTGAGCAGGAATCCGCCCCCGCTCGCCGCTCCCGCGGTCATCTCTCCGCCGTAGATCTTCACGCGTTCCCGCACGCCGATCAGGCCGTAGCCGAGACCGGCGCCGCCCCCGTCGCCGTCGCCGTCGTCGCGCACCTCGATCTGCAGCTCGTCGGGCCGGTAGCGCACGGTCACATCGGCCTGGCTGGCGCCCGCGTGCTTGAGCGCATTGGTCAGGCCCTCCTGGACGATTCGATAGGCCGAGAGGTCGATCGCCTGCGGAACCGGGACGGGCTCGCCGTCAACGTGCAGCCGTACGGGAAGGCCCGCGCGTGCGATCTCCTCGAGCAGCGCGTCGAGCCTGCCGAGGCCGGGCTGGGGCGTGAGCTCGAGCTCGTCGTCGTCGCGGCGCAGCGCCCCGAGCAGGAGGCGCATCTCGGCGAGCGAGGCGCGGCCGGTCTGCTCGACGCCGCGCAGTGCATCCGACTCGTCGCCGAGCGCCGCGGGAAGCTTGTGCCGGACAGCGCCGACCTGGAGCACCATCACGCTGACCGTGTGGGCGACGATGTCGTGGAGCTCGCGGGCGATCCGCGCGCGCTCCTCCGCGACGGCGATGCGCGCAGCCGTCTCGCGATCCCGCTCGGCCTGTGCCGCACGTGCCTCGGCAGCCTCGGCCTGCTCGGCCCGCTCGCGCAGCGCGAAGCCCGCCAGCCAAGCGATCGCGAACACCACCGGCGTGAAGACGAAATCGCCGGCTGCGTGGGCCGGGTTGTTGTAGACGATGATCGTCGTGCTGCAGAGCAGGATCGCCAATCCCAGCCAGGCCTGCACGGCGTCGCTGAGGTTGCCGAGCAGGAATGCGGCGGCCATGCCGATGGCGAAGAGGCTTGCCGTGAACACGACGATGCGCCCGTCGGCGAATGAGAGCGCGGCCGAGAAGAGCCACACGACAACGGGCGCCGCGAAGGGATAGCGCCTGCGCGCGAGCAGCGGCAGACACAGCGCAGCGGTCGCCGGAATGGCGAACCAGAGGGTCGAGCGCGGCGCGTTGGCCGAGTCGCTGCGAAGGGCGACCTCGAGCGCGCTCTCCACCGCCGCGAGCACGATCAGCGCGTCGAACCCGTAGCGGCGGGCGAGAGACCGGAGGCGGCTCACAGGGTGAACGTACTCCACAGGCCCAGTGCCCGCCTCCTACCTGAGTAGGACTCCCGATCGTCGCCCGGTCGGAGGTCGAATCCGGCCTGCCGACGACGACGGCGCGCCGTCTCGCTCCTAGCGTCGAGAGATCGACTTCGACCACTTGAGAGGAGCACGCCATGCAAGCCCCCACGACACGAACCTTCACCCCCGCGCGCATCGTCGCCCTGGCCCTGATCGCGCTCACCGTCGCGGCCCTCGGGTACCTGCGCTTCGCGCCCGACGCCGGCCCGGTCTCCGTGCCCAAGGGCGCTCATGCCGGGCAACTGACACTGCATTCATGCCACTACACGACCGAGGAGGGCAGCTACAAGGCCGACTGCGGCACGCTCGTCGTGCCCGAGAATCGAGCCGACCCGCACTCGCGGCTGATCGCGTTACCGGTCACTCGCATCCGCGCCCTGGCGGCGCACCCCGGGCCGGCGATCTTCCGGCTCGAAGGCGGTCCCGGGATCACGAACATGCAGTTCTCGAAGGCCAGCCGTTTCGCCGGCAAGCACGACGTGGTCCTCGTCGGCTACCGCGGCGTGGACGGCTCGTCGAAGCTGGACTGCCCCGAGGTGGAGTCCGCCCTGAAGCACTCCGGCGACTTCCTCGGCCAGAAATCGTTCCGCAGCTACGGCAACGCCTTCCGGTCGTGTGCCGAGCGCCTCCGGCAGAACGGCGTCGATCTCGCCGGCTACTCGCTGCCCCAGCGGGTCGACGACCTCGACGCGGCCCGGCGCGCCCTCGGCTATCGGCGCATCGACCTCCTCAGCGAGAGCGCCGGGACGCGCACGGCGATGATCTACGCCTGGCGCCATCCGAAGAGCATCGATCGATCCGTGATGATCGGCGTCAATCCGCCCGGCAACTTCCTGTGGTACCCGAAGACGACCGACGAGCAGATCCAGAAGTACTCCGCGCAGTGCGCGAAGGACGCAGGGTGCAGCGGGCGGACGGACGATCTGGCCGCGCTGCTCGAGACGAAGTCGCGCCACATCCCCGACCACTGGCTGTTCCTGCCGGTCAAGCGGGGCAACGTCAAGGTCGCCACGTTCTACGGGCTGATGGAAGCGACGGACGCGGCTGCGCCTCTCTCGGGGCCGCAGACGCTCGACACGTGGCTCGCCGCCGATGAGGGCGACCCGAGCGGCTTCTGGTTCATGTCACTGATGGCCGATGTGGCCCTGCCCACGTCGTTCGTCTGGGGCGATCTCGCCTCCGTCGGACGGGCAGACGTCGGCGCAGCGCAGCGCTTCTTCGCAGCGGGCCGGCAGCACGGCGACTCGGTCATCGGCAGCCCGGGGACCGACTTCATCTGGGGAGGCGGAGCGCTCGCGAAGGCGTGGCCCGCAGGCCCCGACGACAACGCCTACAGCCACGTGCGCACCTCGCGCGTGCCGACGCTGCTGATCGGCGGGAGCCTCGACGGCGCGACACCGCCTCAGAACGCCACACGCGAACTCCTTCCCCATCTCCCGAACGGGCGCCAGGTGATCCTGCCGAACCTCGGACACACCGAGGACTTCTGGAGTTACCAGCCGAAGGCGAGCAGCCGCCTGGTCAACACCTTCCTGGACAGCGGGGAGGTCGACACCTCGCTCTACACGCGCGCGCAGGTGGACTTCACCCCGGGATTCTCCCAGCCGGCGATCGCCAAGATCGTCGCGGGCTCGGCGGTCAGCCTCGCCGTCCTGACGGTGCTCTCGCTGCTGCTGATGGCCCGGCGGGTGCACGTGCGAGGGCGCTTCGGACGCAGAGCCGGCGCAGCGCTGCGCTCGCTCTACGCGATCGTCCTCGGCCTGGGCGGCTGGTGCCTCGGCGCCCTGATCGTCATCACGACGATGACCGGCGTCCCGATCGACGATCCGCTGCTGGCCGTCCTCTCCATCGGCGTGCCGGTCGCTCTCGGCGTCTATCTGGCATGGGTGCAGCGCGATTGGCCGGCCCAGCGCAAGGCCGTCGGAGCCGCCGCGGCGGCAGCCGGAGCGCTGGCGGGCGCCTGGCTGGGATTCCACGCCGTGTCCGGCATCTTCGGGCTCCTCACCGCCATTGCGGGAGCCGTCGCCGGGGCCAACCTGGCGCTGATCCTGCTCGACATGGCAGGTCTCCACTCCCCCGGCGATCCGTCGGTTGCGGAGAGGACGGTGGACGCGCCGAGCCTCGAACCGGCGGTACCCACCGCGGTCTGAGCAGATCGTTCCGCCGCGGGCGTCGCCACGACGCCCGCGGCGGAATCTGCCCTAGCATCGAGCGGTGATCGACTGGCTGCGAGCGGACATCGTCGACGCCGGCAAGTGGCCGCTCATGCTGTGTTTCCTCGCGTTCGTCGCGACGTTCATCGGGACGAGGACGATCACGCGGCTGATTCGCGCCGGCCGTGGGCCGTTCCGCGACGTGGTGTCCTCCTCGGGAACCCACATCCACCACTCCGTGCCCGGCATCATCCTGCTGATCGTCGGGGCGTTCCTCGCGGTCGGGACGGCCGGAGTGGGTGTGTGGTTCGCAATCGCCGCGGTGATGATCGGCGCAGGTGTCTCACTCGTGCTCGACGAGTTCGCGCTGATCCTGCACTTGAAGGACGACTACTGGGCCAACGAAGGCCGCCTCTCGGTCAACCTCGTCAGCCTCACCGCCGCCTACCTGGGGCTCATCCTGGTCGGCCTGAGCCCGGTCGGCATGGACGACGTCGGGGGCGGCGAGCTCGTCCTGCGCCTCGGCGGAATCGGGTTCTTCATCGTGCACGGCTTCTCGATCCTCATCTGCGTGCTCAAGGGCAAGTACCGGCTCGCGCTCATATCGCTGCCCATCCCGTTCCTGGCGATGGCCGGAGCCGTGCGCCTGGCCCGGCCGGGCTCGCTCTGGGCCAAGCGGCGCTACTCGCAGTCGCGGAACGAGAAGGCGACGCGACGCGCACAGCACTTCGACGCCCGCTGGCAGCCCGTGCTCGGCCGCTGGGACAGCCTCGTCGGCGGCCTGCCGTACGAGCGCCCCGAGTGATCACATCTCGGGCGCGGGCCTGCCGGGTGCCCGACCTCGCTGCTCTGCCGCTGAGCGATCGTTGCGCTCGATCTCGGCGATCAGGTCGTTCAGGGCCTTCAGCTCGCGGCGGAGCGCCGTGCGTCCCTTGCGCGTGACCTGGAGCCAGGTCCGGGGCCGGCCATTCTCCGTGGTCTTGTCGATCGTGATGAGGCCACTCTGCTCGAGCACCTGCAGGTGCCTGCCGAGGTTGCCGTCGGTCAGCTGGAGCGTCGCCTTGAGGTGCGCGAAGTCGGCCTTGGCGACGCTCGTCAGCACGGCCAGGATGCCCAGCCGGACGCGCTGGTGGACGTCGTCGTCGAGGCGGTGAATGGGGTGAGAGCTCATGTCGCCGACCCTCGCATGGTGACGTAGCCGGCCATTGCGAGCAGGATGACCCCGTAGGCGCCGAACTGGAGTGCGACGGCGACGTCGCCCGCGGCCTGGGAGCCGATCAGCAGTGAGGCGACAACCATCAGAACCGACGAGACGAGCAGCGCGTCGCTGTCGGCCCAGCGCCCGAGCAGCCAGAGCGTGACGGCCTGCGCGAGAAACGGCCCGACCGTGCTGACGGCGTCGACATCGAGCAGGACGCCGGCGCGGGAGGCGCTCACCGCGCCGACACAGAGCGCCAGTGCGGTCAGCCCCCACGGCCGCACCGACACCTGCACTCCCTCCGCGCGTGCGCGACGGGAGAACGCACGCGCCGACACCCAGACGGCGAGGGCGAAGGCGGGGAGACCGTAGAGCGCGAGGTGGAAACGCCCTACGAGGAGGACTGCGACGACCCCGCCGAGGTCCACGAGCGCAAACGCCACGAGCGGCGTCGGCAGGGTGGCCAACCGGCGCCGCTCCGATGACCTGAGCGCCTCGATCTCCGCAACCGCTATGTCCGCTGCGTACGGGTCCATCGCTTGGCGCACCCCGGCCTTGACAGGTTCAACTCTGTAGTGCAGAGTTCAACCGTTGACTCTGCACTGCAGAGTATCCGGTACCCGATTGGCTCGCAAGAGCCGCGTTCGGAGGATGAGAATGTTCGCGCTGCTGCCACTCATCGGCGGGCTGCTGCTTGGCTGGCTCGCCCCACGCAGGACTGCCATCCTGCTCCAGATCGCCTTCTACGCGGTCGCGGTCGCGGTGCTGACGATCAGCGCGCCCGACCACGGCGGCGGGTACCGCGACATCGTGTGGATCGCGCCCGTCCTCGCCGTCGCATCCGCCGGCGCCCTGATGCTCGGATTCTGGTTCGCACGCTCCGGCCGTCGCCGCGCCGCACCGCTGCAGTGACACGTCGCTCGCGGCCGCTCGCCGTCAGTCGATGAGCCTGTCCAGCAGCTCGAACGTGGGACACGGGTCGTCGATGTCGCCGAAGTGGCCCTCGTCGCGGATGATCTGCGTGCCGCCCAGCCGGTCGAACATCTGCCGTCCCTGCTCGGCGTCGCAGCCGTAGGGGTCGTGCACCGAGTTGATGAAAGAGATGTCGCGGACGTTCGCCTTGATCCTCTCCCAGTCGTAGCTCGCCTGCAGCACCGGCTCCTCGTTCTGGTTGGGGCGGGTCGAGTAGCCCGCGACGAGAATCGCCTGCGCCACCGGGGCCTCGATGTGCTCGAGGATGGCGAGGAGGAGCGCCGCGCCGCCCGAGTGCCCTACGAGGACGGTTCCCGGCTCGAACTCGTGGCCCGCCAGCACGATCGGGAGGAACGTCTCGATCGGCTCGCTGTTGAGGCCCGGGTAGTGAGGGAGCTCGACCTCGTATCCGCGCGCTTCGAGCCGAGCGCCCAGCCAGCGGTACCAGCAATGGTCCGGGTGGCCGCCCGTCCCGTGGAAGATGATCGCTCGCCTGTCCGTCACAGTTCTCCTCGCAGCGATGCGGTGCGCGACCGGCGCACGCCGGTCGCGCACGCGTCGCGAATCAGGCAATCGGCTCGACGATGATGAGCGCGTTGCCGTCGGGGTCGCGCAGCCAGAACATCGGCGGCACCGGACCGCCGAAGCGGCTGACCTCGTCGTCGACGTCGACGCCGGCGGCCTTGAGCGCGGCATGGTCGGCATCCACGTCCGAGGTGTCGAGACAGATCCCCGTCTGGCCCCCACCGGCCGGCTGGCCCTCGGGCGGCGGCGCGATGGCGATCGTCGTCTCGGCTCCGGGAACCGCGACCTCGACCCAGCGCATCGTCTCGTTCATGGGGACGTCGACGACCTTCTCGAGCCCGAGCTTGCCGACGTAGAAGTCGATCGCGCGGTCCGTGTCGGAAACGGTGACGCAGACGCGGCCGACCTTCGTGAGATTGAGCTTGGAAGTCGTGCTGGACATCGGGAGCCTCCTGATCGTCGGGTTTCGTCTCATAGACGGCGGCGCGAGCAGAAACTCATCGCCGGCGCTCGTCTCAGGACGTGCCGAAGTCGACAGCCTTGGTCTCGACCGTCCCCGCCGTCCGCCCCGGCGCCGTTTCGTACGTCCAGTACAGGTTGGTGTGCGCGATGACCTGGTCCGGCGGCGGCGCGCCCCATTCGGTGGAGTCCTCCGTCGTATGGGCGTCGCTGACGAGAATCGCGTCGTAGCCTCGCACGAGCGCGCCGTGCAGCGTTCCGCGGATGCACGCATCGGTCTGTGCGCCGGCGACGATGAGGCGCCCGACACCGAACTCGGCGAGCACGGCCTCGAGCGCAGTCTCCTCGAAGGAGTCGCCGTAGGCCTTCTCGATCTGTGGCTCGGCGTCGCCCGGACGCAGTTCGGGAACGATGCGCCAGTCGTCGCTGTCCTTCACGAACCGCTCGTCGGTCTGCTGAACCCAGACGACGGGAACCCGCGCCTGCCGCGCCTTCTCGACCAGGCTGGCGATGTTCGACACGACGGTGTCGCGTTCGTGATTGCCCGCGACGACGCCGTTCTGCACGTCGACGACGAGGAGTGCGGTGTTCGGCCGGTTCTCGAGCGTGGTCATGGACTCCCCTTCCCAAGTGCAGAGCGAGGATTAATGGCACGGCATCGCGAGCGCTGCGGTACCTCTATCGTCTCCCGCCAGAGGCCCGCCGGGGCGACACTCGAGACAGGAAGCTCTGCATGGACAACGCGGCCCAGGGTATCGAGCGCTTCGATCGTGTCCCGCTCCTCTTCGGGCCATCTCCCGTCCACCGGCTGGAGCGGCTGAGCGAGCACCTCGGTGGCGCGGTCGACATCTGGGCCAAGCGGGAGGACTGCAACTCGGGCCTGGCCTACGGCGGCAACAAGGTGCGCAAGCTCGAGTACCTGGCCGCAGAGGCACTCGCGCAGGGCTGCGACACGCTCGTCTCGATCGGCGGCGTGCAGTCGAACCACACCCGCCAGGTCGCGGCCGTCGCGGCACGGCTCGGCCTTGCCTGCGTGCTCGTGCAGGAGCGCTGGGTCGAGTGGCCCGACGTCGTCTACGACAAGGTCGGCAACATCCTCCTCTCGCGGATCATGGGCGCGGACGTGAGGCTCGACCCGTCCGGCTTCGACATCGGCATCCGCAGGAGCTGGGAGGACGCGCTCGCATCCGTCGAGGCGAGCGGCGGCAAGCCCTATGCCATTCCGGCCGGCGCCTCCGACCACCCACTGGGCGGGCTCGGATTCGCGCGCTGGGCCGACGAGGTGGCCGCACAGGAGCGCGAGCTCGGCGTCTTCTTCGACACGATCGTCGTCTGCTCCGTGACCGGATCGACCCAGGCGGGGATGGTCGCGGGATTCGCGGCGCAGGAGGCCGACCGCGCCGTGCTCGGCATCGACGGTTCGGCGACCGTCGAGCAGACGTGGGCGCAGATCGCACGCATCGCACGGGCCACGGCCGCTGCCATCGGGCTCGGCCGCGAGCTCGCCGACTCGGAGATCGTCCTCCTCGAGGAGTGGCACGCGGGCACGTACGGCATCCCCGACGAGAAGACGATCGAGGCCATTCGCCTGTGCGCCCGCCTCGAGGGCGTGCTCACCGACCCCGTCTACGAGGGCAAGTCGATGGCCGCGCTGATCGACCTCGTGCAGTCGGGGCGGATCGCGCCGGGGTCGCGGGTGCTCTACGCCCACCTCGGCGGTCAGCCCGCGCTGAATGCCTACGCGGGAGCGTTCTGAGACCTGGTTCTAGGCAGTCAGCGCGACCGCGGCCTCGGGCGTGGCGGCATGCAGGCTGAAGCTCTCTTCGAGGTACAGGCGCACGACCTTGTCGTCGTGCGATAGGTAGCCGATCGACACGTCCTGGCCCGAGTCGAAGATGAAGTCGCCGCCGCGCAGGCTGAGGACCACGGCTCCGCTCACGCCGGGCGCCCACACGAGCGGGCCCTCGACGATCTTGCGCAGATGCTCCAGCAGCGGATAGCCGCCGTGCTCGGCCGTCTCGATCACGCGCCGGTACTGATCGCTTCCGAGCGCGATGCCATAGGGGCCGCCGACGCCGCTCTGCAAGAGGCGCTCGACCGCCGCCGCAACCGGCCGCGGGTATCCGTCCGGATCCTTGCCGAGCCGTATCGCGGCATGTGGCGTCGTTTCGGCGATCCCGCTGATCGCTCCCTGCCAGCCGTGGAAGACCGCCGTGTTCTCGGCCACCGCGAGTTCATGAGCGGCGGTGTCGAGCGGTTCGAGGTCGGCGTCGTCGGCGCCGCGATCGGCATCGCGGAGCTCGTCTCTCGAGAGCTCGAAGGTCGCGCGCAGCTCGACGAGCGGCAGCACGCGCCGGCGGATGCCGGACACGCCTCCGGTCGGCGCTTTCGCAAGCGGCTCCGTGCGCCCGAGATTGGTCGACGAGTGCTGCCAGCCGTGCGGGCCCGAGAAGTCGACCAGCTTGCGGGCGGCCAGCGCCGGCGTCAGGCGCTCGCGCGCCTCGTCATCGAGCAACTGCCAGCCGGACTCGCTGATCGGCGCCAGCTCGCGCAGCAGATGGTTCATCGTGCTTCCTCTCTCAGGCTTCCGATGGCGAGCGAGCCGTCGCTTGCGGCGCCGGCCTCCGCGGGCACAACCTCCGAGGTCGACACGGGAGCGGCGCCCGGTACCGGTGGGTCATCGATGAAGTCGGCGCTCGGCACGAAGAACAGGTTGCCGGTCACCGCGGTGGAGAAGTCGAGGATCCTGTCGTAGGTGCCCGGCGGATTGCCGACGAACATGTTCGTCAGCATCTCCTCGGTCACCTCGGGGTAGCGCGCGTAGCCGATGAAGTACGTCCCGAATTCGGCCGCGCCGACGCTGCCGAACGGCATGTTCAGGCGCCAGATCTGACGCTCGTCGCCGTCGCCGTCGACGATCGTGTTGAGCGCGACGTGCGAGTTGGCGGGCTTCTGCTCGTCGGGGAGCTCGATGTCGCTGAGCTTCGTGCGTCCGATCGCCTGCTCCTGCTCCTCGACCGGGAGCGCGTCCCACTCGACGAGGTCGTGCAGGTACTTCTGAACGATCACGTAGCTGCCCCCGGCGAAGGCGGGATCCTCGTCTCCGATCAGGACCGCGTCGCGCGCCGCCTCGCCCTCGGGGTTCTCCGTTCCGTCGACGAACCCGAGCAGGTCGCGCTCGTCGAACGACCGGAAGCCGTGCACCTCGTCGACTACCCGGCCGTGTCCGGCGAGCCGGCCGGTCAACCGGTACGCGAGCTCGAAGCAGACGTCCAGCCGATGTGCGCGGATGTGGAAGAGCAGATCGCCCGGCGTCGCGGGAGCGCGATGCACCTGGCCGGCGAACCCGGGGAACGGGTGGAGACCCTCGGGCGGCGGCACGCCGAAGAGACGATCCCACGCAGCAGCCCCGATACCGACCACGCAGGTGAGCTCGCTCTCGGGTATCCGGAAGCCGACCGACCGCCTGAGTCCGTTGACGCCCGCGATCAGGTCGCGGACCGCGTCCTCGCCGCCGGGCCCCACGGTCGCGGTGAGGAAGATCGCCGCCTCCGTGAGCGGAGCCAAGACGGCTTGGGGCTCAGGCTCCGGCATGGCGGGAAGTATGGACCGCCGCGGTCAGCTTTGCCGGGCAGCGAAGGCAGGCCAGAGGGTGTCGACGATCGCCGCGGTCCAGCGAGGATCCGGCCGTCCGCGCTCGAGGTAGTGGATGAAGAAGCTGCCGAGCAGCGCGTGCGCGGCGGCATCGAGATCGAGATCCGCTCGCAGCTCGCCCCGCTCGATCCCGGCGCGCAGCACCTGCCGGAAGCGATCGATCGCCGGGACGATCATCTGCCGGCGCGCCGCCTCGAGCAATTCGGGGCGCTCACGCTCCTCCGTCAGCAGCGTGCCCGTGACCGACAGGTCGAACCGCTGCCGGGCGAATTCGAGCACGCTGATCAGGTCGTCGCGGGCCGAGCCCGTGTCGGGCGCGGGCTCGCCGATGTTGAGGTGGTTGATGGTGGCCAGGACCAGATCGACCGTGCTCGGGTAGCGGCGGTAGACGGTCGTCTTCGCCACTCCTGCGGCGGCCGCGACGCGGGGCAGCGTCATGTTCTGAAAGCCCTCGCGGACGAACATCTCGCCCGCCGCGGCGAGGATCGCGCGATCGACCTCCGGGTCCAGGGGTCGCCCGGGGGTCCGGGCTTGAGGCGGGTCGGTCTCGGCGTCCACTTGACACAGTCTATCCAGTTTCGATACTGTGAGTTTCGAAACCGACAGTATCGAAATCAAGGAGACCACCATGAGCCACCGCAGCCTGATCGAGTCGTTCTACGCCGCCAACGGTCCGATGGCCGATGACGAGACCCTCGAGCGCACCTTCCATCCCGACTACGTCAGCCACACCAGCCCTCCGGACACCCCGAGGGGCGTGGCGACGGCCCTCGACCTGCGGGCCTTCCTGAACGCGACGTTCTCCGACATGCAGTACCGCCTGATCGAGACGGTCGTCGAAGGTGATTTCGCCGCTGCATACACGCGCCTGCGCGCCGTCCACAGCGGTGACACGTTCGGGTTCCCGGGCACCGGTGAGGCGTTCGACGTCGAGCAGATGCACCTCATGCGCTTCGCCGACGACGGGCGCATCATCGAGCACTGGGGCGTTCGCGACGACGCGGGGATGATGCGGCAGATCAAGGCCGTCCCGCGCTGACCCGGCCGAACCGTCGCCGCCCGCGTGCAACACTCGCCATGTCGGCTGGATCAGGTCAGCGAGCCGCTGCGCACGGGCGGCGACGGAATTCGGAGGAGACGAGTGAGCGGGTTCACGAAGATCAACATGAAGGAGATCGAGGCCGGAGGAAGCGCAGACATCGAAACGCGCTTTGCCCGGAAGTACCTCGACTCCGAGCATCTCGGTGTCAGCCTGTTCCACTACGGCGCGGGCTTCCGGAGCAGCATGGGACACAGCCACCGCGAGCAGGAAGAGCTGTACGTCGTGCTCGGCGGGTCGGGCCGGATGAAGCTCGATGACGAGATCGTCGAGCTCGTGCCGTGGGATGCCGTGCGCGTGGCGCCGCACACCGTCCGGGCCTTCGAGGGCGGACCCGGCGGCCTCGAGCTACTGGCGATCGGGTCCGATCGGCCCGAGGGCGGCGACGGTGTGCGCGTCGAGGATTTCTGGCCGGCCTGACCCCGCAGGGGACGCGCGCATGGCACTGATCGAACGCATCGAGGCCCGCGCGATCGGGCCTGAAGTCCCCCGCTACCGTCCCCTCGAGGCCTGGGAGTACGGCGTCCTGACGCCGATCCGCGCGGACGCCGAGGGGATGACGCACCTCCCGGACGGCGCGGGGCTGGGCATCGAGCTCGACCCCGAGGCCATCGAGGCCGCAACCATCGGATCGTTCGACACCACGGCGACGCGCGCATAGCCGCGCGCCGCCGGGGCGGACCTACCGCTTGATCTCGTTGTGGATCTCGATCACCTCGGGCGGCCCGGCGAGCTCGATGCCGTTCTGCGTGAGAATCGGCATCAGGCGCTGACCAAACGCCTCGAACTGTTCCGGCGAGTCCCAGATCTCGCTCACGCGGAACGAACCGCCCGAGCTGAACGCGACGTGGTAGGAGAGCCCGTCGGGCGGGAACTCGCCCGAGGCCTCGATGAGCGGCATCGTTGCGTCGTACTTCTCGGCCGTGAGGCCCGGGGCGCCCGTGAAACGGACAAGGATGCTCATGCTGTTCCTCCGTGGCTCGAGCTAGGCGGTCATGCGAATCGCGACGTTGTACTTCGCGACGGAACTGCGGCTGCCGGGAGTGTCGTCCGCCGGCATCGCGCTGAGAACCGCGTCCCCCTGGCGGTAGTCCTCCTCGTTGTCGAAGAACACGATCGCGATTGACTTCTGGGCGTCCGGGTCGTGCAGGATCAGGATCTCGGTGGCCGGGATGTCGTCCGGTCGGCCACTCTCGCCGATCTGCTGCCGCAGCTGCTCGATGCGCTCGTTGGTGACGCCCTCGAAATTGACTACGCGTGCGAGTGTCATGGTGGCCTCCTGCTTCGCTTGTGCGGGACGCTACTCTCTTCGGGGGCCCACTTTCAATGCCGGGCGGGTCTCAATTGCGTAAGACCCGCCCGACACCCTCAGAAGTTCTCACTGAATGAGCGCGGCGTCGCTCACGCTCAGCTCAGCGCGAGCTTCTAAGCGGCCTGCATCTCGTAGGTCAGGGAGACGATGCCCGACCCGACGGTCACGGCGTCGACCAGACGCATGGGCTTCTTGTCGCTGGTCTCGGTGAAGAGACGCTCGCCGGTTCCGAGCACGACCGGGAAGACGAACAGCCGCAGCTCATCGACCAGATCGTGTTCGATCAGTGCCCGCTCGAGCGGGTAGCTGGCATAGACGACGATCTCGCCGTCCAGGTCGCGCTTCAGGTCCGAGACCGCGTCGACCACATTGCCCTTCAGGACCGTCGAGTTGGCCCATCTGGGCTCTTCGATGCTGGAGGACACGACGTACTTGGGCAGGCCGTTCAACCTGTCCGCCCACTCGCCGCTCCGGGATGCCCAGCGCGCCGCGAACCACTCGTCGCTGCGCCGGCCGAGCAGCAGGGCCTCGGCGCGCTGTGCCTCGACGAGCATGATCTTGGCCCACTCCTCGAGGTCGTCGCCACCGAACTGGCCGAACCAGCCGCCGTGCCTGAAGCCCTCCTTCCCGTCCGGGTCCTGGACGACCCCGTCGAGCGAGACGTTCGTGCTGATGACGATCTTGCCCATTTCGATTCTCCGTTCGTCGGACTGCTTGCTTGCCTCGTTCGTCGAGGCGCTCGACGCGACGAAAACTGGGCGGCCAATTTCGAGCCGCCCCGACGTCATTGCCTGTATGCCCATGCAACGGAGGAGTTGGCGATGATGCGACCGTGACCGAGCAGACCCTCACCCGAGCGCGCGCGGGCGACGAGGATGCGTTCCGCGAGCTGACCGATCCCTACCGGCGCGAGCTCCAGCTGCACGTCTACCGGATCGTCGGCTCGACGCAGGACGCAGAAGACCTGCTGCAGGAGACGATGCTGGCCGCATGGCGCGGCCTCGACCATTTCGAGGGACGCGCGTCGGTCCGCGCCTGGCTCTACCGGATCGCCACCAATCGCTCCCTCGATGCGCTGCGCGCGAGCAAACGTCGCCCGGATGACCAGAAGCTGCCGCCGTTGCCGGAGCCCACGCGCTGGAGCGAGCCGTTGTGGCTCGAGCCCTACCCCGACGTTCTCCTCGAGGGAATCTCGGACGAGGCCGCAGGACCCGCGGCGCGCTACGAGACCAAGGAGGCGATCGAGCTCGCCTTCATCGTCGGACTGCAGCATCTCCCGGCGCAGCAGCGGGCCGTGTTCGTGCTGCGGGACGTGCTGGGCTACCGCGCCCGGGAGGTCGCCGAGATGTTAGACACGAGCGACGCAGCGGTCAACAGCCTGCTGCGCCGCGCGCGTGCCGCGTTCGAGTCCCGCTTGCCGGCCAGTGGACGCGAACGAGCGCCGCTCCCGGATTCCAGGCTCGAGCGCGACATCGTCGGCCGCTTCGCCGAAACGGTCGAGGCAGGCGACATCGACGGAATGGTCGCGCTGCTGACCGACGATGCCTGGGTCACGATGCCGCCCCTCCCGCACGCCTACCAGGGACGCGAGGCGATCCGCGCGTTCCTGCGCGGCTCCGACGAGCGCCGCGGCGCGCCGTTGCGGCTGGTGCCGACGCGCGCGAACGGCCAACCGGCGTTCGGGACGTACTTCATGGCCCCCGGCACCGACGTCGCGCGCGCGTTTTCACTCTTCGTACTCACGCTCGGCGGCGATCGCATCTCCGCCATCACGTGGTTCGCCGGAAGCGGCGTCTTTCCGCACTTCGGACTGCCGCGGATGCTGCGGTAGGACGTGTGGGACGGTTGCGCGTCGCGTCGCTACGAATCGACGGCTTGCGACAGCTCGACCAGATTTCCGTCGGGGTCGCGAACGTAGATCGACGCAAGAGCAGACGTGGCGCCCGTGCGGGCGACCGGACCGAGCTCGACGGGTATGCCGGCGCGCGCCAGCGACTCGGCGATCTGGTCGGGGCTGTCGGACACCAGAAGACAGATGTCCGCCGAGCCTCGGGTGGGATGCGCCGCATGGGGCGCAACCTCTGCGCCTGCTCGATGCAGGTTGAGCTTCTGAGCTCCGAAGCGCAGAGCAACGCGGCCGTCGCCGAACGTCTCTCGCCGCATCCCGAGCGATTCGTAGAACCGGATGGTCGCATCGATATCGGCAACCGTCAGAACCAGGTGATCGAGCGACCGGATGCGCATGCGCGAACGCTAGCGAGGTGCTTCCCCGCAAGCTTGCATCGAGGTGCGGCGGGACGTAGTGTCGGCCGGTCCGTGTACATCGTCCGCGCCAGGCAGGGGCCACGGTGATCGCCGCGGCCGTGGCCGCCGTCGCGCTGACCCGCGGCCCCGTGGCCGAGAGCGTGAGGCAGCGCACCGCCATCGTCTCGTTCCGGACGGCGACCCGGACCCACGCCTTCGTGACCCTGCAGAACGGCGCCCGCGTCGACGCCGGCAGCGGCGTCGCGCACGTCGCCCGGCTGACCCGCCTGAAACCTGGGATGCACTACCCCTACACCGTCACGGCGAACTCCAGCGTGCTCGCCGAGGGGGCGTTCCGCGCCGCTCCGGCCCGCGCCGCCAGGTTCACCTTCGCGGTGGTGGGCGATTTCGGCAGCGGGTCCGACGACGAGAGGGCCGTCGCCGCGATGATCGAGTCCTGGCAGCCGGACTTCGTGCAAACGGTGGGCGACAACGCCTACCCGCTGGGCTCGGCGGAGCTGCTCGATCGCGACATCTTCGGCCCGTACGCGTCGGTCATGCGCGCGTCGGCCTGGTTCCCGGCGCTCGGCAACCACGACGTCAAAGCCAACGGCGGGAAGCCCGAGCTCGAGGCGTTCCACTCGCTCGGCAGCGAGCGCTGGTACCGCTACACCTGGGGGAACGCCGCCATGGTGGTGCTGGATTCCGACGTTTCCGTCGGCCCCGGCTCGCCGCAGCTGCGCTTTGCCCGCAGCGCCCTGGCGCTGCCCTCCTGCTTCCGCTTCGCCGCCTGGCACCACCCGCCCTGGGAGCCCCCGAACGCCCGTCTCTCGCCCGGCCTCCGCCGCAACATCGTGCCGCTCGTCGAACAGGACGGCGTGCAGGTGGTGTTCGAAGGTCACCTGCACGCCTACGCTCGCAGCCGCCCGCACCACGGAGTGCTCTACGTGGCCGTTGGCACCGGGGGAGCCGAGCTGGAATACGACGCCGGCGACCTGACGATTCCGTCTGCCCGCGTCGTCCAGGGCCACTTCGGCGCCCTGCGGGTGGACGTCGCCGGCCGCTCTGCGCGCTTCCGGTACCAGACGGTCGACGGGAAGGTGCGCGACGACTTCCGCCTGCGCTGCTCCTAGCGCTACTGACCAGGTTGGCGCCGCTCGCGCCGGTGACCTCGAACGGCCTGCGCCTTGAGCAGACTTCACCACTCCTACACCCAAACGTCCTGGCGGCGGGCGTACGGTGACCTTGCTTCGCCGGGGGAAACGCGGAGCCGCCTTCTGGGGAGGCGAGGGGACTCTGCCCAGCGGTTCACCTCCTGTCTGCTGGGTGACGAAACCCGATTGCTGAGCGCCCGCACCCGCAGCGGGCGCTCACGCATTTTCCGGCGAGGCGACAAACCACGTCGGTCGTCTCAAGGAGGAGCGAGGCCTAGATGGCTCGGATGGTCTCGCCGAAGGCGAAGCCGACGATCGACCACATCGCCACGTACGGGATGGCATACGCCACGGCACCGAGGAAAATGCGGCGCTCCCCGACCGGCCCGTCGCCGACGAAGCGGGCGAAGGTGGCGACGAGGATCGGGTTGGCGACCGCCGCGGCGAGGGCGTACGAGCGGTCCGACCCGCTCTGGATCCATGCCACCGGGTGCGACATCAGACGGCTCGTCCGCATCTGCTCGAGCCGCTTCTCGATCCGTGTGCCGTTGCCCGTGAACCAGTCGTCCCAGCGCCGGTCGACCCAGCGACAGCAGCCGATCACGAGGAAGACGACGACGGCCGTCGCGAGGATGTAGACAAGCGATGGTCGGAACGAGGCCGCGAGCACGGCGATCGGCAGCCCGATGAAGACGCCGTCGAAGAACGCCACGGCCGCGACGATCGTGCCGCCGACTCCGGTACGCGCGGCGCCTGCGCCAGGGCCTGTCGAGGTGGGTGCGGCCATCCTCACAGCTGTCGGCAACTCGCAGAACGGCCGCATCGCTCGATCCGGTGAGCTGCTCGGCGCAGTCACGGCTGCGCCCGCTCGTTCAGGCCGGCGACGATGAGACCGCCGGTAGCGAGCTTCGTCAGGCGCTCGTCAGCCTGGCCTTCTTCTTCGAGGGTCTCGCCGAGGAGCCGGCGCGCGTCACCGTGGTCGAGCTGGTCGGCCAGAGCACGGGCCGTGCCATATGCCGAGATTTCGTAATGCTCGACGCGCTGGGCGGCGGCGATGAGCGCAACGTCCTTGACCTCGCCGGGCCCGTCCGCACGGATGATCTTCTTGACCTCGCTGATGAGCCCCTCCATGGCCGCGCACGTGTCCTCCGGCACGGGTGAGGGCGACGAAGTGATGACCTCGTCCAGACGCTCGAGGTGGCGCTCCGTCTGCTCGAGGTGCTGAGCGAACGCCTGCTGCAGCTTCCTGTCGGAGGCCGCATCGGCCATCGCCGGTAGCGCCTCCAAGAGCTGCCGCTCTGCGCTGCGCAGATCGCCAAGCTGGGCTGCGTAGACATCCTCGACCGAGGCGAGCTTCATCTTGTCGTCCTCTGATTGGTGAGCATTTCCGGGTCGGCGGGGGGAGCATTGGCTATGCGATCTGCACGTTCCTCGAGTAGCTCGCCGACAACTGCCTGGATCGTTGCGGCGACGGGGATGGCGAGCAGAGCGCCCACGAGGCCCAGCAATGCGCCGCCGCACAGGACGGCGACGAGAATGGTGAGCGAGGGCAGCTGCACCGTGCGGCCGTAGATCATCGGCTGGAGGATGTGGTTCTCGATCTGTTGGTAGACCATCACGATCACGAACAGGATCACCGCGGTGCGCACGTCCACGAAGATCAAGCCGGAGGCGACGACGACGATCGAGCCTAGGGTGGCGCCGATCAGCGGGATGATGTCGAAGACGGCCATGAACACCCCCAGCGCCAGTGAGTAGGGGACGTGGAGCAGGTAGAGCGAGATGGTCGTAACCACTCCACAGAGCAGCGAGATGACGAGATTGCCTGCGACGTAGCCGCCGATGTTGCGGTTGACGTGCTCCGCCGCAGCGCGCACCCGGGGTCGGCGCTTTGCCGGTATCTGGCTCAGGATGACGTTGCCGATGGCCGGCAACTCGTAGAGCAGGAACAGCGTGAGGAAGAAGATCGTCGAGATGGCGACGACACCACCCAAGATCGTGTCCGCGGCTCCGAAGATGACGTTCGGCAACGAGTTGAGGTGCTGCTTCGCGTGAGCCGCGATGTGGAACCGATGATCGAGACGCTGGACCGCGCTGTTGTGCTGAGCGTCCGAGATCGCCTGCGGTATCGCCGTCGAGAGCTTGTCGACCTGTGTGACGAATGGCGCCACGAACGCCACGAGCACGGCGACAAAGCCCACGACGAATCCGAGGAAGACCAGCGTCGAGGCGGTTCTCCGGCCGAAGCGCGGCTCGAGCCGCACGACGAGCGGGTTGAGAGCGATCGCGAGGAACGTCGCCGTCAGCGTCCACACGAACACCTCGCGCATCTGCGACAGCAGACCGCTGATGATCCCCAGCGCGAGCAGCCCAAGCACGATCTTGACGACCGCTGCGCCACTGATATCGACGGTCAGCCGGCGCCGCGCGACCTCCGCCCGTGGCGGATCCGTTGCGGACGGCGGACGCTTTTCAGCGAAGCTGACAGGAAGGTCGGTCACGCCGAGCCGCCGATGAGTCGAAAACAACAGTCGACGAGCGGCTTCGGCCGGTTCTTGCACCCCGCGCCGCCCGTACCTGTTGCCACAGCGTTCACCGACGGTACTACCCGCACCACTGGCCCGCCAAAACCCAGGCGCACGAGCTCGGGGAGATTCAGCCGGCGTGAAGCTCGTTACTCGACTCCGGCACTTGCACCGGCCGTCGGAAGCCCTGTCGTCGCTCAGACCGCGTCAGGCTCCAACCCGATCCCGCCCCACACGATCCGTTCCCAGCCGTGTTCAGGCAGACCCATCTCGGCCCGTTGCCCGGGGGTCATCGTCGCAATGTGGGCGCGAGCGGTGCGCGCGGCCTCGATCATCGAGTCGTGCAGCAGCGTCTCCTGCGACGTCGAGCCGGCGGGCGCCGCATCCAACCAATCGGTCAGCCACGCTTGCAGCGACGGTGCGATCTCACGCAGCACCATTCGAAAGACGATCTCGCCGTCGTCTTCGATCTCGTCGTAGTCGCTCTCGAGGATGCGACCCGTGGAGGTATCGAGACAGAAGTAGTACCCCTCCTCGACCTGAACCAGCGGGAGCCGGTCATCGGGCCAGCTATCGACCTCTGCCTCATCCGGGGGCGACGCCTTCAGATGGCGGTATGTGCTGAGGAGCTCCCCGGCGGAGAGCAGGCCGCTTCCGGGGCCGAAACCGCCGTTGGCGACTTCCAGATAGACGCGGCGCAGGAAGGAGGGCAATGGGACCCCGAGCTGCGACTGCACATCGTCGAGGGCAGCTCTTGTCGCCGGCGGAGCCAGCGGAGCCTCCGCCGGCGTCGACATGTCAACCTCGATCTGGCGCGCTCGCGTATGGATCGCATCATCGACCGGCGAGCCGGACTGGATCGAGTCGACCAGCTGCGCCAGCGCGCCGGCCGCCGATGCGACTCCGAGCCTGAGCTCCCCGGCCGACAGACCGCTGAGGCTCTGGTCGAACCGAGTCGGTTGCGCGTCCTTCCGCCGGCGCGGATCTCGCGCCCTCTGGCGCAGGCGTTCTAGGAGCGTGTCATCGCCGGTATCCACGAGTATCACGCTAGTGGACAACTCCGCGAATGTGCCAGACGATCCTGAAGACCAGGAACCGGCGGGCTACCTGCAGCGTCAGAGTCTCGAGATGCCGAAGACCATCGCCCTCGTCGTCGTCGCGCTCGCGCTCGCGCTCGCGCCGACCGCCACCCTGCCGCCGCTCCGACGGTCACGTCCATCCGCCTCGTCAGCGACGGCGGGTTCGTCGCCCGGCACAGCGTGACCGCCGTCGACCGGCGCAACCGAGCCGCTCTGGCGCGCACCGCTGCGCTCGTGCCCGCGAGGCTGCCACGGCTGCCGCCTCTCGAGAACGGGTGCATGGACTGCATCCTCAACACGCTCACGATCGTGCGCGGAGGCCGTCGCTTCGAGCTCCGCTGGTACAACGGAGCACCCGCCTCGCTACGGCTCCTGCTCGCCGCGTTGGCGAAGAACGGACGGCATTCAGGCGACCGCGCCTGAGCTGGCCGGAGACTCTTTGCCGGAAGCCCTCTCAGGGATGCCGGAAGCCCTCTCAGGGATGCGCCCGCTGGTTGACATCGCGTTGACATCTGCTCCCTTCACGGACCGCTTTCGAGACTCGCGGCGTGGTCGGGGACGTAGTGGAAAAGCGACCGCGCAGGCCGCTCGTATCCGGGATCGGGTGGCCGCGGTGGAAGCTTGATCCCTGACTCCGTCACATCCTCGTAGGGGAGGAACGAGAGGATGTGAGCGATGCAGTTGAGGCGCGCGCGACGCTTGTCGTCGCCTTCGACCACGTACCAGGGCGCTTCGGGGATGTCGGTGTGGACGAACATCTCGTCCTTTGCCCGCGAGAAGTCGACCCAGCGGGCGCGTGACTCGATGTCCATGGTGGAGAGTTTCCAGCGGCGCATGGGGTCGTCGATCCGCGACTGGAACCGGCGCTCCTGCTCCTCGTCGCTGACCGAGAACCAGTACTTGAGCAACAGGATGCCGTCCTCGACCAGCAGCCGTTCGAAGACCGGGCATTGGTGGAGGAAGCGGCGGTGCTCCTCGGGCGTGCAGAAGCCGAACACGTGCTCGACGCCGGCGCGGTTGTACCAGCTGCGGTCGAACAGGACGAGCTCGCCGCGCGCCGGCAGGTGCTCGACGTAGCGCTGGAAGTACCATTGCTCGCGCTCGCGTTCTGTCGGACGCGGCAGCGCGACGATGCGGGCGACGCGCGGGTTGAGGTACTCCGTGATGCGCTTGATCGCGCCGCCCTTGCCCGCGGCGTCCCGGCCCTCGAAGACCATCACGACGCGGCTTCCCGAGGTGCGCGCCCACTCCTGGACCTTCACGAGCTCCGCCTGGAGCCGCATCAACTCTTGCTCATAGGCGGCGCGCGGCATCCGCGTCGCCGTGTCGTGCCTTACGGGGGACTCGGGCTTGCGCTTGCCGGAACTCGGCACGATCGCGCCCCCTTCCTCGGCGAGTTGCGCGCCATCATGAGCCGGTTTGCGCGCGCATGCGCGTCAGTATGACTCGGTTCGCCGAGACCGGGCCGCCCGCAGCCGTGTTCGCCTGGCACCGATGTCCGTTGACGTCAATGCGCAGATCACGATCCACCTGCCGCGAGGCGAGCAGGCCTACACGGCCGACCCCGACAACACAACGGGCCTGAGAAGATGTGTCGCGATCCAGATGCCCGGGCGAGGAGTATGGGTGTGATGACCGACAAATCGGGGCGCACGAGTGCTGGGATCCTGCTCTGGCGCTGCCGGGAGGGTCGCTTGGAGGTGCTCTTGGCCCATCAGGGCGGGCCTCTATGGGTGAAGAAGGACATCGGCCATTGGACGATCCCCAAGGGCGAGGCGGAGCCGGGTGAGGAGTTCGTGGCGGTGGCTCGGCGGGAGTTCGCGGAAGAAACCGGAGTGGAGGCCCCCAACGAGCCGCTCATCGATCTTGGACAGATCACACAGAAGTCGGGCAAGCTCGTGCTGGGGTGGGCAGTCGAGGGAGACCTCGACGCGTCGACCGCCGTGAGCAACACCTACGAGATGGAATGGCCGCCGCATTCGGGCGTCGTCCGGACATTCCCCGAGATCGACCGCGTCGAATGGTTCGATCTCGCGGAGGCACGCCGAAGGCTGAAGCCAGCGCAGGTTCCCTTCCTCGAGCGGCTGCATGCGGCCCTCGCCTCCCGGTGACGTTCGGCGTTCTCGCCCTGATCGTCCTGGCTGGCCTGGCCGGCCCGCTGCTCGCGTTTGGGAGGCAGGCGCTCGTCCCGGTGGTCGTGGGCGAGCTCCTCGCCGGGGTCGTGATCGGGATCAGCGGCTTTCGCTGGCTCGACCCGGCGGAACCGACGACGGCCTTCCTGGCCGAGGTCGGGTTCGCGATGCTGATGTTCGCCGCGGGCATGAACGTGCCGATCCGCCAGCCGGGACTGCTCTCCGGACTTCGCCGCGGCGGCCTCGCGGCCGTGATCGCCACGCTTCTCGCGGTGCCGTTCGGCATCGCCGCCGCGCGGGCCACAGGAACGCACCATGCCGCCATCTACGCGCTCCTGCTGGCGAGCGGGTCGGCGGCGATCCTGCTGCCGGCGCTGGAGGAGCAGCGCCTGCTCGACGATCCGCGCGCGCTGACGGTAATGGCGCAGGTGGCGCTTGCGGACGTCGCCGCCGTAGTCGCGCTCCCGCTCGTGCTCGAGCCGGGCAAAGCGCTGGAGGCCGCCCTCGGCGGCGCGCTCGTGGCCGCCTGTGTCCTCCTGCTCTACGCGGTGACGCGCCTCCTCAATCACCGGCCGTGGGTGCGGCTGGTGCGCCGCTGGTCGAAGAAGCGCGGCTGGGCGCTCGATCTCCGCCTTTCGCTACTCATCCTCTTCGGGCTCGTCTGGATCGCGCAGCGCAGCGGCACCAGCGTGCTCATCGCCGGCTTCGGCGTCGGACTGATGGTCGCTGCGATCGGCGGGCCGAAACGGCTCTCGCGGCAAGTCGCCGGAGTCGCGCAGGGCTTCATGGTGCCGCTCTTCTTCGTCGTCCTCGGGGCACGCATCGACCTGCGTGCACTCGGCCAGCACCCGATCCTGATCGCGCTCGCGGTGCTGCTGCTCGCGCTCAACGCCGCGGTGCACGTCCTCGCCGCGCTCCTGACGCGGCAGCCGCTCGCGGCAGGTCTCGCCGCCACCGCTCAGCTCGGCGTCCCGGCCGCGGTCGTCGCCCTGGGCCTGCAGCGCGACATCCTCACCCCCGGCGAGGGCTCGGCGATCGTCGTCGCCGCGCTCGCCTCGCTCGCGCTGACCGCCGCCGGAGTCACCCTGCTCGGCCGGCGAACCCAGGCCCGAGTCGAGCCGCATCCCCAACCCGGGTCATGAGTCGCAAGCCAGCACGCGGCCACGATCCGTGCTGCCCGTATGGGCGCGAAGCGGGCAGCCGCCTGCGACTAGCCGGGGAATGAACTCGCCCGAATCGGAGTCCTCTGGAGTGTGATGACCACGTCCTGGGCTCTTCCAGGCCAAGGCGACGCCGCGCCGACGCGCGGATCTCGGAGTTATCTTTCGTGTTGCCGTGCCAATGAAACGTCGAGGACGTGAGGAAGCCGCTCTCGAGGAGATGGCAGAGTTGGCCGCGCTCGCGGATGGATCGTTGGCGCCGGAGCGTCGCGCGGCGCTCACTGCACGCGTGGCGGCGTCTTCGGAGCTGGCTGACCGACTCGCCGAGCAGGAGCGTGCAATCGCGCTCTCGCGCAGCGCCGAAGCCGAGGTCGAGGCTCCCGCGGCCCTGAGAGAACGCATCGAGCTGCGCGGTGTGCGAGGTCAGCCGAAGCGAAGGCGGATCATCGTGGTCGGCTCCGCGGTTGCGGTGGCCCTGGCTGTTGTTGTCGCGCTGTCGGTGCTCCGCACGGGCAGCCAGAGCGAGAGATTCCGGGCGGCTCTCGCTCCCACCGGTCTCGCGCCCGGAGCGAGCGGCGAAGCGACGCTCACCAAGACGTCCTCGGGTTGGCGAATCGAGCTTGATGCCACGGGGCTTCCCCGCCGCGATGGCGGGTTCTTCTACGAGGCGTGGCTGCGCAGTCCCACCGGCGTGCTCGTCCCGATCGGGACGTTCAACGAGGGCCGTAAGGTCACGCTTTGGGCCGGAGTGTCGCCGAAGGACTATCCGAGCCTGACCGTCACCCGCGAGCCGGCCGATGGTGATCAGGCATCGTCCGGCGAGAAGGTTCTTGTCGGAGCGGTCACCTCTAGCCGCTAGCACCGCGGGCGATTCGAAGCCGGACGCAGCAGTCGCTAGCGAATCGGTTCACCCGCCGTCGACGCGGCGCACGACCTCCTGGCGGGCGCGGTAGAGGCGGCTCATCACCGTGCCTTCTCGGATCCGGAGGGATCGCGCCGCCTCCTTGTACGAGAGGCCGGTGATGTCGACGGCGACGAGGACGTCGCGGAAAGCGGCCGGCAGCGCGGCGATGGCGGCGTAGAGTTCGCCGGCCTCGACTGCAGCCTGCGGTTGGCGTGCCTGCGGGTCGGCGACGATGTCCAGTTGATCGGGCAGCGGGCCTGGACGAAGTCGGCGGCTCTCGGCTCGCTTCTGAGTGAGAAAGATGTTGCGCAGTGCACGCAGGAGGTAGCCAAGGTCGTCCTCCTTGCGCAGCAGCCTGGGGCGCCTGAGCACGCGCGCATACGTTTCCTGGACGAGGTCTTCGGCGTCCTCGCGTGAGCCGCAGAGCGCCCAGGCGGCTCGGTAGAGCCGGTCGAGGTGCTCGCCGCTCCGGGCTGGGTCGAGTGGGCGTTCCATCGGCGACGCGATCTGGGGTCAGTGCGTCCCGTGAGCATACGGCCGGGAATAAGTCGCAGCACGCGGCGTCCTTGGCGTTGACACGCTCACCACCTACGCACGAGGAGCCACGTACAGCATGAAGAATCGCGTTCGACACAACGACACCCGCAAGGCTCGGCCGGCGCGCCTGGCGGCTACGGCGATCGCCGTGACCGCTGTCATCGCCGGCGCGAGCGGGATCGCGGCCGGACAGGCCAACGCCGCGTCGTCCCACCAGACCGACAAGCGCTCGCATCCGTACAAACAGATCAAACTCAGGCACCCGCAACTCAAGCACGCCACGCTGAGGGTCGAGGGCACCCGGCAGAGTGACAGGATCGCGCTTCGCCTGAAGGCCGGCCGGCCCGACATTCTCCAAGTCGACGTGGGTGACGACGGCTCGCCCGACTTCAGCTTCAAGCGCAGATACATAGCCAAGATCGCCGTCTACGCCCGCGCCGGCGACGACCTCGTCCGCATCGATGACAGCAACGGCGTCTTCACCGACAGCATCGCGACGACGATCGACGGTGGCGCCGGAGACGACAACCTCGCCGGGGGTGCCGGAGTCGAGAAGTTGCTCGGCGGCGACGGCAACGACACGATCGATGGGAACGGAGGCAACGACCTGGCGCTCATGGGCGCAGGCGACGACACCTTCGTGTGGGATCCGGGCGACGGCAGCGACACTGTCGAAGGCCAGACCGGCAGCGACACGATGCGCTTCAACGGCGCGGCCGCCGCCGAGCACATCGACCTGTCCGCCAACGGAAACCGGCTCAGGTTCTTCCGCGACGCCGGCAACATCACCATGGACACCAACGGCCTCGAAACGGTCGACTTCAACGCACTCGGCGGCGCCGACACGATCACCGTCAACGACCTCAGCGCCACCGACGTCCGTAACGTCAACACCGACCTCGCCGGCACACCCGGCGGCAGCACCGGCGACGGCCAGGCCGACCAGGTCATCGTCAACGGCACCAACCGCAACGACGCAATCACCGCGGCGGGAAGCAACGGCGCGGTCAACGTCACGGGGCTAGCAGCGACAGTGAGCATCACAAACGCCGAAGCCACCAACGACACGCTCGCAATCAACGCCCTCGACGGCAACGACACCGTCGACGCCTCCGCACTCTCTGCTCAGACGATCGCGACGACGATCGACGGTGGCGCCGGAGACGACAACCTCGCCGGGGGTGCCGGAGTCGAGAAGTTGCTCGGCGGCGACGGCAACGACACGATCGATGGGAACGGAGGCAACGACCTGGCGCTCATGGGCGCAGGCGACGACACCTTCGTGTGGGATCCGGGCGACGGCAGCGACACTGTCGAAGGCCAGACCGGCAGCGACACGATGCGCTTCAACGGCGCGCCGCCGCCGAGCACATCGACCTGTCCGCCAACGGAAACCGGCTCAGGTTCTTCCGCGACGCCGGCAACATCACCATGGACACCAACGGCCTCGAAACGGTCGACTTCAACGCACTCGGCGGCGCCGACACGATCACCGTCAACGACCTCAGCGCCACCGACGTCCGTAACGTCAACACCGACCTCGCCGGCACACCCGGCGGCAGCACCGGCGACGGCCAGGCCGACCAGGTCATCGTCAACGGCACCAACCGCAACGACGCAATCACCGCGGCGGGAAGCAACGGCGCGGTCAACGTCACGGGGCTAGCAGCGACAGTGAGCATCACAAACGCCGAAGCCACCAACGACACGCTCGCAATCAACGCCCTCGACGGCAACGACACCGTCGACGCCTCCGCACTCCACGCGAACGCGATCAAGCTCGCGATCGATGGCGGCGCCGGCGACGACAAGCTGACCGGAGGCGCCGGGAACGACAGCCTGTTCGGCCGCGATGGCGACGACGTGCTGATCGGAGGGCTTGGCCTGGACGTCCTCGACGGCGGCTCGGGCAGCAACATCCTGACACAGGACTGACCACCACCACGCGCTTCACCCGTGGGCCGAACGGTCCCGGGTGAAGCGCGGCCGCACCGCTCGCCATTCGCGCGCGGCTGCTGCTCAACTCTCTACCGCGAACGGATCCGTGCGCGCATGGAAAGGCCTCGCGTCGCCAGCGAGCCCAGTGCCGTCCCCGTCTTCCAACCCCGACTAGCCCACCGGCGAAGCCCGGCCGCACCCGCTGGTTACTCGCGATCTTCTGTACCCGGCGGCGAAGACGGCTGCAGTTAGTCCTGCGTCGCGATGATGCTCGGCCAGATGTCGGCGAGCGTGCCGCGCAGGGTGCAGCGGGCGATCGGCTGGCCGCCCTCGTCGCTGTCGTTGGCTGCGGAGATGCGTGCGACGACGCGATACCTGCGGCAGAAGCTCGCGGTGTGGCGCGAGTAGCCGACGAGGAGCGCCCGCCGCCCTACTACCCTTGGTCGCCAATAGCGCATCGTCACATCCGCCGACGCGACCGGCGGCAGAGCGCGGCCGAATAGCACGAGTGCTCCCGCCTCGCCGTAGTTGTCCGCGATGATCACGTCGGTGCCTCTCGCGTGCTGCTCGACGAGGCGCGCGTATGCAGGCCAGCCGACCTCCGACTGGTAGTCACCGCGAGCTTTCAGAACTCCGTGCCGGACGGCTGTGTGCAGCGGTAGCACCGGCAGCGAGATCGGCAGGACGAGAAGGCCGACCGTCACGAACACTGCGCCGGCCAGTTGGAGACGGCGACGTGTCGCCCAGCGGTCGAGCGGGATCGCACCCGCGGCGAGCGCGAACACCAGCACGGGCAGCGCGTAGTAGGACTTCCCCCCGAGGACGAAGTACGCGACGACCGTGCCGACAATCGTCCAGCCGAACGGGCGCAGCGTGCGATCGCGGATGAGCAACATGACTCCGGCGACGGCGACCGGTACTGCCGCTCCCGTGAGCAGAATCACGTTCGCGATGAACACCGGCCGCGTTTCGTCGCTTCCGCTCGGCGGCGGGTGGAGGAACCAGTGCACACTCGTCCAGCCGTGGCCGGCCTGCCAGATGAGGTTAGGGACGAGCAGGACGGCCGCGATCGCCACGGCCAGCGGAAGGCCCCGCGTGCGCAGGACGTCACGACGCCAGACGAGGAACGTCGCGAACAGCAGGACGATGACGACGGCGAGGGTGTACTTCGTCTCGAGGCCGATGCCGAGGGCGATTCCGAGCAGCGGCCAGGAGCCGCGGCCGAGTGTGAGCCGCAGCGCGAGCCAGAGGACGATCATCGTCGTCAGTTGGTCGAGCGCGACCGGCTGGAAGAGCAGATTGGTCGCAAGCATCGCCGGACCGAACCCGATCATCACGGCTGCGAGCGTCTGCGCCCGGCGCGACGCGCCGAGCTCACGGGCGACAAAGGCCCCGACGAGCACTGTTCCGGCGCTCGCGAGGATCGTGGAGGCGCGCAAGCCGACGAGCGACCAGCCGAACAGGCCTCGAGCCAGCGCCGCAAGCAGCGCCGTCACGGGTGGGAACTCGACATAGCCGCCCTGCAGATGCAGACCGGCGACCGCGTAATACAGCTCGTCGCGGTGCCAGCCGTAGCGTCCCGCGACGGCGAGCTCGAGCGCGCACTTCAGCGCGACGACGAGGAGCACGGGGCCGGCCGCGAAGACGACCGCGCCCTTCTCTGCGCGGGTGTGCGCCACGGCCACCAAGCCTAGGAGCTGGGAGTCGCATGACACGCCGGAGCCCCTGTAACAAACTCAACCGCGAAGCTGTCGGCGCGATCCCGAGTAAAAGGTGAGGCCCTACCTTTCACGGAGGTGCTCCATGAAGTTTGCCTCAGCCAAGACTGCACGGCCACCGCGACGTTGGTGCCAGTTACGGGGGTTCCCGCGAAGCCCTCTCAGGGACTCGAACCCTGGACCCCCTCCTTACCATTTCGGCGCAAACGGTTGCGGCGGGTTGCATCTAGCCGCTTATCCCGCTGATTTCGCCCGCGCGTGGGCTCGAGAGTTGCGATTGGTTGCGGGCGCTGGTTGACATCCCGTTGACATCGCAACATCGCGCCGCTCCGGGAGCAGGACGCTCGCAGCCGCACGCTCCATGGGTGCAAGACGTGGCGTTGGGCACCGGGGAGCCTACTCGGGCCCTGACGATCCCTTCGGCGCGGGTCGCTCAGAGGCATTGCGGCGCCTGCGGGTGGACATCGCCGGTCGCTCGGCGCGCTTCCGCTACCAGACGGTCGACGGGAAGGTGCGCGACGACTTCCGCCTGCGCTGCACTGCAAACGGATGACCCTTCTCTGCTCGGGATCAGGCAGGTTGGTGAGGCATCGCGAGCGTGCGCCGCCGCAAGCGGTACATCCTGAAGCGGCCGTAATCCTTCGCAGCGGGCATGCTGCCGACGTAGTCGCACCCCAGCCCCGGACGCTGAGCAAGCTCGAGGGCGGCCGCGAACGGCTCGGTCACGTAGACCGCGCCGGGCGGCGTCACCGGTTCGATCCGCGCGGTGCGGCTGACGTGCGACCCGGTGAAGGCCCGTGCCTTCAGCACGGGCTCGTCGAGCGGGAACACCGGGCCAACGTGGACGCCGATTCGCAGCGCAATCTGGTCGGTCACCTCGAGCGCACGCAGGTCGATCGCCGCGATCGCATACTGCAGATCCAGGGCGCACTCGGCGGCCAAGACGGTGTCGGTAAACACGACGTAGAGGGCATCCCCCCAGGTATTCCGGTGCTCGATCGCGTCCTCGTACCGTTCGAGCACGGTGGCGAAGGCGCTCAGAACCTGCCGCAGGACCAGGGGACCTGCTCGTCGGCGAGCTTGGAGAATCCCTTGACATCTGCGAACAGCAGCGCCCGGACGACTCGGCCAGAGGTCGCCGCCGCTCCTCCGCTGATGGACGGAAGCGGCTCGGTGGAGCGTTCGGTCGGGATTACCGAGACGACCTGTCCCGAGGCGCGCCAGGTGGTGATATCGAGAGCAGTCCCGGCACCGCCGAGGTCGGCCGCCCCGTCCCAGACGGCGAGCTGACGGACGCTCGCGTCGAGGTAGCGGGCGCGGAGCAGCGCAAGGCCCATTGCCAGCTCGGCTCCATACCGGTAGAGAGCGTCGTCGGGCACGAACGCGTTGTCCGTTGCGTAGGTGACATTGAACGCGGCGTCCAGGCAGCGGTGGAAGCGCTCGACCCAGGCGGGACCGGATGAGGCAACAGAGCTCTGGATGAACGCATCTCGCACGAACGGGAGGACGATGTGGAGCTCCGCTCCACGAGCGAGCAGTGCCTCGGCCCACATGATGTCCGCGCCGCTCGCCAGCGAGCCGTAGGCGTAGCGCGGGGCGTCGCGCATCAACTCCGCCTCGATGAGCGCGGCGACGTCCTCCTCCGCCTCGGCCCGAAAGCGCCCGGACATCCCTGGGGCGGCTATGCGATGCCCGCAGAAGTGCGCTACCCCGGGGCCCGCGAGGATGCCGATGATCTCGGGATCGGCGCCGGTCAGGGCGCACACGAGGCGTAACTGACGGCGCGTGGTCGCGAGCGAGGAATAGTCACCGCCGTGCAGTTGCGCCGCTCGCCCGAGCGCCACACGAGCCGCGCCCTCGTTTCCGAGCAGAAGCTGGGCTTCCCCCGCGGTCGCGGCTGCGTAGTACGAGCGCTCGCCGGTCCGGTCGAGCACCTCGAGTGCGATACGCGCCAGCGTGCGTGCACGCTCGGGCTCGCCTGCCACGAAGCTGAGGGTCGCGGCGTTGATCGCGGCGTAGTAGCCGCGCGTGCGAGCGTGGATCGCCAGATAGAGATCGCGCGCACGGATAGCCTCCCCTCGCCGCGCGGCCACCGTGCCGGCGAGCGCGAGATCCTTGGCGATCCGGGCGCCCAGCGCTGCGACTTCCTCCTCCTCGGAGGCCTTGAGCCCGTAGCGCGCGAACCGCCGGGCTGCCTCATCCGTCGCGCCGGCCCGCGCCAAGGCGAGCACCGCACGATGTTTCAGCCAGAGATCGGCCGGGCGCTCTGCGAGACCCTGCTCCGCAAGATCGAACGCGGTCAGCAGTTCCCCTCGCCGCTCTGCGTCCTTGACAGCCTCGAGCCAGTCGGTAGCCGACCTGCTCACGCCACCGCCGCGATCGCGGACCGGAGCCTCACCCGAACTGGTGGTGCCAGAAGTCGTAGAAGGAGGCAATGCCGGCGTGGACGCTCGACTGCTGCTCGGCCTTCACGAACATGTTCGCGGCCGTGTCGGTCCAGACGATCACGGAGCACGTCGGGCCGTTGACGTCGGTCAGCTGCATCTTGGCGACCAGATCGCACTGCCCGTCCGCCTGGTAGCAGGCATAACGACCGCTGACCGGACCCATCACCCCGCCGCCCGCCTCGTGGCTCCACGGCCCCTCTCCCCGCCAGCGAGTGCGGTTGCAGCCTCCCGTGGCCGCCTTCAACTGGGGGTCGGGAGTTCCACCGTGCGCCGCTACTGAGCCGGGTCCATGCAGCTTGTAGATCGGCACGAGATGCGCCAGATCGATGAAGCGGTCGAGATGCACCAGCGTACGTCCGTGCTTCGGATCGTTGAAGTCGCAGTTGATGGTCGCGACGCCACCGGCGTGTTCGGTGTTCGCAAACTTGCACGATCCACGGCGGATCGTCTTGGGGATTGCGAGCCAGAGCTTCGCCTGGTCGGCGTCTGCATTCGCCGGCACATCGGTGACGTCGGCAGTCGCGGCAGTGTCGGTGTTCGATCCGGTGGTGTCCACGAGCGCTTCTCCAGTCGACACGGGCAGGTTCGAGCTACCCGTCGAGTGGTCGCTACCGAGCTCATACGCGCCCACGAGCGCCAGCGCGAGGATGGCGACGATCCCCAGACCGGCCAGCCCTATGAGCCAACGGGGAGCGTCGGTCAGTCCGCCCCGGCTGCGCCCGCCTGACCCATGACCGCCGGAGCCGTCTTGCCGCCCTCCCGCTCCCCCTCCACCTCCGGCAGGCGGCGCCGAGCTGCCGGCTCCGCCAGCCGTCGCGAGAGGCGCCATCGGCGCGGCAGCCGGACGAGTCGGCGACTGCGAACCCGGCGGGGCCTGCGAATGTCCGGGTGTCTCCGCGCGGTCATCCGAAGTGCCGGGCGCGCGCCTCGCCTCATCCTCGCTCGGCGCTGCAGCCCTGGGCATCCCCGCCTCCGCCGCGATCGCCGGCTCTGTGGGGATTCGGGATCGGCTTCCCTCGAGGCTTCCCAACTCGAGTGGAGGCGGCGCCTCAGCCTGGCTTTCTCCCGCTCGGATTCGCTCGAGCAGGTTCATGAGCCGTGCGACGTCGTATTGCCAGCGCGGGCCGTCGGACATCTCGACGGCGTTTCGCATCGCCAGTGGAGCGAGCGTCCCGGGCAGGTCGTCTGCAACCGGCATGATCGCCCCGGCGATGAGTGCCGGGACGACGCGGATGTCGCGTCCGAGTGCCGCCTCGACCTCGAGGCGCACGTAGTCATCGGAGCGGCTGAGGCGACGCTCGCCTCGGCTGTCGGCAGCCGTCAGCCAGCGCGGGCCAATCATGACGAACAGCACGTCGCAGGCCGACACTGCCGTCTCGATCGCGCGCTTGAACTCGACGCCGATGTCGATCGTGTCGACATCCATGAAGACGTTGTCCTGGCCGAGTTTGTCGGCGAGCGCGTCATACAGGCGGCCGGCTTGGCCACTCGTGTCTTCACGCCGGTAGCTGATGAAAACGCGCACGGCCTAGGACGTGTCGTCCGGTCGCGAGACCATCGCCATGTGCTGTCTCCGCGGCGCGCCAGCCCACCTGCGTCGACCGAATCGGCGCTCAGGCACGCGGTTTCGCGTCACTTCCGCCTCCGGCAAGCCCGCCGGGATCATCGCGTGAGGGTAGCCCGCGCAGACAGGCTTGTCCACCCCCGTCATCGCGTTCGCCTCTGGATCACGGCGAACGCGCGCCAGAGGTTCCTGCTCGCCCTGAATGCTGCTGCCGTCCGAGCTGACAAGCATGACCACGGTGTCGATAGGCGCGCTGGGCATACAACACTCTCTCTTCGCCGACCCGGGAGGCCTCGCGCGGACCCTAGATGTGAGTCCGACCGGCCGCCGTGACCGTGCGCACGGTGCGAGATTGACGCCTGTCACACGCCCGCACCGCGCCGGGGAGGTGGAAGCCACCGGAGATCGCGCGCTCGCCACGTTCGACGATCTACGTATCGATCGTCTGTGAGAGCTCGACGAGGTTTCCGTCAGGATCGCGAACGTAGAGCGAGGCAATGGCTGACATCGCGCCTGTGCGTTGGACCGGACCGAGCTCGACCGGTATGCCGGCGCGCGCAAGCGACTCGGCCACCTCTCCGAGACTGTCAGACACCAAGAGACAGATGTCCGCCGACCCGCGCGTGGGGCGCGCTGCAGAGGGCGCCAGCTCCGCACCTGCTTGATGGAGGTTGAGCTTCTGACTTCCGAAACGGAGAGCCTCTCGACCCTCGCCAAACGTCTCTCGCCACATACCCAGCGACTCGTAGAACCGGACGGTCGCCTCGATGTCCGAAACCGTCAGAACGAGGTGGTCGAGCGACCGGATGTGCATGCGCCCAAAGCTAGCCGAGATGCCCGAGCAGCGGCGCGGGCGACCGGCTGACCGGAGGCGGTGCGCCAGCTGTGCGAGGCGGACTGTTCGACTCCAAACATTTCACTTGTGATAGCCGCGCGCCGGCGTGGGCTTCCCCTCAGTTTACGAAGCCCTCTCAGGGACTCGAACCCATTCGCCCCACGCAGCGCGTGCTCGCTCGCGCATTGGCAGCCCGTGCTCACAGCCGCTCACCTGGCAAGGGCTTCGCGTACAACGGGCATTGCCGTTGGAGCTCACGGAGGCCGGAGTTTTCGGTGTAGGCCGACCCCGGACTCATCGTCGGGTATCAAAAACGTGCCGCCTCTTGTCCTTCTCTTTGTTGCAAATGTCGCTTGTCCAGCCTATCGTCGCTCGGCTTCGAGCGAAGGAGGAGGCATGAGCCTCGCGGCGAGCTGGGAGGCTGAGCGTGACGATGCCGAGGTGGTTCGGCTCGCGCTCGTTCTCAATGGCGGCGTGAGCCTCGCGGTCTGGATCGGAGGCGTGACGCACGAGCTCGATCGGCTCCGGCGGGCGTTCGAGATGGAGCAGACGAGCACCTACGCTCAACTGCTCCGGTGTCTGGGTTGCGTTGTGCGGATCGATGTGATCGGCGGGGCGAGCGCGGGCGGTCTGAACGGCGCGATGCTGGCGAGCGCGATCGCCTATGGGCGCTCGCTCGAGACTGCGGGTGAGATCGGCGGGGAAGGATCTGCAAGCGCCGGTCCGTGGATGCGCGAGCGCTGGCTCGAGCTCGGCGATCTCGCGCACATCATGCGCAAGCCCTCGAATTCCGAGCCCGGTCCTTCTTCCCTGCTCGATGGCGATGGCGGCATGCTCGAGCCGCTCCGAGACCTGATCTTCACTGAGCTCGTGCCCAATACCGGGCCGGCGGACACGGCGAGATGCCAGCCAGTTACCTACGTTGCTACGACGACGGATGTTGTCGGGGATCCGTCGCGGCGGTTCGACGACTATGGCGCGGAGTTCCGCGATCGTGAGCACCGCGCGTTGTTGGAGTTCATTGCTGATCCCAGCAATGAGTGGGCCACGACGCGTGATGACGATTTCGTGCTCAAACGGGGTGCCTACGCAGCTGCAGAGCTCGCCGAGCGCCGAAAAATTGCGCGCGCGCAACTCGCCTTGGCAGCGCGCTCCACGTCGAGCTTCCCGCTCGCTTTCGAGCCTGCGCACTGGGATCAGGATGCCAGCGTCACTTCGTTCTCGTCTTCGCGCTATCTGGCTGATGGAGGCATCTTCGACAACGCGCCTTTCGGCCGCGTGATCGACGCGATTCGCGAGCGCCGGGCGACGCGCCTCTCGCACCGCGTGCTCGCATACGTATGTGCCTATGACGATCCGCTCAGCGTGCCCGACCAGGCGAAGGAATTCGCCGCTGCGCCGACGATCAGCGAAATGATCGACCTCACGCTCAACAAGCCGCGCGACGTATCCATGACTGCGGGTCTTGCGCGGCTCGATCAGATGCGCCGTGGGCAGGACGAGCGTCTCCGCCCCAGGGATGAGCTCGTCATCGCGATTGCGAGCGATCCGACCTTGACCGCTCTGGCCGGCAAGCTTTTCGATGGCTATCAACTGGGCCGCCTCGAGGCTGCGCTTGGCCGCATCGTGGGAAGGGTGCAGCGGGATATCGGTGCTGCGGATCCGAGCCTCAACCGCGACATCGACCGGACAATTGCGCTCGATGCCGCCATCGATGGCTTCGCCGTGCCGTCCGAGTTCAGTATCGAGGGCGAATGGCGCTGGGGGATCACGGCCGCGAAGCGTGGCATCGACGTCCTCACCGATGGCCTGGTCTACGCGCTGGCACTCACCCCACGTGACGAAGAAAATGCGCAAGCACGAATGGATCTGCGCACGTCGCGGGACGCGCTCTCGCATCTGTGGTCGCAGCTAGATCGGCTAGGCGACGAAATTGAACACGCCGAGGCCATCGCCTTCAAGAAATGGGCGGATGATGCGAACTGGATCGGGCAGGTGTTCGATGCTCGCCGTTCGGTACTCGACGCCTGGCCGCAGGGGGGCGAGCTGGCGCTCGGGCCAGCTCCCACCGCCCGCAACACCATCCGCGATGTGCTCGCGCTCTCTATCAAGGAGGTGCGCACCAGGCAGGCCACCCTCGTGCGGGCCGGGGCGCGCGAGGACGCGGACGGCGATCCCGCGAAAGGCCGCTACGTGCGCGCCATCATCGGCTTGCTGGGCGACGTTGATCTCGTAGCCACCCCGACGGATCCCGATGCCGCGGTGCTCAGCGCGATTGCCACTCTGGAGGTACTCAGCGTGGCGCTGGGCGCCACGGCCTCCACCGACACACCGAGGTTCGAGGTCAAGCGGATGACCGCTCGGGCGTGGGGCCCGGACGGAGCCCGACACGAGCCGGGCGACAAGCTCGCAGGTCTTCAGCTCGGGCATTTCGGCGGGTTCCTGAAGCGATCATGGAGGGCGAACGACTGGATGTGGGGACGACTCGACGCCATCGACCACATCACACAACTCCTGCTCTCACCCGCGCGCCTACAGCGCGCAAAGCACCCGCGGGAGCTCGCCGCGCTGCTCGTCGACCTTGCCGGCCTGGTCGCGGACTCGGAAACAGCCAAGCGCGTCGCCGACTGCATCACAGCGAGCGGGAGCGCCCCGGGCAGTCCACCGGCGGTGAGCGCCCAGGCGGCGCAAGCCGAGCTCGAGAAATTCCGCCGCAGCATGCTCGTGCCCGCGCTTCAACGGCCGATCCTCGTCGAGGAGATTCCCTCGATCCAAGCTGCGCGCACCATCGATCGCGCCCGCGATGGAAAGCCCGCCCTCGCATCTGCGCCCGCCGCAGCGGCGCCTGCGGCCGCTGAGACTCCCCCGGTTGCGAACCCGGCGCCGATCTCCTCGGACGATGTCGACGTTGCCGTGGCCGGCCTCTCCGGACTCGAGCCTGGCGCCGCCGCGAGCGTCCTACGGAAAACACTGGCTCGCGAGACCGTGAGCGCGAATTTCCCGAGCCCGTCAATCACGCGGCCGACCGGCGACGCCATCGCAACGGGACTGCGTGCATTCACCACGCCCAACAACCGGCTGCCTTCAACTGCACAGAAACCCTTGCGCTACCTCACGCCCTTCGCATTCCTCTTCTACGGTCTCAGCCAGACCCCGAAGGAAGCGCACCTACGAAGCATCTATCGCACCGGAGGCCTCTACATCGGGATCATCCTGGCGGCGTGCGCGTTGGTGTTCGTGTTCGTCTACGAGGCAATTCGCGCGACCGCGCAAGCGGTGCTCAGCACATCGCACCTAGAAGCAGCTGTGATCGCAGTCGCTGCCATCGCAGTGGTGACGTGCGCAATGGGCTTGCTCGCCGCGCGAGCCTTGAGTCGCGCGACTTTGAAATTGCTGAATGACCATGCCGCGAGTCCCCGGCCGACCATTGCCTCAGCGGCCGCCGGAGCGTTCCTGTCGGGGAGCCTCGGGTTGCCGTTGGCCGCCATCTGGCTCTGGTTCCGCGGAAATTCAACGACGTTCGAGCCGTACGAGGAGCCGGCGGAGACGAAGAAATAGTCGAACCTGAATCGCGCCAGTGCGAGCGGCGCCTTCGATCGTCTTGCCTCACCGCGGCGGAAAACGAGAAAGGGGGGTTTCACCGATGACCGGCGACGCGAGTAGCACGCCTCCAGCGGCAGGGCCGCCAGACTCTCGCGAGATCGCGCCCACACCGGCGACGCATGGAGCAGCCGACCCGATCATGGGCCGCCTGGAGAGCGAGATTCAGTGGTACAGCCGCAGGAGCGGGCACTGCCAGCGCTTATACAAATGGCTGAAGTTCACCGAGATCTCCGCTGCAGCGGCAATTCCTTTGGTCGCGGCATTCTCTGCGCCGATCGAGGTCGGTGCCGTCCTCGGGACTCTGATCGTCGTTCTCGAGGGCCTTCAGCAGATCAACCAGTACCAGAGCAACTGGATCACCTTTCGTTCGACCTGCGAGGCCCTGAAACACGAAAAATTCCTCTACCTAGCCAGCGCTGGCCCATACGACGGCGCCCATCCTCGCCAGCTGCTAGCCGAGCGCATCGAGTCCCGGATATCACGCGAGCACGCACGATGGGTCTCCGCTCGAAAGGAACCAGCGCGGACTCGCGGGGGCGGCGAAGCCGAGGCGTGACGTGGCAAAAATCTTCGTCAGCTATCGGCGAGACGACGCCTCGAGTGAAGCAGGGCGGATCACCGATTGGCTTGACCGGCACTTCGGCCAGGACGAAGTCTTCATGGACATCAACGCACTCGAGCCTGGTGTCGATTTCGTGCACTCGATCGAGGAGGCCGTAGAGACGATCGATGCACTGATAGCGGTTATCGGCCCGAGGTGGGTCGATGCGGCAGACGAGCACGGGAACCGACGACTGGACGACCCAGCCGACTGGGTTCGGCTAGAGATCGCAAACGCGCTCGTACGTGGGATCCGCGTCATCCCGGTGCTCGTGAAGGGTGCCGCCATGCCGCCGGCGGCCAAGCTGCCCGAAGATCTCCAAGCGCTACGACGACGCAACGCGCTCCCGATCACCGAACGCCAATGGCGATCCGGCATCGAGGAACTGATCGAAGCACTCGACGGCGTCGTAACAAAACCGGAGCCCCCGCCACCGCCGCCGGATGATCAACGCATGCCGCCGTACACATGGTGGATGGTGCTCGGGGTCGTCGTTGGCGCTGCGATGCTCCTGAGCGGCGTCCTCGTGCGCGGCGCCAATGACACGTTCCTGCATCCATCGTTTGGCGGCCCCAGCAACTTTCACAATTCCGACGCGCTCTGGCGATCAGCGGGGATCTTCACGACGCTTCCCACGCTCACACTTGGCGTGAGCGCGCTGGTCGCCCTGCTTGTCGCTCGGCGAGACTCGCGAAGCCGCATCGCGAGCACCGGTGCCATCCCGGTCTGGGGCCTGCAGGGCTTCGCGCTCTACGCCGCCATCCTCGCGAATGAAGATGCCTCGGGATTTGCCGTCGCGATGCTTGGCGGCTTGCTGATCGTTATCGCCATGCTGCCCGCGCTCCGACGGCTGCTTAGCGGAAGGCCAGCTTCGTCGGATCTGGTGCTCCCCATCCCAGTTCGCGTGGCCGCAGTCCTGGGCGCGGGTGTGATGCTTGCCGGCATGGTGGCCGACTTCAATGGTGGCGGCGCTGAGCCGCCACGCGTGAACATCAGCTCGGTCTTGGGTGACAGGGTTGAGCGCTGGGACATCCTCGTCGTCGTCGCCATCGCGACTGCCATCGGCCTGCTCGCTCCGATCGTGCGCGCTCCGCAGGCTCTCCTCGGCGGCGCGCTGGTGGCTTGCGGAGTCGGTGCCATCGGCATGTGGCCGAGATTCTTTGGCCTCCCACTGATCGAGGATCGATCAGTCGCCTCACCCGGTTACGGCGGGTTCATCGGCGTTGCGGGCGGCGTCATCATTCTCTTCGCAGGCCGTGCTGCGTTGCGTGCGTCGCGTCGCTAGACCGCATCGCAGAGGGGTTCGCTCAGCCATGGTCGCTGTAGCGAAGGACATCCTCGCCGCGCACGCTGACGGCTCGAATCGACGCTGCCGTTCGGAGTCGTGCCGTGGCACCACGTCGTCTATCGGCGGTGCCCTGAGACAACTCTCGGTCTAGTTGCAAGAGGCCTATGCAGACTCCAAAAGGCAGGAGTGGAATTCATGTCGCAATCAACACAATCTTGCCTTGGGCCTCATTTGTCAACTCGATCCTGAGGAGGACGAATGACTAGCGACAGCGACCCAACAGCCGGGCTCGCTGAGCACGAGCTTCACGAGGCCGAGCATCAGGGCGGCGTGGCCGTCGAGACGATGCCCCATCACGCGAACGGCGCGAACGAAGCGGTACAGGAGGATCTGGCGGCCGCGCTGGCGACGGCGCTCGCTCCCCAGGTGGAGGAGCCGACCGAGATCGGAGACCTCGATGTCTCCACGCTCGGCGGCCTCGGCGCCATCCCGATGCCGCCGTTCCCACCGTTCCCATTCCCCAAGCGGCACGCGACAGGGCGCTACCGGAGCAGCGGCGCGCCGTTCCAGGTGGAGCTTCGCGTCGACGTCGACGGAGCACATCCGACGATGCGCGTCAGCGCCGACTACTACTCGATCTCCGGAGGGACGACCACCTACTTCGGCTCAATGCGAGTTGACGCTGCTGCGGTCACCGTCACCTCGACGCTCGTCACCGTCACAGGGCTCGGCACCTACACCTGGGCCGCGGGGGCGCCACGGGTGAAGATCACGATCCCGCGCGTCCCGTTTATCGCCCCCGGCCCTGCGGCGACGCTGCAGCACCTCACGCTCAACGGCGCGCCCGGCGCTGCCTACGTCTGTCGTTGGCTCTCTCCCTACCTGCGCTCGGTGCTGTTCGAGCAAGATCGGCAGGACACCGTGGCAGCACCGTTCGTCTCGTACAACACGGGCTCCCTTCCGTCCGGCGGTCCGGCACGGACGCTCTCCGTCGTCGGCGCGTACGCAGAGGCAGGCATCCAACTCCAAACCGGCGGCGTCACCGACGTGGTCAATACGTCCGAGTCCGGCGCGAATGGCAGCTGGTCGGACGCCGAGCTGCACGCAGCGATGGTCAGGCACTTCTCGCTCTGGAAGGACATCCCGCAGTGGGCCGTGTGGCTCTTCCACGCCCAGCTTCACGACCTCGGAACCGGGCTGCTCGGAATCATGTTCGACCAGACCGGCAAGCAGAGACAGGGCTCCGCCGTGTTCTACGCGGGCCTCGCCGGGACGACGCCCGACCAGCAGCGCCTGCAGCTCTATACCTGCACGCACGAGCTCGGGCACTGCTTCAACCTGCTGCACTCGTGGCAGAAGTCGCTCGCGAGTCCGCCGGCGCCAAACCGGCCGTCCGCGCTGTCGTGGATGAACTATCCGTGGCGATTCCCAGGGGGGCCCGGAGCGTTCTGGAGCGGCTTCCCGTACCAGTTCGACGGGCAGGAGCTGATCCACCTCCGGCACGGATTCAGCAACGCGGTGATCATGGGCGGAAACCCGTTTACCGTCGGCTCCGCACTCGAGGCACCGGAAGGCTGGGGCGACCCACTGGAAGACGCTTCGGGTCTGCGCCTCGAGCTGAAGGCACCAAGGAGCTTCGCCTACGGCGAGCCCGTGGCCGTCGACCTCGAGCTCTCCGGGACGGACTCTCGCGGTCGGCAGGTGCCATCACGAATACGGCCCCGAAACGGCGCAGTCGAGATCGCGCTGCGGCAGCCATCGGGACGAACCATCGTCTACCGGCCACTCCTCCATCAGTGCTGGAAGGACGAGACGACCATCCTGAACGCCGACACCCCGCCGATCGTCGATAGCGCTTTCATCCACTACGGACAGGACGGCTTCTACTTCGAGTCGCCCGGCACCTACCGACTGCGCGCTCGCACGGTGGCGGCCGACGGTTCGATGATCCTGTCGAACGTACTCGACATCCGCGTGCGTCCGCCGCTCGGGAAGGACGACGAAGACGCGGCCGAGCTGCTCTTCGGCGACGAGCAGGGCACGCTGATGTACCTGGTGGGCTCCGACTTCGACGGGCTCGCGCGGGGCAACGACGCGCTGACCGAGCTCCGTATGCGCCACGCGAAGCATCCGCTGGCGCAGGTTGCCCGCGTCGTCCAGGGAACGAACGCGGCTCGCGAGTTCAAGCTCGTCGGTGCGGACAACAGCGTCACGGTGCGAGCGCCGAACGCGGAGGAGGCTGCCGAGCTACTCCAACCGGTGCTCAACACCGCCGCGGCCAATAAGGCGGGCGCCAAGCAGAAGGATCCGAACATGGCGCGGAGGGCAGTCGCGGCGCACATCCGCGAAACGGCCGAGGAGGAAGCCGGGCCGCAACTCGGCGCCTACATCAAGTCTCGTCGGCGGGAGATCGCCGTCGAACTCGGCGACGGCATCCGCTAGCGAGCGGAGCCCCGGCCGCGGGGAGGGAACGTGAGGCCCTCCCTTCCCGCGGCCACGGCATCTGCGAGTCTCTCCATCGTGCCTACGCTCCAGATTGACTTCGAAGAAGGATTCGCCGGCGACACCGTCATCATCGTGGCCGACGGCGACGAGTTGTGGCGCGGCGAGGACCTGACGACGAACCTCGCGATCAGCCTCGCCGCCGTCGCCCGCATCGAAATACCGGACGACGCACAGGTGGAGGTCGCGGTCCCGAACCGTGGCGTCACGGAAACGCTGCGCGTGCGTGCGCCTTACCTACGGGTCGGACTGGCGGACGAAAGACTCGTTCTCCAAGAGTCAGAGGATCCGCCGCAGCACCTGTAGTTACGCGGCGAAGGCGTGCGCGGCCCTCGACGCGGACCGGCATCGGTCTTAGCCCAGGAATGGAATATTCAACCCGGCAAGTCCGAGCCGGCGCAGTAAGGCCGATCAGCGGCGTCGTGCGCGTGTATTCGGTTGGACGCCGAGATCTTCAAGTGTGCCTTTCCAGCGACTTCTCACGAAGCCCTCTCAGGGACTCGAACCCTGGACCCCCTCCTTACCATTTCGGCGC
>CAVQLU010000002.1:0-74267 GCA_963713435.1 uncultured Actinomycetes bacterium
TTGCGTGACAGTCATGAAGAAATTCGATATGGGTGTCGCCAAGAAGCGTGACTCCTCAACGATCCGCCACCTGGGGTCTGACCCCGCCAGGCGGGGTCAGACCCCGATTTCTGCGTGCTGTCACAGTCCGAGCAGTTCCGGCACGGAGGCTCGCTCCGCGGGGGTCGTCGCGAACCAGGGGGCGAAGACGATCGTGCGGCCGGGCGCCGCGTGGGCTCGGGCGTCGCGGCAGGCCTCGGCCAGGGAGGCGTGCACGGTGACGCTTGCCAGACCAGCGGCCGTGAGGGTGTCGCCGAGGCGCGGGCCGGCCGGCCCGAAGAGGGCCGCGTGTACGCAGGCGGTCGCAGCCGACTGCCGCGGCGCGCTCGAGTTGCTCGCGCTCCTCGGGGGAGGCGTGCAGCGCGCCGCCGCCCAGGTCGTCGTAGCCGCCGGCGATGAGGACGACCGACTTGGGAGCGTGCAGGGACAGTCCGGCGGCGGCCTTGACGGGCGTCGCGGCGAGCGCGTCGCGGATGACCGGTGAGCCACCGACCACGCCGATGTGCTCGCGCCGCAGCGCCAGTCCGTTCCAGTCGCGGAGGGCGGCGGCAATGCCGGCCGGCGATGCGCCGGCGAGCAGCGCGCTCGCTGCCGCCAGCACGCCCGCCTCGCGGCCCGGAGCCGGCGGCAGGGCAGCGGCCGGGCCGAGGTCGAGTTCGCTCCCGTCGAGACGGGCGACCAGGCGCCCCGCACGCACTCCGGCGCCCGGCTCGTCCCCGGGCTCGCCGAGCGTGCAGCGCGAGCACCCGCCCGGGCGAGCCGGCCGCCAGCGCGACAGCGCCAGCATCGTCGGCGTTCACGACGACCCAGTCGCCGGGCGACTGGAACTCCACGATGCGCGCCTTCGCCGCGAGGTAGGCCGCGAGGCTGCCGTGCTGGTCGACGTGGTCCGGCCAGACGTTCGTGATGCAGGCGATCTGCGGACTGGCGGAGCACACGGCGAGGTGGTTGGACGTCAGCTCGGCCACGCACACGGCTGGAGGGCGTGCGGCGAGCACACGCTCGAGCAGCGCGGCGGTCGGCCAGGCGTTGTCGGCCGGCGCGTCGCTCGAGCTCAGCGTCTCGACGCCGCTCGCGCGTAGCATCGCCTCGGCGAGGCGCGCCGTGGTGGTCTTGCCGGCGCTCCCCGTCACGCCCAGCACCGGGACGGGCGAGAAGCGCAGGAGCAGGTCGGCGGCGCCGGAGAGCGCAGCGGGGTCGGCCGAAGCGACGGTGGGCAGAGGCGTCCAGGGCGACAGCAGCCGCACCTCGTCGCCGACGCCGAGCGCTCCGCGCGAGCACGCGCAGGGCAGCGAGCTCGGCTTCCTCGCCGGGGGGCACGGGCGAGCTCATGCGAGCGGCCCCGAGAGCTCGTCGCGCAGCAGCACGAGCGGCCGGCGCAGGATGGCGGCCACGGGACGGCTGTCCTCGCGCTGATACGCGGCGATCAGCTCGCTCGCGCTCGCGACCTCCTGCGAGGCGTCGTGGCCGGCCAGCGCCTTGGAGGCGGCCGTGGAGATGGCGGCGATGATCGGAGGAAGGCGCCGGGCCGCCTCCTCCCACTCCGCGCGCAGATCGTCGCGATGGGCGAAGCTCGCGAGGTCGCGCGCCAGGCGGCGCACCTGGATCGACAGCCGCAGCGCGTGCCGGTGGCGCCGCTCGACGAGCTCGAGCTGAGGCCGCGAGCCGCGCCGCATGGGGCTCCAGCGGATGGCGTGCAGCGCCTTCGGCAAGTCCTCGACTGCGCGTGCATTGGCGCGCGCGTGCTCCTCTGTGTGGCTGAGCAGGACGCGTGGCGACGGATCGCCGCGCGTGAGCGTCCCCGGCGCGTCAGCTAGGTCGGCCCCCAGCGCCGCGATCGACTCGGTCAGCCGGCGCTGCGCCTCGCGCAGCGGATCGGGCGGCAGGACGAAGGCCGCGACGACGAGCGTCGTGGCCGAGCCGAGCGCCGTCTCCCAGATGCGCTCGAACGCGTAGGTGTCGGCGTCCGAGGTCGCGACTACGAGCAGCAGTGCCGAGATCGCGATCTGCGTGTTGAGCTCGGGGCCGGTGCGCAGCACGAGCCCGATCAGGAGTCCCGCCACGAGCAGGAAGGCGATCGCGGAGGTCGAGACCCCGAAGAGCGCGACGACCGCGATGCCGAGCAACACGCCGACGATCACGCCGAGCATGCGCGCGAGCGAGAGCGAGAGCGCCGCGTAGGGCTCGTCGCGAATGGCCACGAGCGGCACGAGGGCAGCGAAGACGGGGCGGTCCGCGCCCAGCAGGCGCGCCAGCCACCAGGCGAGCCCGGCGGCGACCGCGATGCGAATCGCCCGCGGCAGCTCTCGGCGGGCTTCCGCGAGGCGGGGGTGCATGGGAGGAAACCCTAGAGGTGGATCCGCCGGTCTGCGTCCTAGTGTTCGCCCGCATGCAGGGATCTCGCCGGGAGCGCGTGCGCGAGATGGCGCGGAACGACGTGATCCGCTTCGTCGACAGCTACGCCAGCCTGCTCGTGCTGCTGATCGCGAACTTCCTGCTGCTCCAGATCGTGGACGACGCCCGCTGGGTCGCCGTCGGCAGCACGCTGCTCGCAAGCGCCGCCCTGATCGTCGCCATCAGCGATCCGTCCACGGGGCACAGGGTCAATCGCGGCCAGTGGCTCCTGATCGGCGCCTGCATCGCGCTTTCCCTGGCCGTCCTGCTGACCGACTCCCAGTCGCTGATCGGCCTGACCTACCTGCTGCCGGTCGCGCTGCTCGTGACGGCGACGCTGCCGGTGACGCTCAGCCGCGTCCTGCACGAGCGCCGAGTCACGAACGAGACGGTGCTCGGGGCGCTCTGCGCGTACGTCCTGCTCGGGCTGCTGTTCGCCTTCGCCTACCTGGCGGTCAACCAGGTCGACGGGCCGTTCTTCTCGCAGCCTCCGCCGCACAGCGAGTCGGAGTTCCTCTACTTCAGCTTCGTCACGCTGACGACGCTCGGCTTCGGCGACCTCTCGCCTGCCGTCGGCCTGCCGCAGGGGCTGACCGTGCTCGAGGCGCTCACCGGGCAGATCTTCCTCGTCACGATGGTCGCGCGCCTGGTCACGGTCTGGGGCAGGCAGAGCCTCGGCGAGGACGCCTGAGAAGCTCGAGCTTCTAGGCCGGCCGCACGTCGCCGCCGGCGAACGAGCCGGTCACGAAGGCCGTCGGCGGCGGCACGCTCTGGAACATGCGCGAGAGCGTGACGGCGCGCAGGTGGCGGCGCTCCAGCGCGCGCAGGATCGCGGGCAGTGCGCGCAGCGTCTCCTGGCGGTCGCCGCCGCCGTCGTGCAGCAGGACGATCGCACCGGGCTTCACGTTCGCGAGCACGCGGCGCACGATCGCCTTGGTGCCGGGGAGCTGCCAGTCGCGGCTGTCGACCGACCACAGCACGGGGACGAGCCCGAGGCTGCGGCCGAGCCGGTTGACCGCCGTGCCGGTCGCGCCGTAGGGCGGCCGGAAGAAGCGCGGCTGCACGCCGGTGGCGTTCTCCACGAGCGTGCGCGTCCAGCGCAGCTCCTGCGCGCGCTTGGGCTTGCGCAGGATCAGCAGGTCGGCGTGGCTGTAGGTGTGATCGGCGAGCTCGTTGCCGGTGGCCGTCATGTGCCGGAGCAGCGGCTCCATGCCGCGCGTGGCGCGGCCGACGACGAAGAACGTCGCGTGCGCGTGGTGGTGTGCGAGCACGCGCAGGATCGCGGGCGTGCGCCCCGACGGCCCGTCGTCGAACGTGAGCGCCACCATGCGCTGGCCCGGGTTGCCGTGAGCGACACCGGCGGCCGTGGGCAGCGCCGCGAGCAGGCCCGCGATCGAGCTACGGGGGCCGGAGAGCGGCGGGGCGGGCCTGGGCGGCGGCGGCGCGCGACCTTGACCGGCGGCTGCTCAGGCGCGGGGGTCCCGCCGCGCGGCCACACGTCGAAGGCCAGCGCGGCGACCGCGGCCACGCCGACGAGCACCCACAGCACACGCCGCCGCCTGCGTCGGCGGAGCCACCGCGCGCGGCGCTCTGCACTGACGCGCTCGAGCGCCTCGCTCGTCGCCGCGGCCATCGTCCCACTCTGCCACGCAAGCTCCGATCGAGCGGCAGAAGGTGCTGCAAAAGGTGTCTTTCTCGACCCGTCTAGGCCCTCGCGCCCGGGCCGTATGCCAGACGGAGCATCTTGCCCTCGGCGAAGCGGGTCGGCCGCAGAGCGCTCACGTCGATCGGCGGCTCCGAGCCAACGACCTCCGCGGCGACGACCTCGCCGACCGCGGGCGAGAGCTTGAAGCCGTGGCCGCTCCAGGCCAGCGCAAGGTGCAGGCCCTCGACGCCCGGCGCCTCTCCGATGATCGGATTCCAGTCGGGCGAGTAGTCGTACGGCCCCGCCCAGGCGCGCTGCCAGGCGGCGCCGGCCAGCGCCGGGTAGCGCTCGGCGAGGGCACGCCGGATCGCCTCCTCGTAGCCGGCCGAGGCGTCGTGATCGCAGTCGCCGGCGGCCTCGAGCGGCTCGTCGCCGAAGTACGTCACGGCGCAGAAGAGCGCTCCGCGGTCGGGCCGCACGACGACGTTCGTGACGGCATCCGAGCAGACGACGTTCGGCCGCGGCGCCCCGGCGGGCTGACGCAGAACGGCCACCTGGATGCGCTTGAGGGCGATCGGCGCGTCCACGCCGGCGGGCGCCAGCAGGTCGCGCGCCCAGGCGCCGGTCGCGAGCACGACGCGATCGGAGAGGATGTCGCCGTCGGGCGTGCGCACGCCCTGGATGCGCCCGCCCTCGACGATCAGTTCCGTCGCCGCACAGCCGAGCCTGGCCTCGAGCCCGTGCGCGATGCCGGCGGCGAACCAGCCGAGGATCATCTTGTGTGCGTCGGCGAAGCCGCCGTCGGGCTCGTAGGCGGCGCCCGCGATGCCGTCGAGCGCGAGCAGCGGCTCGATCTCGGCGATCTCGGCGGGGGCGACGAACGACGTGTCGAGACCGAGCGCCCGAGCCGCGCGACGTTGTCGCGGCAGGCTTCAGTGAGCGCCTCGGGCACCGGCAGCAGGTAGCCCGTCTCGACGTAGCCCGAGTCGCCGACCCCGATCTCCTCGTTCCAGCGCATGATCGTGTTCGAGCCGCGCATCGCGAGCAGCGCGGTCACCGCGTTGGAGTAGTGGCGGCGCACCATGCCGAAGGTGCGGCCCGAGTCGCCGCTCCCGAGCGCGTCGCGCTCGAGCAGGATCACGCGCCCGGCGCCCGAGCGGCACAACTGGTAGGCGATCGACGTCCCGAAGAGCCCGCCACCGATCACCACGACGTCTGCGCGCTCGCCCATGGGCCGCGAGTATCGGCGACTCGGAGTCGCGGCGCGGCAGTGCGCAACGGGCCGCTGATACGGTCCCGCACCACCTGTCCGGTCGCCGAGGAGGCCATCGTGCCGAGCCCGCGGGACGACTCGCTGTTCGTCCCAAGCAGAACTACCGAGCACGCACGCACATTCGTGTCGTGGCCGTGCCGCGCCGAGTTGTGGGGCAGCTTCCTGAGCGAGGCGGAGAACGAGTACGCCGCGGTGGTCGAGGCCATCGCGGGGTTCGAGCCCGTGACGGTGATCGTGCCGCCCGGCGCCGTGCCGCGCCTGCCCGTGGGCACGGCGTTCCCGGTGGATGTCGCCGAGCTCCCCATCGACGACTCGTGGGTGCGTGACAACGGGCCGATCTTCGTCGTGGACGGACGCGGCGGCGTGGCCGCCGTGCAGTTCGGCTTCAACGCCTGGGGCGGCAAGTTCGCCCCCTTCGCCGACGACGCGCAGCTGCCGGCGCGTCTGGCGCAGCTGCTCGGCATGCGCGTCTACGAGGCGCCGCTGATCGCGGAGGGCGGCGGGCTGACGTTCGACGGCGAGGGCACGATGATCACGACGGAGTCGGTCCTGCTCAACCCCAACCGCAACCCGGGCCTCTCGCGCGAGGACGTCGAGGCGCTGCTGCTCGCCTACCTCGGGATCGAGAAGGTGATCTGGCTGCGCGACGGCCTGGTGGAGGATCGCGACACCGACGGGCACTCCGACAACATCACCCAGTTCGTGCGACCGGGCGTCGTGCTCGCCCAGGCCGCCCCCGACCGCTCCAATCCCAACTGGGAGGGCCTCAACGACAACCTGGCTCGTCTCCGCAAGGAGACCGACGCGGCGGGCCAGAAGCTCGAGGTCATCGAGATGCCGGTGCTGCCCTACGTCGAGGTCGACGGCGAGCAGTTCGTCGTGCCGTACACCAACTACTTCCCCGTCAACGGCGGCATCGTCGCGCCCGAGCTCGGTCACCCCGACGACGAGGCGGGCTTCGCGCTCCTGCGCGAGCTCTTCCCCGACCGCGACGTCGTGGGCGCGCCCAGCCGGTTGCTGGCCTACGGGGGCGGCGGCATCGGCTGCATCACGCAGCAGCAGCCCGCGGGCATGGCGCTCGCCCCGGTCGCATGATCAGGACCGGCGAGCAGTATCGCGAGTCGCTGCGCGACGGCCGCGAGGTCTGGGTGAGCGGCGAGCGGGTGGCCGACGTGACGACCCACCCGCAGTTCAAGCCGCTCGTCGACGCTCGCGCTCGCATCTACGACATGGCGCACGAGGAGGCCACGCGCGACGTCGTCTCGTATGTCGGCGACGACGGCGAGCGCAACGCGATCTCCACACAGCTGCCGCGCACGCGCGAGGACTGGGCCGCCAAGCAGCGCATGGTCGACGCCGTGTTCGACGACCTCGGCGGCGTCGTCACGCGCGTGGGCGACGAGACCGTGGGCGAGATGTGGTCGCTCTTCGACGGCAAGTCGGTGCTCGACGAGGTGGATCCGCAGTGGTCGGGCAACATCGAGCGCCACATCCTGCGCGCGCAGCGCGACGATCCGTTCCACGTCTCGGCCAACACCGATCCCAAGGGCGACCGCTCCAAGCGCCCGCAGGATCAGGATCCCGACATGCTGCTGCACGTCGTGCGCGAGACCGACAACGGCATCGTCGTGCGCGGCGCCAAGTACGAGACGGCCGCGGCCTACTCCAACCAGGCCTTCGCCAAGCCGACGATCGCCAACTGGGGCGATTCCGAGCTGTCCGAGTACGCCGTCGGCTTCATCGTCGACATGGGGTCGCGCGGGATGAAGCACATCTGCCGCACCGGCTTCGCGGGACGGCCGGCGGCCGACTACCCCATCAGCACCCGCTTCGACGAGGTCGACACGCTCGTGATCTTCGACGACGTGGAGATCCCGTGGGAGAACGTCCTGTTCTACCGCCACACGCGCGCGGCGACCTACATCCGCGCCACGCTGCACCGCTACAGCGCGTTCGCCTACGTGCAGCGCAACGTGCGCCTGGCCGATCTGATGATCGGCGCCGCGCTGCACAACGTGCGCCAGACGGGGCTCGAGAAGCAGCAGGCCGTGCAGGAGAAGCTGGCGCAGCTGGCGTGCTACCGCGAGGGCATCCACGCGCACCTGACGGCCTCGATCGCGCTGGCGGAGGAGAGCCCGGGCGGCCTCCTGATGCCCAACCAGTCGCTGCTCTACACGGGGCGCGTGCTGGCCACCTCCGGGATGCCGGGGGCCATGCACATCGCGCGCGAGCTGTGCGGTGGGCAGATCTGCGTGACGCCCGACGCGGCCACGTTCGCCGGCGCGGAGACCGGGCCGTGGATGGAGAAGTTCTACTCCATCAACGAGCGCTGGACGGCCGAGGACCGGCGCCGCCTGCTGGCCTACGCGCGCGATCTGCTCAACTCGGATTACGCCGGCCACCGGCTCACGTTCCAGCTGTTCGCGCAGTCCCCGCCGTTCGCCAACCTGGCCGCTGTCTATCGCAGCTTCGACTGGTCGGGGCCGCTGCGCCACGTGCAGCGCGCCGCCGGGCTGTCGGAGCGCGTGCTCGAGTAGAGGAGTCGACGTGCCGACGCACACCCGCATCCGTCCGTTCAACACGAAGGACACCTACCCCGAGCAGCGCATCGACAACGATCTCTGCCAGGCGGTCGTGGCGGGCAAGACGATCTACCTGCGCGGCCAGGTGGCGCAGGACCTCGACACGCGCGAGAGCCTCGCGATCGGCGATCCGGCCGGGCAGGCGGAGGTCGCCATGGACAACGTCGCGCTGCTCTTGCGCGAGTGCGGAGCGACGCTCGCCGACATCTGCAAGTGCACCATCTACGTCACCGACATCCGCTACCGGGAGCCCGTCTACCGCGTGCTCGGCGAGCGCCTGCGCGGGGTCTTCCCCGCCTTCACCGGCCTCGTCGTGCTGGCGCTCGCGCGCCCGGAGTGGGTCGTCGAGGTGGACGTGATCGCGGTGCTCCCGTGACCTTCTCGCTGGCCGCGCGCTGTGCCGCGAGCGGCCGCTTCGGCATCGTCGTCTCGTCCTCGAGCCCGGCGGTCGCCGCCCGTTGCGCCCACGCGCGCGCGGGTGTCGGTGCGGCTGCATCGCAGAACGTCACCGATCCGTCGCTCGGGCAGAAGCTGCTCGACCTGCTCGCGAGCGGGCTGCCCGCGCCCGAGGCGATGGCGCAGCTCGTCGGCACGGCGCCCTACGGCGAGTTCCGCCAGCTGACCTGTGTCGATGCCGGCGGTCGCGTGGCCTCGTACTCGGGCGAGCGCACGCTCGGCCGCCATGCCGCCGCCGAGGGCGTGGGGTGCGTCGCGGCGGGCAACCTCCTGGCCGACGAGGGCGTGCCCGAGGCCATGGTCGATGCCTTCGAGGAGGGCGAGGGCGACGATCTGGGCGACCGCCTGGTCGCCGCGCTGGTCGCCGGTCTCGCCGCGGGCGGCGAGGAGGGGCCGGTCCGCTCGGCCGGTCTGCTGCTCGTCGAGGCCGTGCCCTGGCCGGTCGCCGACCTGCGCGTCGACTGGCACGACGAGCCGATCCACGAGCTCGCGCGCCTGTGGGCGCTGTGGCAGCCGCAGCTCGACGCCTACGTCGCACGTGCCCTCGATCCGCGCGAGGCGCCGAGCTACGGCGTGCCCGGCGACGAGTAGCCGCTTGTAGCGGGGGCTACGATGGTCCCGAGAGTCGCAGGGGAGCGACCAAACGAGGAGGGGCTTGCATGTCGACCACGGAGACCGGGTATCCGGTGCAGTTCGCGGTGGACTATCCGGATCGGCCGCTCAATCGGCTGACGAGCGCATTCCGGATCTTCACGGTGATCCCGATCGCGATCGTGCTCGGAGCGATCGGGGCCAGCAGCTACTCGTCAGGCTCGTACGAGAGCGGCGGCTCGAACAACTGGCAAACCGGCTCCTCCGCCGCCGGGCTGCTCGTGCTCGCGCCGGCGCTGATGATCATCTTCCGCCAGAAGTACCCGCGCTGGTGGTTCGACTTCAACGTGCAGCTGCTGCGCTTCATGAATCGCGTCGGCGCCTACTTCGCCCTGCTGACGGACGTCTATCCGTCGACCGACGAGGAGCAGTCCGTCCATCTCGAGGTCCCGTATCCGGATGCGAAAGAGGATCTCAACCGCTGGCTGCCGATCGTCAAGTGGTTCCTGGCGATCCCGCACTACATCATCCTGTTCTTCCTCTACATCGCCGCGTTCTTCTGCATCATCATCGCCTGGTTCGCGATCCTCTTCACGGGGCGCTACCCCCGAGGGCTGTTCGACTTCGTCGTGGGCGTGGAGCGCTGGGCCAACCGCGTGGCCGCCTATGCGTTCATCCTCACGACGGACAAGTACCCGCCGTTCAGCCTCAATCCCTGAACGCGGCGCTCAGCCGTTGACCGAGAACGAGCTGTTCTCGTTGATCTCGCGCAGGCGCGAGTAGAAGCCCATGTCGAGCTCGGCGCCCGTGTAGCGCGCCGTGACCTTGACCGGATCCGAATCGTGGTCGTGGCCCTTCTCGACGGCGTCGATCAGCTCGGCCATGCAGTGGCCGACGACCGGGCCGTTCTTGAACTGGTTGCCGCTCGTGCCGATGGCCATGTAGAAGCCGCCGAGGTCGCTCTTGTCGTAGATCGGGATCCAGTCGTCGGAGCAGTCGTAGAGGTCGACGACGCCCTTCATCTCCTCCGGGATGGGCAGCGTCGGGATGCGGCGGGCGCAGCGATAGACCTGCGCCTCCCACTGCTCGCGCGTGACCTGGCGGTTGAAGTCGTCGGGGTTCTCGACCCACACCTGCGGATCGCAATCGGGATCCTCGGAGCCGATCAGGATGTGGTTGCCGGTCTCGGGGCGGAAGTAGATGGCGTTGTCGCCGTCGGAGACGTGGTGGCCGTCCTTCTCGTAGTCGAAGCCGGGCGGCGACGGGACGTGGTGTACCTCGTGGCGCAGCGCCTTCGTCTTGATCTTCATGCCGTCCTCGACGCCCGCCATGCGGTTGATCACGAAGGAGTGGGGGCCGGCGACGTTGACGACGATCTTGGCGTCGATCTCGCTGCCGTCGTCGAGCGTCACCCCGATCACGCGGCCGTTCGCCTGGCGGATCTCGGTGACCTTGCGGCGGTAGACGAACTGCCCGCCCTTGGCCTCGGCGGCGCGCTGAAGGTTGTGCGACGAGAGCGCCGGGTCGTTGACGTAGCCGGAGTCGGGCGTGTAGATCGCACCCGGGAGCTTCTTCGTGCGCGGGGCGGCGAAATCGTCGTCGGACGGACGCGAAGGCGGCCAGAACTCGTGCACGTCGAAGATGGGCACCTTCTGCTCGAGCGTCGCGGTGTCCCACACCTCGTACGGCACGCCCAGGCGGTCGTAGTGGGGCAGCACCTTGTCGTGGTGACCCGTCGCGCTCTCCAGCAGGACCGTGCCGGACATCATGTACTTGGCCAGCCCCGACTCGTCCGGCGCCTCGAGGTACTCGGCCCACGCCTTCCAGTAGAAGAAGCCCTCGTAGGCCATCGCGACGCCGTCGAACGACGAGTAGTGGGCGCGCACGATGGCGCAGGAGTTGGACGTCGGGCCATAGCCGGCCGACGGGAGTTTGTCGACGTTGAGCGTCTTGTAGCCGCGCTTGCCCAGCTCGAACGCCGTGGCTGTGCCGATCACTCCGGCGCCGATGATCACTGCGTCGACGTTCTGTCCCATCACTCGCTCCGATCTCTCGCGTGCTCGCTCTCGAGGAATGCCGCCTGGAAGCGGCGCACATGCTCCTGCATCCGGGCGTGTGCTTCCGCCCCGTCGCCGCGGACGATCGCGTCCACGACGGTTTCGTGCTCGGCCACCGATGGGCCCAGAGCGCTGACGCGGTCGAGCGCCGCGCTCCAGAGCCGCAGGACGTGGCCGTACAGCCAGTCGAGCTGCGCGGCGAGCAGCGTGTTGCCCGCGGCCTCGGCGATCGCCGCGTGCAGCTCGCGGTCGAGCCCGATCAGCGCCTTGTGGTCGCCCGATGCGAGCGCGCCGCGCGTGCGCTCGACGAGACCGGTGAGCGACGCCCGCTCCTCGTCGCCGCACGCGTTCGGCGGCCAGGCGCGCGGCCAGGCCCTCGAGCTCGACGCGCAGCTCGAAGATCTCCTGCAGATCGGCCGCGTCCAGCTCGGCGACGAGCGTGCCGCGGCGCGGCAGGATGACGACGAAGTTCTCCCAGGCCAGGCGGCGTAGCGCGCTGCGCACCGGCGCCAGGCCGACGCCCAGCTCGGCGGCGAGGGCTGCTTCGTTGACGGCCGAGCCGGGCGGAAGCGCAAGCGACTCGATGCGCAGGCGCGTGCCGGCGTAGGCGATGTCGCCGAGCGACTCGGGCGCCGACCGCCGCCGCTGCCGCGCGGCGCGCGCCGAGGTGGGGCGCGGCGTGCGTGCGTTCGTGCCGGGGGCTGCTCGCGACTGAAATTTCACAGCAATTGCAGTATGCGCGGGCGGGTCGGTGCGGTCAAGCAGCCGTCGCGGATTCGAGGCACGAGGTGCTTTCATGCGGAAATGTCGGCGGTCCTGCAGCGCCAGCGCTTCCACTACGCCTGGATCGTCGCCGGCGTCACGTTCGTCGTGCTGATGATGGCGGCGGGCTTCCGCTCGGTGCCGGGCGTCTTGCTGATTCCGCTGGGCGACGAGTTCGGCTGGTCGCACGCGCTGATCGGCGGCGCGGTCTCCGTCAACCTCATCGTCTACGGCCTCGGCGCGCCCTTCGCGGCGGCTCTCGTCGAGCGCTTCGGCGTTCGCCGCGTGGTCGTCTTCGCCCTCATCCAGGTTGCGCTGGCCGCGGCGCTCTCGACCCAGATGACGAAGCCCTGGGAGCTGTACCTGCTGTGGGGCGTCGTGATCGGCTCGGCCACGGGCGCCCTGGCGGTGCCGCTGGCGGCGATCATCTCGACGCGCTGGTTCTCGACGCGCCGGGGCCTGGTGAGCGGATTGCTGACCGCCTCCAACGCCAGCGGCCAGCTGGTCTTCCTGCCGCTCCTGGCCTGGATCTCGGTGAACTACGGCTGGCGCTGGACGGCCGGCGCGGTCGTGATCGCGGCAAGCGGGCTCGTGATCCCGCTCGCGATCATCTTCCTGCGCCACTCGCCGGCCGAGATCGGCATCGCTCCCTACGGCGCGTCCGAGCCGGACCCGCCGGTCCCGCCGCTCGTCAACCCGTTCCGCAGCGCCATCGCGACGCTCCGCGAGTTCGCGGGCCGGCGCGATTTCCAGCTGCTCGTGTTCGCCTTCTTCGTGTGCGGCGCGACCACGAACGGTCTCATCGGCACGCACCTCATCGCGGCCTGCGCCGACCACGGCTTCACGCAGGTGCAGGGCGCGAGCCTGCTCGCGGCGATCGGGATCTTCGACATCGTCGGCACGATCACGTCCGGCTGGCTGACCGACCGCTACGACCCTCGCTGGCTGCTGTTCTGGTACTACGCGCTGCGCGGCATCTCGCTGCTCGGCCTCAATGCCGCGCTCAGCTCGGCCGGCCTCGGCCTCGCCGCCTTCGTGATCTTCGATGGCCTCGACTGGGTCGCGACGGTGCCTCCCACGATCGCGCTGTGTCGCAAGATGGCCGGCCCGGAGCGGGTCGGCGTCGTGTTCGCCTGGGTCTTCTGCTCGCACCAGCTCGGCGCGGCCTTCGCCGCCTGGGGCGCCGGTTTCACGCGCACCTGGCTCGGCACCTACGAGCCCGCGTTCCTCATCTCGGGCGGGCTCGCGATCGCCGCGGCGATGGTCAGCCTGCTGATCGGCCGGCGCTTCGTGCGCCTGCGCTTCGCCTGAGACGCTCTAGCCCGGCTCGGCGACGAGCTCCTCGGTGACCGGGGAGGGCGAGCTCTCGGTGCGTACCGTCGCAAACACGGCGGCGATCACGAGCGCCGTGCCGATCAGGGCGGAGACGCCGAGGCCCTCGTCGAGGAAGACCGCGCCGAGCATGACCGCGACCGCCGGATTGACGTACTGGTGCGTGACGATCGTCGAGATCGGAAGCCGGCCGAGCGCCCACACGTAGGCCGAGAACGCGATCGCGCCCGCCACGACGAGGTAGAGCAGGGCAAGCAGCGAGTGAGTCGACGCGGTCGTCAGGTCGAGCGCGCCGAACCCGTCCAGCACGACGGCGCCGATCACCATCACGACGCCGGCGGTCAGCATCTGGACGACCGCCGAGACGAAGGGGTCGGCAGGCACGGTCAGCCGCCGGCCGTAGAACGATCCCGAGCTCCACAGGAGCGACGCTGCAAGCGCCCCCAGCAACCAGGGCGTCCCGGCGCCCGAGATGCTCGGGGAGAGCAGCACGATCACGCCCACGATGCCGAGAATGGCGGCGGCGATCGAGCCGCGGCCGATGCGCTCGCCCGCCAGCGCCCGGTAGCCCACCACCCAGATCGCCGCGGTCGATGCCAGAACAGCGGTGAGGTTCGAGGGGGCATGTGACTCCGTGAGCGTGACCATGCCCACGCCGCCGATCAGCAGCCAGACGCCCACGATCGCAGCGCCGCGCACCTCGGCCGCGCTCGGCATGCCGGTCAGGCGACCGAGCACCGCGAGCGCGGCGAGGGTGAGCAGGCCGCCGAGGATGAAGCGGATGCCCGCCGCCGCCAGCGGCTGCATCGTCTCGACCGACACGGCGATCGCGAGATACGTCGAGCCCCACACGATGTAGAGCAGTCCCATGGCCAGCAGCACGCTTGCGCGCATCGCCGTACCTTCACGGCTCGGCGCTGCCGGCGCGCCGATGGGCGAGAATTGGGGTGTGAGCGCGAATCCGACCGTCCTCGTCGTCCAGCACGATCTCGACTCGCCGCTGGCCGCGCTCGCGCCGCCGCTCGCCGCGCTCGGCGTGCGCACCGTGACCTGGTTCGCGCTTTCGGAGCCCGAGCCGCCGGCGGGATCGTTCGACGGCCTGATCGTGCTCGGCGGGATCGCCAATCCGGACGGCACCGGAGGCGACGCGCCGCTCGAGCGCGAGCGCGAGATCGTGGCCGATGCGCACGCACGCGGCCTGCCGGTGCTGGGCATCTGCCTCGGCGCCCAGGTGATCGCTCAGGCACTCGGAGGGAGCGCGGAGCGGATGCCCGCTGCCGAGGTCGGGTGGGTGCCGGCCCGATTCGACGCCGCCAGCGAGAGCGATCCGCTGCTCGCCGGCGCCCCGCGCGAGCTCGACGTCCAGGAATGGCACAGCTTCGAGTGCCTGCCGCCGGCCGGGGCGGCGCTGCTTGCACACAGCGCCTCGTGCGTGCAGGCCTTCCGCGTCGGCGCGACCACCTGGGGCCTGCAGTTCCACGTCGAGGCCACGCGCCCGGTGCTCGAGGAATGGTGCGAGGCCGCGGCGGACGAGCTCGCCGAGCGCGGGCTGCCGGCCGAGGCCGTGATCGGAAGCGACGAGCAGCGGGCCGACCAGCAGCGCCTGGCCGCGCGCATCGCCGATCGCTTCGGCCGCGCCGTGCTCGCGGCCGCGATTCCCGCTTGATCGCCCCTAGGCGGAGACGATGTTCTGGTACGGGGCTTCGCGAGAGGCGACGCGCCCGATCGGCCATGCGCGCCTCCCGGAACCTGCCATCATCGGTCGCGTGGAGACCGTGCGCACGACGTGCCCGCGCGACTGCTACGACGCCTGCGGCGTGCTCGTGGGCATCGAGGACGGCCGGGTCAAGCACGTGCGCGGCGACCCCGGGCATCACGTCTCGCGCGGCAAGCTCTGCCGCAAGTGCTCGATCGGCTACAACGGCGCCTTTCTCGATCCGGCGGTGCGGCTGACGACGCCGCTGCGCCGCAGCGGGCCGAAGGGCGAGGGGCTGTTCGAGCCGATCGGCTGGCCCGAGGCGATCGAGGCGATCGCCGACGGCCTGACCGGCATCGCCGCGGAGCACGGGGCCGACCGCGTGCTCAACGCGCACTACACGGGCACGTGCGCCCTGATCGACGGCGCGTTCCCGCAGCGCTTCTTCAACCGCCTGGGAGCGACCGAGGTCGAGCCGGACACGGTCTGCAACAACGCCGGTCACGTCGCTCTCAGCTACGTCTACGGCTCGAGCGAGGAGGGGTTCGATCCCGAGGCTGCGGCCACTGCGGCGTGCATCGTGGTCTGGGGAGCGAACCCCTCCGCCAGCGCGCCGCACCAGCACGACCACTGGCTGCGCGAGGCGCCGGGCGAGGTCATCGTGATCGACCCGATCCGCACGCCGTCGGCGACCGCGGCCGACACCTACCTCCAGCTGCGCCCCGGCAGCGATGCGGCGCTGGCCTTCGCGCTGGCGCACGTGATCCGGCGCGAGGGCCTCGTCGATCACGACTTCGTGCGCGACTGCGTGCTCGGCTACGACGAGCTCGAGCCGCTGCTCGACGGCTGCACGCCGGCCTGGGGGGAGCGAGGTGACCGGCGTGCCTGCGAGCCTGATCGAGCACGCCGCGCGCGCCTACGGCGCGGGTCCCTCGCTGCTCTGGATGGGCCAGGGGCTGCAGCGCCAGCCGCGCGGCGGCAACGTGATGCGCGCCATCGCGATGCTGCCGGCGCTGACCGGCAACATCCGGCGCCCCGGCTCGGGCTTCCTCTACCTCAACGGCGCGGAGTCGCGCGGGGTCGACTTCGACTGGCTCGGGGGCGCCGAGCTCGCTCGCCTCCGGCGCGCCGGCGGCCATCAGCCAGATGGATCTGGCCTCGGTGCTCGCCGACCCCGGGCGGAGCAGCGCGCTCGTGTGCTGGAACATCAATCTGGTGGCGTCGAGCCCCGAGCAGGCGGCGCTGAGCGCAGCGCTCGCGCGCGAAGACCTCCTCACGGTGGTGTGCGATCTCTTCCTGACCGACACGGCGAGATTCGCCGACTACGTGCTGCCCGCTGCGGGGTTCCTCGAATGCGACGACATCGTCGCGTCGTATTTCCACCACACCCTCTCGGCCCAGGTGAAGGCCGCCGAGCCGCCGGGCGAGGCGCTGCGCAACGCCGAGATCTTCCGGCGCCTCGCGGCGGCGATGGGCTTTGCGGAAGCCGCGCTGCAGGAGAGCGACGAGGCGCTGATCGAGCGCCTGCTGGCGCCCTCGGGCGTCGCTTGGGACGAGCTCGCCCGTGCGGGCACGGTGCGCCTCTTCCCCGAGCCGCGCGTCCAGTTCGCAGACGGCTTTCCGACACCCAGCGGCCGCATCGAGATCGCGTCGGCCGCTGCCGAGGCCGATGGCCACCCCCGCCTCCCCGAGCCGAGCGCCGACGAGGCGCCGCCGCCCGGATGGCTGCGGCTGCTCTCGCCGGCCTCGCCCTGGCTCATGAACGCGACCTTCGGCAACGACGGCAAGCTGCGCAAGCGCATCGGGCCGGCGACGGTCGCGCTGCACCCGCGCGAGGCGGCGGGCCGGGGGCTGCGCAACGGCGACGCAGTGACGCTGCGCAACGCGACCGGGGCGCTGCGGATGGCAGTCGAGGTCAGCGATGCCGTGCCGCCGGGCGTCGCGTACGCGCCCAAGGGACGCTGGCCTTCGCACGAGCCCTCGGGAGCCAACGTCAATGTGCTCAATCCCGGGAGCAAGACCGACATCGGCGAGAGCTCCGCGGTGCACGGCGTGCTCGTCGAACTCGTCGCCGGATAGCATCGGCCGATGCGCGCCTCCCGGAAGTTCCTCGAATCGCTCGACCTGCCGCCCGGCGATCTGCAGGCACTGCCCGAATCGGCGAAGCGCTTCGCCGACGGCGCGCGTTACCGCGTCGAGATCCCGAGCTGCGAAGGGCCGCGCTGCCTCGCGGCGCTGCTCGAGACGGCCGAGCGCCTCGACGTGCGCGTGCACCGCGTCTCGCAGGGCTCGGGCGTGTTCATGCTCACCGACGCCGAGCTCGCCGAGATGGCCGCGATGGCGCGAGAGGCGAACGTCGAGGTGAGCCTGTTCGCGCGGCCGAACGCCGCCTGGGACACCTCGGCCATGGCGCGCAGCCCGGCGGGCGGTGCGGTCGCGGCGGCCTCGCGCGGGCAGGAGCAGATCGTGCAGGGCCTCGCCGACGCGCGCCGTGCGGCCGCAGGCCGGGATGCGCAGCGTGCTGATCGCCGACGTCGGGCTGCTCGACGTGTTCGCGGAGGCGCGTCGCCGCGGCTTCCTGCCCATGGACATGCAGGCCAAGATCTCCGTGATGCTCCCCGTCTCCAATCCCGCCACGGCGCGGGCGCTGGTGGCGCTCGGGGCCGACACGCTCAATCTCACGACCGACCTCTCGCTGGCCCAGATCGCGGCGATCCGCGCGGTCGTCGACGTGCCGCTCGACATCTACGTCGAGGTGCCCGGACACCGTGGGCGGCTTCGTGCGCCTGCACGAGATTCCGGAGATCGTGCGGGTCGCGGCGCCCGTCTACCTCAAGTTCGGCCTGCGCAATGCGCCCGACGTGTATCCCGCGGGCACGCACCTCGAGGCGACCACCGTCGCGCTCACGCGCGAGCGCGTGCGGCGCGCGCGCCTGGGCCTGGAGCTGCTCGAGCGCGAGTGGCCCGGGTGCGAGACGTCCGAGCTGGGCGCACGCGGGCTCGCGCTCGTGCAAGCGGGCGCGTGAGCGCCGACGTCGTCACGCTGGGCGAGGCGCTCGTGGCGCTGGTCGCCGACGAGGGCCGCCCGCTCTCGGCCCCGGGCACCTTCACGCCGTTCGTGGCCGGTGCCGAGGCCAACGTCGCGATGGGCCTCGCGCGCCTCGGGCGGGACGTCGCCTTCATCGGCCGCGTGGGCGCCGACGGTCTCGGGCAGATGGTGCGCAGCGGTCTGCGGGCAGAGGGCGTCGACGTGCGCTGGCTGAGCGACGATCCCGACGCGCCGACCGGCGCGCTGGCGCGCGACCGGCGCTCCTTCCCGCCGCCCGAGGTCGTCTATCTGCGGCGCGGCTCCGCTGCCTCTCGCCTCACGCCGGAGGACGTCAACGCCGCCGGCGACCTCATCGCCGGTGCGCGCTGGCTGCACCTGACGGGGATCACGCCCGCGCTCTCGCCGACCTGCCGTGCCGCCGTGCAACGCCGCGCTCAAGTTCGCGCGCGCCGGGGGCGTGCGCGTCTCGCTCGACGTCAATCTGCGGCGGCGCCTGTGGAGCGAGCAGGAGGCCGCGCCGGTCCTGCGCGAGCTCGCCGAGCGCTGCGATCTCGTGATCGCCGGCGAGGACGAGGCGGCGCTGCTGTGCGGTTCGTCGGAGGCCTCGGCGCTGGCCGAGCGCTTCGGGGTCGAGGTCGTCGTCAAGCTCGGCGCGCGCGGCGCCGTCGCCTGCCGCGACGGCGAGTCGGCACAGGATCGCGGGCATCGCGGTCGCGGCGGTCGACGTCGTCGGCGCGGGCGACGCGTTCACCGCCGGGTACCTCGACGCGCTGCTCGACGGCGCCGCGCCTGACCGACTCGCTGCGGCGCGCGAACGCCTGCGGCGCGGTCGCCGTCTCGGCCGTCGGCGATGCCACCGGGCTGCCCACGCGCGCGCGAGCTGGAGCGCGTGCTGGCCGGCGGCGGCGACGTCGTCCGCTAGCCTCAGCGGCCGTGAAGGTCGTCATCGTCGGCGGAGGGGTGGTGGGGCTCTGCTCGGCCTACGCCCTCACGCGCGCCGGCGCCGAGGTCGTCCTGCTCGAGCGCGCCGCGCTCGGCCGCGGCGCCTCGGAGGGCAACACGGGCTGGATCTCGCCGACCATCTCGACGCCGCTCGCGGCCCCCGGCGTGCTGCGCTACGGCCTGCGCTCGGCCTTCGATCCGCGCGGCGCGCTCGTCATCAGGCCCGGTATCGACACCTCCTGGCTGCGCTGGATGTGGGCCTTCCGCGCGGCCAGCTCGCGGCCGCGCTACCGGCGCGGCGTCAAGGCCCTGCTCGATCTCAACGGACGGACGTTCACCGAGCTGGACGCCTATGCCGAGGACGGCGTCGAGTTCGAGATGCACGGTGGAGGCATCCTCTGCCTCGCGCGCAGCGAGGAGGGCATCGCCTGGTTCGCGCCGGTCTTCGAGGATCTGCAGGCGCTCGGCTTCGAGGGCACGATCGAATCGCTCACGCTGGACGCGGCGCGCGAGATCGAGCCGTCGCTGGGCGATGACGCGCGCTTCGTCGTGCGCACGAGCGTCGACCGCTACGTCCGCCCCGAGTCGCTGATGGCGGGTCTCGCGACGAAGCTGCGCGGCCAGGGCGTCGAGTTGCGCGAGCACGTCGAGCGTCACCGGCCTGCGCCGGAACGGCGCGGGCTGGACGGTCGAGACGAGCGGCGGCGCGGTCGAGGGCGAGGCCGTCGTCGTGGCCGCCGGCGCGGCGACGCCCCCGTTGCTGAAGCCGTTCGGGCTGGACGTGCCGATCGTGCCCGCCAAGGGCTACTCGCTCACGCTGCAGGGCGAAGGCGTCGCGCCGCGCACGGCGCTCTACCTGTGCGAGCCCAAGATCGGCGTCTCGGGGTACGACGGCGGCGTCCGCATCGCCGGCACGTTCGAGCTGCCGGGCCGCAACCTCGGCGTCGACCGCAAGCGCATCGGCTACATCCTCGACGACACGCTGCCGTTCATCCGCGGCTGGAAGCCCGCGCCGGGCGAGGTCGAGCGGCAGGGCTGGGCCGGCTTCCGTCCAGCGACGCCCGACAGCCTGCCGCTGCTCGGGCCGATCCCGGGGCACGACGGCCTCTACGTGGCCGCCGGGCACGGCATGCTCGGCGTCACGCTCGCGCCCGCCACCGGCGTGGCGATCGCCGACATGGTGACCACGCGCAGCGTGCCGGCCTGGCTCGCGCCGATGGCGCCCGGCCGCCGTTTCTAGAGCAGCTGCAGCGTGACGCCGCCGTCGACGACGATCGTCTGCCCCGTGAGGTAGCCCGCCTCGTCGCTCGCGAGGAAGAGGTACGCGGCGGCGATGTCCTCGGGGCGGCCGCTGCGACCGAGCGGGACGTGCCGGCCGAAATCGGCGACGCCGTCCGGGCCGAGCGAGTTGACGGGGTCGAGCGCCTGCGGCGTCGCGATCACGCCCGGCGCGATCGCGTTGACGGTGATCTGGTCGGGCCCGAGCTCGAGCGCCAGGCTCCGCACCATGCCCTTGATGCCGGCCTTGCCGGTCGCATAGTGCGTGTGCTCTCCCCAGCCGACTGTCGCTCCCGCGACGGAGCTCGTCGCGAGCAGGCGCCCGCCGCCGCGCGCCCGGAGGTGCGGGATGGCCTCGCGAAAGCAGCGGAAGACGCCGCCCAGGTTGATGTCGAGCAACGCGCTCCAGCGCTCGTCATCGAGCTCCTCGCTCGGCACGAGCCGGGCAATCGCCGCGTTCGCGAGCACGATGTCGACGCCGCCGAAGCGCTCGACCGCGGTCTGCGAGCAGCCGCGCGCACCTCCGCGCTGCTGCGCACGTCGACCGGCACGGCAACGGCCTTCCCGCCCGCTGCCGCAATGCCCGCCTCGACAGGAGCGACGTCGTGCGGATCCCCCGGAAACCAGCCCGAGAACGACGTTGGCCCCGGCACGGGCGAACAACGTGGCCGTCGCCGCCCCGATGCCCGAAGCAGCGCCGGTGACAACAGCAGTCTTGCCATCAAGCCGAAACATCGGCCGACTCTACACACCCGCACGAACGGGGTCTGGCCCGCAACGTGCGGGTCTGACCCCGACCGTGCGGACCTGACCCCGTGCGTGCATCCCCCTCTCCACGCGCCTTTGCGGGCTTCGTTCGCCGATCCGCTCCTCGTGACGACCGTTATCGGCTACGAGGCGATTGCTCTGGTATTCGGCACGCCGAGTGGCGTTGCGGCCGCGTGCACGGGTCGGTGCCAGGTCCGCACGCTTGGGGTCAGACCCGCACGTTGCGGGTCAGACCCCGAGCGTGCACGCTCCGGGTGCCGGTAGCGTGGGCGCGATGAAGACGCCTCGGAATCCCGACTCCGTTCACCCGCCGCTGGCGGCGTACTCGCACCAGATCGAGATCAGCGGGCGCGAGCGCATGCTCGTCGTTTCCGGTCAGGTCGGCATGACGCCGGACGGGAGCATTCCCGACGATCCGATCGAGCAGCTCGGCGTCGTGTTCGACAACCTGGAGCGCAATCTCGAGGCGGCCGAGATGGGGCTCGGCGACCTCGTCAAGCTCACGATCTACCTCGTGGGCGAGTGGGACACGGCTGCCCGCCGGAAGGTCGTGTCGGAGCGGCTCGGGATGCACCGGCCGACGACGACGGCCGTCTTCGTGGCCGGGCTCGCCGGCCCGACGATGCGCGTCGAGATCGAGGCCTGGGCGAGCCGGGCGGTCTAGTGCCCCGAACGTCCGACTCAGGACACTAGTCGCCGAGCTCCTTCTGGCGCCGCGCGACGTACTCCGCCAGGCGGCCGTGCACGTCGTCGTCGAGCGGCGGAGGCGGCTCGTAGCTCGCCTCGAGCTCGGCCAGGCGATCGCGCGCCCGCTCGACCGCGTCCTTGCCGCCGCGCGAGGCCCAGCGCTCGTAGTTCTCGGTCGAGAACAGCAGCGGGCGGTAGAAGCATTCGCGGAAGTTCTCGAGCGTGTGGGTCGTGCCGAAGAAGTGCCCGCCGTGGCCGGCCTCGGCGAACGCGTCGGGCACGAGCTGCTCACGCGTGAACTCGAGCGGGCTGAACTGGTGCTGCAGGATGCGCACGATCTCGATGTCGAGCACGAACTTCTCGTAGGAAGCGACGAGACCCGACTCCAGCCAGCCGCAGGTGTGCAGCAACAGGTTGGCCCCGGCCAGGAAGGCCGGCAGCATCGTGTTGAGCCCTTCGAACGCGGCCTGCGCATCGACCGACTGGCTCGAGGTGAGCGCACCGCCGCCGGCGCGCCAGGGGAGGCCGAAGCGCCGCGCGATCTGGCCGGACGCGAGCAGGCCGATGGCCGCCTCGGGGCCGCCGAAGCCGGGCGAGCCCGACTGCATGTCGGTGTGCGAGATGAACGAGCCCATCACCACGGGAGCGCCCGGGCGCACGAGCTGCGCCAGGCAGATACCGGCGAGTTGCTCGGCGATCTGCTGCGAGAGCGCGGCCGGGATCGACACCGGGCCCATCGCGCCCATGAGGATGAACGGCGTCACGACCACGATCTGGTTCGCGGCCGCGAGCAGCATGAGCGAGCCGATCATGCGCTCGTCGAAGCGCAGCGGCGAGTTGGCGTTGGCGATGCCGAACATGTGCGGCTCGCGCTCGAGCGCCTCGCGGCCGAACGCGAGCTCGGCCATCGCGATCGAGTCGCCCGCGCCGACCGGGTTGAACTGGGCGGTGCCGAGCGGCTTGTCGCTGTCGGTGTAGAGCGTCAGCAGCATCTGCAGGTGGCGCGAGTCGATCGGCAGGTCGCCCGCCTCGCAGATCGGATAGCCGGCGGTGTCGAGCTCGTCGATCGTGTGCGTGAGGCGCACGAGGCGGCGGTAGTCGTCGAACGTGCCGTCGCCGCGGCGGTCGCCCTCGCTCACGAAGGGCGCGCTCTGCACGCTGCAGAAGATCATGTGGTCGCCGCCGAAGCGCCGGCTGCGCGCCGGGTTGCGCGCGATCAGGTCGAACTCGCGCGGCGCCTTGGCGACCTGCTCGAGCACGAACTCGGGGTCGAGCTTGACGAGGTCGCCCTCGACCGTCTGCCCGGCCTTCCGGAACAGCTCGAGCGCCGGCTCCCACTGGAACTCGATGCCGATGTCGCGGACGATCGAGCGCCAGCCCTCCTCGAGCACGGCCATCGAGCCCTCCGACAGCACCTCGTAGCGCGGCATCGTGTTGACGAACACGCGGCCAGCATAGGAGTCCGCCCCTGCGCGCCGAGTCACCCCTTCACGCCGGTGACCGTGACCCCCTCGACGAACGCTCGCTGGGCCAGGAAGAAGAGCAGCGTCACGGGCAGCGTGAAAAGCACGCAGGCGGCCATCATCAGCTCGTAGTCGACGTGACGGGACGAGCGGAACTCCGAGAGGCCGAGCGAGACGGTGTAGGAGTCCGGGTTCGCGCCCAGGTAGAGGAGCGGCGCGAAGAGGTCGTTCCAGCAGTAGAGGAAGTTGAAGATGAAGACCGCGGCCAGCGCGGGCTTGGCGAGCGGCATCACGACGCGCAGCAGCAGGCGCAGCTCGCTCGCGCCGTCCACGCGCGCAGCGTCCGTGAGCGCGTCGGGGATGGTCAGGAAGAACTGCCGCAGCAGGAAGATCGAGAAGGCGTCGCCGAAGAAGCTCGGGATGATCAGCGGCTTGAGCGAGCCGATCCAGCCGAGGTGCGAGAAGAGCACGTAGAGCGGGATGATCGTGACCTGGATCGGCAGCATCATCGTCGAGAGCACGAGCAGGAACACGAGATTGCGGCCGCGGAAGCGCATGCGCGAGAGCGCATAGGCGGGTGGCGCGCAGCTGATCACGACGCCGACCGACGAGAGGAAGGCGATCAGGAACGTGTTCCAGGTCCAGCGCAGGAGCGGCTCGTCGCGCAGCACGTCGGCGTAGTTCTGGAAGCGGAACGGGTGCGGCCAGATGGCGCGCGTGAGTGCCTGGTCGCGCGTCATGAGCGACGTGAAGATCACGAAGATGAACGGCGACAGGAACACGATCGCAACCGCGATCAGCAGCGAGTGCCGCGCCACGCTGTTGAGCATCTTCTTGCGCTTGGCGGCGCGGCGGCGCTCCGCGACGGCGCTCACCGGATGTCCCCCTGCACGTGCACCCAGCGCTCGGAGGTCTTGATCAGGATCAGCGTGCAGACCATCGTGGCGCCGAAAAGCACCCACGCCAGGGCCGAGGCGTAGCCCATGTTGAAGTAGCGGAAGCCCTGCTGGTAGAGCCACACGGCGTAGAACAGGAGCGACCCCTGCGGCTCGCCGAGCGTCTCCTTCTGGCCGGAGGTCGTGTTACTCGCGACGTAGGCCTCGGTGAACGTCTGGAACGTCCAGATGAGCCCGGTGACGACCGTGAAGAAGATCACCGGCGAGAGCGACGGGAGCGTGATGTGCCAGTAGCGCCGCAGGGCGTTCGCGCCGTCGATCTTGGCCGCCTCGATCTGCGTCGCCGGCACGTCGAGCAGGCCCGCGAGGTAGATGATCATCGCGTCGCCGACGCCCCACAGGGCGAGCAGGACGAGCGCGGGCTTCGACCAGGCCGGGTCGAAGAACCACAGCGGGCCCTCGATCCCGAAGCGGGCGAGCACGCCGTTGACCGGCCCGATGTCGGGATTCAGCAGGTAGGTGAAGGCCAGCGCCGCGGCGACCGGCGGCACCATCACCGGGAAGTAGTAGAGCGTGCGGTAGTAGCGCTGACCGCTCACGCGCTGCGTCAGCATCGTCGCCGTGAGCAGCGCCCAGAACAGCCGGATGGGCAATCCGATCACGACCATCCAGGCCGTGTTGCGCACCGCCTGCCAGAAGAACGGGTCGTCCCGCAGCATGTAGCGGTAGTTGTCGAGGCCGATCCAGCGCGGCGAGTTGAGCAGGTCGTAGTGGGTGAACGAGAAGTAGAGGCTCGCCACCATCGGGTAGAGCAGGAAGACCAGGAACCCGACGATCCAGGGCGAGAGGAAGAGGCACGCGAGCCCGTAGGTGCGCAGCCGCCGCCGGCGGCGGCGACGCCTGTGCGTCGCCGCCGAGGCGTGCGGCAGTGCGCTCGCAGCCATGACTACGAGCTACGGAGCGTTGCCGGCCTGGGCCTGCTTGAGCTGGTTTGAGATCTGCTTGTCGAGATCCTGCAGGCCCGACTGCAGGTCCTTCACCTTCCCCGCCTGCCACTTGTTGGCGAAGGCGGTGAACGTGTCGCCGTACTGCTGGCCGATCGGCGTGAGCGGCGTGAACTCGCTCTTCGGGTTGGTGAAGATCTTCAGGAACGGCGCGAAGTTCGGGTCCTTGGCGATCTTCGGCGAGGCGGCGGCCGCCTTGGTCGTCGGCAGGTTCTTGAGCCGGTTCGAGAGGCCGACGAGCGCGTCGGTGTCGGTCGCCAGGTACTTGACCAGCAGCCAGGCCTCCTCGGGATGCTTGGAGCCCTTCGGCACGGCCACGATGTCGCCGCCCACCGAGCCGGAGCCGTACTGGCCGGGCTGGGAGTCGGCCGACGGGAACGGCGCCGTCGTGTACTTGAGGTCGGGGTGCTCGGCCTTGATGAACGCGTTGCGCCACTCGCCGTCGTACTGCATGGCGACACGCCCGATCTCGAAGTCGTTCGAGGCGCCGAACTCATCGGCCGAGGCGGCCGTGAACTTGCGCAGGTTGTCGTAGCCGTACCAGTCGACGAGCGCCTTCTGCCACTTCAGGAGCGCTGCCCAGCGCGGGTCCTTGGAGAGCACGGGCTGGCCCTTGGCGTCGAACCACGGCGCGCCGTAGGACTGGCGCAAGGCGTCCGAGAAGACCTCGTAGTGGCCGAACAGCGGGTTGATGCCGATGCGCTCGAGCGAGCCGTCGGATTTGCGCACCGTCAGCTTCTTGGCCATGGCGGTGAGCTCGGAGAGCGTCCTCGGCGGCTTCGTGTAACCCGCCTTCTTGAGCAGGTCCGTGTTCATGTAGATGCCGTAGGAGTCGGCCAGTGCCGGCAGCGAGCACTGCACGCCCTTGTAGCCCGAGTAGGAGAGAGCCACCTTCGGGAAGATGGAGAGGTCGAGCTTGTCCTGCTTGATGCGGTCGTTGAGGTTCGTCCACTGACCCGAGGAGCAGAACTTGCCGGTGTTGTTGGGCGAGAACGAGAGCAGCGCATCGGGCGCATTGCCGCCGGAGATCGCCGCGATGATCTTGTCGTCCTGGATGTTGCCCGTGCCCTTGACGGTGATCCACGGGTACTTCTTGTGGAAGCCGACGAAGGCCTGCTGGTAGTCCTTCAGCTCACGCGCCGTGTAGGCACTCCAGAACGTGATCGTGACGGGCTTGTGGTCGGCGGCGGCAGCCGTGCCGACCCCGCCTGCGAGCGCGGAGATCGTGCATGCGCAGGCGAGCGCGAGAAGCAGGGGACGTCTCATCAGGGGGTTCCTCCAGCCGTGGGCGGCAGCGCGAATCGGGCGATTCTTGCACGACGGCGCGAGGGTTGTCATCCCGGCCCGGAGCTAACTATGCGCGCCATACGCGCGTCCCGTACCATGCCCCCCTGTCTACCGCTCGAGGAGGAGTTCCACTGAATACCAACAAGCGTCTCGCGGCCGTGCTTCTGGCGATCGTGGCGATGGTCGCCATCGCCACGACGACAGCGTCGGCTCACAAGAAGGCCAACAGCGACATCAAGGTCGGCCTCGTGACCGACATCGCCGGTCTCGGCGACAAGTCGTTCAACTACCTTGCCGGTCAGGGACTGAAGCAGGCCGAGAAGAAGTACGGCATCCAGGGTGATGTCACCGTCTCGAAGTCGGGCAGCTCCTATCTGCCGAACATCACGAACTACGCCCTCAAGGGCTACGACCTCGTGATCGCCGTCGGCTTCCTCGAGGAGCAGGCGGTCGGCCAGGTCGCCAAGAAGTTCCCGAACACCAAGTTCGCGATCGTGGACGACTCGACGAGCGTCAAGGCGCTCAAGGGCCTCAAGAACGTCGAGGGCCTGCTCTACAAGGAGTGGGAGTCGGGCTACCTCGCCGGCTACCTCGCCGGTCTCTTCGAGCAGTCGAGCGCGAAGGGCCTCAACTCGGCCAACGTGATGTCGACCGTGGGCGGCATCGCCATCCCGCCCGTGGATCACTACATCGCAGGCTTCCAGGCCGGTGCCAAGGCTTCCGACCCGGGCGTCAAGCTGCTCAACGGCTACTCGGGCGACTTCATCGCCCAGGACAAGTGCCAGGGCCTCGCGCAGCAGCAGATCGCGCAGGGCTCGGACATCATCTTCCAGGTCGCGGGCCAGTGCGGCCTCGGCGCCATCAACGCGGCGCGCGACAAGGGCTACTGGGCCATCGGTGTCGACACCGACCAGTCCAAGCAGGTCGGCCCCAAGCAGCTGCTCGTGTCGGCCACCAAGGGCGTCGACATCTCCGTCGTCGACGTCATCGGCCAGGTCGTCAACAACAAGTTCCGCGGCGGCAAGGATCTGCTGCTCGGCGTCAACGAGAAGGGCGCCGGCATCCAGGGCATCAATGCGGCCGTCCCGGCGGCGATGAAGGCCAAGGTCAACGCGCTGCTGGCCAAGATGAAGGCGGGCAAGGTCCGGATTCCGACCGTGCCGATCGTCAAGTAGGAATGGCGGAGGCTCCGTCCTCCGCGTCGGGTTCCGCGGGCTCGGGCGCCGATCTGGCGCTCGAGCTCCGCGGCATCACGAAGCGCTTCGGCACGTTCATCGCCAACGACGCGATCGATCTCGATCTGCGCGAGGGCGAGGTGCACGCGCTGCTGGGCGAGAACGGAGCGGGCAAGTCGACGCTCATGAACGTCCTCTACGGCCTCTACAAGCCGGACGAGGGAGAGATCTTCGTGCGGGGAGAGCCCGCCGGCATCACAAGCTCGGCCGACGCGATCCGCCTCGGCATCGGCATGGTGCACCAGCACTTCATGCTGATCCCCGTGATGACGGTCGTCGAGAACATCGTGCTCGGCGACGAGCCGCAGCACCACGGCCAGCTCGACCTCGACACGGCGCGCGAGCGCGTGCGCGAGCTTTCCGCGAGCTACGGCCTGGCCGTGGAGCCGGATGCCGTGATCGAGGAGATCGGCGTCGGCCAGCAGCAGCGCGTCGAGATCCTCAAGGCGCTCTACCGCGACGCGCGCATCCTGATCCTCGACGAGCCGACCGCGGTGCTGACGCCGCAGGAGGTCGACGAGCTGTTCGCCGTCCTGCGCACGCTCGTGGCCGGCGGCACCTCGGTGATCCTGATCACGCACAAGCTGCACGAGGTGCTCGAGGTGGCCGATCGCATCTCGGTGCTGCGACGCGGGCGGAAGGTCGCGACCATCGACCGGGAGGGGGCCAGCGAGCGCAGCCTGGCCGAGCTGATGGTGGGACGCGAGGTGCTGCTCGACGTCGCGCGCGGCCCTGCGCGCCCCGGCGCCAACGTCCTCGCGGTGCGCGAGCTGTGGGTCTCCGACGATCGCGGTCTCGAGGCGGTTCGGGGCCTCTCGATGAATGTCGCTGCCGGTGAGATCGTCGGCATCGCCGGCGTCGACGGTAACGGCCAGAGCGAGCTGATCCAGGCCATCGCGGGCATGCGGCCGGCGCACCAGGGCAGCATCGAGCTGTCGGGCGTCGAACTCGCGCACGCGACGCCGCGCGAGGCCACGAACGCCGGCGTCGGCCATATCCCGGAGGATCGCCAGCGCCACGGCCTGGTGCTCGACTTCTCGCTGGCCGAGAACGTGGCGCTGCACGATTACGGCGAGGCGCCGATCTCGCGCTACCACTGGCTGAACCGCGACGCCATGGCAGCGCGCGCCGCCGAGTGGATCCAGCTCTACGACGTGCGCGGCGGCGGCCCGCAGGCGCCCGCCCGGGCGCTCTCGGGCGGCAACCAGCAGAAGGTCGTGCTGGCGCGCGAGATCCAGTCCGATCCCCGGCTGCTGATCGCGGCGCAGCCGACGCGCGGCCTCGACGTGGGCGCGATCGAGTACGTCCACCGCCGACTGGTCGAGCAGCGCGACGCCGGCTGCGCCGTGCTGCTCGTGTCGTTCGAGCTCGACGAGGTGCTCGATCTCGCCGACCGCATCCTCGTCATGTACGGCGGGCAGATCGTGCTCGAGCGGCTCAGCGGGCAGACGGATGAGCGCGAGCTCGGCATCGCGATGACCGGCGGCGCGGTGCCGGCGTGATCAGGAGTCTCACGAAGTCGCCCTCGCTCGGGGAATTCGGCATCTCGCTGCTGACGGTCTTCCTGGCCCTGATCGTGGGCGGGCTCGCGATGGCCTTCACGGGAGCCAACCCGCTCGGCGTGTACAAGGATCTCTTCGTCGGCGCCGGCTTCGACTGGCCGTTCCACCTGATCCCCGGAAATCCGTTCGGCGTCGAGGCGCTGCTGGCCGAGAACAACCTGGTCGCGACGCTGGTGACGTTCACCCCGCTTGTGCTGACGGGCTTCGCGGTCGCCTTCGCGTTCCGCTGCGGGCTCTTCAACATCGGCGGCACGGGCCAGTTCTGGGTCGGCTCCGTGTGCGCGCTGCTGGTGGCCCAGCACGTCGGCGGGCCGGGCGGCATGCTCGCGGCGACCGTCGCCGCCGGCATCGGCGGTGCGATCTGGGCGGGCATCGCGGGCGGACTCAAGGCCTACCGCGGAGCCCACGAGGTGATCACGACGATCATGCTCAACTGGATCGCGATCTACACGACGCAGTACCTCTTCGCCGTCAGCGGGCCGCTCACGGACAACTCCGTCGGCAACGGCGTCTCCAAGAACATCCTGGAGTCGGCGCAGTACCCGGGCATGTGGGGCGTGGTGCAGAAGATCCACATCGGCATCTTCATCGCGCTCGGCGCTGCGGTCGTCTACTACGTCCTGCTCAACCGCACGACGCTCGGCTACGAGGTGCGCGCCGTCGGCTTCAACCCCGAGGCCGCGCGCTACGGCGGCATCTCGGTCAAGCGCTCGATCATCGCGTCGATGGCGATCTGCGGAGCGTTCGCCGGCCTCGCCGGAGCCGTTCAGGTGCTCGGCGTCAACTACTCCATCCCGGCCTCGGACGTGCCGGTCATCGACATCGGCTTCACGGGCATCGCCGTCGCGCTGCTCGGTCGCAACACGGCCGTCGGCGTGGTGCTCGCCGCCCTGCTGTTCGCGGCGCTCCAGAGCGGCGGCACGCAGCTCTCGGGGTCGTTCAACCCCGAGCTCGCGAGCAGCGTCTCGAACATCATCCAGGGCACGATCATCCTGCTGGTCGGCGGCGAGTTGGTCGTGCGCTGGCTGGTCGCTCGCGCCAAGCGCGAGCGCGGAGAGCCGCTCCTGCCGGGCGGGCCGGCGCCGCCGGGCGCCGTCTCCCCGGACGCGGGCGGCGCGTCGCTGTGACACGCCGCGCGCAGCTCTACCTGGCCGCCTTCGTCGCCTTCGTGCTGTTCGTCATCCTGTGGCGCACGCAGAGCGCCGACGTGGCTGCGATCGTCTCGACCGGGCTCTTCGTGGGCGCGTTCCAGTACGCCACGCCGCTCACCTTCGGCGCGCTCGGCGGCCTCTACTCCGAACGCTCCGGCGTGGTCAACATCGGCCTCGAGGGCATGATGCTGATGGGCTGCTTCTGGGGCGTCGTCGTGTCGCAGGAGACAGGCTCGTGGGTGCTCGGGATCCTCGGCGCGATGGTCGCGGGCGGGGCCCTCGCCCTCGTCCACGCCGTGCTCTCGATCCACCTGCGCGCCAACCAGGTCATCTCGGGCACCGCGGTCAACATCCTCGGGCTCGGCATCACGAGCTACGGCCTCAACGTGATCTTCGGCTCCGAGGGGTCGGGCGACGTCCCGCGCATCCCGTCCGTCCTGCACTTCCTCGAAAGCGTGCCGCTGATCGGCGACGTCCTGGGCGGACTCAACCTCATGATCTACCTCGCGCTGGTGCTCGTGATCGTGAGCTGGTGGTTCCTCTTCCGCACCGCCTGGGGTCTGCGCCTGCGAGCTGTCGGCGAGCACCCGCGGGCCGCCGACACCGTCGGCATCCCGGTCTTCGGGATTCGCTACGCCGCGGTCATCCTCTCGGGCGTGCTGGCGGGCATGGGCGGCGCCTACCTGGCCTTCGGCCTGGGCTCGCAGTTCAGCGAGAACATGACGGCCGGGCGTGGGTTCATCGCCCTGGCCGCGCTGATCTTCGGCAAGTGGAAGCCGTTCGGGCTGCTCGCCGCCGCGCTGCTGTTCGGCTTCTCGCAGGCGCTCGGCGACGCGCTGCAGACGATCCTGCACGTGAACGCGTTCCTGGTCTTCACGCTGCCGTACATCCTCACGCTCGTCGCCTTGGTGGGCGTGGTCGGCCGCTCGCGCGGCCCGGCCGCGGCCGGCATTCCGTACGCTCGCCAGTAGTGGGCACGCCGCTCGTCATCGATTGCGACCCGGGCGTCGACGACGCCATCGCGATCCTGCTCGCGCTGGCCAGTCCGGAGCTCGACCTGCTGGCGCTGACGACGGTCGCGGGCAACCTGCCGCTGGAGACGACGACGCGCAACGCACTGCGCGTGCTGGCGCTGGCCGGCCGCGAGGACGTGCCCGTGGCAGCCGGTGCCGACCGGCCGCTCGTGATCGGCTACGGCCGCGATTCGGCGGTCGTGCACGGGGCCGACGGGCTGGGAGGCGCGCCGGCGCCCGAGCCGCGCGCGGCCGTCGTGCCGATGCACGCCGTCGACCTGCTGGCCGAGGTGCTCGAGCGCGCCGAGGAGCCCGTGCTGCTCGCGCCGATCGGGCCGCTCACGAACGTCGCGCTGCTCGCGGCGCTCCGGCCCGAGCTGCTGCCTCGCCTCGGGCGCGTGGCCGTGATGGGCGGCTCCGACGGGCCCGGCAACAAGACGCCGGCGGCCGAGTTCAACACCTGGTACGACCCCGAAGGCGCCCAGCGGGCCTTCGACTCGGGGCTCGACATCACGATGGTCGGGCTCAACGTGACGCGCGCCGCGGCGCTCTTCGACGACGACCTCGAGCGCATTCGCTCGGCCGGCCCGATCGGCGCCGTCGCTGCGGCGATGCTCGACTTCTACATCGACTGGCACGGCCGCCACTACGGCGAGCGCTGCGTGCCGGTGCACGACGCGCTGGCCGTGGCGACCCTCGTGCGCCCCGAGCTCGTGACCGTGATCGAGGCCTTCGTGACCGTGGACACCACGGCGGGTCCTGCGCGCGGCATGACGATCGTCGACCGCTACCGCTGGGACGGCCAGGCCGTGAATGCGCACGTCGCCGTGGGCGTCGACCGCGACGCGTTCGTGGAGTTCGTGTGCGAGCGGCTCGCGACGCTCGACGCCTGAGCGCCTCGCCTCAGGCGGCTTCGGCGATGCCGCCCGGCCGCGAGCCGTAGAGGCGCGAGATCAGGTCGGGTGCCGAGGCGACGAGCGTCACCAGGGCGTGCGCCGTGCGCGGGTCGAACTGCGCGCCCGCGCCGCGGTGGATCTCCGCCATCGCGTCGGGCAGCGGCATGGCCGCCTTGTAGACGCGCATGGAGAGCATCGCGTCGAAGGCGTCGCAGGTCGCCACGATGCGGCCGCTCAGCGGAATGCTCGCGCCGCCGATGCCGTAGGGGTAGCCGACGCCGTCCCAGCGCTCGTGGTGGCTGCGGGCGATCTCCTCGGCCAGGCGCATCACGCGCGTGCGGCCGTCACTGAGGATCTCGGCGCCGATCAGCGTGTGCATCTTCATCTCGTCGAACTCGGCCGCCGTGAGGGGGCCTTCCTTGAGCAGGATCGCGTCGCGCACGGCGATCTTGCCGATGTCGTGCAGCCGCGCGGCGACCTCGATGTCCTCGACGAACCCGTCGTCGAGGCCGAGCAGCCGCGCGATGCCGCCCGCCAGCGTGCCGACGCGCAGGGTGTGCTCGCCCGTCTCGTGATGCCGGTGCTCGGCGGCATTCGCCAGGCGCTCGATCAGCTCGTGCTGCGAATCCTCGAGCTCGGCCGTGCGCTCGCGCACCCGCCGCTCCAGGACGTCGGCGTGTTCGCGCAGCAGCTGCTGCTCGCGGCGGGCGAGCTCGGCTTCCTGGCGTACCGTCGCGACCTGGTGCTCGACTTCCAGCGCGCTCGAGGCCATGCGCGAGCGCTCGTCCGCCGACCGCTGCACGATCTCGTAGTAGCGCATCAGATACGCATAGGCGCTCGCGTGGTCGCCCGTGGCCGCTGCCAGGCTGGCCAGGGCCGAGAGTGGGTGGCGCGCGGGGTTGCGTCCCGCTGTGAGCTCGCTCGCCTCTTCCAGCGCAGCCCGCGCCGCGTCGGCGTTGCCGCCGGCGGCTTCCGCTTCGCCGAGCGCGGTGAGCGCGTCGGCGAGCATGTCCTGGGCGTGCGCCCGGCGCGCCACCTCGACCGAGCGGCCGAGTGCCTCGCGCGCCTCGTCGGTGCGCTCGAGGGCATGCAGCGCGTCGCCGGCGACCAGGAGGCTGGCGCTCACGCTGCCGAGTAGACCGTGCCGCTCCGCGATGTCCTCGGCCTCGCGTGCGAAGCCGAGGGCGAGCTCGTACTGGCCGAGGCGGTTCTGCGCGCGGCCGAGTGCCTGGAGCGCCCAGACGCGCGCGATGGGCTCGGCGCCCTCGATCGCGAGCGCGCGGTCGAGGTGCGGGATGGCCCGGTCGGGCTGGTCGAGGATCTCGAGGTAGACGCAGGCGATGTTCGTGTTGAGCACCGACAGCGGCGTTGCGTCCTGCAGATGCGCCGCGGCCTCGCGCGCCTCGGCGTACGAGGCCAGCGCGCGGTCGGCTTGCCCGAAGTTGTTGTAGACCACGGCCTGCGCGTTGTGCAGGCGGAAGCGGGTGAGATCGTCGTCGTGCTCGCCGAGCTCCTCGAGCCCCGAGAGGGCGTGCTCGAGCGCGGAGGCGTCGTCGCCGACGGTCTGGTAGCAGATGGCGACGGTCGCCTCGCAGGCGGCGACCGTGCGCGACTTCGTCTCCTCGGGCTCCTCGGCATCGATCGAGCGAGCCTCGGAGAGGGCGAGCAATGCGTTGGCGAGGGCCTGCTCCGCATCGACGGCGCGCAGGACCCGCGCATGCTCGCTGCGCACGCGGGCGCGCTCGCTCGTCGGCGCGCCTACGGCCGAAAGCGCCTCGAGCTTGCGGGCCAGTGCCCTAAGCCGCGTCTCGGTCTCGCCGGAGCCCGTCATCGAGTCTCACCCTAGTCCAGGAAATTCGTCCAGAGGATTCAGAACGATTACGCGAAGAATTCGGAATAATTGCGCAGATCTCCGTGACGTGCGCGAGAGGGCTCGTACCCTCGCTACGCTCCGGCCCATGCCTACCCCAGTCCGCGTCGCGGTCACCGGCGCCGCCGGCCAGATCGGTTACAGCCTTCTCTTCCGCATCGCGAGCGGTCAGCTGCTCGGTCCGGATCAGCCCGTCATCCTGCAGATGCTCGAGGTCACACCCGCCCTCGGCGCGCTCGAGGGGGTGGCCATGGAGCTGGACGATTGCGCCTATCCGCTGCTCGCCGGCACCGTCCGCAGCGACGATCCCGACGTGGCGTTCGGCGATGCCGACTACGCGCTGCTGGTCGGCGCGATGCCGCGCAAGCAGGGCATGGAGCGCAGCGACCTGCTCTCGGCCAACGGCGCGATCTTCACCGCGCAGGGCGCCGCCCTCTCGCGCAGCGCGAGCCGTGACGTACGCGTGCTCGTGGTCGGCAACCCGGCCAACACCAATGCGCTGATCGCGCTCAACAACGCGCCCGATCTCGACCCGCGCCAGATCACGGCGATGATGCGGCTCGATCACAACCGGGCCGTCAGCCAGCTCGCCCAGCGCGTGGGCGTGCCGGTCTCGAGCGTGCGCAGGATGACCATCTGGGGCAATCACTCGACCACGCAGTACCCGGATCTCTTCCACTGTGAGGTAGACGGACAGAACGCATATGAGTTGGTGGCCGACCACGCGTGGGTCGAGGATGCGTTCATCCCGACGGTCGCCAAGCGCGGCGCGGCGATCATCGCCGCACGCGGCGCCTCGTCGGCCGCATCGGCCGCGAACGCAGCCATCGACCACACGCGCGACTGGGCGCTCGGCACTGCGGAGGGCGACTGGGTCAGCATGGCAGTCGTCTCCGACGGCTCCTACGGCGTGCCCGAAGGGCTCATCTCGTCGTTCCCCGTGCGCTGCTCGGGCGGGCGCTGGGAGATCGTGCAGGGACTCGAGATCGACGACTTCTCCCGCGCCCGCATCGACGCCAGCACGGCCGAGCTGGCCGACGAGCGCGACGCGGTGCGCGAGCTCGGCCTGATCTGATCCGTCAGGGCGCGGGGAGGACGAGCAGCAGCGCGCGGGTGTCGACGCTGCCGCGTGCGGCGGCGTAGCCCTTGGCCCGGTTCGTGTTCCAGGTCAGCACGAAGGCGCGCAGCGAGCCGTCGTTCCCGCGCAGCGTGACCGCGGCGTAGACGCTGCCGGTCTTGCCGTCGTTCGTGACGACGCCGTCGAGCGCCGCGTCGCTCACGAAGCGGAGCCCCCGCAGCGTGAGCGTGACTCCCGTTCCTCGCCGGGTCACGAGTGCGGAGCCGCCGCGCAGACCGGGCACGCTCGTGGGCGCGCCTGCCGCGTTCGCACCCGCGAGCGCGTCGGCGACGCCGAGCGCTGCCGCGGTCGCCGCGCGCCTGTCGGAGAGCGTCGAGCGGTCGCGGCCGTGTGCGCCGGCGTCGCGCAGAGCGGCGGGTGCGGCAGCCAGCCTGAGCGGGAATGCGCGCACGACCTGAGGGCGGGCAGGACGGCTCGCGCAGCCCGGGCCGACGTGCCCTCGCGACTGCAGGAACGCTCGCGCAAGGGTCGCGGCGCATCCGGCCGGATCGCTGAGCGCCGGCAGTGCGCCGGCTCCGCGCACGCGCACGAACCGCCCGGACGGAAGCAGGCCGGCGACCTTGCGCAGCTCCGTCGTCGGCGCTCCGACGGCGAGCTCGCCGCCGAGCACGAGCGCGGGCGCAGCGGCGAGCGCGGCGCCCGCCGGGATGACGGCCTCCGGCGCAGCCGTTGCGGGCCAGTTCTTGCAGGCGGCCAGGCCGAGCGCGCGCAGCCAGGTCGCGCCCGTGAAGGGCCCGCCGTCGACCTCGCCGGCCGTCGCGGGCGGAACGTCGTCGTGGCAGGCGGAAGCGCGGGCCTGAGCGGCCTCACGCGCGGCCGGGGGCTTCGCCGTGGCGACGAGCCGTGCAAGCGGCACGGCGTCGCCGTGCAGGGCCGCCATGGCGGCGGCCGGCAGCTGCGCCAGCACGCGGGCGTCGCCGTGGGCGACCACGCGGGCGAGCACGTCGTCGTCGATCCTCCCGTGCGCGTGCAGCGGACGGACGCGCAGGCGCGCGGCGAGGCGCTTCACGAGACCCTGATCCGGCCCGAGGGCCTTGGCCAACGCGCGTGTCTCGGCGCGGCCGTCGCCTGCGAGCAGCGTGGCGGGCGGCCCTCCGTCCAGCACCATCGCGCGCAGCCGGTCGGCGTAGCGGGCGGCGTAGGCGAGCGCGATGCGGCCGCCGTCGCCGGCGGCGTAGAGCTCGACGTGGTCGGCTCCGAGCTCGGCCCGGACGGCATCGAGATCGGCCGCCGCGGCGCCGGCGCCGTACGCGTCGCGCCGATCGCCGACGCGGCCGGAGCGCCCGCTGCCGCGCGCATCGACAAGCACGATGTCGCGGCGATCGCGCAGCGGGTCGAGCAGCGCCAGGAGCGCTGCGCGATTCGCAGAGGTGGGCACGCCGTCGCTGCCGGCGCTGACGAGCACGGTGTCGCGCGCCTTCCCGCCGCCGCGGTGAGCATAGACCTCGAATCCGACCTGCGCGGTGCCGGCCGCGGGATCGGCGGCGACGAGCGGCACCGTGATCGCTCCGCAGCGAGCGCCGCCGGCGCAGGGGCGAAGGTCGGCAGCCGCGGCGGCTGCGGGGAGCACGCAGGCCGCGGTGAGTGCCACGATCGCCATCCGCGCGCACGGCGCGGCTACCAGCGAAGCCCTCACCCGGCGCAGTTGGGATCCCACCGCTGCTCGAACGAGATGTGCGGCGCGCCCGTCTCGAGCGCACGCCGGAACGCGCGCTGGCGTCGCACGAAGCCGAAGCGCAGCTGCCGCTCGCCCGAGCTGAAGAAGGCCTTCGTGCCGCGCATCTCGACCGACTGGATGTCATCGAGATCGAAGCCGTAGGCCTCGCCTTCACGCGGCACGACGAGCGCGCGCCGGTCGGTCAGAACCTGATCCTCGAGGTAGTGCGCAGCCGCCACCCGCCGGCCGACCAGCACGATCGCCGCTGCCGCCAGCACGGCAATCGGCGCGACCACCAGATTCTGCGAGGCGATCCCCGCCAGCCCGATCACGGCCGCGAGCGCACACGCCAGCTGCATGAAAGGCGGCGCGCGCCGCTCACGCCAGAGCACGGCCTCCCCCACCGCCAGCAACGCCGGCTTCTCAGCCGCCACGGATTGCGTCGCACTCACCCCTACAGGATGCCGCCTGCAAGCAGATCTACCAAGGCCCGCTGCGCGCACGCCTGGGGTCTGGCCCGCAACGTGCGGGTCTGACCCCGACCGTGCGGACCTGGCACCGACCCGTGCACGCAGCCGCAACGCCACTAGGCATGCGGAAAGCTGGACGCTCTCGAGTCGTTGACGGCAACGGCGGCCGCAAAGCGCGGAACGGCACCGAGCCCGCAAGAGCCGTATGGCCAGGGGGATGCACGCACGGGGTCAGGTCCGCACGCTCGGGGTCAGACCCGCAACGTGCGGGCCAGACCCCGAGCGTGCGGTCCCGGGCAAGGTGGCCGGCGCGTAGGCTCCCGCGTCGTGAAGGTCTGCGTTGTCGGTGGCGGTTCTACGTATACCCCGGAGCTTGTCGATGGCATGCTCCGGCGCCGGGAGCGATTGCCGGTGGACGAGCTCGTGCTGCTCGATCCCAACCAGGAGCGGCTCGAGATCGTCGGGCGTTTCGCCCGCCGCATGTGCGAGGCGTCCGGCTCGAATCTGCAGGTGAGATGGACGGCGGATGCTCCGGAGGCGCTGGCGGGCTCGGAGTTCGTCGTCACGCAGCTGCGCGTCGGTGGGCAGGAGGCGCGTCATCGCGACGAGCTCACGGGCCGCGAGTTCGGCCTGATCGGCCAGGAGACGACGGGCATCGGCGGCTTCGCCAAGGCGTTGCGCACGATTCCGGTGATGCTCGAGATCGCTCGCGAGGTCGAGCGCAGCGCCCCGGATGCCACGCTCGTCAACTTCACCAACCCGGCCGGGCTGATCACGGAGCTCCTGCGGCGCCACACCTCGCTGCGCGTCGTCGGCCTCTGCAACGTGCCCTGGAACATGCAGATCGAGGTCGCCGAGGCGCTCAGCTGCGACTTCGCGGACGTCGACATCGACTACGTCGGGCTCAACCACCTCTCGTGGGCGCGCGGCTTCCGGGTGGCGGGCGAGGAGCGCACGGCCGAGGTGCTCTCGCGCTATCGCGAGTTGCTCGTCAACCAGGCCGCGGCGGACGACGAGCCGGGCTTCTCGCCCGACACGATCGCGATGCTCGGAGCCGTGCCCAACTACTACGACCTCTACTACTACGAGACCGCGGCGATGCTGCGCCATCAGGAAGGCACGCCGACCCGCGCCTCGCAGGTGATGGCGATCGAGGCGCGCCTGCTCGAGCGCTATGCCGACGAGTCGCTGCGCGAGAAGCCGGAGGAGCTGATGGAGCGCGGGGGCGCCTACTACTCCGAGTCGGCGGCGGCGCTCATGGCCGACGTCCACGCCGACGCCGGCACCGTTCAGGTCGTCAACGTCCGCAACGACGGGGCGATCCCGAACCTCCCAGACGACGTCGTCGTGGAGATGCCCGCGCGCATCGACCGTTCGGGCGCCACCGCCGTGCCGACAGGCCCCCTGCGCGCCGACCTCGACGCGCTCGTCCGCTCGGCCAAGGACTACGAGCTGCTGACGATCGAAGCCGCCCTCTCGGGCGATCGCTCGCTGGCGGCACTGGCGCTCGTGACCAACCCGCTGGGGCCCGACGCGTCGCTCGCGCCGCGCGTATGGGAGCGCCTGCGCAGCGACAACGCAGGGCTGTTCGGGAAGCTGGATGGCTGACGCGAGCCGCCCCGTCGTCGGCGTCGACGGAGGCGCGACCAAGACCGACGCCGTGGTGCTCAGCCCCGACGGGCGCGTGCTCGGAAGCGGCCGCGCCGGCTGCTCGAACTGGGAGAACGCCGGGCTCGAGGGGTCGATCGCCGCAGTCGCGGCTGCCGTCGACGCGGCGCTCGCGGAAGCCGGCTGCGAGCGCGGGGACGTCGCGGCCTCGGCTTTCGCGCTGGCCGGGTTCGACTGGCCCGAGGACCGTGAGATGCTCGACCCGCCGCTGGCCGCACTCGCTCTCGGCGGGCCGCGCCTCCTCACCAACGACGCGTTCGCGGCGCTGCGCGCCGGCATCTCCGGATCGGCCGGCTGCGTGTCGTCGGCGGGCACGGGGTCCGTGGCGGCGGGCCGCAACGAGGCGGGAGAGACGGCCCGCACGATGGCGCAGGGATTCGGCGAGCTGGGCGGCGCGAGCGACATCGTCGAATACGCCATCTGGGCGTGTGCGCGGATGCGCGAGGCGGCCGGCCCGGACACCGCGCTCGCCGACGCGTTCTGCGAGGCGCTCGGCGCGAGCGACCTCGACGACCTCTTCGTGGCGATCACGCGCCGGGGAGTCAGGCCGGGCGCCGAGCTCGCGCCGCTGGTGGTCGAGGTGGCCGCCGGAGGAGACGAGGTGGCGCATCGGCTCCTGGAGGAGCAGGGGCGGTCGCTCGCCGACGAGGTGCTCGGCGTGGCGCGGCGCCTGCACATGACCGACAGCGCCTTCGAGCTCGTGGTCGCCGGCAGCGTGCACCGGGCCGGCTCGGCTGCGCTGGACGACGCCTTCGCGGTGCGCGTCGCAGGACACGCCCCGCGCGCGCAGATCGTGTCCTTGCGCGAGCAGGCCGTGATCGGCGCCGCGCGTCTCGCGCTCGAGCTGCTCGAGGTCCCCGGCGTGACGCTCGCACATGCGGCGCGAGGATCGCGCGAGCAGCCGGTGGCGTCGAGGCCGGACGCTGCGCGTTGCGGGCCGCGGCGCGCTTGCGAGGCCGTGCGCGAGCGCGGAGCTCGATCGCATCGTCCTCGTGCGCGCGGCACCTCCGACGACGTCGCGATCTACGCGCGCTACTGCTCGAGGCCGCTGCGCGCTCTCGGCGAGCCTCGCGGCGCCGTCGCTCTACACGACTACCGCCCGCGATCGATCTCTCCGCGCGCTCGTGCTGGGCTCTCGCAGTCGGGCCAGACGCCGAGATCATCGCTGCGCTGGAGTTCGCGGCGGGCCGCGGCGCGCTCACCGCGCGCTCACGAACGAGGCGGCTCGCCGCTGGCGCAGGCCGTCCGCACGCGCTCGTGACCGCGCGGGCGAGGAGCGTAGGTCGCCGCGACCAAGACCTACACGACCGCGCTCGCGGCTATCGCCGCGCTCGCCGCGAGCGCTCGGTGCCGCCGACTCGCCGCGCCGCTCGCGGCGCTGCCCGCTGCGCTGGCGGGCGGAGGAGCTGCCGGAGGCCCGCATCGACCGCGGCCGCCGGTCTGCTCGCCGGCGCGAGGCCGCGGTCTGCATCGCGCGCGGCTACGCCTACGCGACCGCGCTCGAGGCGGCGCTCAAGCTCAAGGAGGTCGCCGGATTGTGGGCCGAGGGCTTCAGCGCCGCCGACCTGCGGCACGGGCCGCGCGCGGCCGCCCTCGGGCTGCCGGCCCTCGTGTTCCACGCGGGCGGCCGCTGGCCGCCGACGTCGACGGTCTGGAGGGCGAGCTCGCCGCCGCCGGCTCGCCGATCGTGTCGATCGGCCCGGGCCGCGAGCTCGCGGCCGCCGAGGGTCTGTGCGAGGAGCTCGCGCCGATCGCGCTGATCGTGCCGGCGCAGCTCGTCGCCGAGCGTCTCGCCCTGCTGCGCGGGCGCGATCCCGACCGCCCGCCGGCCTCACGAAGGTCACGCGCCCAGTGAGCGTGCTACCACTTCGACGGTGAGCATCACAGCCGAGCGCGCCCGCCGCGCAGCGCCCGGCCTCGCGCTGGTCACCCTGATCGTGATCGTCGCGGATCGCATCCGCACCTCGTGACGGGCACGAGCGCGCTCATCTGGTCGCTCGACGATCGGCGCGCTGATCGCGAACACCGGGCTCGTGCGGCCGTCGTTCGAGACGGGCATCCGCACGGCTGCGCGCACGGGTGCTGCGCCTGGCGTCGCGCTGCTGGGCATCCGACTAGAGTCTGGGCACGATAGGCGATCTCGGCGCCGCGCACCATCGTGGTCGATCCTCGGCAGCATCGTGGTCACGTTCGCGCGTAGACGTTGCTGCTGGGACGCATTCTCGGCGTCTAGGAGACCGCTGACGCTGCTGATCGCGACGGGCACGGCATCTGCGGAGCCTCCGCGATCGTGGCCATGGAATCGGTCAGCGAGGCCAGCGCGAGGAGGCGGCGTTCGCGCTGCGACGGTCACGGCGCTCGGAACGGTCGCCATGGTCGGCATGCCGTTCCTGCGCACGCCGCTCGGGCTCGACATGACCGACTACGGCATCTGGTCGGGCGCCTCCGTGCAGGAGGTGGCGCAGGTCGTGGGCGCCACGGCGGGCGTCTCGGCTGTGGCGCTCAAGATCGGCACGCTCGTCAAGCTGGCGCGCGTCGCGCTGCTGGCGCCGCTCGTGTTCGGGTTCGCCTCTCGCGCGGCCGCAGCCGCCCGGCGGGGACGCCGCTGGTGCCGGGGTTCGTGATCGGCTTCCTCGTCATGGCCGCCTCTGCGGACGAGCGGCATCCTGCCCGACCGGGTCGTCGCCGAGCTGGCGCGGATCGACGTGATGGCTGCTCGCGCGCAGGCATGGCCGGCCTCGGCCTGGGCCTCGCAGCTGACACGCCTGCGCGGTCTCGGGGTGCGGCCGCTGCTGCTCGGCTTCGCGTCGTGGATCGTGATCGCCGTCGTCAGCCTGGCGCTCATAAGCTGGGTCTGATGACGAGGGTCGCGCTGCAGCTGTCCCCGCACCCCGACGACGAGGTCGCGGGCATGCCGGCGACGCTGATGGCGCTGCGGGACGCGGGCTGGCGCGTCGTCAACCTCGCCTGCGGCCTCGGCCGGCCCGAGCAGCACGAACGCCGCCGGGCGGAGCTGGAAGAGGCCTGCCGGCGCGCCGGCTTCGAGCTGCTGCCCTGCGAGCCGCCGCTCGCGCTCTCGGCCGGCGACGACCTGGCCGCAACAGAGGAGACGCTCGTCGACCTCCTGGCCGGGGTGCTGTCCGAGCTCTCGCCCGCGCTCGTGTGCGCGCCCTCGCCGCACGACGGCCATCACGCGCACGAGCTCGTCGGCCGCGCCGCGCGGCGTGCGCTCGAAGCGCTTCCCGTACCGGCACCTCCGCTCTGGCTGTGGGGTGTCTGGGCCGATCTGCCCTTTCCGACGCTGATCGTCCCCTTCGACGAGGCGCGGCTGGCCGAGATCCAGCATGCGCTCGCTGCGCACGCCTCGGAACTCGAGCGCCTGCCGCTCGACCGCGTGATCGAGGCGCGCGCGGTTCTCAGCGCCGGCGTGGCCGACGAGCGCGTGTATGGCAGCGGAGCCGCGCGCGACCCCTCGCCGGCCTTCGCCGAACTGGTGTGCGAGGTCGTGGCGACTCCGGCCGGCTGGCAGCTCGGCGCGCCCAGGCGCTTCGCCGCCGGGGCGCCGTTCGCCGAGCCCTCCGGCCGTCCGATCGGCTGGTGGCTGAGCGCGGAGTCGGTGCACGCGCGGCTGCGCCGCGCTCAGTGCACGTAGGTGCGCAGCGCGTCGCGAGCGATCAGGAACCCGCGCTTGACGAGGTCGACGTCGCCCTCGAACGCGCGATCCTCGTGCTCGACCGAGATCCAGCGGTCGTAGCCGATGCCGTAGAGCGCTGCGCAGAAGCGATCCCAGCGGACCTCGCCGAGCCCCGGGAGCCTCGGCACCTGCCAGTTGAGTCCCGCGCCGAGCACGCCGTGCTCCTGCAGGCCCGCGCGATCGATCTCCATGTCCTTGGCGTGCACGTGGAGGATGCGATCCGCGAAGTCGTAGACGACGCGCTCGTAGTCGATCATCTGCCAGACGAGGTGCGACGGATCGAGGTTGAGGCCGAAGCCGGCGTCCGGGATCACGTTGAACATCTCGCGCCAGATGTGCGGTGTGCGCGCGAGGTTGGTGCCGAACGGCCACTCGTCGCCCGAGAACAGCATCGGGCAGTTCTCGATCGCGATCTTGACGCCCCTGGCGCGCGCCTCGTCGACCAGCGCCGGCCAGACCTCGGCGAAGGAGCGCAGGTTCTCGGTGAGCGAGCGCGCCGGGTCGGCGCCCACGAACGTGCCGACGACCTCGACGCCGAGCAGCGCGGCGGCATTCACGACGTGTCCGAGATGCGCGTTGACCTCCGCGCGGTGGGCGAGATCGGGGTGCAGGTGGTTCGGGTAGTACGCGAGCGACGAGATCTCGAGTCCGTGCCGGCCCAGCAGGTCGAGCACGGCCTGCGCGCCCGCGGCGTCGAGGCGCTCGGCGTCGATGTGAGAAACACCCGCATAGCGCCGTTTTTCGCCGCCGCTGACGGGCCAGCACGCGATCTCGAGCGTCTCGAACCCGTTCGCCCCCGCCCAGGTGGCGACCTCCTCGAGCGTGAGATCGGGGAACGCCGCGGTCAACAGTCCGAGCTTCATCGGATCACCTCCATCGCGCGAGCCTAGCGCCAACCGTACGATGCGCCGCTGTGAGCTCGCACCTCGGACTGGATCTCGGCGGCACCAACATCAAGTGGGTCGTCCTCGACGGCGACGGCCGACCGGTGGCCGACGGCAGCCTGCCGACGGAGGGTGAAGGCGGGCCCGAGCACGTGCTCGAGCGCCTGGCGCTGGCGGGGCGCACGGCAGCCGAGGCCGCCGGCCCGCTGGCGACCGCGGGCGTCGGCGTTCCGGGTATCTACGAGGACACGCACGGCACCATCCGCTTCTTCACGAATCTCCCGGGGCCGTGGGCCGGGCACGCGCTCGGCGAGCCGCTGTCCGAGGCCCTCGGCGTGCCGGTGCGGCTGATCAACGATGCGCGTGCCTTCACGCTCGCGGAGGCGCGCGTCGGGGCCGGCCGCGGCTGCGCGGCGCTGATCGGCGTCACGCTCGGGACGGGCGTCGGCGGGGGCATCGTGCTGGACGGACGGCTGGTGCTCGGCGTCAACGGCACGGCCGGCGAGATCGGGCACCAGGTCATCGACCTGCGCCCGGAGGCGCCTCGCTGCGGTTGCGGGAACACCGGCTGCCTCGAGGCCTACGTCGGCGCCGGTGCACTCGCGCGCTTCGCCGGAACGGCCACCGCCGCCGAGGCGTTCGCCGCCGACGAGCGCGGAGACGAGCGCGCGCGGGGGGCCGTCGAGGCCTGGATCGACCACCTCGCCATCGGCCTCGCGAACCTCGTGACCGTTCTGACTCCCGACCGCATCGTGCTCGGTGGCGGCGTCTCCACCGCGGCCGCGCGCATCATCACGCCGCTGCGCGACCGCTTGCGGACGCACGTCCATCTGACCGACCCCGATCACGTCGAGATCGTGCACGCCGCCCTGGGCGTGCGCGCGGGCGCCATCGGTGCGGCGCTGCACGGTCTCGATCCCGCGTAGAACGGGCGCGGAGCCCGCCGTCCCCGAACGACAGGCCCCGTGTGCCGGCGCTCCCTACGGCGCTGAACTGAGCCTCAGACCCCGGTCGATCCGGAGGCCGACCAACTCGAGTGCCTGGTCCCGATCTGTCGAGCCGAGCCGACCGAGCGCTTCGTGACGCCCGAGGACGGTGGACGTACCCAGGGCGCCGTCTCCGAGGCCGTACTTCTGGTTGAGCGCCTCGCTGCGGACGCGCAGGCCCTTCTGCCAGGCGGTCTCATCCGTCGCCCCGGCGGATCCCGTGGCCGCCCCGACCGCAACCGCCAGGACAACCAGGATGCTCGTGCCGATGCCGATATTCCGTGTGCTGCTGCTGGCCATTTCGTCCTCTCCTCGTGTGCGGGCTTCCCGCACCCGCGCTGACAGGAACGACTCTGGCGGAGCGCGATCGCCGTGTCGTTGCCGCACTCGACAGATGGCATGTAACCGTCGTGACACAAGACACAAGGAGCCGTGCGAGCTAGCGGCGGCGGGCGAGCGCGGCGATGTCGAGCAGCACGGTGCGCCCGCGCCCGAGCGAAACCGTTCCGCGCTCCTCTTCCTGGCGCAGAACGCGATTGACGGTCGCGCGCGACGTGCCGGCCAGACCCGCGATCTCCTCCTGGGTCAGCGGGAGCGTCACGGGCGCTGCCGGGTCGTCGCCACCGTAGGTCGTGGCGAGGTCGAGCAGCCGGAGGCGCACCCGCGCCTCGGCGTCGACGTAGTAGGCCTCGACGACACGTTTGGAGAGTCGCCGCACCTGCTCTGCGAGCAGCGAGACGAGCACGCCGTCGATGCCCGCGTGCTCACGGCGGAGGCGCGCGAAGTCCTTGCCGTAGACCGCGCGGGTCTCGGCGGCCTCGAGCGCCGTGACGGTCGTGGAGCGCGGGTGCGGCTCGCCCACCAGCGCCAGTTCCCCGAAGGCCTCGCCCGTGCCGAGGATGGACAGGAGCGCGGTGTCGCCCAGCCTTGTCCTCAGGCGCGCCGCGAATCTGCCGCGCGTGATGAGGTGGAACGAGTCGGCGGGATCGCCCTCGTGGAACACGACCTCCCCGCGCGCGAACGTGCGCCGACGGGCAATCGACAGCACCGTCTCCAGTTCCGCTTCGCGGCACGTCCGCGAACAGCTTCCAGCGCACGGCTGCGAGGATACGCCCGCCCGGCCCCGGCCGCGGGGAGAGCGCCCCGGAGCGGGGTTTTGCCTACGCTACGGAGCGTTGTCCGACTGGGAGGGGCCGGGTGCCTCAGGCATTGGTGGTGCGGGAGTTCGGAGGGCCGGAGGCGCCGGCGCTCGAGGAGCGGCCGGAGCTCGTTCCCGGGCCGGGGGAGGCCGTCATCGACCTGCGGGCCGCCGCGCTCAACCGGCGTGACCTGCGCGTGATCGCCGGCGCGTGGCCCGGCGTCTCCGCGCCGGTCGTCCCCGGCTCGGACGGCGCGGGCGTCGTGCGCTCGCTCGGCGCCGGGGTGAGCGGCCTCGCGGCGGGCGACGAGGTCGTCATCCTCCCGGGGATCGACTGGGGCGATGACCCGCGCCTGCTCGGCCCCGGCTTCCACATCCTCGGCGGGCCGAGCGACGGCACGTTCGCCGAGCAGGTGCGCGTGCCCGCATCGCACGTCTACCCCAAGCCCGCTCGCCTCCCGTTCGAGTACGCCGCGGCCCTGCCGCTGGCGGGCCTGACGGCCTGGCGGGCCCTCTTCGCGCGGGGCGGGCTGTCCTCCGGGCAGAGCGTGCTGGTGCTCGGCGCCGGGGCGGGCACGTCCACCTTCGCCGTGCAATTCGCGCGCGCAGCCGGCGCCCGCGTGTTCGTCACCTCGGGCTCGGCCGGCAAGCTCGCGCGCGCGCTCGAGCTCGGTGCCGAGGCCGGCTTCGACTACCGCGCCGACGGCTGGGAGCAGGAGGTCGTCGAGCGCAGCGGCGGGGGAGTCGACCTCGTCATCGACTCGGCGGGAACCTGGGCCGCGAGCGCCGCCTGCGTGCGTGCGGGCGGACGGGTGGTCGTGTTCGGCGCGACCGCCGGCCCGACCGCCGAGGTCGACATCCGCGCCTTCTACTTCAAGCAGATCGACCTCGCGGGCACGATGATGGGCAGCGCGCGTCGACTTCCGCGCACTGCTGCAGGCGTGCGCGAGCCAGTCGTGGACGCCGATCGTGGACTCCTCCCGGCCGCTCGCCGAGGCCGGCGACGCGCTGCGGCGCATGGCCGGCGGCGAGCAGTTCGGCAAGCTCGTGCTCACGACCTGACCTGCCCGCCGATTGCTGTTTGACCGCCGCCGCAGGCGTGCGTAGCCTGCGGTTGTCGGTCAGTCGAGAGACGAGGAGCCCCTGGGATGTCGCAGATGCATCGCGCCGTGATTCCGTACGAGTCGATCGACCCGCTCACGATCGGTGCAGCCGAGAACGACGAGCTCGTATACCGGGACACACTCGAGATCGACATCCCGCAGGCCAACCTGCTGGCCGAGATCCGGCCGGACGAGCCCGAGGCGGTCGAGGACGCGACGGCCGCGGCGGCCCACGCGCTCGAGCATCCGCAGTCGGGCCCGCGCTTCAGCGATCTGCTCAAGGACGCCTCGAGCGTCGCGATCGTGATCGACAACCAGTTCCGGCCGACGCCGCAGTCGCGCATCCTGCCCGCCGTCTTCGACGCGCTCGAGGCCGCCGGGATCAGCGACTCCGTGGTCGTGTGCGCGAACGGCAAGGTCTTCCCGATGTCGGAGTCCGACACCGAGCAGAAGATCGGCAAGGACAACCTCGCGCGCATGGAGCGCATGGGCATCGCGTTCTTCCAGAACGACCCGCAGAACGAGGAGATGTATACGTTCATCGGCGTGTCGTCGCGCGGCACGCCGGTCTGGCTGCACAAGGAGGTCGCCAAGCGCGACCTCAAGATCACGATCGGCCAGGCGCAGTCGAACCACTGGGGCGCGGGCGGCGGCGGCAAGCTGATCCTCCCCGGCGTGACCTCGGACGAGACCGTCGAGTCGAACCACTGCGCGTTCGTGCCCTCGCCGCAGACGCACTACGGCGCCTATCGCGGTCCGATGCGCTCCGACATCGACGAGGTCGCGACGATGTGCGGCCTGCAGTGCACGATGAACGCGCTGCTCGACACGCGCGGGCGCGTGCTCGACATCATCTTCGGCAAGCACCCCGAGGCCCATCGCGCGGCGATCGAGAAGTTCAACTCGATCTACGCCTACGAGCATCCGGGCGAGCAGGCCGACATCGCCATCTGCGGCGTGTTCGCGCCGACCGATCACCTCTTCTTCCACACGGGGTGGGGGTGCATGTCGGCCGACTTCGTGCTCAAGGACGGCGGCGAGATCATCTACTGCAGCCCGTCGCCCGGCGTGCACACGGCGATCGGCGACTTTCCCGGGCTCGCGCTCATGGATCTCATGAAGCCCTACATGCCGCCCACGCCCGAGAACTACCAGCGCGTCCTGCGCGACATCCACACGCGCACGATCCAGATGTGGGCGGGCTGCATCTGGGTGCCGATCTACGAGGTCATGACGCGCAAGCGCCTGACGATGGTCACGCTCGAGGAGAACCTCGCGATGGCGGCGGAGATCGGCATGGAGGCGACGACCTCGCTCGAGGGCGCGTTCGCCGCGGCCATGGAGCGCAAGGGCCCGGACGCGAAGGTGATCGTGCTGCCGTTCGCGCGCTACCAGTTGCCCCGCAACCTGATCCGCATGTCGGCCGACGAGACGCCACCGGTGGGGGCCGTCGCCGGGGCGTGATCCGCGGCTCGACCACCATCGTCGAGATCCTCCGCAGCTTCCCCGAGGGCGAGGCGGCGGAGCTGATGCGCAAGCTCTACTGGCCCTGCGCCCACTGCGGCGGTGCCTTGCGCGAGCCGCTCACGATGGCGGCCGTGCGCCACCGCAATCCTCCGCGGGCCGTGCTGGAGGCGTTCCGCGCGCTCGAACGCGGCGAGCTGAGCGACGAGCACATCGCCGCCGCGGGGGTCAAGGTCGCGCGCGCCGGGGGCTTCCGCTGAGCGCGCTGCCGTGGCACCGCGAGCTCGTGCCCTGGCCGCGGCGCCTGCGCGTGCGGTTCGCCGGCGAGACGGTGGCCGAGACGCGCGGCGCGATGCTCCTGCGCCAGCACGGCTTCCTGCCGGTCTTCTGGATCCCGGGCGCCGACGTGCGCCGGGACCTGCTCGAGCCGAGTGACTGGACGACGGAGTCGCCCTACCGCGGCCGGGCGAGCTACTGGCACCTGCGCGTCGGCGACCTCGTGGCCGAGAGCGCCGTCTGGACGTACGCCGAGCCACGGAGCGGATCGCCCGACACGCGCGGCTTCTTCGCGCTCGACTTCCACTCGATGGACGCCTGGTACGAGGAAGAGGAGCGCATCCACGTGCACGCGCGCGACCCGTATCTGCGCGCCGATGCGCGCCGCAGCTCGCGGCACGTCGTCGTCGAGGTGGGCGGTGTCCGGGTCGCCGAGACGCGCCGGCCCGTCCTGCTCGACGAGACCGGCCTGATCACGCGCTGGTACGTGCCGCTCGCCGACGTCCGGCGCGAATCGCTCGAACCAAGTCCGACGTTCACGGAGTGTCCCTACAAGGGTCGCTGCGAGTACTGGTCGGTGCGAGCGCCCGGGGGCGCGCTCTTCGCAGACGCGGCGTGGTGCTATCGCTCGCCGCTGGCGGATGTCGGGGCGATCGCCGGGCACCTGTGTTTCTGGCAGGAGCGCGACGACACCGTGCTGCGCATCGACGGCGAACTGCTGCCGCGACCGCGGGGTGCTCCGGGGGGCGATGGCGTCGAGGCGCTGCCGGCCTGGCGCGCGAGGCACGTGATGCCGCCTCCGGCAAGCATGCGCGGCGTCGCGGCGGGCGGTCTCTCGCGCGACTTCGCGCGGCCCAACAACCGCGCCGAGGGCCCGCCGGAGAGCGTCATGGACATGGCCCACGAGCGCGCCGGTGGCCCTCGGCTGTGGCGCTACTAGCCGGCGATCACGCCAGGTAGGCGGCGAGGCGCTCGAAGCTCAGGTTCATGCCCTGCTTCATGCCCGTGCCGAGAGCGGCGTCGCGCGCTTCCTTCGACGGGTAGCTGGTCGTGATGACGACGGTCGTTCGACCGGCCTCCTCGTTGAAGGTCACGGTGTTGACCGTCTCGGGCCATTCGGGGCCCCAGGACTCGGTCGAGACGAGGCGCTCGGGGGGCGAGACCTCCCGGTAGACGCCCTGCATGGTCATCTCGTTGCCGTCGGAATGCTGCCAGGCAAACCGCCAGGCGCCGCCTGCTCGAAGATCGACCTCGCACGCCGGCATCGTCCATCCGGGCGGGCCGAGCATCCAGTTCGGGATGTGCTCGGGCTTCGTCCAGGCGTCGAAGACCAGCGCCCGAGGAGCGTCGAAGACGCGTGTGATCTCGATCTCGGTGTCGGTGGGCGTGGCGAACGTCGTCTCGCCGACCCTATCGGCCGTCGTCATCGTCGATCTCCTTCTGCTGCAGTCGTTTGAGGTACTCGTCCAACCGGTCGTAGTTCGCATCCCAGAAGTGCCGGTACGCCTGGGCGAACTCGGCGACCTCCTCGAGCGGCGCCGCATCGAGCGTGCACGGCCGCCACTGCGCCTCCCGCCCCCGCTGAATCAGCCCGGCCCGCTCGAGCACCCGCAGATGCTTCGAGACGGCAGGCCCACTCATGGCGAACGGCTTGGACAACTCCTTGACCGTCGCCTCCCCCCGAGCAAGCCGGCGCAAGATCGCCCGCCGAGTGGGATCGGCCAACGCCGAGAACGTGAGGCTGAGAGTGTCGCTCTCCACATACATAACCGAAAGGTTAGCAAACCAAATAGTTATCTACAACCCTCAATCGCACATCCCGACACAAACAGCGGGACCGTACACCTGGGGTCTGGCCCGCACGGTGCGGGCCAGACCCCAAGCGTGCGGTCCTGTCAGAGCTCGCTTACGAGGTTGTCTTTGAACGCCAGCAGGCTCGTCAGACGCGGTTGCTGGGGGATCGGGAAGCGGTAGGTCCAGGCTGCGTCTCGATGGAGGACTCCCGCGATTCGGGCGGAGAACCAGATGGCTGTGCCCAGGTAGGGCGAGGTTGTCGTGGTCTCGCTCGGTTCGAGGAGATCGAGGCGGACGTCGGCCTGGGCGAAGTAGAAGCGGATGGGCTCGCCGGTTTCGAAGAGCACGAGCGGGCGGTGCGATTCGGCCAGGGTCTCGCCGGCCAGGGTCACCCGTACGTGGCGGGAGCCGGCCAGGGCGTCGACGCGGTGGTAGGGGCTGCGGGGGTGCCCGAGGAGCGGCTCGTCCTCTTCGAGGTGGGAGTCGGCATGGGCCGCGTCGAGGAGCACGTAGCCGGGCGCTTCGGCGAGGGGGCGCGCGCGGAGCAGCGCTTCGGCCGACACGTCGGCGCGCGGGAAGGCGTAGGCGGGCGGGGCGTCGTCGGACAGCACGAGCAGCGCCGAGCGGGTATCCGCGGTCGTCCGGCCGCCGCCGGCGGCGAGCGCCCGCACGCGCCAGGTCACGGGCTCGAGCGAGAGCTGGGTCACGGGCCCGATGGTAGCCTCGGCCGATGCCCGGAGTGCTCGACCGCTTTCGCCTCGACGGCCAGGTCGCCTGCGTCACCGGCACCACGCGCGGCATCGGGCGCACCGCCGCCATCGCGCTCGCGCAGGCGGGCTGCGACATCGTCCACATCGACAGGCGCGATCCGCTCGAGACGCGTGCCGCGATCGAGGCGCTCGGCCGCCGCACGGCACTCGTCGAGCTCGACCTCGAGGCTGCCGACACCGACGCCTGCGAGCGCGCGATCGAGGCCGCCTCAGGTGCCTTCGGCCGCCTCGATGCCCTCGTCAATTCGGCCGGGGTGATCGCACGCGGCACCGTGCTCGACGTCAGCGCCGAGGACGCGGAGCGCGTTCTGCACGTCAACCTGGCCTGCGTGCTGGCGCTCTCGCGCGCGGCCGGGCGCGTGTTCGTGCCGCAGGGCAGCGGCGCGATCGTCAACGTCTCGTCGCTGCTGGCGTTCCAGGGCGGCGTGCTCGTCTCGTCGTATGCCATCGCGAAGCACGGCGTGCTCGGGCTGACGCGCGCGCTCGCCAACGAGTGGGCGCCGCACGGCGTACGCGTGAACGCCATCGCGCCGGGCTACACGGTGACCGACTTCACCGAGCGCCTGCGGGACGACCCCGAGCGCTACCAGGAGATCCTCGACCGCATTCCGATGGGCCGCTGGGGCGCGCCCGACGATCTCGCGGGCGCCTTCGTCTACCTCTGCTCGCCCGCCAGCGCCTACGTGACCGGCCAGGTGCTGACGGTCGACGGCGGCTATCTCAGCCGCTGACGGCACCGACGGCGAGCGCCAGCGCCGCTGCGTACGTCTCGCCGAAGCCGACGCGCGTGATCGCGTCATACGGGACGAACTCCTCCTCGATCCAGGTCCCGATGGGCGAGACCTTGCGCAGCACGACGCCTCCGTCGATCGCCGAGATGCGGCCGAGCCGGAATGCGTCGGGCTCCATGTCGTCGGACGCGATCGTGACGAGCGGGCACAAGCGCTGCGCCCCTTCCAGCAGCTCCCGCGTATCGCCGAGGTCGACCGCCGGCAGCTCGGCACCGAGCGGTCGCGCCGCCAGCAGCCGCGGGAGGAAGGAGCTCTCGGCGCCGACGGGCTCGATCTCGGAGATCGTGCCCAGCCGCAGCGCGCGGAAGCCGTCGGCGCCGCCCGACCGGTCGACCAGCTGCAGCAGCGTCCACTGCGGCCCGACCGCCCGCACGTACCCGATCGTCGAGTGCTCCTCGCCCGGGCCGCGCACGTCGACGAGCGCCCCGCTCTCGGCGAGCGCCTCCAGGTCGGAGGTGAAATCCGGCTCCTCGCCGTCCTCGACCGGATAGGCGTGGAACTCCCCGAGCTGCGTCGCGCGCTCGAGCGCGGCGTCGATGGCCAGCTCGAACAGCTCGGGCGTGACGTAGCGGCTGCGCAGCCGCTCGCGCAGCGGCTCGGCCTCGCTCAGCTCGCCGAGGCGGAAGCCGAGCTCGATCAGCGCCTCCGCCGCAGCGGCGCGCAGCTCGGCCTCGTCGTCGGCGGGCGCCACGACCTGCACGAACGCACCTCCGACGTCATCGTCGCGCGGCTCGACCGGGATCGCGTCCGCCAGGCCGATCCAGACGTCCGTCATCAGCCGGCCGGCCGCGTAGGCGCGGACAGGCGGCCGACGAACGTCACGTTGAGGTTGCCCGACCTGAACGGCTCGGTGTCGATGGCGGAGTGCGCGTAGCCGGCGCTGCGGATCGACTCGCCGATCGCGCGGCGCAGCTCGGCGTCGGCCAGGGCGCGGGAGAGATCGGGCTCGGGCAGCTCGAGCTTGCCGAGCTCGCCGTGGTGACGGACGCGCAGGACGGCGAAGCCGAGTGCGCGCACGGCGCCCTCGGCGGCATCGATGCGCGCCAGCACGGCCGGATCGACCGGCGTCCCGTAGGGCACGCGTGACGCCAGGCACGGGCTCGCGGGCTTGGCCGCGCTCGGCACGCCGAGCTCGTGCGCGAGCGCCCGCACGCCGGCCTTGCCGAGGCCGGCCTCGAGCAGCGGATGCACGACGCCGTGCTCGCTCGCGGCCACGAGCCCCGGCCGCCAGTCGCCCTCGTCGTCGGCGTTCGCGCCGGAGGCCAGCGCCGCGTAGCCGCGTTCGTGGGCCAGCGCGGCCAGCGAGTCGTAGAGCTCGCTCTTGCAGTGATAGCAGCGGTCGGTGTCGTTGGCGCGATAGCCGGGCCGCGAGAGCTCGTCGGTCGTGATGATCTCGTGGGCGATGCCCACGGCCTCGGCCACCGAGCGGGCACCTGCGAGCTCACCGCTCGCGAGCGCGGGGGAGACCGCCGTGACCGCCAGCGCGCGATCGCCGAGGGCGCGCTGTGCGAGCGCCGCGACGAGCGAGGAGTCGACGCCGCCCGAAAGGGCCACGACGACGCTGCCGAGACCGCGCAGCCGCTCCTCGACCCGCTCCTGCGCCGCGCTCACGCGCCCGCCTCCGCAGCGGCCAGGGCGGCCGCCCAGACGCTCTTGACGGGCCGCCCCAGAGCGGCCGCTGCGCGCGCGCAGTCGTCGTGCTCGGGAGCGAGGTTGACGACCTCGCCGTCCAGCAGGCCGAGCTTGACCCGCACGCTGTGGCCGTCGACCGTCACATCGCGGAAGCGCCGCTCCAGCTCGAGCCGTTCGTGGCGGGACATGCGCACGCCGAGCGCGGTCGTCTCGCGCACGATGGCCTCGGCCACGGCGCGCGCATCGGCGGGCCGCGCGAGCGCGGCCAGCACGACCCCGGGCCGCCCCTTCTTCATCTGCACGGGAGTCGTCCAGACGTCGAGGGCGCCCGCGGCGAACGCGCGCTCGGCGGCATCGGGGACGAGCTCGCCCGGGGTGTCGTCGAGGTTCGTCTCGATCACGATCACCTCGCCGCCGGCCGTGGCCAGCTCGCTGAGCTCGCCGACGAGCACCCGCACGACGTTCGGCACCTGCATCAGGTCGCGGTTCCCGGCGCCGTAGCCGACGCTCTCGAGCGTCATGGGCGGGAGCGAGCCGTAGCGCTCCACGGTGGCCGCGAGCAGCGCGGCCGCCGTCGGGGTGACGAGCTCGGCGTCCACCTCGAGCGCCACGAGCGGCGCACCGCGCAGCAGCTCCAGCGTGGCCGGCGCAGGCAGCGGCAGGCGGCCGTGCGAGGCGTCGACGAAGCCGCGCGAGCACGGGATCGGAGAGCACTCGACGCGGTCGATGCCGAGCTCCTCGAGCGCCAGCGCGACGCCGCAGCACATCGGCCAGCGCGTCGAGCCCGCCGACTTCGTGGAAATGCACGTGCTCGGGATCGCTGTCGTGCATGCGCCCCTCGGCGACGGCCAACAGCCGGAACGTCTCCTGCGCCCTGCGCGCCGCGCGCGCGGGCAGCGCGGCCGCATCGATCAGCGCGCGCATGTCGGCCAGGTGGCGGTGGACGTGCCCCGCGTCGTGCGGCATCACGACCTCGACCCGGCGCGCGGCGATGCCGTGCCGCGTAGCGCGCCCGACCCGCAGATCGAGTCCGTCCACGCCGAGGGAGCGCACGTGCTCCGCCATGCGCTCCGCACCCGCGCCGGCGTCGATCAGCGCGGCCAGGAGCATGTCGCCGGCGGCGCCGGCGATGCAGTCGACGTAGGCGACGCGGGTCACGACGCGCCCGCCGCGCGCCGTGCGATGCGCGCTGCGATGGTGCCGGCTCCGAAGCCGTCGTCGATGTTCACGCAGGCCACGCCCGCGGCGCACGACGAGAGCATTGCGAGCAGCGCGGTGACTCCGCCGAACGACGCGCCGTAGCCGGTGCTCGTCGGCACGGCGATCACCGGCGCGGGCACGATGCCGCCGACCACACTGGCGAGCGCCGCGTCCATGCCGGCGATGACGATCACGCAATCGGCCTCGCGCAGCGCGGGCGCGACCGAGAGGATGCGGTCGAGCCCGGCCACGCCGCAGTCTTCGTGCAGCTCGACGTGGGTGCCGCACAGCTCAGCCCGGATGCGTGCCTCGTGGGCGGCCGGAGCGTCCGAGGTGCCTGCCGAGACGATCGCCACACGGCCCGCGGCGGGCAGCGGGGCGACCGGGATCCAGGCGCAGCGGGCGCGCTCGTGCTCCAGCGCGCCGGCGTCGACGCGCCGTACAGCGGCGCGTGCGGCCTCGTCGGCGCGCGTCACGAGCACCGAGCTTGCGCCGCCGTCGCGCAGCGCGCGCACGATCGCCTCGATCTCGTCCGGCGTCTTGCCCTCGGCCAGCACCGCCTCGGGAGCCCCCTGCCGCGCGTCGCGCTCCAGGTCGACCTTCGCGAAGCCGAGGTCGGCGAAGCTCACGCGCTGACGGCCCCGGTGCCCGCGGCCAGCGAGGAGCTCTGCGACACCTCGGCGGCGGCACGTATGACGAGGGAGCCGAGCCGGTCGATGCCGAGCTCCTCGAGCCGGAAGAGCGGGACGCAGATGTTGAGCGCGCCGACGGCGCGACCGTGCGCGTCGAGCACGCTCGCGCCCACACCGCCGACGTCGTGCCGGAAGCCGCCGCGGTTGATGGCGAAGCCGCGCGAGCGCACTCGATCGAGCTCGGCGGCGAGTCGCTCGAGGCTCGGGATCGAGGCGGGCGTGGGGCGCGGGAGCGGATGCGGCAGAAGGGCGCGCACGCGGCCGAACGGCAGCGTCGCGAGCTGCGACAGGCCACCCGAGACGCAGTGCGCGGGCGCGCGCTGGCCCATGGTGCCGACCGAGCGCACCGGCTTCGGGGAGGTCACCTGCTCGACGTAGATGGCATCGGCGCCGTCGAGCACCGTCAGCTGCACCGTCTCGCCGGACTCGTCGCGCAGCGCTTCCATGACGGGCAGCGCCTCGTGTCGCACGTCGAAGCTCGTGTGCACGCCGGTGGCGAGCAGCAGGCAGCGAGGTCCCAGGCGGTAGGACGAATCCTGGTTCTGCACCACGAACCCGCGCGCCTGCAGGGTGCGTGCGAGGCGGAAGGCGGTGGCCTTGGCGCAGCCCGTGCGGTTGGCCAGCTCGGTCGCCCCGAGCGGCCCGCTGCGGGCCAGCTCCTCGAGCAGGCGGAGCGCCCGGTCGACGGAGGTGAGTGCGGTTCCCTCGACTGTCGCCACGGCGCGAGGATAGCGCGTTCCGGCGGGCGGCACCTGTTTATCATCCCGGAACGTGGTGACCCGGACCCGTCCGCGTGAAGAGGCGCCCGGTCACGTCGGCCGCTCGTCCCTGCGCGTCGAGGACGACGCGCTCCTGCGCGGCCAGGGCTGGTTCATCGACGACCTCGACCCGCTGCCGAACACCGGCTGCGCCGCGATCGTCCGCTCGCCCTTCGCGCACGCCCGCATCGGCGCCATCGACGCCTCCGCTGCGCTTGCCCTGCCGGGCGTGATCGGCGTCGTGACCGGCGCCGACGTGGCCGCGCATTCACGCCCCTTCGGCTCGGCCGTCGGTCCCGGCATCACGCACCACGCCGCCGCCGTCGACGTGGCCCGCTACGTCGGCGAGCCCGTCTGCGTCGTGGTCGCCCGCGATCGCTACGTCGCCGAGGACGGCGCCGAGCGCGTGCTCGTCGACTACGAGCCGCTGCCCGTGGCGGCGAGCGCCGAGGCGGCCATGGCCGAGGGGGCGCCGTTGCTGCACCCGCCGCTCGGATCCAACGTCGCGAGCGACCGCGCCTTCCGCTACGGCGACCCCGAGGGCGCCTTCGCGGCCGCTGCGCACATCATCCGCGAGCGCTTCCGGCATCCGCGCTCGTCGGCCACGCCGGTCGAGTGCTACGGCGTGATCGCGCACTGGCAGGCCGGCGGCGTGACCGCCTGGGCGAACTTCCAGGGGCCGTTCACGCTGCACGGCGTCGCCGCCGCCGCGCTCGGCATCCCGGGCTCGAAGCTGCGTCTGATCACGCCTGCCGAGAGCGGCGGCTCATTCGGCACGAAGGCCGCGGTCCTGCACGCCGTCGTGCTGATGGCGATCGTCTCGCGCGTGCTCGGCATCCCCGTGCGCTGGACGGAGGACCGCGGCGAGCACCTGCTGTCGGCCTCGATGGCGACCGAGCGCACGAGCGAGGTCGAGGCGGCCTTCGACGAGGCCGGGCGCCTGCTCGGCCTGCGGCTCGATCTCATCGACGAGGTCGGTGCCTACGTCCGCGCGCCCGAGCCGGCCACGCTCTACCGCATGCACGGCTGCCTGACCGGCGCCTACGACGTACAGGATCTCGCCGTCCGCAGCCGCGTCGTGCTGAGCAACCGGGCGCCCTCGGGCCTCAACCGCGGCTTCGGCGGGCCGCAGCTCTACGGGGCGCTCGAGCGCACCATGCACATCGCCGCCCGGCGGCTCGGAATCGACCCGGCGGAGCTCGCGCGCCGCAATCTCGTGCAGGTCTCCCAGATGCCCTACCGGGCAGCGGCCGGCGCGGTCTACGACTCGGGCGACTACCAGGCCTGCCTCGACCGCGCGCTCGAGCTGGCCGGCTACGACGACCTGCGCGCCGAGCAGGAGCGGGCGCGCGGCGAGGGCCGCCTGCTCGGGATCGGCCTGGCCTGCGTGGTCGAGCCGAGCGTCTCCAACATGGGCTACATCACGCTCGTGCAGACCGCCGAGGAGCGCGCCGCCGTGCCGCCCAAGAGCGGCAATGCCGAGGGCGTCACGATCGCGATGGGGCCGCACGGCGGCGTCACGCTGCGGATCACGACGACGCCGCAGGGCCAGGGCCACCGCACCGTGGCCGCACAGGTCGCGGCCGACGTCCTGGGCCTCGAGCCCGAGCAGATCGACGTCCGCACCGATGCCGACACGGCCGCCAATCCCTGGACCGTGTCGTCCGGCAACTACTCGAGCCGCTTCGCGGCGATGGGCGCCTCCGCCGTGCACCTCGCGGCCTCGCGTCTGGCCGATCGCCTGCGTGCGCTGGCGGCGCCGCTGCTGGGCTGCGCGACGGACGAGATCGAGCTGGCCTCCGGCGTGGCTCGCGTGCGCGGCGACGCCGAGCGCAGCGTCCCCATCCGCCGGCTGGCCGGGGCCTCCCACTGGCACCCGAGCGATCTCACGGGCGAGGCCGCCGAGGGACTCGCGCTGACGGTGACCTACACGCTGCCGATCGCGCCGCCCGACGAGGATGACCGGGTCAACTCGTCCGCCTGCTACGGCTTCATCGCCGACGTCTGCGCCGTCGAGATCGACCCCGGGACAGCCGAGGTCGCCGTCCGGTCCTACGTCACCGTGCACGACGCCGGCCGCCTGCTCAATCCGCTCCTGGCCGACGGGCAGATCCGCGGCGGCCTGGCGCACGGCCTCGGCGCGGCGCTGCTCGAGGAGCACCGCTGGGACGAGGACGGCAACCTCATGACGGGCACGTTCCTCGACTACCTGCCGCCCACCGCGACCGAGCTCCCGCGCGTCGTCTCCGCGCACCTCGAGTCGCCCTCGCCGCTCACGCCCCTGGGCGCCAAGGGTCTCGGCGAGGGCAACACCATGAGCGCGCCCGCAGCCATCGCCAATGCGGTCGCCGACGCGCTCGGCGTGGATTCGATCGAGCTCCCGGCGACGCCCCAGCGCATCTGGGAGCTGCTGTGAAGCCGCCCGCCCTGCGGCTCCAGCGCCCGCGCTCGCTGGCCGAGGCGCTCGCGCTCCTGGCCGAGCACGGAGACGACGCGAAGGTGCTCGCCGGAGGTCAGAGCCTCGTCCCGCTGCTCAACTTCCGCCTCAGCGCTCCGGCCATGCTCGTCGACCTCGGCCAGGTTCCCGCCCTCGCCATGGTCGACCTCGCCGACGGATCCGTGCGCGTGGGGGCGATGTGCACGCAGCGCGAGCTGGAGCGGCACGAGGCGGCGCTCGCCGCCTGCCCGCTGCTGCGCCTGGCGCTGCCGTACGTCGGGCACGTGGCGACCCGCAACCGCGGCACCGTCGGCGGCTCGATCGCCCATGCCGATGCCGCGGCGGAGCTGCCCCTGCTGCTGCAGACGCTGGCCGGTACGGTCGAGGTCACGGGGCCGTCGGGTGCGCGCCTCGTGCCTGCGGAGGAGTTCTTCGTGTCGCACCTGACGAGCTGCCTCGAGCCCGACGAGATCGTCACCGAGGTGCACTTCCCGGTGACCGCCGCCGGCTGGGGCTCGGGCTTCGCCGAAGTCGCTCCGCGCCACGGCGACTACGCGGTCTGCGCCGTCGCCTGCGCGCTGCGCGTCGAGGGCGGCGTGGTCGCCGAGGCGCGCCTCGGCGCGGGCGCGGTGGCCGATCGGCCGCTGCGGCTGCCCGCCGCCGAGGCGGCGCTCGCCGGCACTCGCTGCGAGCCCGAGGCGCTCGCGGCGGCGGCCGCGGCGGCGCGCGCGACGGTGGAGCCGAGCGACGGCATGCACGCCTCGGCCGAGTACCGCCGGCACCTCACGGGCGTGCTCGTGACCCGGGCGGCCGAACGCGCCTACGCGCTGGCAGGCACATGAGAGAGGTCGTGCTCAGCGTGAACGGCCGCACGGTGCAGGAGCACGTCGATGACCGCCTGCTGCTGTCCGACTTCCTGCGCCACTCGCTCGGCCTGCGCGGCACGCACGTGGGCTGCGAGCACGGCGTGTGCGGCGCCTGCACCGTGCAGCTCGACGGTCGCGCCGTGCGCTCCTGCCTCCTCTTCGCCGCGCAGGCCGACGGCTGCCGCGTCGACACCGTCGAGGCGCTGGCCGATCCCGAAGGCCCGCTCTCGGCGCTGCAGGACGCGTTCCACCGCCACCACGCGCTGCAGTGCGGCTTCTGCACGCCCGGCATCCTCATGAGTGCGAGCGAGCTGCTCGCGAACGGGGGCACGCCCACCCGGCGCGAGATCGAGGAGCTGCTCTCCGGGCACCTCTGCCGCTGCACGGGCTACGAGTCGATCGTCGACGCCATCGCCGAGGTCGCGGGGAGCGAGGCGTGAATCTCGGCGAGCACCTGCTGGCCTGCGCCGAGCGGCATCCCGAGGCGCTCGCGATCGTCGACGGCGAGCAACGGGCGACCTATGCCGAACTGCTCGAGCGCGCACGCTCGGCCGCCGGCGGGCTGGCCGCGCTCGGCGTCGTTCCGGGCGATCGCGTGGCGGCCGCCCTCAAGAATCGCAGCGAGACGGCCGTCCTCTACTGGGCATCCCAGTGGCTGGGTGCCGTCTTCGTGCCGCTCAACTGGCGGCTGCGACCCGACGAGCTGACCTATTGCGTGCACGATTGCGGGGCGCGCGCGCTGGCCATCGAAGGGGCGTCGGCCGAAGCCGCCGAGGCCGTGCCCGGCACGCCGCTGATCGCCGTCGCGGATGCACCGGCGGGCCGGCCTCTGGAGCTCGTCGACGGCCCCGCGGCTCCGTCGAACGCCGACGAGCGCGAGCCCGCGCTGATGCTCTACACCTCGGGCACGACCGGCCGCCCCAAGGGCGTGCCGCGCTCGCACAGGGCGGAGCGCGCCGCGGCCCTGGCGCAGCTCGTGCAGCTGCAGCTGCGGCCGGGCGATCGCACGCTGGGCGTCATGCCGCTCTATCACACGATGGGCATGCGCTCGCTGCTGGCGGCGAGCGCCTGCGGCGGCGTCTTCTGCAGCCAGCCCGAGTTTCGCGCCGCGGCCGCGCTCGATGCGGTGGAGCGCGAGCGGCTGACGTCGCTCTACCTCGCTCCGACGCTCTTCCACGACATGGTCGCCGCGCAGCGCGAGCGCCTCCGCGACCTCTCGAGCGTGCGCGCGCTCGCCTATGCGGGAGCGCCCATGACCGGCGTGCTGGTGGAGCGCTGCGTCGAGGTGTTCGCGCCCGAGGCCTTCGTCAACCACTACGGCTCGACCGAGATCTACACCTTCACGATCCACGGCGATCAGCGCGCCAAGCCGGGCTGCGCCGGGCGCGCCGCGCTGAACGCCCGCATCCGCCTGGTCGAGCCCGTGCCGGGGGCCTCGCCGGAGGCCGAGGTGGCGCCGGGGGAGGTGGGCCAGGTGGCCTGCGCGCTGTCCAGCGACGAGGCGTTCTCCGGCTACTGGCAGCGGCCCGACGCCGACGAGCGCCAGATCAGGGACGGCTGGTACTTCCCCGGCGACCTCGGGCAGCTCGACGCCGACGGCGACCTCTACCTCGTCGGGCGCATCGACGACATGATCGTCTCGGGGGGCGAGAACGTGCATCCGCTCGAGATCGAGGAGTGGCTCGTGCGCTACCCCGGCGTCGACGAGGCAGCCGTCGTCGGCGAGGACGACGAGCGCCTGGGGCAGCGCGTGGTCGCGTTCGTCGTGGGCGGCGCCGAGCTGACGGCGGATGCGCTCGATGCGCACTGCCTGGCCTCGCCGACACTCGCGCGCTTCAAGCGGCCCCGCGACTACCGTTTCGTCGACGCGCTGCCCAAGAGCGCGTCGGGCAAGCTCCTGCGCCGCATGCTGCGCACCACAGAGGGAACCACATGACCGAGTACGACGGCTTCCGGGTCGCGCGCGAGACAGACCGGGGCGTGGCGACCATCACGCTCGACGTGCCCGAGAAGTTCAACCGCATCACCATGGGCGCGCGCGACCAGCTCGCCCGGGTGTTCGGCGAGCTCGGAGCCGAGGATGCCGTGCGCGTCGTCGTGCTGCGCGGTGCGGGCGCCAAGGCCTTCACGGCAGGCGGGGATGTCGCCATGTTCATGCAGCACGACGCCGAGGCCCTCTCGCACCTGCACGTCAACGTGGGCGCACCCGAGCGTTGCCCGAAACCGGTGATCGCGCAGTTGCACGGCTACTGCTTCGGCGTCGGCCTGGAGCTGGCCCTGGCCTGCGATTTCCGCGTGGCGAGCGACGACGCCCTGCTCGCGCTGCCCGAGCTGACGCTCGGGATGATCCCGGGCTCCGGCGGCGCCTCGCGGCTCGTCAAGATGATCGGCGTCTCGCGCACCAAGGACGTCGTCATGCGCGGCCGCAGGGTCTCGGCGGCCGAGGCGCAGGCCTGGGGACTGCTCTGCCAGGTCGTGCCCGCCGACGAGCTGGGCGCCGCCGTCGCGAGCCTGGCCGACGAGCTGGCCGCGCGCCCGGCACTCGCGCTGCGCACGGCCAAGCGCGTGATCGGCGCGGCGCAGGACGCGCCGCTCTCGGTCGCGATGGAGCAGGAGGGCCTGGCCTACGGCCTGCTCCGCGGCACGCACGACTTCGCGGAGGGTGTCTCGGCGTTCGTCGAGAAGCGGAAGCCGCGCTACGAGGACAGGTGAGCGTCGCCGGCGGGTCCCTCAGGGGCCGTCTCGCACTGCTCACGGCGCTGGCGTTCGCCGCGCTGACGCTCCGGCCCCAGCTCGTCGGCCTCGGTCCGGTGCTGCCGCGGGCGCAGGATGCGCTCGGGGTCAGTCACGCCGTCGCGGCGTTGCTCACGGCGATCCCGGTGATCGGCATGGGCGTGTTCGCTCCGCCGGCCGCCCCGCTGGCCGCGCGCGTGGGCGCCTCGCGCGCCGTCGCCATCGCGCTGGCGCTGATCGCGGGTGGTGGCCTGGCGCGCTCGATCGCGCCCGGCGCCGCGGCGGTGATCGCGCTGACGATCCCGATCGGCATCGGCATGGGCCTGGGCAACGCGCTCATGGTCGTGGCGGTGAAGGAGCGCTTCGCCGACCGCCCGCTGCTCGTGACAGGCGTCTACGCGACCTGCATCCAGCTCGGCTCGGCGCTCGCGACCGCACTCGCGGTGCCGCTGGCCAACGCCGGCGATTCGTGGCGCTGGCCCATGTTCGTGTTCTCGCTGGCGGCTGCCGGATCGCTGACCTGGTGGGTCGTGAGCACGCGCAACGCCCCGCCGAGCCCCGTCGGGCGGCGCGCCCGCTTCCCGCTGCGCGCCCCGGTCGCCTGGCTCTTCGTGGCGCTCTTCGTCACCTCGGCCTGCGTCTATTACGGCTATGCCGCGTGGCTGCCCGACGCGTTCACCGAGCGCGGCTGGTCCGACTCGCATGCTGCCGAGCTCGTGTTCGCGATCAACCTCTTCGCGATCCCGTCCGGGGTCATCGTGTCGCTGATCGGCGACCGCTTCGCCTGGTCGCGGCGCACGCTGCTCCTGCCGCCGGCCTTCTGCCTGGCCGCCGGCGCGATCGCCATCGCGCTCGACCCGGCGCACGCGCTCGCCTGGGCGTGCCTACTCGGCATCGGCAACGGGGCCATCTTCCCGCTCATGATGACGCTGCCGCTCGACGCGGCGGACCGGCCCGAGCAGGTCGCGGGCCTGGTCGGGATGATGCTCGGCATCGGCTACACGACGGGCGCGCTCGCGCCGGTCGCGATGGGGGTGCTGCGCGATGCGACGGGCTCCTTCGACGCGAGCCTGTGGCTGATCGCGGCGACCGCCGTCGGCGTGCTCCTGGTGTGCGTGGCCTGCACGCCCGCGCGACTCGCGCGCGGCGTTCGCACGGTGATCTAGAAGGGCTCGGTGAGGCCGGCCGGGCGCAGCAGCAGGCGTGCCAGGCGCTCGCCGCTCTCGTCCAGCTCCAGCTCGACCTCGACGGCCCCGCGAGGGCCCGGGAGCCGCAGCGTCGAGGTCTTCTCGCCGTCGCCGCCGATCGTCTCGGGGGCGCCGAACGGGCCGTAGAGCGCTGCGGCGACCCGCAGCGCGCGCAACGTCGCCTCGGCGTCGGCGCCGGGTGCGAGCAGCCCGTCGAGCTCGGCGGAGACCGGCTCGCTCGCCAGCCGCGCGGCCGCTTCGGCCAGCCCCGCGAGCGCGCCGGACGGAGGGAGCACCGACTCGACGGTCAGCGTCTGCACGAGCGGCGGCACGGTCGGGGCGAGCGTGATCGCCAGGTCGACGTGCCCGCGCTCGCCGCGCAGCCGCCAGTTCCCGCGCAGCGCGTCGTCGTGCTCGAGCTCGCCGTCGCGCCGCAGCGCCCCGTGGCGCTCCCGCAGCGCCTCGATCTCGGCTCGGCGCTCGGCCAGCGGGCGATCGAGATCGACGTTGCCCGTGAAGAGCCGTCCGGCCGCCGCGTCGTCCCAGTGCTCGACCAGCCCCTCGACGGCCTCGCGCGCCGCCAGGAGGCTCGGGTCGGCGCGGACGATGCGGCGCGGCAGCGCGGCCTCGCGGGCAACCAGCTCGAGCGCGCGCCGGACCGGCGCCTCGCACTTGGCGTACGTGACGTTGGCAAGCAGGATCACGCCGAGGCCGAGCTCGGGCACCCAGCGCATGAGTGTCCCGAACCCGGGCAGGCCGCCCGGATGCCCCACATGGCGCTGCCCGTCACGCTCGTGCCAGATCATCAGTCCGTAGCCGTAGCCGCCGGCGACGATGCCTGGGGGCTCCGCCAGCGACGGCCACTCGACGCTCGGCCGGAAGGCGCTGCGGGCGCGCTGCATCTCGCGCAGGGTCGCGCGCGCCACGGGCGCGTCCTCGGGGGCGTCGCGGGCCGGCTCGGCGTTGAGGAAGACGCCGCTCCAGCGCGCCAGGTCGCGCACGCTGCTGTAGAGCCCGCCGAGCGCGGCGAAATCGCCGCCGTCTGCCAGCGGCACCTCGGCCGTGAAGCCCTCGCCGGCGGGGCGGTAGCCCGTCGCGACCTGCTCGGCGGGGAGGTCGCCGGCGCTCCAGACGGTCGAGCGGAGCCCGAGCGGCCCCAGCACGCGCTCGGTCACGACGTCCTGGAAGCGCCGTCCGGTGACCGTCGCGACGACTCGCCCGAGCGCGGCCCAGCTGTAATTGGAGTACTCGAAGTGCGTGCCGGGCGTGCGCGAGCGCGTCGCGCCGCGCGCGAACAGCTCCTCGGCGACCCAGTCGCTGTCCTCGGCCATCAGGCGGTCGGCCCAGGGGTCGTCCTGCGGCAGGCCCGCGTCCATCGTCAGCAGGTGGCGCACGGTGACCACGGGGGCATCCGGCCCGGCCTCTGCGAACGCGCGCAGCGCGGGCGCGACGTCGCCGAGCGGCGCATCGATGTCGAGCCGTCCCTCGTCGCGCAGCGAGAGCACCGTCATGGCCATGAAGCTCTTCGTCATGGAGCAGATGCGGAAGGCGGTGTCGGCGTCGGGAGCGGTGCCGGCCCTGAGGTCGCGGAGGCCGAAGCCGCCGGAGTGGATGAGCTCGCCGTCCAGCGCGACGCCGTAGGCGAGGCCCGGCGCTGCGAGCTCGCCGAGGGCCTCGGCGAAGAGCGCATCGACGGCGGGTGCCGCTGCGCGCACGCGTGCGGCGCGCTCGGGATCGTCAAAGGCTGCATTCACGTCGCGGGATCCTAGAGTGCGGCGCCGCGGCGCCCTGCCGTTCCGTCCTCCGGAACGCGATCCACGGGCGGGTGCATTCCCGCACGGAACGCTCTAGCATCCGTGGCGATGCCTGCCCTGCGGATCAACCACGTGAGCGTGTCGGCCCCGGATCAGGACGAGTCGGGGCGCTTCTATACCGAGCTCTTCGGCGTCGAGCGCATCCCGGCGCCGAACTTCGGCTTCCGGGTCGACTGGTATCGCTTCGGCGATACGCAGCTGCACATCTTCCCTGCCGACGAGCAGGCGCCCAAGCGCCATCACCTCGGCATCACCGTCGACGAGATCCTCCCGATCTACCGGCGTGCACGCGAGCTGGGCGCGATCGACCCGGTCTTCACCGACTGGGTGCGGGTGCTCGAGGACGGGACGGTGCAGCTCTACCTGCGCGATCCGGGGGGCAATCTCCTCGAGATCAACGGTCCCGTCGGCGACCTCACGACCGACGACATTCCGGAGCTCAAGCTGTTGACGGAGCTTTACCCCCAGGGGCCCGAGACCGCCGGCGCCCGGCTCTACCTGTGAACTCACTCTTGGAGGCTCGATGCCCGCACCACCGGAACTGCTGAGGCCCACCTCGCCGGCCGAGGCCGTGGCCGCGTTCGGCGACGGCGACGGCGTGACGGTCATGGGCGGCGGGACGATCCTGCTGCCCGAGTTGACCTACGGCAGCCTGCGCCCCACGCGCGTCCTGATGCTGGACCGGGCCGGGCTGCGCGGTGTCGACAACTCGAACGGCGTCGTCCGCATCGGTGCCGGAACGCCCGTCGCCGACCTCGCGGATGCTCCGGATCCGCTCGCCACGGCCGCGCAGCACGTGGCGGATCACGAGATCCGCGCGGTCGGGACGATCGGCGGCAATCTCTGCGCGACCGCCGGCCCGTCGGCCCCGCGGGGCGACCTGCAGGCGCCGCTGCTCGCGCTCGGCGCGCGCATCACCTCGGTCGGCGCCGGCGGCGAGACGGTCGAGGACATCGACGCGTTCCTGGAGTCCGGCAGCGGCCGGCTCGTGCTCTCGATCGACGTGCCGGGCGGGCAGCCGTTCGGCTACGCGCGCCTCGATCGCCCGCACACGCACCACTACACGATGCTCGCCGTGACCGCGGTCAAGGGGTCGGACGGCATTCGCGTCGCGGCCTCCGGTGTCGGCGAGCGCTCGGCGCGCCTGAGCGGCGTCGAGTCGGCCCTGGCCGGCGGCGCCTCGGCGGAAGACGCCTCCGCGCACGCCGCCGAAGGGCTGGAGTTGCCGACCGACGCGCTCGCGTCGGCCTGGTACCGAGAGCAAATGCTGCCGCTGCTCGTCCAGCGCGCGCTTGGACAGCTGGGCTGAAGGGGAGGACGCCAATGAACCTCACAGTCAACGGCATCGAGCACGAGATCCGCTCCGACGCCCTCACCTCGCTCCTGCGCGTGCTGCGCGAGGAGCTCTTCATCCTGTCGCCGAAGGCCGGCTGCGAGCAGGGCGGCTGCGGCGCCTGCACGGTGCTGATCGACGGCGAGCCGCGCCGCTCGTGCCTGACGCCCATGGCGGCCGTCGAAGGCGCATCGGTCACGACGGTCGAAGGTCTCTCGAACGGCGTCGAGCTGGCGCCGATCCAGCAGGCCTTCTACGACAAGTACGCCTCGCAGTGCGGCTTCTGCTCGCCGGGCATGATGATGGCGTCGACCGCGCTCCTGAGCCACACCCCGGACGCCTCGCGCGAGCAGATCATGGAGGCCCTCGAGGGCCACATCTGCCGCTGCACCGGGTACGTCAAGATCATCGACGCCGTCGAGTCCGTCTCGACAGGAGGTTCCCGATGAAGGCAGTCGGCGCCCGGCTCCCCCGCTACGACGGGCTCGCGCACGTCACGGGACGAACGAAGTACGTGGCCGACCAGTACGCCCAGGGCATGCTGGCCTGCAAGGGCCTGCGCTCCCCGCACCACAGCGCGCGCATCGTCAGCATCGATACGTCCAAGGCCGAGGCGCACCCCGGCGTGTTCGCGGTCGCGACGTACAAGGACATGCCGAAGAACACCGTCGGCCATCTCGAGGCGCTCGGCGTTCCCGCCGACGAGCCGTATCTGGCCGAGGGCGAGGTTCGCTACAAGGGTCAGCTGATTGGCGGCGTGGCGGCGATCGACGAGGCCACCGCGCTCGAGGCGCTCGACTTGATCGACGTCAAGTACGAGGTGCGCGAGCCGTTCCTCGACATCCGCAGGGCGTTCGATCCGGACGTGCCGCAGCTGACCGACAAGGGGAACGTGTTCTTCTACGACCCCTACGACCATCGCAAGGTCACGAAGGGGAACGTCGACGCGGCGTTCGAGAAGGCCGACGTGATCGTCAAGGGCTCGTATCGCCCGAGCGCGATCGAGCAGGCCCCGATCGAGCCGCAGGGCTGCCTCGTCGTACCCGAGAGCGACGGCCGCCTGACCGTCTACACCTGCACCCAGGCGATGTACTTCACGATGGGCGTACTCGCCGAGCACCTCCAGCGCCCGCCGGGCAGCATCAAGCTCGTCGGCGGCACGGTCGGCGGCGGCTTCGGCGGCAAGGTCGACTCCGCCACCGAGCCCCTCGCCTCCGTGCTGGCACTCAAGGCCCGGCGGCCGGTGCGCTGGATCTTCACGCGCGAGGAGGAGATGCTGTGCGGCAGCGTGCGCGCCTCCTGGCACGTCGAGATGGCCGACGCGCTCTCCAAGGACGGCTGGATCCTCGGCCGCAAGGTGCTGACGCTGCACGACGCGGGCGCCTACACGCGCTTCTCGAGCTACGGCGCGACGAAGCACTCGTTCCACCTCGCCGGTGCCTACACCGTGCCGGCCCTGCGCACGCGCGCCTACGTCGTCTGGACGAACCACGTGCCGACAACCGCCATGCGCGGCTTCGGCGTGACGTCGGCGTCGTTCGCGATCGAGCTGCAGATGACCCGCAGCGCCACGCTGCTGGGCATCGATCCGTGGGAGTTCCGGCTCAAGAACGCCAACCGGCCGGGCGACCTCATGCCGACGCGCAAGCTGCTCGAGGATCCGTCGACCATCGACACGATCCAGGCTTGCGCCGAGGCCGTCGGTCACCCGCTCTCGGCGACCTACAGGGACATGAAGAACGAGGAGCGCTCCGGCGAATGGCTCCCGGATCACCTCAAGCATCAGGCAGCTGACGCCAAGCTCGGCGATCCCCAGGGGGCAGGGCGATGAAGCATCGAGGACGCGGCCTCGCCGCAATCGAATATCCGACCGGCATGAACCAGGGGGGCGACCCGTCGCAGGCCTGGGTCAAGATCAAGCCGGACGGGCGCGTCGACGTCTTCGCCGGCACGGTCGACCTCGGGCAGGGCTCGAAGACCGTGCACACGCAGATCGTGGCCGACACGCTCGGCGTGCCGTACGAGTCGGTCAACATGGACGTCTCCAACACCGACTCCTCGCCGCTCTGCACGGGCACGTTCGCCTCGCGCGGCACCTTCATCGGCGGCCTCGCGGTGCTCAAGGCGGCCAAGAAGGCCAAGGAGAAGATGCTCGAGATCGCCGGCCAGGCGATGGAGATCGCACCGGCCGACCTCGAGGTCGAGGACGGCGTGATCTTCGTGAAGGGCTCGCCCGACAAGAAGATGACCGTGGGCGAGGTCTCCGCGGCCGCCACGTGGGGCTTCGGTGAGCTCATCACGGGCACCGGCGTGCACCTCAAGGCGTACTCCATGCCCGATCCCGACACGGGCGAATGCGACCCGGATCACGCGATCTCCTACGCCGCCTGCGTGGTGGACGTCGAGGTCGACGACGAGACGGGCGTGGTCACCGTGCTGCGCATGGTGCAGGCCTACGACGTCGGGCACGCGATCAATCCGACCCTCGTCGAGGGTCAGATCGAGGGCGGCGCCATGATGGGCCTCGGCCTGGGCCTGCTCGAGCAGTCGTATCCGCACTACCCGAGCGTCGAGGGACGCGGCGGCGAGTTCGGCGCCTACCTCATGCCGGGGCTGCCGAACTTCCCGGAGATCACCTCGGTGATCGTCGAGAACCCCTCGGCCGACGGCCCGTTCGGCGCCAAGGCGATCGGCGAGATGGCCAACAACGCGCAGGGGCCCGCCATCTGCTCGGCGATCTACGACGCCGTGGGCGTGTGGGTGCCGCAGCAGCCGGCCACGCCCGAGCGCGTGCTGCGCGCGCTGCAGGCCAAGACGGCCGGCACCGACGAGCCGCGCCGCGACGGCAAGACGGTCGTCTTCGACGAGGACATCAGCGTCATGACGATGGCCGACGAGTCCTCGCTCTTCCGCGACGTCATCGGGGTCTGAGATGAGCAGCCCCTTCCGCACCTGGAACGACGTCCCCACGACCGAGTTCCACCCGGGCGTGCACCTGCGCGCGATCGGAGGCGAGCAGGTCTGCCTCTGCAAGGCGACCTACGAGCCGGGCAAGCAGGTGCCGCTGCACTCCCACGAGCACACCGAGCAGGTCATGGTGATCCTCGACGGCGAGGTCACGATGACGATCGCCGGTGAGACGAAGACGCTCAAGGAAGGCGACGTGGTCGTCGTCAACCGGGGCATCGAGCACTCGCTCATCTCGGAGCCCGGCGTGACGTTCCTCGAGGCCCTCGCGCCCGTGCCGCTCGATCACATCCCGGACAAGCAGCGCGACCTCGTGCTGGGGCCCGACGGCGGAGCCACGCACGTCGACAAGTAAGAGCGCATTTCCTCGAGAAATGCGCTCTAGAGCGCCGCTGCGGTGGACGTCGCTCAGACGAGGGTGACGTCCACCGCCGCCGCGCCGGGCTCGATCGCCTCGGTCTCGCGGCGGTGCAGGAGCGTCGTGCGGACGATCAGCTTGGCGCGCGCGAAGTTGTCGAGCACGAGCGGCACCGGGCTCGCGCGGCCGCCGCTCGCGTAGCGCGCGGCGTTGCGGCCGATCTGCCGGTAGGACTCCGGCCGCAGCAGCGGCGCCATGCCGAACAGCTCCAGGTTGTCGAGCGGCTGCAGGTCGGCGCGGTGGATCACCGCGGTGCCCTTCGACTGCAGTCCGATGGCGACGCCGGAGCCGGCCAGCTGGGCGCCGTCGTGCGCGATGAACGCGACATCCGAGGTGCGGCCGATGCGGATCACGCGATAGCTCACGCCCTCCTCCTCGATGCCGGCGCAGACCTGGCGCAGCACCTCCTCGTGCGGGATGCCGCCGATCGTCTCGCGCAGCGCGCCGCCGAAGGCCGGGCCGACGGCCACGACGACCTCGTCGACCGCCGACCCGCGCTCGGAGGCGCCGATGTCGCGCAGCAGCGCCGGGCCGTCGTTGGCGTCCACCAGGCCCACGCTCGCCGGGTCGACCTCGTGCGGAAGGGCCTGCAGCAGTGCCCAGCGCTCGCCCTCCAGCACGTAGCCGGTGCCCGGGCCGCGGTAGTCGTTGGGGTCGTTGACCGCCGAGTGCACGGCGCCGGCCGCGTCGATCACCGACGAGGTCTGCAGGTAGTCGGCCGAGATGCGCTGGCGCTGCATGCCGACGACGCGCTCGGCGACCTCGCCGAAGCCGCGGCGGTCGAGCGCAAGCGCCACATCGGCGGCGGTGATCCGCTCGGCGAGCACGCGATCGGCGGCCAGGACGTCCTCGCCGCGGTCGCGGTCGGGCAGGTCGTGGCTCGAGTGGCCGAGCGTCGCGGCCGCGATCTCCGCATCCGTCACCGGCGGGAAGCCGAGCTCGTCGAAGACCGCCTGGATCGCCCGCCCGGCGCGCTCGCGCACCGCCAGGACGGCTTCCTCCGCAGCCGGCTCGATGCCGGCGTCCACCTGCCAGTCGCGCTGCAGCGTCATCCACTCGTCGAGGTCGTCGGCGTCGTAGTTGCCGCCGCCGAAGGTGTTGTCGTGGCGCGGCATGACGCTGTAGCCCGAGGTGACGAAGTCGGTGCCCGGCAGGAACTGCCCCATCAGCTTGGCCGTGCGGCGGGTGGGGGAGTGGGAGGCGATGGCGTCGTTGCCCGAGGCGACCTCGAGGTCGAGCCAGGCGGCGATCAGGTTCTCGGCCAGAATGGCCCGGGTGCCGCCGGGCAGGCTCATCGTGAGCGCCACGCACGAGATGGCGCCGTTCTGCACGCCCTGTGACCCGCACGCGCGCACCAGGCTGAGACAGCGCGCCTCGAGCGCGAGCATGGAGCAGCCCTCGCTGTGGCCCATCAGCGCCTCCGAGCCTGTGCCCGACGTGAAGCGCACCTTGACGCCGCGGCTGGCGTAGGCCGAGGCCAGGAAGGCCTTCGACCAGGGCGTGTCGTCGCCGTCCTCGAAGGCCTTGTCGGTGCCGTAGACCGAGAGCGTCTCGGCGTAGGTCACGAGTCCCTGGATCGCCAGCCGCAGGTTGAGGCGCTCCTCGACCGCGCACTGCGTCATCACGCCCGAGCGCCCCGTCTGCGAGCCGACCAGCAGCGCCATCGCGTTGAGTGGCGCGTAGCGCGACACGCCGACCGTCGTCTCGAGCTCGGCGAAGCCGCGCAGCGCCGCCTCTGCGGCGTCGGCGGCCAGGAGCGCCGGGTTTTCCTTGAGATTCGTCACGTGCGCCTGGTTGGCGGGCGCGCGCCGCGCGCGCAGGCGCTTGAGCGCGAACATCATCTCGACCGGATCGAGCAGCCCGACGACGCGCGCGAGCTTGGCGGGCGTGAGTCCGCGCGCCAGGCGGACGAGCTCGCCCCGGGGCACGTCGACGTCGACCAGGGAGCGCGCCAGCGCCGCGTCCTCGATCGCCATCGCCTCCGGTGCGACCGATAGGTCGATGCCGTGGGCCGCGATGAAGCGGTCGAGGGTGTCGAACTGGGCGCGCGACTTGCCGTCGAGCTCGCTCACGACGCCGTCCGTGATCACGAGCGACGGCTCCGGGTCGCCGGGGCCGTTCATGGCGACGAGGCCGAGTGCCGGATCCGGCCGGATCAGCGTCTCGCGGCGGAGCGGAGCGGTCTCCCGCACGCGGAAGCGCTCGCTGCGCGGCTGCTCGCTCACCCGGCGATCCTCAGCAGGCCGCGCTCGGCCATGGCGATCGCGGCCTCGCGCACGAACGCCGCGCAGCGCGGCGCTGCGACGTCGGCGAGATGCTGCGCGATCACCTCGAGCTCGGCCGCGGTCGCGCGCCGCGGTCGCAGGGCGGTGTAGATCGCCAGCACCTCGTCCTCCGGGAGGCTCGCGAGCTCGGCCGCGCGCTCGAGGTTCGCGGCCAGCTGCTCGCGCCCCGCCGCGCGTGCCACGGCCGCCTGACGCAGCAGCGTCTCCGGCGTCGCCCGCAGCTCGTCGGGCGAGACGCGGCCGCTGCGCAGGCCCTCCAGCGTGACCTCGGCCAGCGGCGTGCCCGCGGGCGTGGTGACGAGATCCGGCCGCCGCTCGCCGAGCGGGTAGTCGAGCAGCTCCATGGCACGTGAGAGTAGCGCGCACCCAGTGGTCGGCTGCTATACACGCTCGCAATGACAGACACGGATTTCCAAGGGCGAATCGCCCTCATCACGGGCGGCGCGAGCGGCATCGGCGCGGCCAGCGCGCGGCGCATCCTGGCGGGTGGCGGACGCGTAGCCGTGCTCGACCTCGACCCCGCGCGCGTCGAGGCCACGGCCCAGGATCTCGGCGGCGGCGTGATCGCCATCGCCGGGGACGTGACTGACTCGGCCGTCCTGAACGCGGCGGTGGCGCGCGTCGAGAGCGAGCTCGGCGGCCTCGACATCCTCGTCTGCTCGGCGGGCATCGCCGGCGCGTCCCTGCGCACCACCGAGGTCGACGACGCCGAGTGGAAGCGCGTGCTGGCTGTCAACGCGGACGGGGTCTTCTTCGCCAACCGCGCGGCGCTGCCCGGCATGGTCGCGCGGGGCTACGGGCGCATCGTCAACCTCGCCTCGGTGGCCGGCAAGGAGGGCAATCCGATGGCGGCCGCGTACTCGGCCGCGAAGGCGGCGGTGATCGGCATGACGAAGTCGATCGGCAAGGACGTGGCGACGACCGGCGTGCTCGTGAACTGCGTGACGCCCGCGCCGGTCGAGACGCCGATGGTGGTGGGCCTGAGCCAGGAGCACCTCGACTACATGCTCTCGCGCGTGCCGATGGGCCGCCTGGCGAAGGCCGAGGAGGTCGCCGAGCTCATCGCGTTCCTCGCGAGCGAGCGCATGACGTTCTCCACCGGCGCGGCCTTCGACCTCTCCGGCGGCAGGCTGACGTACTGATGGGCGCCTTCGTGCCGCGGGGATGGCGTCTCGTGCGCCTTGGCGGTGCGGCCGAGCCGCGCCTCGGCGCGATCGACCCCGCCGCGCCGGCGGTCGTGCGCGAGTTGCGCGAGCGCGATCCGCTGGCCGCCCTGGAGCGCGGGCTCGCCCGTTGCGCGGCCGAGGCCGTCGCCGAGCACGTCGCGGACGACCCGGCGACGCTCGCGCCGCTGCCGCTGCTCACGCCGCTCCTGCCGCCCGAGATCTGGGCCGCCGGCGTGACCTATGAGCGCAGCCGGCATGCGCGCATCGAGGAGAGCGAATCCTCGGCCGACGTGTACGCCCGCGTCTACGACGCAGAGCGGCCCGAGCTCTTCCTCAAGGACGCCGCCTGCCGGCGCACGGTCGGCCCCAACGAGGCGGTCGCCGTGCGTAGCGAGTCGACCTGGACGGTGCCGGAGCCGGAGCTCGCGCTCGTGCTCGGCGCGGACGGCTCGATCATCGCGGTGACGGGCGGCGACGATCTCACCGCGCGCGACATCGAGGCCGAGAACCCGCTCTACCTGCCCCAGGCCAAGCTGTTTTCGGCCTGCTGCTCGCTTGGCCCCGCGCTGCTCGTGCCCGACGACCCCACGGCGCCCTTCGCGATCTCGGTGCGCATCTGGAATGTCGAGGGCGCCCTCGTCAACGAGGACGCGACCAGCACCGCCGCGATGCACCGCAGCTTCGAGGACCTGGTGGAGTGGTGCGTGCGCGAGAATCCCGTGCCCGCGGGCTCGGTGCTGCTGACGGGTACGGGCGTCGTGCCGCCCGACGACGTCGCACTGGCTCCCGGCTACCGCATCGAGGTCGACGTGGAGGGGATCGGCGTCCTCGCCAACCCCGTGCGCGCGGCCAGGCTGACGGCGTCTTCCGGTTCTCATGTTTTTCTCACGCAGCGCTCACGAGGTGGGCAGGCGCGCCCCGTAGCTTCTTGATCACGGCACTACCGCCGCGCTACGAGAAAGCAGGAGACGCATGCACATCCAGATCATCAACTTCCATCTCAAGGGCCTGAGCGAAG
>CAVQLU010000003.1:0-66722 GCA_963713435.1 uncultured Actinomycetes bacterium
TCTTGAAGTCGGTCTCGACGCAGGTCCCGTTCTTCAGCCGCGTCTTCATGCCGGCCTGCGCGTCGCTGCCGAACGCGTTCGCCGGAGACCACGCCGACCACCGCCACGACGAAGACAGCGCCGATCGCGCCCAGATGCGACGACCGGGCCCCAAGGACTTGCCTCCGCGACCGCCCTTCTTGTCACCGGGAGGGGTGCGGCGTGCAGAAGCCTCTCGCTCCTGATTCCGCTTCGTGGCTTCGAGTTTGCGCTTGCTCACCGACCCGCGGTGTAGACCGGAATCCGTTCAGATCAGTACGAGTTCGACCGGACGCGCAAAGAACTCCTCAACGGCGGTGATCTCGTAGAACGGAGCCGACGGCGACCCGGCCAGCAGCGGCTCCGCGTAGGACGCGGCGTTGAAGGGCTCGTGCATCGACTCGCGCGGGTTGACGCCGCGATCATCGTGGGAGCGCAGCAGGCGCCCGAAACCCTGCCGCAGCATCGAGCGCCGCCTGGGGCAGAGCGCGTAGTCATCGAAGGACAAAGCCGCCGTCGCGCACCGATCTGCTCCGGCGACGCCCGCGGCCACGAGCGGGTCGCTCGGCACCGCGAACGGCAGACGATCGATGACGACGCAGAACGCGGCACGCACGCACATCGACCCCCTGCCAGAAGCTCTGCGTCGCCAGCAGCGCCGAGCGCCGCGTCAGGCCCGGAAGGCCTGGAGCAGGCGCTGGCGGGAGCCTCTCCCTCCGCGAGCGGCGGTGTAGGCGGCGAGCTCAGGGCGCCGAGGCCGGCGTGCACGCCGCCTCGGCGCAGCGCCAACTGGTGAAGGGCGAGAGCCCGCCCGTCGCTGGCGCGCACGATCGCGGAGATGTGATCGGCGATGGCCTGATCCCAGCCCGCAGCGCGCGGTCGGGCGCGTCGCGGGGCAGGTAGAGCCGCGCCTGCTCGGCGACATCGAACGGCGAGGCCAGCGCCGAGCTCGCTCGCGCCTGCGAGGCCGAGGCGCGCGCGCGTGTAGGAGGTCGCCGTCGAGGGAGAGCGTGGCCGAGGTGAGCACCGCCGCATGCAGGCGGCCCCACGGTGCTCGCGGAGGAGCGGCGCCACCGGACCGGCGCCGGCGCAGCTCGGGGCCGCACCGCCGCGCTCGCTCCACACCACCGCCTGTTCCGGATCGGCGCCGAGGCACGCATCGAGGGCGACGCAAGGCGCTCTGCGCGGCGCGCGATCACGTCGCGCTCCTCCCCCATGCCCCCCAGCTTCGCGTTTAGGCTGCCGAGCGCATGCCGCACGCTGGCCGCCTGCCTCGGCGCGAGGTCGCGCAGGTCGACCTCGGTCAGCCGGGTGCCGCCGCGGCGGCGGGCAGCCGGGCGAAGGCGCGTGCGCGGCGCTCTCGAGCTCGTGCAGCAGCCGGGCGGGAGCGGTCGCGTTGTCGAGCCGGCAGGCCCGCTCGCAATCGCGCCGCAGCTGCGTCACGTCGCGCAGCGAGAGGCGCGCTCCGAGCCACTCCGCCGCGGCGTCCTCCGGCTCGTGCGCCTCGTCGAAGCGAGGGCGTCGTGCTCGGGCAGCACGCCGATGGCGCCGTCCGAGGCGATGCGCAGGCCGAGGTCGGCGAAGTAGAGCGCGTGGTTGACGATCACGACGTCGGCGTCGCTCGCCCGCTCGCGCGCCTCCTCGGCGAAACACGTCGCCGAATACGTGCAGCGGCTCCCAGACAGCGCTCGGGGCCGACCGCCACCTCGGCCCAGGCGCCGGGCGGCGGCTCGTCGTCGAGCTCGGCGCGATCGCCGGTCACGTCGTGTCGAGCCAGGGGCGCAGCCGCGTGATCGCCTCGCCGTGCGAGGGATCGAACAGGCGCATGCCGAGCTGCGCCACCATGCGCCTGCAGGCGTAGTTGGAGCGGCCCTTGAGCAGCTCGGCCCGTATGGGCTTGCCGCGGGCCGCCGCGGCCGCGGAGATCGTCGCGCAGGAGCTGCGACTGCAGCGCCAGCGTGGCCGTCGACACGATCACGCGGCAGCCGGAGAGCGAGGCCGGGACAAGGTAGCCGAGGCTCTTGCCTGTGCCCGTGCCCGCCTCGCAGACAAGCGTTCCGCCGCGCGCGAGCACCTGCTCCACGCCCTGTGCGAGGGCAAGCTGCGCCCGACGCTCGCGATACGCAGGATGCGCGCGGGCGAGCGGCCCGTCCGTCGCAAACAGCGGCTCGAGCACGCCGCCCAGTCTACGCGCCGGGTCGCACCGCACCCTGGCGAAGAGCCTGCGCAAATAGGATCCCTCGGTGCAGGCGACGCGCGAGCCCGGTATGTGGACGCGGCGGCGCGTGGCGACGCTCGTCCTCGGCTACCTCGCCGGACTGGGCGCGATGGTGCTCGTCAAGGGCGTCTTCCTCTCCGCCGACCGCTATTTCCTGATCCTGCTCGTCCCCGCCCTCGCGTTGCGCGTCGGGCGGGCTACGTGCGCGACTTCCTGCCCTTCGTCGCGCTCGTGCTGGTATACGAGGAGGCGCGCGGCGTCGCGCACCTCCTCCACCCGCATCCGTTCTACGAGCCGATGCTCACGCTCGACCGCTGGATCGGTTCGGTCAGGTCCCGACCATCCGGCTGCAGGATTGGCTCTGGCACGGGCATCTCGAGTGGTACGACCACGCGTTCTCGCTGCTCGACCGGCTGCACTTCATCGTGCCCCCCACGCTGCTCTTCCTGATCTGGCTCGAGCGGCGCGAGGTCTTCTACCGCTGTGCGGCGACGCTCGTGGCCGTCTCGTTCGCGGGCGCGGCGACATTCCTCGCCTTTCCGGCGGCGCCGCCCTGGCTGGCGTCGAAGCACCGCCTGATCCCGCACGTCGCGCGCATCGGCTACGTCGAGGGCGGGAGCTCGCCCGTTTCGACCTCGAAGTCGTGGATCGAGGCCGGCATCCTCTCCAACCCGGTCGCCGCCGTGCCCTCGCTGCACGCCGCCTACGCGTTGCTCGTGCTGCTGTTCGCCTGTGCCTGGCGCGGGCGGCAGGGGCTGTGGGCCGCGCCCTACACGCTCGGGATGTGGTTCACGGTCGTCTACCTGGGCGACCACTACGTCGTGGACATCGTGATCGGCGCCGCCTACGCGATCGCCGGCTGGCTGCTCATCCCGCGACTCCTGCGCGTGGGCCCGTTCCGCCGCCTGCTGGGGCCGTTTCCGCCTCCCATCCTGGTCGGCGCCGAGCAGCGAGGCGATGTTCTACGCTCGGGGCCATGAACGACGTGCGTGACCTCATCATCATCGGCGGCGCCTGCGCGGGTCTGACGGCCGCCGTCTACGCGTCTCGGGCGAACCTCAAGCCGCTCTGCATCGAGGGATTCGAGGCCGGCGGCCAACTCATGATCACATCGGACGTCGAGAACTTCCCGGGCTTTCCCGAGGGCGTGCTCGGCCCCGATCTGATGGTGCGCTTCCGCGAGCAGGCCGAGCGCTTCGGCACCGAGTTCATCACCGATGACGTGACAGCCGTCGATTTCAGCGAGCGGCCGTTCCGGGTCTCGGTCGGAGGCGAGGTCCATCGCGCTCGTGCCGTGATCATTGCGACGGGCGCCTCGGCCCGTCAGCTCGGATTGCCCAGCGAGCATGCCCTGCAGGCCCGGGGCGTGAGCTACTGCGCCACCTGCGATGCGGCCTTCTTCCCCGACAAGAAGGTGATCGTCGTGGGCGGCGGGGACTCCGCGCTGGAGGAAGCGACCTACCTCACGAAGTTCGCGAAGGACGTCGTGCTCGTGCATCGCCGCGACGAGCTGCGCGGCTCCAAGATCATGCAGGACTACGCCAAGGCCAAGCCCAACCTCTCCGTGCTCACGCCGTACGTGGTCGACGAGGTGCTGGGCGGCGAGGTCGGCAAGGTGACCGGCGCGCGCCTGCGCAACGCGGTCACGGGCGAGGAGCGCGTCGAGGAGTCGGACGGCTTCTTCGTCGCGATCGGGCACACGCCCAACACCGCGCTCTTCCGCGGCATCCTCGACATGGACGAGGCCGGGTACCTGCTCGTCGAGCCGGGCACGACGCGCACGAAGATCGAGGGCGTCTTCGCCGCCGGCGACGTGGCCGATCACGTCTACCGGCAGGCCATCACGGCCGCCGGCTCGGGCTGCCAGGCCGCGCTCGACGCCGAGCGCTGGCTGACCCACAGCGACGCAACGTAGCGAAACACGCCGTTAACGCTGCGGTTCTAGTCTTCGGGCAATGGCGTACTTCATCTGCCCGAACTGCGGCGACCGCTCGATGGACTCCGATGGCCGCGACGGACTCGGACACCAGGCCGTCGGCTGCTCGCGTTGCGGCTTCGGCTTCGTCTTCGAGCTGCTCGACGACTTCTATCCCGGGCCGAGCGCGGGCATGCTCGCGTGCGATCGCGAAGCCCGCATCCTGGCCGTCGGCAAGGGGGTTTTCGAGCTGACCGGCTTCCAGGAGGGCGAGCTGATCGGCAAGGACCTGCGCGAGGCGCTCACGCTGCGCAGACCCCGACGGCGAGGATCCCGTCGGCACGGTGCTCGAATGGGGCGTCCGCAAGCTCGACCAGACGTTCGAGCTCAAGGGCCGCGCCGGCATCGTCAAGCTCGTGCGCGCCGACCTCTTTCCCGCCTACGACGAGGACGGCGGCCTGCTCGCCTGCCTCGCCCCGCACGCCAGCGCGCACGACAAGGACGACTGAGAACTGGTCTAAGAACCGCGTCCTAGAGGGCTCGCCACGCCCTGAACGGCCCGAATACACCAGAGGTGTGATACCCGACTGCCGAGAAAGGATGAGGTTCCGGCATTTGGGAGCGTCCAACGCCAAACGGGTGATGTTTTCCGATCCCGAGGCCACCAAGGTGTGGCCGTGGACGCTTCCTCGCCCTCCCGTTTCCCGATGCTCCGGCTGGCCGTGGTTCTGCTGGTCGCCTGCGTCGGATGCATCGCCGGCCCGGCCGTCGCGCAGGCCGACGACCTGATCCAGCTCAACGGCGACCCGCCGGTCACGTTCGCCGGCGGCTATGGCTACGGGCTGCTCTACCTCGACGGCACCGTGCGCCTGAACGGCGACACCGCGATCACCGCGACCGACGTCTTCATCGGCCCGGACGCGCAGTTCGACGGATGCGCCGAAGTCGGCTGCGTCAATGGCCATTCGCTCACGATCAACGCCTCCGGCGGCGTCGCCATCTCCCCCGCCATCAGCCTCCAGGGCAAGACGGGGCGAACCGCGTCGGCGGCACGCTCGCCATCCACGCGGCGCGCATCACGCTCGGCGGCCCTGTCGACACCACCGGCACGCTGGCGCCTTCCGGCGCGATCTCGCTCGATTCGCCGGGTCTCGTGGTCACCCAGAGCCTGCGGGCGCCCGGAGCCGGCATCTTCGTGCACGGCGCGGGCGGTGTCCTGATCGGCGGCGATGTCACGAGCGCCGGGAGGAGCAAGCGTGAACGGCGGCGGAGTCGATCTCGCATCGGCCGGCGGCGACGTGAACGTGCTCGGCTCGATAGCGAGCGGCGGGGTCAACGGCGCGGCCGGAGTCTACCCGGCGGCGGTGGCCCCGTGACGATCGTGGGCGGCGACGTCCACATCTCGGGCGGCGTCGACTTCGCACGGCGGAACCGCAGTCGATACGGCGCCGGCCAAGCCGGCGCGGTGAGCCATGAACGCCCGCGGGCGACTGGCGGTCGGAACGTCAGCTCCCAGGGAGGCGGCTCGACCAGCAATCTCAGCGCGCCGGGGGCCCCGTCAGCCTGGCGGCGGCCGGCGCCCTGACTGCCGGCAACATCAACGCCACAGGTGGCAGCAGCGCCGGCATCGGGCCACACGGCGGCGCCGTGACTGCCACCGGTGCGTCTCTGGCGCTTGGAGCGATCACGGCCGATGCGGGTGACGCGACCTCCGACCCCGTCAACGGCAGCGGGGAGAGCGGCGGCCCGGTGACCCTCAAGGCCACCGGAGTCGTGGGCACCGGCGCCATCTCGACGCGCGGCGGCAGCGGCCGGGCGCTCGGCGGAGGCGGCCCCGGCGGACCGATCAGCATCACGGGCGACCGCGTCTCGACTGCGTCGATCACCGCACTCGGTGAGAACCTGAGCGCAGCGGCGGCAGCGTCACCGTCTCGGCCCAGAGCGGACTGGTCATCGCCGGCCCCGTCGACGCCTCGGGCGCCGCAGGTGGCAACGGCGGGCCCGGTGGCGCGGGCGGGCCCGATGTTCCTCGCCGCGGCGCACGGCCCCGCTCACGCTCGGCGGTCGCCTGCGCTCGGAGGGCGGAGCGGGAGCAGCCGGGTGCGCGCGGTGGCAACGGCGGCTCGATCGAGCTCGTCGTGCAGTCCATCGCATCGTCGACCGGCGTGCTCGCGGGCGGCGGCAACGGCGGCACCGGGGCTCCCGGCGGCAACGGCGGCCGCGTGCGCATCTGGGCGCAGCTCCCGTCCCTGATCCTCCTGCAGCTCGTCGACACGACGGGCGGCACCGGCACCCCGGCCGGTATCGACGGCCTGCAGCAGGAAGAGTCCGCGCCCACCGCACTCTCGATCGCGCCAAGACGGGAACGCTCTCGTTCACGACGAATTCGCCCGACGCCGAGGGCTACCGCATCTTCGCGAGCCTCGCCGGCGCGCCCGCAAAAGCCGATCATGACGACCAAGACGGGCAGCGCCGTGCTGCCGAAGGTCGCTCCGTGCGTCAAGGCCGACTACACGCTCTCGGCGTTCATGACCGCCGTCGGCTGGCAGAGCGACCCCATCGGGCCTGTGAGCTTCATGGCGCCCCCGTCGGCCACGCAGGCCTGTACGGACGCCCCCCAGCTGACGTTCGGCGTGCAGAAGCTCAAGAAGAAGCTCAAGGCGCTCAAGAAGAAGAAGTGGAACGTCTCCCTGACCTTCCTGGCCGACGGCATGGGCAACGCGCACGTGGTGCTGTCGCAGAAGAAGAAGGTCATCGTCGCTGCCGACAAGCCGCTGGCTGCCGGCCGCCGTAACGTGACCATGAAGCTGTTGATCCCGAAGAAGCTGCGAAAGGCCGGGAAGTTCCTCGTGACGGTGACCGGCAGCGCGCCGCTCGGCAAGGCGCGGTCCAAGAGCACGCTCGTCCTGGAGGTAAAGAAGTGAACCGCCCGCTCCGTTCGCTCTGCATAGCCGCCGGTGCGCTCGCATTCGGCGCAGCCCCGGCCCTGGCCTGCGTCAACGTCGGCGTGTACCAGGACAAGCCCGCCTCGACGCTGCCCGCGCTGCAGAAGAAGGCGGGCAAGAACGTCAGGACGGTCTCGACCTACGTGACCGTCGGTCACGCGCTCGATCCCAAGCTGATCAAGCTCGCGCGCACGAAGGGCGTGCGCCTGCTCATCAGCTGGCTGCCCGACAAGGGCAGCGACTCGGCCAAGGCGCCCGGCTTCCGCCTCAGCGCCATCGCCGCGGGCAAGTTCGATCCGGAGCTGCGCGCGCTGGCCAAGCAGATCAAGGGTCTCAAGAAGGGCGCGATCCTGCGTCCGATGCCCGATCCCAACACGCCCTGGTACGCGTGGTCGGGCACCGTCAACGGCAACCGCCCCGGCGACTACGCCCGCGCCTGGAAGCACGTGCGCAAGGTCGTGACGAAGGTGGCCGGCAAGAAGGTCAAGCTGCTCTGGAGCGTGTACGGGCGCAGCGTGCCGGACACCAAGGCCAACGCGATCAAGGTGTACTTCCCGGGCGCCAAGCAGGTCGATCTGGTGGGCGCCGACGCCTACAACTTCGGCAACGCGCAGGGCCTCACCTGGACCGCGCCCGCCGACCTCTTCGCACCGGCCTACGGGACGATCCAGAAGCTCGCCAAGAAGCCGTTCTGGATCTCCGAGACGGGCTCCACCGCCAAGGGCGGCGACGAAGGCGCCTGGATCGGCGCGCTGGGGCAGTTGGGCAAGACCATGCCGAAGCTGGCCGGGGTCGTCTGGTACGACGTCCGCGACAGCACCGGCGACTTCCGCGTGCCGCGCTCGGGTGCGGCCGCTGCCGCGTTCAAGGCGTTCGTTCGCGGCGCGTGCAAGTAGGCATCCGCAGCCATGAGTTCCTCGTCGAGGGGGAGTAGCCGATGAGTGTGACCAAGAAAAAGCCGCACAAGGCGCACAAGCCGGCCAAGGGCCCGACCGTCAAGGCCCGGAAGCACCGCCTGCACGTCCCGCCGGGCGGGGCGTTCAGCGGCTCGACGACGTCGATGTCGCAGGCCATGGTCGATCGCCTCTTCTGGCGCGCCGGCTTTGGCCCGACTGCCGCCGATCGCACCGCCTGGATCGGCAAGCCGCTCGACGACGCCGTCGACTCGCTCCTGAACACGCCCCAGGGCGCGCTCATCGGACCGAATCCGACGCGCGACGGCAAGGCGCTCGACCCGACCGGCGACGACACCGATCTGGTGCTCTCGTGGGTCGACCGCATGGTGCGCACGAGCAATCCGCTGGTCGAGCGCATGACGTTCTTCTGGCATCGCCACTGGGCCAACTCGCGCGATGTCGGTCTCGCCGACGCAGCTGCTGCTCAAGCAGAACGATCTGCTGCGCAAGTACAGCGACCTCGCCGCGAATCCGGATCGTGAGCTTCCGCGACATGGCGCTCGAGGTCACCAAGGACCCGTCCATGCTGCGCTACCTGAACGGCGAGTCCAACGTCAAGGGCGGCCCCAACGAGAACTACGGCCGCGAGTTCGTCGAGCTCTTCACGCTCGGCGTGAACCACGCCATCACGGGCGCCAAGAACTACAGCGAGAACGATGTCGCGCAGCTCGCGAAGTCGTTCACCGGGTACTACCTCAACGACAAGGACCCCGACAACGTCCAGGTCATCTACGACGGCAACCGCTTCTACAACGGCCCGAAGTCGATCTTCGGCAAGCTCGGCAACTACAACACCGACAGCGTGGTCGACCTCGTGCTCACGCACGACAGCCACGCTCCGTACATCGTCAAGAAGCTGTGGGGCGAGTTCATGCCCACACCGCCCCCCACGCCGGTGCTGCAGCAGCTCGCGGCCGACTACACCGCGGGCGGGCGCAAGATCAAGCCGCTCGTACGCAGCATCCTCACGAACCCGCAGCTGTTCGAGTCGATCGACGAGCCGAACATGATCAAGCCGCCGGTCGTCTTCGTGAGCGGTGCGCTGCGCGCCCTCGGCCTGGGCGTGACCTCGTCCGGGCCGGCCGACTACATGGATTCGATGGGACAGCTCCCCTACTTCCCGCCCACCGTGGCGGGCTGGGAGGGCGGCCTGTCGTGGCTCAACACCAACACCGCCCTGGCGCGCTTCGGCTTCGTCGGGGATGTCATCGGCAACGCGCCGAACGGCTCTCCGGCCAAGGTCGTGGACGTTCCTGGCGAGACGCCGCAAGCGGCCTTCGACCGGGCCTACGGCGCCGTGGGATCGCCCTGGATGTCTGCCGGCACACGTGCGGCCGTCCTGGACTACGCCACGCGCGCCTCGGTCAAATCCAGCACTGACCGCATCGCCCGCCAGGTCATGCTGCGCACGCTCATGCTCGCGGGCCCAGACGCACAGGTGATGTGAAATGACGATTCAGAGCGAGATCCAGGCGCTCAAATGCGCCGACTGCGCCCGCTCCGACAGCGCCGTCTCCGACCTGAAGCCCGATTCGCTGCTGCCGATCCCGGCAGACGCCCTCTCGGGCTGGCGCGAGGGGCTCCCTGGCAGCACCGGTGTCACGCGCCGCAAGCTGCTGCGCAACGGCGTGCTCGGCTTCGCGGCCGTCTACGGAGCGTCGCAGCTCTCGTTCGAGGACGTCTGGGAGTCGGCGGTCGCGCAGGCGGCCGAGCCGATGGGCAAGAGCATCGTCGTCATCTACCTGAACGGCGGCAACGACGGACTCAACTGCTTCGTGCCCCAGGACGCCACGCAGTACGGGCAATACAAGCTGCTCCGGCCGACCATCGCACGCGTGCAGGGTCCAGGTACCGGCACCGCCGTCGGCACGACGATCATGCCGGGCACCAACAACGCGCTGGGCTTCTCCAACAAGCTCGTCTCCGGCACGGCCGCCGACCAGAACGGCGACACGAAGGGCTTCGACACGCTCTACGGCGACGGCACGGGTGGCGCGGGATCCGATCTCGCGATCATTCCGGCCGCCGACTACAACCCGCCCAACCGCTCGCACTTCGAGAGCCGCGACTACTGGTTCGCCGGTGCGCTCTCGCAGCTGCAGACGGGCTGGCTGGGCCGCTGGCTGGATGCCTACGGCTCGCAGTCGAATCCGCTCCAGGCCGTCTCGCTCGACTCCAACCTCTCCAAGCAGATCCGCTCGGCCACGGCGCCCGTGTGCGCACTCGAGGGCCTGCAGGGCGTCGGCTTCCGTGTGCCGGGCGTGACGGGCGACGTGAACAGCGAGATCGGCAAGCTGGCGACCGTGCCGGCCGGGGCGGGGAACGACTCACCTCGCGCGCTCGCGCGGCATGATGGGGCTGACCGTGGACGTCGCCAACCGGCTGACGAGCATCCCCGGCGCGGCTCCCGGCCCGGGCTACCCGCCCAACAGCGGCCTCTCGCAGAAGCTGCAGCTGGCGGCCACGCTGCTCTCGGCAGGACTCGGCACGCGCATCGTCACGATCGACTGGGGCAGCTTCGACACGCACGGCGACCAGCTCGCGGGACAGGATCCGCAGCTGGCGACGCTCTCCCGCGCGCTCGCCGCATTCAAGGCCGACCTGACGACGCGCGGCGTCGAGCAGAACGTGATCACGATGGTCTTCTCCGAGTTCGGGCGGCGCCTCGAGGAATCCGACTCGGCCGGTACCGATCACGGCTCGGGCGGCCCGATCATGCTGAGCGGCTCGTCCGTCAGGGGCGGTCTGGCCGGTGAGCACCCGGGAGTGAATGTCAATCAGGACGGCGACCTCGTCGTCAAGACCGACTTCCGCACCGTCTACCAGTCGCTCATCGCCGAGTGGCTCGGCGGCGACCCGAACGCCATCCTGCCGGGCGGTCCCTTCCCGGGGATCCAGCGCGCCGACGGCGGGACCACGCTGACGAAGGCCGCCTAGCGCCCTCGTAGGCGCAGCGGGATGATTCGCAGGCCGCTCTACCTCGCCCTCCTGGTGCTCGCTCTCGCGGCGGTGCCGGGAGCGGCGGGGGCGGCCGGCGAACGCGTCCACCGCTTGCACGTGCCGCCGCCGACCGCTGCGGCGCTGCCGCAATCGCTGGCCGTGGACGAGTTCGAATGGGGCATGCGCGGCACGCACCTGCAGGTCGCAGCGGGCACGCTGCGGATCCACGTCTACAACCGCGGCATGGACGACCACGACCTCGCAGTCGTCGATGCCCACGGCCAGCTGCACACCGTGCCGCTCGCCTCGGGCGCGGACGCCGTGCTCAACGTCGACGTCGCCGCAGGCCCCGTCAAGCTCTACTGCTCGCTCTTCGCCGGCACGCCCGACTCGCACGAGGCCAAAGGCATGCTGTTCGACGTCACAGCGCGCTGATGCTGCGCTCGACGTAGACCTGGAGCGCTGCGAGTGCCTCCAGTTGCTCGCGCCGGCGAGCCAGCAGGGCCTCGTCGGCTCCGCTCGCATCGACGGGCGCCAGCACGCCCAGCGACTCGAGCAGCAGCGAGCGGCCGGCGCCGAGATCGGCTCGGGCGTCCCGCTCGAGCGCGGCCCAGGTCAGGCGCAGACGCGCCGCCGCCAGCTCGTCGGCGAGCCGGGATGCGTGACGTGCCAGCCGGTCGGCATAGAGCTCGAGGTCGAGACGATCCATGCTTGCGAGGCTAGGTGCGCCGTCTGCGACCTCGCGGTCACGCAGTGCGCCGGGTCCGGCGGCGAGGCACACGGATCTGACCTTCGGGACACAGATCGAGCAAGACGCACTCGGGACAGCGCGGCGCGCGCGCGGTGCAGACGGCGCGGCCGTGCCAGATCAGGAGGTGCGACCACTCGACCCAGGCCGGGCGGGGCACGATCTCCATCAGCTCCCGCTCGACCTTCTCGGGGTCGCTCTCGGTCGTCAGGCCGAGCCTCCGCGTGAGGCGCCCCACGTGGGTGTCCACTGCGATCCCCTCACGGCGGCCGAACGCGTTGCCGCTCACGACGGCCGCGGTCTTGCGACCGACGCCGGGCAACTGCACGAGCTGGGCGGTGGTGCGCGGCACCTTGCCGTCGTGGCGCTCGAGCACCGCCAGCGCGGCGCCGCGCAGGGAGCGCGCCTTCTGGTTGTGGAAGCCCGTCTGGAAGATCGCCTTGGCGATCTCGCCCTCCTCCGCATCGGCGAACGCCTGCGGATCGGGATAGCGGCGGAAGAGCTCCGGCGTGACCATGTTGACGCGCTCGTCGGTGCACTGCGCCGAGAGGATGGTCGCGACGAGCAGCTCCCACGGCGTCGTGAAGTCGAGCGAGCAGCGCGCATCGGGATAGGCGATGCGCAAGCGGCGCAGGATCGCCCGCACGCGGTTCTCGGGCGGCGACGAGGCGTTGAGACGGCTCACGCGGGCTCGGGCCTCCGCCAGCCGGGCGCCGGGCAGAGGCGGTCGAGCGCCGGGCAGGTCGAGCAGTGGTCGCCGGAGCGCGCGGCGAAGGCCGAAGCCCGCAGCCGCCCGATCGCGGCGCAGACGTCGCCCGCGAGCCGCTCGGCATCGTCCGTTTGGTAGACGCGCGCGACCGCTGCGTCCGGCCGCTCGAGGAAGCAGAACGCGATCTCGGCAGACGGAGCCCCGCTGCGCAGCGCGGCCAGCGCGTAGATCGTCCGCTGCAGCGAGTATTCGCTCTCGACGACCGCCTCCGGCTCCCTGCCCGCCAGCGCGGTGGTCTTGAGATCGGCCACGAGCAAGCCGCCCTCGGCGGTGCGAACGCAGAGGTCGAGCGAGCCGCGCAAGACCACGTCGTCCTCGCAGAACGCGAAGGGCAACTCGTGGCCGAGCGGGCCCTCGGCGCGCATGCGGGCCGCCAGAGGCGACCCCTCCCAGGCGTCCACGAGCGCCTGGACGACCGCTCGGTCGCCGGGATCGAGTTCCGCGCACGCCTGCTCGACGCCGACGGCGACGGCTCGATGGAGCGCATCGCCGAGCAGCGCGCCCCGCAGCGGACCCGCCAGGGTCAGGCGCGCGCCGCAGCCCGATCACGCGCTCTGCGTAGTACGCGAAGCCGCAGCGGTCGTGCAGCGCAAGTGTGCTGTACGAGAGCGCTCGTGGGACGTGCAGGGCGGCCTGCGGCAGCGGCACGAGCGGCGGCGGCAGCTCCAGCGCCGGCGCCACTGCGGCCGGCGGCGCATCGAACAGGCTGAGCTGCTCGTCGGGGGCGATCTCGACGGGCTCCTCGGGCTCCGCCGCGGGCGCCGGAGGCAACGCCAGAGACTCGGAGGTGTGCACGTGCACGCGCACCTCGGCGCCGGCGACCGCGACATCGGAGACCCCCGGCTCGAGCGCCGCCGCGACGACCCCGAACTGGCCGAGGACGCGCTGGAGCTCGCTGTTGCGCCTGCCGCCGAGCCAGCCGCCGAGCAGCAGCCGATCGCGCGCGCGCGTCCAGGCGACGTAGGCCACGCGATCGCCCTCGGCCTCGTCGGCCTCCTTCGCCGCGGCAGACAGCCGCGCGTAGACCGGCCCGCTCAGCGCCTTGCCTCGCGCGTCCCGCAGCCGCAATCCGAGCTCGCCGTCGCGGCCGACGGCCACCGGACCGCTCTCCCCGGGGTCTGCCGCGAGAGATCGGGGACGCACACCACCGCGAACTCGAGACCCTTGGCGGCATGGATCGTCATGAGCGCGACCGCCTCCTCGCCACCCCCGGGCGGGGCGTCGGCCTGGCTCAGGTCACGCTCGTCGCAGAGCCGCATCTGGTCGACGAAGCCGGCCAGGTCGGGTCCGTGATCGCGCTCGTACGCGCGTGCCGTCCGGATCAGCTTGCGCACGTTGCCGAAGCGGCGCTCGCCGTCGGGCGCCGTCAGGCAGGCGAGCTCGTAGTCGTGCTCGGAGACGACGCGCTCGAGCAGAGCCGCCAGTCCGAGCTCGGCACCCGCGCGCACCAGCCCGTCGTAGAGCTTCCTGAAGCGCTCCACGAGTGCACGATCACCCGCCGGGAGCCCCTCCAGCTGCCCGAGCTCGATCGGCCAGTAGAGCGCGGCCTGCGCGGCGGTGCGCAGGGCGGCGAGGCCGTCGTTGGAGACGCCCACGAGGGGCGAGGCCAGCACCACGAGCAGGGCGTGGTCATCGAAGCGGTTGCGCAGCAGGGCCAGATAGGCGCACAGGTCGCGCACCTGCTGTGAGCGGTAGAAGCCGCGGCCGAGCTGACTGTGCGCCGCCAGCCCGACGCGCTCGAGGGCAGCGGCAGTAGATCGACGCATCGCGCGAGGAACGCAGCAGGATGGCGATCTCGCTCGCGCCGACCTCACCGCTGTCGACGAGGTCGCGCAGCCGGCCGGCCAGTGCCTGGGCCTCGAGCTCGCGCGCGGACGCAGTGCGCATCGTCTCATCACCGCTCGCGACCAGGTGCAGCTCGACGGCCGGCCCCTCGAGCGGGCCGACCGTGCGCAGCGCGTGCGGCGGGTCGAAATCGCGTTCGTCGAAGCGCTCGGAGAAGACGTGCCCGATGACCTCGAGCAACTCGGGTCGCGCCCGGTAGCTCCCCGTGAGCGGCAGGCGCGACGCAGCGCGCTCGCCACGCGCGCGGAACAGCTCGACATCCGCATAGCGGAAGCGGTAGATGGACTGGCAGGCGTCGCCGACGAACACGCGCTGGCAGCCCGGGCCGACGAGAGCATCCAGCAGCCGGCACTGCAGGCCGTTCGTGTCCTGGAACTCGTCGACCAGCACGAGATCGAAGCGCTCGCGCACCTCCGCGCCGATCGCGTCCCGTTCGAGCAGCTCGCAGGCGCGCTCCTGGAGATCGTCGAAATCGAGCGCGAGCTCGGCCTCCTTGCGCGCCCGGTATGCCTCGCGGTAGCGCTCCAGCAGGCCGGCCACCGCCAGGCCCACCTCGTGCTCGAGGCGCGCGCTCGCTTCTTCCTGTGCTGCGGCCAGCAGGTCGCTCACGGCGGCGGCGGCCTCTCCCTTCGGTGCGACGAGCGCGAGCAGCTCGCGATCGCTGGGCTCCCCGGCCAGCAGCGCCTCGATCCGCCCGAGGCGGCGGAGGTCGCTGACGGCCTGCGGGCGCGCATCGCCCGCGAGCGCCGCGACGGCGCTCGCGGTCGCCTCTCGCAGCGGTGCGACGCAGCCCCGGCCCGGGATGCGCCGGGGGCAGCAGCGGGGCGGGAGCCCCGGCGGCGCGCAGGCGCGCATCCAGACTGCGAATGAGGACGCGCGAGCCGGCCACGCCGTATTCGCCGAGCAGGTCGAGCAACGCGGACGGCCCGTCGCGGCGCTCGCGCGCGATCGCATCGGCGAAGGCCGCCTCCGAGAGCACCAGCGCCTCGGCCTCGTCCAGCACCCGCACCTCGGCCGGCAGCCCCGCCTCGGCGGCGTACTCGCGCAGTAGGCGCGAGGCCAGCGCGTGAATCGTGCCGACCTGCGGACGTGCGACATCCGCGCCGGCCGGGAGGGCGCGCTCGAGGCGCACAGCCAGCTCGCGCGCGGCGGCCTCGGTGTAGGTCACGACGAGCACGCGCTCGGGGGCCGTGCCGGCCGCGAGTGCGGCTCGCACGCGCTCGATCACGAGGGTCGTCTTGCCGGTGCCCGCACCGGCCGCCACGACGATCTCCCCGCGGGCCTCGACGGCTGCCGTCTGCTGCTCGCTGAGCACCGGTTGCACGAGTTGCGCGCTCACGGGTTCGCCACCCGGCAGACGCCGTGCCAGCGACACCAGGGCGGGCACTCGCCGCCCGGCGGGTCGTGCTCGACGTCCCCCGCCTGCATGCGCCCGGCGTACTCGCCGGCACGCTCTGCTGCCTCGTCGAGCAGGCTCTCGAACAGCTCGGGCTCCACGTAGTCGCGCCCCGCGAAGCCCTCCAGCGCCCCGGCCTCGCGCACGTCCTCGCGCAGCAGCCCGCGCGGGGCCTCGTCGCCCCTGACCGACTGGTAGAGACCCCCGACGACATCGCGGCCGAGCAGCTCCGCCGCTGCCCGGATGTAGAGCGGCATCTGCAGCCGCCCGCGTTCGAGCACGTTCGGGCCGAGCGCCCCCACCGCGCCCGACTTGTAGTCCCAGATGAGCGCCTCGGCAACCCATTCGCGCTCGTCCACGCGGTCGATGCGGCCCGTGATGGCGACATCGCCGACGCGCACTCCCGTCTTCGGGAGGGAGATCTCGAAGTGCCGCGGCACGAACTCATCGAGCCTCTCGGCCTCGCCGCGCACCACCGTGCGCAGATTTCGCCGTAGCTCGCGCCGCAGCGCCTCCCAGGCCACGTCGTCGTCCTCGTAGGCCTGGATCGCGATGGCCTCGTCGATGCAGCGGTCGAGCAGGCTGAAGGCCGCCGGCAGATGCTCGGGACGCAGCCGGGACACGCGCAGCTCCGACGGGACGCCGTTGAAGAAGAGCCGCAAGGCGTTGTGCATGACGCTGCCGCTGATGCGCGCGTCGAGCGGCTGCTCGACGTCGCGCGGATGCAGCTGCCGCTCGACGAACCAGAGCGCCGAGCAGGTCTGGAACGTCTCCAGCTCGGTCACCGAGTAGGTCGGCTGACCCGCCAGGCGCGCGAGCACCTGGGCGTCCCGCAGGCGAGTCGGCCGCGTCCACGCCGCCAGCGCGCGCTCGACGCGGGCGACTGCCCGTCCGCCGTGCGCGTGAGCCCGCGTCAGGGCGGCCGGAGCATCATGGCGCGCGAGCGCGGCGATCGCCTGCAAACGCTCGCGCTCGTCGTGGCCGTCGAGGGCGTGCGCAGGCGCCGTGCGGGGTGGCTGCGCGGCGTCGCCCAGCACGCGCACGACCTCGTCCCAGAACGGCGAGGGCGCGAGCTCGAGGCCGTCGTCGTCGGTCGCGCGACGCACGAGCGCGAGGCTCTCGTCGACGCGGGCGAGCGCCGCTGCGAAGAGGAAGCGATCGCGCTCCTCCTGCCGGGGGCGATCGCCCGGGAGCCCGGGCGGGGTCAGCGCGCGCCGCAGATCGGCCGAGCCGGCGGCCTCCGCCGCCTCGCGCCGCGGCAGCACGCCCGCCTCGAGCCCGCACAGGACGAGCGCGCGGACCGGCGCAAGCCGGGCCAGGCCGATGCGCACGATGCGCACGCGACCCCGCGGCAGCCCGTCGCCGAGCCGCACCTGCACGGCGTCGAGCGCGATCAGCACGTCGTCGCCGCCGGCTCCCGGCAGCGCTGCGGACAGCTCCTCGGCGGTCTCCGAAGCGGCCGCCAGCGCGCGGCGCGCTGCGACGCCGCTGCGCGTCTCGGCCGGCACGGGCGCCTCCCCGTAGGCACGCGCGAGGGCAGCGGCTGCCACATCGCGCAGCGCGGCGGCCGCATCGCTCGCGGCGCGCAGCGCCGTCAACTCCGGGACGGGTCGCGGCGGATCGCCCGCCAGCAGGTCGCGCTCGCTGCGCTTCGCGTCGGCGATGTTGCGGCCTCGCAGCTTCGCCTCCGACTCGTGCGCCCGGGACGCCGCCCAGCTGGAGCCCGCGAGACGCAGCCAGGCGAAGAGGTCGTCGCGGTCGCCATCGGCCCAGGCCACGCGGCAGAGCGCGCGCAGCGCATGCCCCGCCGGCAGGTTCGTGAGGCGCTCGCTCGTATCGAGGGCGACATCGACCCCGGCGCGCTCGAGCGCCGCCGCAAGGGGTTCGCAGTCGTATCCGTCGGGCGTCACCACCAGCACCTCGTCGGCCGCGCAGCCGAGCCGCAGAAAGCGGCACACCTCGGCCGCGACGGCGCTCGCCTCGCCGTCCGTGCCGCCCGCCTCCACCAGGCGCACGGCACCGTCCGGGGGTGGCGGGGCCTCCGCGCGGGGCGAGAAGGCGCCGCGCGCGAGCGCGACGATGCTCTCGGGCGCTCCGTAGGCCGCGGCCCGCACCTCGACGACGCGCTCGGCGCGCGCGGCCAGCCACTCGAAGGCGACCCCGAGCGATCCGAGCAGCGGCCGCCCGGGCTCGTACGGAAGTGCCAGCAGGAGCTCGCAGCGGCCCGAGAGCGCCGCCAGCAGGCGGAGCTGCGCCGCCGAGAGGTCGTCGAAGCCGTACGCGAACACGGGCTCGCCGCCCCAGGCGGCGAGCTCGCGCTCGAGCCGTTCGGCCGCGCGCACGGCGAGCTGACCGCGACGCGCGCGGCCAGTCGCCGCGAGCGCTTCCTCGTAGGCGGCGTAGGCCGGTGCCAGTCGAGCCTCGCCGCCGAGCGCCCGCTCGAGCCCGGCGGGCGCCGCTCCGGCACGGTCGCACTCGCGCGCGAGTCGCTCGAGCGCCGAGGCGAGCGCCACCGGGCCGCAACCCGAGCGCGGCTCCGTGCGTGTGCCCGACCCGGCGGCGGAGCACGCGGTCGAGCGCTTCCGAGGCGACCGCGACCTCGCCGCCGAGCACGCGCTCGATCAGCCCGTCGAGCGTGACGACCTCGCCGCCCAGCACCGCGCCGGCGCGCCCGCAGGCATCGCGCTCGAGCGCATCGCGCTCGTAGGCCGCCGGCACGAGCAGCAACGGCCGCCGCCCTGCCTCGCAGGCCGCAGCGAAGCGATCGAGCAGAACCCCGAGCTTGCCCGAGCGCACCGGCCCGACGACGAGCTCGAGCGTCATGGCGCGCTCGCGGGAATCAGCCGGCGAGCTGCGGCGGCGGGCTGTCCTCGATCTGCTTCGCGACCGCCGCGTTGACCGCGTCGATGCCGTCCGAGTACAGATAGTTGATGCGGATGAACGGCTCCCACTTGTCCGGCACCGCGTCCTCGGGGTAGATCGCCTCGACGGGGCATTCGGGCTCGCAGGCTCCGCAGTCGATGCATTCCTCGGCATCGATCACGAGCATCCGGTCGGTCTCGTGAATGCAGTCGACCGGGCACACGTCGATACACGACTTGTCCTTCAGATCGATGCACGGCTCGGTGATGATGTAGGTCATCGGGGCTCCGGTCGGGGGTCGCTCGCCGATACCCTAGATCATCAGGTCATCGACCAGCGCCGCGCACTTATCGGCGATCGCCGAGCGCGCCACGACCTTGTCGAAACCGGCGCGGCGCGCCGCCCGGAGCGCGTCCGGCTGCTCGTGAGAGCCGAACCCGAGCAGCTTCGCCGGACGCAGCTCGGCGACCGCCTCGGCAGGCTCCACGCGCTCCACGTCGCAGATGCAGACGTCCGCGCCGGCCTCGAGACCCGAGCGCGCGCGCTGCACGCTGTGGCCGAGCGGCGTGAGCTGCGTGTCGATGCGGCTGAAGATCATGAGGTCGGCCCCGTGCACGTGGATGACCGCCATGCGCCTGAGGGTAGCTCAGGTCGTGAGACCGTCCAGCCCCAGCGTGCGCAGGATCCGGCTGACGGCCACCGAGAGCCACCAGGTGCGATCGAAGAAGACCAGCAGTCCGAGGATCACGAGCACGATGCCCGAGAAGACGCGGATGACCGCGTAGCGGTCGCGCAGGAAGGCGGCAGCGCCGAGCGTGCGGTCGAACGCGACGGCGGTCGCAATCAGCGGCAGCGCGAGACCGGCGGCGTAGGCGCCCAGCAGCAGCGCCGCCGAAAGCACCCCGCCGCGTGCCGAGGCGAGCGCCAGCACCGCAGCCAGCACCGGCCCGACGCAGGGCGTCCAGCTGAGCGCGAAGACGCCGCCCAGGAGCAGCGCCGAGGGTGGTCGGCTGCGGCTTCCGGCCAGCCCGGGCAGCGACGGGAGGGGCAGCACGCCCGCCAGCGCCAGGCCCATGGCGACCACGATGATCCCGGCGGCCTGCGCGACCTGCCCCCGCCAGTCGTCGAGCGCCGACCCGGCCGCCCCCACGAGCGCGCCGAAGAACACGAAGACCGCGCCGAATCCGAGGATGAACGGCGCGACGCCGCGCAGCGTCTGCGCCAGCCCCCGCCGCTCGCGCAGATCGTCGACGGACACGCCGCCTCCCACCGCCGCCAGATAGGCAGGCACCAGCGGCAGGACGCACGGCGTGGCGAAGGAGAGCACGCCCGCGCCGAACGCGGCTGCCAGCGTCGCCGAGCTCACTCGAGCCGCGCGAGCTCGTCGTCGAGTTGCCGCTCGAGCCGGTCGCGATCGGCGTCTGCGAGCGCAGTCGGCGGGGCGTCGGTGCTCCGCCAGCGACGCGCCACCAGCACCGCCAGTCCGGCGCCCGCCAGCACGAGCACGGTGGGCGCCAGCCAGGCGAGCGCGCCGAAGCCCGTGCGCGGCGTGTCGGCCAGCACCTCCGAGCCGTACTCCGACTCCAGCGTGCGCTTGGCCTCCGTGCGGCTCTCGCCGCGCGCGCGCAGGCGCCCCAACTCGCGCCGGATCTGGTTCGCCTGCGGCGAGCTCGACTGATCGAGACGCGTCTTGCAGGTCGGGCACATGAGCTCGGTGGAGAGCTGCGCGATCGTCCAGCCGTGCTCGGGGGCGGCACCCGGCCGGAACGCGCCGAGCGCGCCCGCGATCAGCGCCGCAGCCGCCAGCAGCGCGACGACGGCGAGCACCGGCGCGGTCAGGCGCCTCACGGTGCCTCGGCCCGCGCGACGGCGCGCCGGACGGCGGCCGCGGTGGGCGCGCCGCTGAGGGCCGCCACGAGGCGTCCGCGCCGGTCGATCGCGAGCAGCGACGGGAACGACGTCACGCCGAGTGCACGCTGTGCCTGCCCGCCGCCGCGCCCGCTCGCGTCCGCCGGATCCGCCTCGGCACCCGTGACCGCACCGCCCTCCGAGAGCGCGATCAGGCGCACCTTGCCGCGCAGCGCCCCGGCGCGGCGCAGCAGGCTCGCGCAATCCGCGCAGTCCGGAGTCACGAAGGCTACGAGCGCCGGAGAGCCGCGCAGCGCGGAGATCGCCGTGCCCCCCACCTTCACATCCGGATCGAGCGGCGCCGCGCGGCCGCTGCGCGCCACCGCGATGCGCACGTAGGGCTCGAGCAGCGGCGAGTCGACGGGGCCCTCGATGCGCACGACCGCACGCCCCGAGCCGTCCAGCACGTAGGTCTCCGGCGGCCCGGTGACCCCGAACTTCTGGCGCACGCCGCGCGTGTCGTGCACGAGCGCGTAGGGCACGTCGTGGCGCCGCGCGAAGGCCCGCGCCTCGTCGACCGCATCGTTGAAGTCGACGCCGACGAAGCGCACCCCGAGCCCGTCGTAGCGCACGGACAGGGCGTTCAGGTCGGGCGCCTCGTCGGCGCACGGCGGGCACCACGAGGCCCAGAAGTTGAGCACCGCCGGATGTCCGGCGAGGCCCTGCAGCGAGATCGAGCCGTCGCCGTCGAGGCGCGGCAGGTCGAAGGCCGGCGCCTGCGGCGCGTCACCGGCGCGCAGCGCGTCGCGGAAGGCGTTGTCGTCGCGATGCGCGAGCTGCCAGGCGAACAGCCCGACGAGGGCGGCCAGAAGCGCGATCGCACCGGCTGAAAGCGCGCGTCTCACACGACGGATGATCGGTCATCCGGGCCGCGCATGTGCCCGCCAGGCCCAGAAGCCCAACCGCTCCAGACGCCACGCCCATTCAGTCAGAGCTTCTGTAGTGAGCCCGCGTGCTAGTGAATGATCCACACGGGGCTGCCGACGCGCACGTGCACGAACAGCCACTCGGCGTCCGGGATGCGCATGCGGATGCAGCCGTGCGACGCGCTGTAGCCGATCGAGGCGGCGTCGGGCGTGCCGTGCAGGCCGACGCCGGGCGCCGAGATGCCCATCCAGCGCGTGCCGAGCGGGTTGCCCGGCCCCGGCGGCACGGGCTTCTCCCCCGCTGCCCAGGCCGAGTTCGGCGGGTACCACCACGGATTGAGCTGCTTCTCGACGATCTCGAAGGCGCCGGTCGGCGTCGGGTACTGCGACTGCCCGACGGCCACGTCGAGCATGCGCACCTTCTCGCCTCGCTTGGAGTAGAGCGAGACGCGGTGCAGCGTGCGGTCGACCACGAGCGCCGGCGGCAGCGAGCGCACGGTCACCGTCGGGCACGACGACCTTCGTCGGCAGCGTGACCGGCCCGCGATCGGGCTGCTTCAGGGCTGCGGCGACGAGCGCCGTGGCGGCGAGCACGTCGAGACGGCGACCCCACTGGTCGGGCACGACGTGCGGAACGCTCTTGACCAGCTCGAAGCGGGCATCGGTCGGATCGGTGCGCACCTGCGGGGCGAGCGAGCGAATCCAGTTGCGCAAGCGCGTTGCCGGAGATGCGCGTCACGACCGGGATGTCCGTGCCGGGCACGACGGCCGCGGTGCGGCCCGCTGCGAGCGCTGACCTTGCAGCGGCCGGTCGATGTAGGCGTGCAGCCCGAGCTGCGACGCCGAGGCAGTCCACTGCTGGTCGCCGAGCTTGACGGTGATCGTGCCGAGCACGCTCTGGCTGATCCAGGGCGCGGCCTGCGCGGCCGTCATGCCGCCGACGGCGACGCCGCCGACGCTCACGCCCGGGCGCGATGACGCCGTCGGGAACGGCGGCCGTACCGTCATCGGAAGCGGCGTAGGCTGCACCCAGCGGCACGCCGAGAGCGAGCACCGCGGCGACGACGAGAAAGCGGCGCGACCAGAGCATCCGGGCAGTGTTGCATGTTCGGCCGGTGCGCACACGTAGAAGTTCAGCTACTACATCACTACCGTGATCCCAGGCGGCGAACCGCCTGCGCGGCTGCCACCGTCACCGGCCGCGCCGGGTCGAGCGACACCAGCACGACGACGCCGCGGATCGCACCGGGAGGGCCGAGCGGAATCAGCGCCGCGGACGATCCGGACTGCACGAACGACGCCAGCGGCCCGGCGTCGGCATCGTCCGCATCGAGCACCACGACCTCGCCGGCCAGCGCGCGCGCGACCACGGCCGTCGTCACGTCCAGCGGACGTCCGAGCACCCGCCCGACCGGTTCGCGCAGGGCGTTGCCCTCGACGTGCAGGGCTGCCGGCGCGAGCGTTCCATCGGGCCGGAGGCGCTGCACGGCGCAGGTCGAGACGGTTGCGATGCGCGCGGCCGCGACGGCCAGCGCGCCGTCGGGATCGGCGCCCTCGAGCGCAGCGTCGGCCAGGGCCTCGTGCGCTTCCAGCCGCACTGCCACCGAGCGCGCGGTGATCTCGCTCGCCTTGGCGCCGCGCGCGGTCTGCTCGGCGATCCGGCGCTGCTCGTCGGCGGCCAGCACGGCGGCGGTCACGCCCGCCACGCGCAGGGCGACCTCGGCGGCGCCCGCCGGTGGCGCCGCGGAGGGCGACAGCAGGGCCAGCACGCCGACGTCGAGATCGCGCAGGACGAGCGGGATGATGACCGCGCTGCCCGCCTCCACCGCACGCGCCAGCGGTGCCAGACGGGTGTCGGATGCGAGATCGCCGCGCAGCGCGGGAGCCCCGCCCGCCTCGTCGAGGAGCGCTGCCACGAGCGGGGCCGCGGCCTCGGCGCCGCCGGCGCTCGCGACCTCGCGCAGGGCGCCGTCGGCGACTCTCGCCCATACGCCCCCGGCGCTCAGCCCCGTCAGGCGGAGCGCCGCCTCCAGCGCGCGCTGCGTGGACGGCTCGCCGGCCGGCGCGACCGCATCGCAGAGCGCGCGCGCATCGGCCAGGTCGACCGCCAGGCTCTCCTGTGCGCGAGCGCTCGCGAGCGCCTCGGCGACGCGCGTCGCGAAGACCGTCAGCGCGACGTCGGAACCCGCCGCGTCGGCGCGCTCGCGTTCGGCGAAGAGCAGTTGCAGCACCCCGAGCGCCTCGCCGCGCGCGCGCAGGACGACCGAGAGCACCGCGCCCGAGCCGATGCCGCCGGCGAGCGCCGCCGAGCCGTCCCCGCCGGTGACGATGGCGTCGTCGTGGCGCAGCGCCTCCAGCGCGAGCGCATCGAGCGGCCCCTGCCGCAGCGGATCGGCGAGGCGCGCTCCGAAGCCCGCGAGCACGTGCAGCCCGTTCGCATCGAGCGCGTGCACGAGTGCGCTGTCGGCGCGACAGGCGCCGCTGGCGAGTCGCGCAGCGACGCGCGCCACGGCGGCGCCGTCGGTGGCTGCCGCGAGCGCCTCACCGGCCACGTCGAGGAGCTCGGGCATGCCGGTCTCGACTCCACTGCCGGCCCGCGACACGGCCAGTGCGGCCTGCGCTGCGACATGCCGCAGCAGCTGGCGCTCGGACTCGCTGAACTGATCCGGCCCGGCGCGCAGGATCTCGAGCACCCCCACCGCGCCGCTCGCTCCGCCGATCGGCAGCGCGAGCGCCGTGATGGCGCCGCGATTCTGCAGGCGGCGTGCGACGGCGGGCTCCAGCGCGGCGTCGAGATCGGTCTCGCGTCCGCGCATCGCCTCCTCGAGGCCGCCGTCGAGCGGTGCGCTGGTGCCCGTCAGCTCGGCTTCCAGAGCCGGTGCATCCACGTGCACCGCGCGGGCGACCAGCACGCCCCGCGCGGTGTCGAGGATGCGCACGAGCACGGCGTCGGCGCGCGCGAGCTCGGCGGCGACGCGTGCGAGCAGCGCCAGCGAGCGGGCGTCGTCGCCCTCGCCGGCCGCGGCCGCGGCCTGGTCGAGTGCTGCGAGCTGCGCCGACAGGCGCCGTGCTCCGACGGCCGCATGCGCGGCCTCGAGTGCCCGGCCTGCGATCTCCGCGATGCCGTCGGCGAGCGCGAGATCCTCGGAGGCCAGCGCCTCACCGGCGTCGCGACCGCAGAACACGACGGCCACGCTCGCCCGCTCGGCGTCGCGCAGGGCGAAGGCGAGCACCGCGCTGGGGCCGCCGTCGCCCTCGAAGGGGATGTCGGCGGGATCGCTCGCGATCGCCGCGCCCTCGTTGGAGAGCGCGCGCGCCGCAAAGCCGCCGTCGGCGCGCAGGTGCCAGCGCTGCACCCAGCCCGCGCCCCGGCCCGTGCTGGCGGCGATCACGAGCCGCCCGTCCGGCTCGCGCACCGCGACGGCGGCCCAGTCGCAGGCGAGCCCCTCGGCGGTCGCGCGGCTGATCGCATCGAGCACCCGATCGAGATCGAGCGCGACGCCGGCCAGCAGGCTCGCGGCAGCGCGCACGCGGTCGGCGATGGCTGCGCGCCGGCGCAACGACGCGCGATGCGTGGTGTCGAGCTCGGCGGCCGCGGCGGTGCTGACGCGCTCCAGCACGCCGCCGGCCGCGCCGAGCAGCGCCTCGGAGGCCTCTCGGGGCGCTCCGGCCATCTGCGTGCCGAGCTCGACGAAGGCGCGCTGCAAGGCACCGACGAGCGCGACGAAGCTGAGACCCGCCTGGATGCACCCCGCGACCTCGCGCTCCAGCACGAGCGAGGAGAACGGCGCGCGGTGCGGATCCCTCAGCGAGCGCTCGAGCGCCTCGAGCGCCTGCTCGCAGCCCGCGCGCACGCGCGAGAACGGCACGCCCTCGGGCGCCAGCACCTCATGCGCGATGAGCGAGCAGCGTTCCAGCAGGGATGCGCGCAGCTCGGCCAGCAGCGCGAGGCCGGGCGGCTCGGCCTGGGCAGTCTCGTCGACCACTGGCTCAGCATAGGGCGCGTTGCGACATGCGCGTGAGGGTCGGCGAGTGACGAGCGCCCGCTCGGTGCCGCCAGGCACCACGACGCACGTGGCGACGCGCCCGTCAGGGCTCCCGTCAGGCCGCGTCGCCGAATACAGGTGCGACGCGCTGCAGGTGCGGGCGAGCCGATGAACTACTCTGCAGGTGTGAGCGTGCCCCCGGGCAGGCGTACCCGCTGGAAAGATCGAGCCGACGACCCCGAGCTCGAGCGGGAGCTCATCGAGGAGCTCGATCGGCGCCGGCGCGGGCGTGAGGAAGATCGAGAGCGACGTGCGCTCGAACGGCGCTCGCGCTGGTTGATCTGGCTGTTCGTGCTGCTCACGGCCGGGGCGGCCGTCGCCATCGGCTACGGGGCGCTCGAGCTGGCCCGCTCGCTCTTCGGCTGAGCAGCCTTCCGGGCCGCAGGGCGGGCTCCGCGACCCGGCCCTGCCGTACCCATCACATAGGATCCCCGCCATGTCCCGCCGCAACGCTGCTCTCAAGCCGCAGCTCAACCGCATTCGCGCGTGGGCCTACGAGGGCTCGACGGATGCCTGGATCGCGCACCAGCTCGAAACCACGGCCGAGGCCGTGCGCGCCTTCCGCCAGGAGCACGGCATCGAGCGCGGAGGCCCGGCGCCGCTCGCGCCGATCACGCCGGACAGCGTCGTCGAGGCGATGCTCGCCGAGGAAGCAGCGGCCCTCGAGGCCGGCCCCGAGCCGGAAGAGCCCGCGCCGGTGGCGGAGAGCGCTCCCGAGGAGAAGCCGGCGCCCAAGCGCCGCACGACCCGGCGCACCTCGGCCGCCAAGGCAGAGGCCGAGCCCGCCGCCGAGGCCGACGAAGCCCCCGCCGAGGGAGCGACGGCCGGCGAGCAGGAATCCGCGGAGGCGCCGGCCAAGAGCAGCAGTCGCCGGCGCGGCTCGCGTGGAGGCGCAGGGCGCAAGTCCACGGCCGCGGCTGCGGTCGAGGAAGCGGAGGCTCCGCCCCCGGTCGCCACGGAGGAGCCGGCCGAGAGCGACGCCGCCGAGGCCGGCGGCGACGACGATCCGGCGCGCGCCGGGCGCAAGCGGCGCCGCAGGGGCCGTGGCCGCGGCGCGTCCAGGGGGCTCGAGGCGCGTCTGCTCCCCGGCAGCGTGCTGCTCCTCGATCCGTCCGTGACCTCGGATGCGACGTTCCAGGAGCACTGGGCCGAGGCCGGCGCGCTGCGCGTCGAGGTGAGCACGGACGCGATCGTCCTGCGCCGGGTGGCCGAAGCCGCGCCCGACAGCCCGAACTAGAAGCCCTTACGGCCCGGAGCTGTGAGAGCTTCTCAGCCGAACTGGGTGACGCGGACGCGCAGGAGGGCTTTCGCCTGCTCCACGAGCGCGAGCGGGTCGAGCGGCTTGCCGACGAACGTGTTCGCGCCGTGCTCCTCGGCGTGATCGTCTTCACTCTCTCCCGAGAACATGATCACGGGCAGCGTCTCGATGCCGTGGCGCTCGCGCACGCGGCGCAGCATCTCCCAGCCGTCGATTCCCGGCAGGTTGACGTCGAGCATCACGAGATCGGGCGGATCCTCGTCGAGCGCCGCGAGGCCCTCTTCGGCCGTTGCAGCCTCGCGCACGACCATGCCGTCGAACTCGAGGTTGACGCGGATGAAGGAGCGCAGCTTGGGGTTGTCGTCGACGACGAGAACCACTGCATCGCCGCGCGGCCGGGAGCCGGCGCCGTTGCGCTGGATGAACGCATCGAGGTCGGAGCGCAGGAAACGACGGTGCCCGCCCGGCGTGTAGAACACCGGCAAGCGCCCACTGTCAGTCCACACGCGCACAGTGCTCTGTGCGATGCCGAGGTATTTCGCTGCCTGGCCGAGTGTCAACCACGTCGGCTCAGCAGACCGCGCACCTGTCCTCCGGTGCGGGGAGTCGCCGTCTCCCTTCATGCGACTCAGTGTAGCCCGGATCCCGTCTTGCGGTCGGTGCCCTTGAAAACCCGCCTCTCAGGGAGTCGCGGAGCCGGTCACCACGGTGACCGTGCGCGTGGCGACCGTCTCGGTCAGCGTGACCCGCTGCAGGGTGGCGTCAGACGTCGTCAATTCGGGCCCCGGCGCTTCCGTGAGCGCCTGGCCGACGAGAAAGCCTCCGACCGCGGCACCCACGAGCAGGAGCAGGATCAGCAGCTTGCGCAGACGCGAATGGCGGCGCTGGCGCACCGCCGCCTTGCGGCGGCGCTCGATGCGCAACAGCTCCTCGGTCTGCGCGGTCGGGGGCGGCGGCGGGGTGCTCAACCCGGCGTCCAGTCGCGTGCAGCACGCGCGGCCCGCGCGCAGGCCGCGTCGGCGAAGATCCCGTCCTGGGCCCAGGGGACGCCCGGCGCCACGCGCTGGGCCGCCGAGCGCGCCCAGCGATCCGCATCGCCGTAGACCGCCACGAGCGCGGCCAGCGAATAGGTCTGCCCGAGGCGGCGGCGCAACTCGCGCTGCAGCTCGAGCAGCACGCTGGTGGCGATCGGCGCACGCGCGGGATCGGCCAGCACGCGCTCGACCGAGCGCTCGCCGTTTCTCCAGTCCTCGCGCGCGAGGCGGACGCTGAGCTCGCTCACGCCCACGCGCAGCAGACCTCCGGGACGGCTGGGGCACCGGCGCGCTCGAGCACGAGCCGGCCGAGGGCATAGGAGGGCGCTCCGAGCGCAGCGGCGGCATGGGCGTGCAGGCACTTGAGCGGCGCGCCCGGCGCGCCGCCCTCGAGACTCGTTCGCAGCGCCGCGCCGCCATCGCGACGCGGACCGGCCGGTGCAAGCTCCGCGCGCAGGGCGGCGACGCGCGCATCGGCGCGGCGGCGGCTCTGGAGCAGTCCGGGCCGCTCGGCGAGCTCGCGCTCGAACAGCGCGACGCCGCCGGCGGACTCGAGCTCGCCGACCGCGCGGACGAGGACGCGACAGGAGAGCCAGAGCGTCGTCGGGAACGGCGTTCCCGTCTCGTCGTAGGGGCGCTGGGCGATCACGCTCGGCCCGCCGTGGACGCAGCGTGCAGCAACCCCGGCGAGCGCACGCGGCGGCCGCCCGAGCTGGCGCTCGATCGCCTCGCGGTCACGCTCCGACGCCGGTTCCACGGCCCGCAGTGTGGCAGCCGGGAGGAGCCCCGGCGCAGACGGCGAAGCGGTGCGCATGCCGACGCGCCCTCGCCCCCGCCCTGCGCGCAGCATCCGCTTGCACCGCGCACGGCGGCTGGGAGCGGTCGCGCTGCTGATGCTGCTGGTCGTGTTGTGCGTCGGGCCCGTGCGCTCGTATCTCCACGCGCGCTCGGCCACGCAGCAGCTGCGCGTCGAGGTGACGCAGCTCGACCGGAAGCACGCGAAGCTGCAGGCCGAGCTGAAGAGCGCGTCGCAGACCACCGCGATGATCGCCCAGGCACGCGCCGAGGGCTACATCCGCCCCGGCGAGAAGCCGTTCTCCCTCACGCCGTAGGGTCGCCCCTCAGAGGGTCTGCACGAGGATCGTGTTGGTGGCGCCCGGGCGGTTGACGTTCGTGCCGCTCGTGATCACCACGCGATCGCCGGGCCCCGCGATGCCGGCGCGCTGCACCGCGTCGATCGAGCGCATCCAGAGCGTCTCGACGTCTTTCGTGGGATCCAGCGCGAGCGGCACGACCGCCCAGTCGAGCATCAGCTGACGCTGCACGTCGAGGCTCGGCGTACACGCCACGATCGGACGGTGCGGACGGTGCCGCGAGATCTCCCGCGCGGTGTCGCCCGAGACCGTAGGAACGATGATCGCGGCCGCCTCGATCACCTCGGCCATGTCGCAGGCGGCATGGCCGACGACGTCGGAGATGTAGCGGGGGCCCTGGCGCGTGGAATCGAACGGCGTGTCGCGATAGGCGAACTCGGGCTCGACCGAGGCGGCGATCCGCACCATCGTGTCGACGGCCTCGACCGGGTATTTGCCGACCGCCGTCTCGCCGCTCAGCATCACGGCCGAGGTTCCGTCGAGGATCGCGTTCGCGACGTCCGAGGCCTCCGCACGCGTGGGCTCGGGCGCGTCGATCATCGATTCGAGCATCTGCGTGGCCGTGATCACGGTCTTGCCGGCCTCGCGCCCGATGCGGATCATGCGCTTCTGCAGCATCGGCACCTCGGCGGTCCCGACCTCGACCCCGAGATCGCCGCGGGCGACCATGAGCGCGTCGGTCACCGCGACGATGGACTCGAGCTGCTCGATCGCCTCGAGCTTCTCGATCTTCGCGATCACGCGCTGGCGCCCGCCGAGACCGGTGATCAGCCGCTTGAGATCCTCGACGTCCTCGGCGCGCCGCACGAACGAGAGCGCGATGTAGTCGACGTCCCAGCGCACCGCGTGCTCGAGCATCTCGCGATCGCGATCGGTGATCGACGGGATCGGCAGATAGCTGCCCGGGAGGTTCACGCCCTTCTGGGAACGGATCAGGCCGCCCGTCTCGACGCGGCAGCGCACGCGCTTGCCGAGCGCCTCCACGACGCGCAGGCGCACGCGCCCGTCGTCGATCATGACCGGCGATCCCGGCCGCACGACGCGCGCGAAGTCGAGCTCGAAGCCGAGCTCCAGATCCTCGGGACCGGCCGCGCCGGCGCTCGCGAGCACGAGATCCTCCCCCGTGCTGACCGCTCGCGGCTGCGCCAGCGGCGCCACGCGCAGCTTGGGGCCCGGCAGGTCGGCCAGGATGGCCAGCGGCCGGTCGAGGCGCTTCTCCACCGCTCGCACCGCGACGACGAGCGCCTCGAGCTCGGCCACGTTGCCGTGCGAGCAGTTGACGCGCGCAACGTCCATGCCCGCTGCCACGAGGCGCTCGATCATCGGCTCCTCGGCGGTCGCGGGGCCGATCGTGCAGACGATCTTGGTGCGGCGGGGGGCGATGCTCATGCGCCACGCCCGGCAAACGCGCTCAGGCCGGGATAGACGGCCGAGGCACCCAGTTGCTCCTCGATGCGCAGCAGCTGGTTGTACTTGGCGACGCGCTCCGAGCGGCAGGGCGCACCGGTCTTGATCTGACCCGCGTTCGTCGCCACGGCGATGTCGGCGATCGTCGCGTCCTCCGTCTCGCCCGAGCGATGCGAGATCACCGAGCCGTAGCCCGAGCGGGCGCCGAGAGCGATCGCGTCGAGCGACTCGCTGAGCGTGCCGATCTGGTTGACCTTGATGAGGATGGCATTCGCGACCCCGGCCTCGATGCCGCGCGCGATGCGCTCCGGGTTGGTGACGAAGAGATCGTCGCCCACCAGCTGCGTACCGGCCCCCAGGCGCTCGGTCAGGTGCCGCCAGCCGTCCCAGTCGTCCTCGGACATCGCGTCCTCGAGCGAGAGGATGGGATAGCTCCCGCACAGCTTCTCCCACCAGTCCACGAGCTGCTCGGAGCCGAGCGCGCGCCCCTCCACGTGGTAGGAGCCGTCGCGGTAGAGCTCGGTCATCGCGGGGTCGAGCGCGATGCCGACGGACGCCGAGTGCCCGGCATCGCCGGCCGCGGCCAGGATCAGCTCGATCGCGGCCTCGGCGGAGGCGATCTCCGGCGCGAACCCGCCCTCGTCGCCGACGGCGGTGCTGAGGCCGTCGCGGTGGAGGCGCGCCTTGAGCGCGTGGTAGACCTCGCTGCCGATGCGCAGCGCCTCGGCGAAGCTCGGCGCGCCGTGCGGCACGACCATGAACTCCTGCAGGTCGAGCGCGTTGTCGGCGTGCGCGCCGCCGTTGATGACGTTCATCATCGGCACCGGCAGGACGTGCGCGGCGGGCCCGCCGAGCGAGCGCCAGAGCGGCAGGTCGAGCGCCGCGGCCGAGGCCTTGGCGGCGGCCAGCGAAGCGCCGAGCACGCCATTGGCGCCCACGCGGCCCTTGTCCGGCGTCCCGTCGACCTCGCACAGGAGGCGGTCGATGCCGCGCTGGTCGTGCACGTCGTGCCCGACCAGTGCGGGAGCGAGCTCGTCGTTGACGCTCGCGACCGCGCCTTCGACCGCCTTGCCGCCATAGGCGGCTCCGCCGTCACGCCGCTCGATCGCCTCGTGGGAGCCGGTCGAGGCTCCGGAGGGCACGGCGGCGCGACCGCGCGCGCCGCCGTCGGTGACGACGTCGACCTCGACGGTCGGATTTCCGCGCGAGTCGAGGATCTGGCGCGCGTACACGGATGCGATCGCTGTCACTGGCCTTCCCTGAGAGAACGCTTGGCCGCCTGATAGTAGTGCTCCTGCTCCGGCATCCCCGCCGCGCGGAACTCGACGCCCGCGGCGGCCGCCAGGCGCTCGGCGAGCTCGACCCGGCCGCGGAAGCGGGCCGTCGCGGCGCGCAGCGCGAGCTCGGGATCGCAGTTGTGCCTGCGGGCGACGTTGACGCAGGCGAACAGCACGTCCCCCAGCTCGCCGACGAGCGCCGGCAGCGGTTCGCGCTCGGGCTCCGGCTCGCGCCGGTCGCGCAGCTCGGCCCGAAGCTCGGCCAGCTCGCTCTCGAGATCGCCGAACGCGTCGCCGGCGGTGGCGTACTCGAAGCCGATGGCAGCGGCGCGCCGCTGGACCTTGCGCGCTTCGAGCAGAGCCGGCAGGGCGGCCGGCACGTCGTGGAAGATGCCCTCGCGGCCCTCGCTCTCGACCTTGACGCCCTCCCAGCGGTTGCGCGCGTCGCCGGCGGTCTCGGCGCTCTCCGCGCCGAACACCCAGGGGTGGCGAATGCGCAGCTTGGCGGTCACGCCGAGCGCGACGTCCTCCCACGATCCGACCTCGGCCTCCTCGCACAGCAGCGCCAGGAAGGTCGTCTGGAAGAGCAGGTCGCCGAGCTCGTCGATCAGCTTCGGCGAGAGTCCGGCCTCCCGCACCGCGTCGGCGACCTCGTAGGCCTCCTCGACCGTGTGCGGCACGATCGACGTCGCCGTCTGGGCGCGATCCCAGGGGCATTCGCGGCGCAGCACGGCCGTCAGGTCGAGCAGCGCTCCCGCAGCCGCCTGTGCCGCCTGCCGGGCGAGCAGCGAGCGCTCGGGCACGGTCGCGGCAGCCGGTTGCGCACGCGCCAGCGCATAGGCGGAGGCGTCGGGCGCGCAGGCCGTCGCAGCAGCGCCGTCGAGGGCGATGCCGAGTGCCTCCAGCCGCTCCCTGAGGGCGTCAGGGAGATCGTGGGGGGCAGCGCTGCCCGCCGCGCCCAGGGCCTCCAGCGCCGCTGCCGGCACCAGCTCGGGCTCACCCGGGCCGAGTGCCACGATCAGAGCGATCGGCGCCGCCGCGCCGCCGGTCACTGCGATGTTGTCTGGTCGGCGGGCGCGTAACCGGGCGCGAACTGGATGTCTCTGCTGAGGTCGATCACGGCCAGGTCGAACTTGTTCGCGATCGTCTTCTGGCGCTTCTGGTCGGCGAGCTGGGTGCGGATCTGCGACTTGAGCGTCGCATCGAGCGGCCGCGTGCTCGCGGGCAGCACCGGCCCCATCGGCTCGATCAGGTGCCAGCCGAACTGCGTCTTGACCGGCTCCGAGACGACGCCCTCGTTGAGGGTGAACGCGACGTCCGCGAACGGCTTGACGAGACTCGTGCGGTTGACGAGTCCGAGATCGCCGCCGTTGTTCTTCGTGCTGTCGGTGGAGTACTGCTTGGCGAGCGCCGCGAAATCGGCATCCGAGGACGAGAGCTGCGAGTAGAGCATGTCGGCAGTGGCCTTGTCCTTGACCAGGATGTGCCGCACCTTGCGGCGCTCCGGGAGCGCGTAGACCGTCGCCTTGTCCTTGTCGTACTGCGCCAGCACCTGGGCGTCCGTGATGGTCGGGTTGCCGGCCACCTTGGCGGCGGCGGCCTGGGCCAGCAGCTTCGTCTCGATGCGGTGCCGCAGCAGATCGCGCGTCATCCCCGTCGAGCGGAACTCGGCGTTGACCTTGTCCTCGTCGATGGTGCCCGCGGTCGTGCCGGGGAACGCGCTCGCGAGCGTCTGCTTGAGCGCTGCGTCGACCGCACTCGGCTTCACCGTCACCCCGAGGTTGTGTGCCCACGCGCGGAGCTCGGCGTCGTGCGCGAGCGCCTCGAGCGCGCGCTGGCGCAGCGAGATCCAGTCGGTCGTGCCCGGAACGGGATACGACGTCTTCATGGAGAGCTGCGCGATGCGCATCGTGGTGCGGAGATCGGTGGCGGTGATCGGGGTGCCGTCGACGACCGCCACGGCGTTCGGCGGCACGTCGCTACCCGAGCCGCTGCTCCCGCCGCAACCGGCGAGCACGAGTGCCCCGAGCACCGCGACCCCTGCACACAGTCCTGCGGCCGAGCGGTTCATCATCCGGCCGTAGTCGCTGCCGTCGAGGCCGTGCTCGTCGTCTTGGGAGGCGCGTAGCCGGCCGCGTAGATCACGTTCTTCTCGAGCTTCTTCTGGAAGGCCGAGAACCACTTGTTGGCGACGGTCTGCTTCTTCTGCGTCAGCAGCGTGGCGCGGATCGTCTTCTTGAGCGCCGCGTTGAGCGGCTGCTGGGTGGCCGGGACGGTGTTGCCCGTGGCCTCGATCACGTGCCAGCCGTAGGAGCTCTTGACCGGCGGGGCGACCTGGCCGGTCTTGATGCTGAAGGCGACCTTGTCGAAGACGGGGACGGTCTGACCCTTCGTGATGACTCCGAGCTTGCCGCCGCTCGACTTCGAGCCCGGGTCGATCGTGTACTTCTTCGCCAGCGCGGCGAACTGCGCGTCGCTGGAGGAGAGCTGGGCGTAGATCTTGTCGGCGGTGGCCTTGTCCTTGACCAGGATGTGGCGGACCTGCCGGGTGGCGGGCGTGGAGTACTGCGCCTTGTTCTTGGCGTAGTAGGTGGCCACGTCCTGGTTGTTGACCGCGACGCTCTTGGTCAGCTTCACGTAGATGGCCTGCTTCAGGAGCCCGTCGCGCAGGCCCTCGACGACCAGCGCCTCGCTCGTGTGGTTGTCCGCGAGGACCTTCTTCCACTTGGCGGCGTCGACCTTGCCGTTGGCGCCCTTCGCGTACTGCAGCTCGAGCTTCTGCAGGTTCTTCGTCACATCCGCCGGCTTCACCACGACCTTGAGCTGCTTGCCGGCCTCGGCGAACTCGGCCTGCTGCACGAGGGTGACCACGACGCTCTGCTGCAGCTGCTTGCGCGCCGCCGTGCCCGGCTTGGGGCAGGCCTTCTTGGCGGCCTTGTACTGCTCGCAGAGGGTCGCCATGCGCGTATCGAGGCTGGACTTCGCAACGGTCTCCGAGCCGACCACGGCAATGGCGGTGGACGGGACCTTGTCGGAGGAGCCGGAGCTACCGCCGCACGCACTGACGAGCAGTGCGGTGGAGCAGATCGTGAGGCCGACGAGCGGCACGCGGAGACGGACGGGCAGATGCATGGGACAGCCTTGTGAGAAGTCGCTTGGGCTCAGGGAGCGGGAGGGCTTGCGTACTCCCTCATTCGGGTGAGCCACCGCGACTCATCTATAGCAGCAGCGGGACCCTCCAAACGCAGCATCGCTGCGCTTGTGCGCTGCCGCAAGACCTGCGCGGGCCGCTTCACCGACGCTTAACCCTGCGCTCTACCGCGATTAATGAGGTCACCGAGCGTGTCCACGAGCGCGATCACCTGTGCCAGGGGCCGCTCCGGCGCCAGCGGCAGCCCGATCTCGGCCGCCGAGGCGTTGTAGAGCACGCGTCCGTGCTTCTCGCGCAGTTCGCGCAGGTCGGTCGGCCCGAGCACGACGCGCGCCACCGTGGCGCGCGTCCCGCGTACGGTCAGCGAGTCCGCCCCCAGCAGCGCCAGCTTGACGCGCGCCTCCTGGGCCAGGATCAGGTTCTCGACGGGCGCAGGCGGCTCGCCGAAGCGGTCGGTGAGCTCGATCTCGATGTCGCGCAGCTCGTCGACCGTCTCGGACAGCGCGATGCGGCGGTGCACGTCCAGCTTGGCGGCCTCGTAGGCCACGTAGTCGGCCGGAACGTAGGCGTCGAGCGCCAGATCGAGGCGCACGGGCCGCATGAGCGCGCCCCGGTTGCCGCTCAGCTCGGCCACCGCTTCGGCCAGTAGGTCGCAGTACAGCTCGAATCCCACCGCCGCCACGTGGCCCGACTGCTCGTCGCCGAGCAGGCTGCCGGCACCGCGCAGCTCGAGATCGCGCAGGGCGACGCGGTAGCCCGAGCCCAGCTCGGTGTAATCGGCCAGCGCCGCGAGGCGCGCCCGCGCCTCCTCGGAGAGCTCGCTGCCGTCGGGATACATGAGATAGGCGTGCGCGGCGTTCTCGCCACGGCCCACGCGGCCGCGGATCTGGTACAGCTGAGCCAGCCCGAGCACGTCGGCGCGCTCGATGATGAGCGTGTTGACCTGCGGGATGTCGAGCCCGCTCTCGATGATCGTGGTCGCCACCAGCACGTCGAGGTCGCCGCGCAGGAACTCGACCATGGCCTGCTCGAGCGCGCGGTCGTCCATCTGGCCGTGCCCGACGCCGATGCGCGCCTCCGGCACGAGCCGGCGCAGCTTCTCGGCCGCCTCGTAGATCGTCTCGACGCGGTTGTGCAGGTAGAAGACCTGCCCGTCGCGCGCCAGCTCGCGGCGCAGCGCCGCGGCCACCAGCGCCTCGTCGTACTCGGCCACGTGCGTGCGAATCGGCTGGCGCCCGCGCGGAGGGGTGGCGATGACCGAGATGTCGCGCAAGCCCGCCAGCGACATGTGCAGCGTGCGCGGAATGGGCGTGGCCGACATCGAGAGGGCGTCGACCTCGAGCCGTAGCTGTCGCAGCAGCTCCTTCTGCCGGACGCCGAAGCGCTGCTCCTCGTCCACGACGATCAGGCCGAGCTGCTTCGGGATGACATCGCGCGAGAGCAGCCTGTGCGTGCCGATCAGAACCTCGATCTTGCCCTCGTTGAAGGAGCGCAGGGCCTGCTTGACCTCGGAGGCGTCGCGCATCCGCGAAACCGCCTCGACGCGCACCGGGAAGTCGCGAAAGCGATCGCGGAACGTCTGCAGGTGCTGCTGCACGAGCAGCGTGGTGGGCGCCAGCACGAGCACCTGACGCCCCGAGATCGCGACCAGGAAGGCGGCCCGCATGGCGACCTCCGTCTTGCCGAAGCCGACGTCGCCGCAGATCAGCCGGTCCATCGGCTGCTCGCCGGTGAGATCCTCGAGCACCTCGTCGATGGCGCGGCCCTGATCCTCGGTCTCCGTGTACGCGAAGGCGCGCTCCAGGCGCTCGAGCCAGCCCTCCTCGTCGGCGTAGGGCTCGCGCGTGCGCGTCTGGCGCACGGCGTAGAGCCGCAGCAGCTCTCCCGCCAGCTCGTGCACGGCGGCGCGGGCACGCGAGCGCAGCGTGTGCCAGGCCTTGCCCCCGAGCTTCGAGAGGGCGGGCGCCCGGCCGTCGGCGCCGATGTAGCGCGAGAGCTTGGCCAGCTGGTCGTGCGGGACGAAGAGCCTGTCCTCGCCCTTGAATTGCAGATTGACGTAGTCGCGCGTGACGCCGCCGACCGTCTTGGTGTCGAAGCCGAGGAAGCGGCCGACGCCGTGCTCGACGTGCACGACGTGGTCACCAGGGCGCAGATCGGCGGCGCTCGAGAGCGCGCGCCCGAGGCGCCCGGCGACCGTGGCGCCCGCCGCCCGGCGCCGGAACAGCTGCTGCGCCGAGACCACGGCCAGGCGCGCCTTCGGCCACACCACCCCGCGCCTCAGCGGCGAGACCGCGAAGCTCACTCCCGCCCCCTCCGGCAGCGGCTGCCCCGGGGCGAGCAGCGTCGCCTCGACCCGTCGCAGGGCGAGCTGTGTGCGCTCGGCATCGCCCCGGTGCGGGAAGGCCACGATCACGCGCAGACCGGTGCGCACGAGCCCGAGCAGCTCGGCCTCGGCCTCGCTGATGCCGCGGCCCGCCAGCGCGGGCCGCTGCGCCTCGAAGCCTGCGTCGCCCTGCAGGGGATCGAGCGCGCTCACGCCCTCGAGCAACTCCACCACCGACGACTCGCTCACGTAGGCGCGTTCGCGCGCAGAGCGCGAGTGGCTCGCCGCGGCCTCCGTCAGGCGGTCGCGCGCCGCCTCCAGCACGCGCTCGGGCTGCCAGGCGCAGAGCACGCCGTGGGCGATCAGCTCGGGCGCCAGGGAGACGAGGTCGTTCGGGACGGGGACGTCTTCGGAATGCGTCCACTCCTCGACGTCCGCGGCCGCGCGGCGCGCCTCGCGCGCGGGCTGCAGATCGCTCCGCTCGAGCTCGGCGAGCGAGCGCTGCGTGAACACCGAGAAGCGCGAGATGCGCTCGACTTCATCGCCGAACAACTCGATGCGGACGGGCTCCGCGCCGGTCGTCGGGAAGACGTCGAGGATGTCGCCGCGGACGGCCAGCTCACCGCGATCGCCCACCCGCTCGACACGCGTATAGCCCGCTCCGACGAGAGCGGCGACCGCCTCGTCACGCGGCAGGTCTCCCCCGCGCTCGACGTGCAGGGCGCCCGAGCGGCGGTCGGGGGGCGGCACGCGCTCCACCAGCGCAGCGGCCGAGATGGCCACGAGTCCACCCGCTCGCAGCAGGCCGAGCCCGCGGGCGCGCTCGCCGACGAGGTGCGGCGCCGGCTCGAGCCCGGAGCCATACGGCACGCCGCGCGAGGGGATGAAACCGACCTCGGCCGCCGGCGCGTACCAGGCCGCCTCGTCGGCCACCTCGCGCGCGGCTTCGTCGTCGTCGCAGAGCACCGCCAGGCCGCTTCGCGTCTCGCCCCGGCGCCGCAGCCAGAGCGCGGCCAGGAGCGGCGCGAGCGCCGCCTCGGGGCAGCGCGCACGGGCGGGAAGCGCCGAATCGAGCGCGCCTGCGAATTGCGCGACGGCCGCCTGTGCGGCGACCTCATCCGTCACGGATGCGAGGTCGGCGAGCCTGAGATCGAGGGTTCGTTCCATAGCGTGGTCCACAACTCCGGCCGGCACGGGGCCGGCGGCTGCAGGATAGCCTCCGCCCCGTGACAGACACCCTTTTCGACGAGCTCTGCGACTGGCTGCGGATCCCCTCCATCTCCTCGGGCGGGGGCAACCCGGCCGACCTCCTGCGCGCCGCCGAGTGGGCCTGCGAGCGCATCACCGCCGCGGGCGGCAGCGCCGAGGTCGTCTCGGGCTACGGTAACCCGCTCTGCCTGGGCGAGTTGCGTTCGCGCCGGGCCGACGCGCCCACCGTGCTGATCTACGGCCACTACGACGTGCAGTCGCCCGATCCGCGCGACCTCTGGACGAGTGACCCCTTCGATCCCGTGGTGCGCGACGGCCGGCTGTATGCGCGCGGGGCGAGCGACGACAAGGGCAACTTCCTGCCCCTTCTGCACGTGGCCTGTGAGCTCGCGCGCGCGGGCGAGCTCCCGGTGCACGTGCGCGTCGTGCTGGAAGGCGAGGAAGAGGTCGGAGGCATGAACGTGCTGCGCTTCGTCGCGGAGGACGAGCGCGGCGCCGACTGCGCGATCGTCTTCGACGGAGGCATGATCGATGAGGACAACCCGGCGCTGCACGTCGCGGTGCGCGGCGCGATCATGGCCCATCTGCGCGTGCGCACGGCCGAGCGCGACCTGCACTCCGGGGTCTACGGCGGCGTCGCGCTGAACGCCGCCAACGTGCTCACGCAGATGCTCGCCCAGGTCACCGCCGGCCCCGACGGCAGGCTGCGCTCCGAGCTGCGGGCCGGGCTGGCCGTGCCGAGCGCCGCCGAGACGGCCTCCTGGGCCGGGCTCCCCGCCGGAGCGGGCGTGCTGGCCGAGGCGGGCGCCACGGAGATCGCTCCCGGCGCCGCCGCGGAGCTGTACGCGCGCACCTGGGCGGACACGAGCCTCGACATCAACGGCATCGAGAGCGGCGATGCGGTGCAGCGGCGCACGATCATCCCCTGCACCGCCAGCGCGCGCCTGAGCGTGCGCGTGGCCCTCGGCCAGGACGGCCAGGCGATCACGGCCGCGCTTGAACGCCTGCTGCGCGAGGCCGCGCCGCCCGGCGCGCAGATCGAGCTGGAGGTCGAGCCCGGCGAGGCGGCCGGCTTCGACGCGGCCGATCCAGTGCTCGCGCTGGCCCGCGGTGCGCTCAAGCGTGCGACCGGTAACGATCCGCTGTTCGTGCGCAGCGGCGGCTCCATCCCGATTCTGGGAGCGCTCGCCGATCGCGGCATCCCGACGGTGCTCTCGGGCTTCGCGCTCGACGCGGACGGCATCCACGGGCCCGACGAGAGCTACCGGCTCGAGAGTCTCGTGCTCGGCGAGCGCGCGGCGCGCGAGCTCTACGCCGCGCTCGCCACGCTCGCGTCCTGAGGAGGACGACTCACGGATAGGCGGCGATCGCCGCCTCGATGCCCTCGCGCGCGATCAGCTCGACGCAGTCGGCGGCCGTGCCCACCATGGGCGCCGGATCCTCATCGGGCTCGAACGGCGAGAGCACCCAGTCGGCGAGATCGCGGCGATCCCCCGCGCGCTGGCGGCCGATGCCGCAGCGCACGCGGCCGAAATCGCGGGTGCCGAGCCGCTCTGCCACGGAGCGCAGGCCGTTGTGGCCGCCCAGGCCGCCACCCAACTTCGCACGTACCTGGCCGAAGCGCGCCTCGACGTCGTCGTGCACGCAGACGACCTGGTCGGCGCCGAGGCCGTAGCTGCGCACCGCCTTCTGCACCGGCCCGCCCGAGAGATTCATGAAGCCCAGCGGGCGCAGCAGCGCAACGGTCGTACCGTCCTCGAGGCGCACCTCGCTGAGCGCCCCGCCGAACTTCTCACGCTCGGCGGGCGCGTGCCAGCGCGCGGCCAGCTCGGCTGCGACGAGGTAGCCGAGGTTGTGACGCGTATCGGCGTAGCGGGTGCCCGGATTGCCGAGCCCCGCGACGAGCAGGTCCACGGGGGTATGCCGCTTGCGGAACCGGAAGAAGGCGGCTACTCCGCGTCCGAAGCCGCGCCGCCCTCGCCCTCGGCATCGCCTTCGCCGGCGGTCTCGCGTGCCTCCGCGGCCTCTGCTGCCTCGGCTGCCTCGGCCTCCGCGGCCTCTTCCTCGGCCGTCGGGCCCTTGGGCTGCGCGACGCTTGCGAGCATGGTGTCGGGATCGCCGAGGTAGGTGATCCCGGCGCGCTCCGGCAGGTCGCTGATCTTGATCGAGTCGCCGATGCCGAGCGACGTGATGTCGAGCTCGACGTGCTCGGGCAGGTCGCCCGGCAGGGCCTCGATCTGAATCTCGTGCGCGTTCTGCGCGAGGATGCCGCCGAACGTCTTGACGCCCTCGGCCTCGCCGACCAGGACGATCGAGACCGTGGCCTGGATCGTCCGGTCCATGCGCACCTCGAGCAGGTCGAAGTGCTGCAACGTGTCGCGCAGCGGGTGCAGCTGCATGTCCTTGATGATCGCGTGCACCGGCGTGGCGGCGCCCGGGACCTTGACCTCGATGATGGAGTGGCGGCCGCCGGCCTCGCTCAGCGTCTCGCGCAGATGACGGCTCTCGACGGCGAACGGAAGCGCCTCGCGCCCGTTGCCGTAGAGGACGCCCGGGATCTTGCCCGTGCGGCGTACCGCGCGCGCACTCGACGTGCCACCGATCTCGCGTGTCTCGATCTCGAGCATGACTGCCTTCTCGCGTTTGTTCACGGGGCGGCGCCGCCGTCCCTAGAAAAGCTGGTTCTCGCCCTTGAAGATCGCCGACACCGAGTCATCGGTGAAGACGTTGTGAATGGTCTCGGCGAGGATCCGCGCCACCGAGAGCACCCGCACCTTGTCGGGCTTCGTGGTCGGATCGACGGGAATGGTATCGCAGACCACGACTTGCTCGAGCACCGAGTCCTGCAGGCGCTGCAGCGCGGGCTCCGAGAACACGGGGTGCGTCGCACACGCGTAGATGCAGCGCGCACCCGCCTGATGGATGGCCTCGGCACCCGCGACGAGCGTCCCGGCGGTGTCGATCATGTCGTCCGAGATCACACAGGTCTTGCCCTTGACGTCGCCGATCACGTTGGTGACCTGCGCGCGGCTGTGCGCCGGGCGCTCCTTGGTCAGCACCGCCAGCTCGCCGCCGAGCATCTCCGCGAACTTCTTGGCCAGCTTGACGCGGCCGGTGTCGGGCGAGATGACGACGATCTCGTCCTTCGGCAGGCCGAGATCGAGGAAGTACTGCTGGAACATCGGCAGCGCCGTCATGTGGTCGACCGGCACGCGGAAGAAGCCCTGCACCTGTCCTGCGTGCAGATCCATCGTCAGCACGCGGTCGACGCCGGCCGTCTCGAGCATGTCGGCCATGAGACGCGCCGTGATCGGCTCGCGCGGCGCGGACTTCTTGTCCTGGCGCGCGTAGGGGAACCACGGCACGACCGCCGTGATGCGCTTGGCCGAGGCCAGGCGCGCCGCGTTGATCATGATCAGCAGCTCGACGAAGTGATCGTTGGCCGGGCGCGAGCCCGACTGGATCAGGAAGACGTCCGAGCCGCGCACCGACTCGTTGAGGCGGACGTACGTCTCGGTGTTCGGGAACGTCTTGAGCGTGGACTCGCCGAGCGCGACGCCGAGCTCGTCGGCGATGCGCTCGGCCAGATCGAGGCTCGAGCGCCCGGCGAAGAGCATCATCCGCCGGAAGGACGTGCCGTCGCGCGAGCTCGAGCGCGGCGCGTCGTCGGTGCCGTTGTTGCGCTCGGGAAGGAACTCGCCGGCGCCGAACAGAGGATCGGGCGTCACTGCTCCTGCTCCTTCCGGCGCGCCTCGACGCGCTGGGCATATCCGGGCTTGGTCGTCTGGCGCGGGCGCGCGATCGCCAGTGCGCCCGGCTCGACATCCTCGGTGATCACGCTGCCGGCCGCAACGAAGGCGCCGTCGCCGACCATGACCGGCGCGACCAGCGTGGAATGCACCATCGTGCTGACGCCCTCGCCGATCGTCGTGCGGTGCTTGTTGCGCCCGTCGTAGTTGGCGGTGATCGTGCTGGCGCCCAGGTTGCTGCCGGCACCGACGTCGGCATCACCGACATAGCTCAGGTGCGGCACCTTGGCGCCCTCCCCGAGGGAGGTGTTCTTGAGCTCGACGAAGCGCCCCACCTGGGCGCCGTCCCCCAGCGTGCAGCCGGGGCGCAGATAGGCGAACGGCCCGACGCGGCACCTCTCGCCCACCGCTCCGTCATCGATCATGGCGTTCGGGCCGATCACGCTCCCGGCTCCCACGGAGGTGGCGCCGCGCAACATGACGTTGGGCTCCAGGCGGCAACCGGGCTCGAGCCGGACGTCGCCGTCCACATACGCGGTGGCGGGATCGACGATGCGCACGCCGGCCAGCATGTGCGCGTGCAGGATGCGCCGCCGCAGCGCCGCCTCTCGCTCTGCCAGCTCGGCCAGCGTGTTGACGCCCTCGGCGGTCTCCGGCGCCGGCTCGTCGACGGCCACGGCCGCTGCGCCATCCTCTGCCAGCAGCCCGATCACGTCGGTCAGGTAGAGCTCGCCCTGGGCGTTCTGCGCGGTCAGGCGCGGCAGCGCCGCGGCCAGCGCCTCGCGCCGGAAGCAGTAGAGCCCGACGTTGAACTCGTCCAGCGCCAGCTCCTCGGGCGTGGCATCGCGGGCCTCGACGATGCGCGCCACGCGCGCGCCGTCCCGCACGATGCGGCCGTAGGCGTGCGGGGGCGCCAGCCGGGCACTCACGAGCGCGCCGCCGGCGTCTCCCGTGCAGGCCGCGATTGCGCGCTGCACCGTCGCGGGCTCGATCAGCGGCGTGTCGCCGGACAGCACGACCACGAGCTCGCTCGTCGCCGGCACCGCCTCCATTCCCACCATCACGGCGTGGCCCGTTCCGTTGGCCGGCGACTGCACGACCACGCGGACGTCCGGCAGCGCTGCGGCGATGGGCTCGGCCGTCTCCGGCCCGGCCACGACGATCACGTCGCCGGCGCCCGCCTCGCGCGCCGCGCGGGCGACCCAGGCCAGCATCGGCAGCCCGCACAGCTCGTGCAGGACCTTCGGCAGCGGCGAGCGCATCCGGGTGCCCATCCCGCCGGCCATGATGATCGTGGAAATCGCAGCCATCGGCGCGGCCCCCGTGGGAGCGCGCGGTCAGTCTAACGGGCATCCTGCGCCGTGACGACTGCATACGCTCAACCGGGGAGAGGCACCGTCCCTCCCCGGCTTCGCGTGGTCGGTATCGACGTCTTCGGCGAGGCGCCGGCGCCGGCCCGCGGCAACGTGGAAGCCGCCGGTCTCGCCGGCCGGGTCGAGCTCGAAGGCGCGCGGGAGGCCGAGCGCACCTGGGCGGGGCCCGTCCGCCTGTTCGCGGGCCGCCGCCCCGTCTGAACGAGGATCAAGGCTGGGGCGCCAGGATTCGAACCTGGGATCACGGGACCAAAGCCCGTTGCCTTACCGCTTGGCCACGCCCCACCGGCCCGCGCAGTCTAAGAGCTCGGTTCGGGATGACCGCAGTGCCTGGAGCGGCTGGATCGGCCTGCAGCCGATCACCAGGGCACCCATACAGCTTGCGAAGCTTCGATCGACTCCGAGAGTGCCCCGGTGATTGACTTCCGTCCGACCCGGGCGCTCGCTCGCTGCGCGAGGCGGGCCCGGGGCTTCGCAGGAACGCCGGCCGGCTCTTGAAAGGGTTCCAACCGGATCTGCGAGCCGGCCGGCGCCCCTGCTCGCTCCAACCACCCCAGACCCACACCCTCATCCCGAAACGAGCTCTACGAACGGCTGCGATCGGCGAGCAGCCGCATCAGCAGCACGAGCAGCACCACGACGGCGATCAGGATGGTGAAGAAGATCGTCACGGGGATCGCGACCACGACCAGGGCGAGCAGGCCCTGGGCGAACGCGACGATCCAGGCGGCCTCGCGCAACATGCCCGGCTTGAGCTGGCGCCCGACGAAGTAGTAGACGGCCACGGCCAGCAGCCCGAAGAGCACGATCGTGATCGTCGAGGCTCCCCAGAACGCGACTGCCAGGAATTCCAGAGCTGCCAGCGCAGCGGCGAGCAGCACGCGGCGCTCGCGCAGTCTCCCGTGGAGGCCCGTCGGACCGGGCGGCGGCACCCGTCGCCCGTCGCGATCGACGACCACCACGTCTTCAGGCCCGACCTGGTAGCTCATGGCTTGATCCTAGCGCCAGCGCCGCCCTGCCAGAGGCGGGAGATCGCCGTCCAGGCCACATTGCCCGCAAGCCGCTCGTACGCCGCTTGCGCCCCACCCTCGCTCGCGAACAGGCCGAAGACGGCGGAGCCGGATCCGCTCACGGCCGCGGCCCTCGCACCCTGCGCGAGCAGCTGCCCGCGCAGCGCTGCCGTGGGCGGGCAGAGCTCCTCGGCCGCAGGCCCAAGGTCGTTCTCGATCAGGGACGCCAGCAGCTCGACGTCAGCCGTCGCGAAGGGCTCGGCGCTCAGGGCAGCAGCGCGCTCACCCGCTCCCTCGCTCGGCCGGTAGCGCGCGTAGACATCCGCCGTGGCGAGCGCCTGACCCGGCCAGGCTGCGACGATCCAGCCCTGCGCCCCGAGCGGGCAGGCCTCGAGCCGCTCGCCGCGGCCCCGCGCCAGTGCCGATTCGAGGCCTGAGGCGAAGAACGGGACGTCGGAGCCCACCGCAGCGGCGAGCTCGACCAGCTCGCCGTCAGCCAGCGGCGCGGGCAGCGTCGCGTTGGCCAGCTGCAGGGCGGCGCCCGCATCGGCGCTCCCGCCGCCGAGCCCGGCGCCGACGGGCGCGAGCTTGTGGATCCGCACGCGCCAGCCCCCGGCGTGAGCCGGCACGCGCTGCGAGCAGCTCGAGCGCGCGCGTGACGAGCGTGTCGCCGCCGGTCAGGCCGGCCGCCTCGACGTGCGTGACCGCCGCGGGCTCGAGCTCGACGGTGTCGCCGGCGGACAGTCGCGCGAGCACCGTCGCGAGCTCGTGATAGCCATCTGCTCGGCGGGGGCCGACACGCAGGCTGAGATTGATCTTGACGCCGGCGATCACGTCAGGCACCGGCTCGCGCCAGGCGCGCGAAGGCCTCCGCGGGCAACGCCTCGGCGCGCGCGCCCGGATCGACGCCGGCGAGCGCGCAGGCTGCGTCCACGGCGCGGCGATCCTCGCGCCACCCGGCCAGCGTGAGCGCGTTCGCGATCGTCTTGCGGCGATACGCGAAGGCGGCACGCACGGTCGCCACGATCTGCGGCCAGTCGCCGGCCAGGCCCTTCCACTCGGCGCGGCGCGCGAACGCGACGAGCGTGGAGTCGACGTTCGGCACGGGGACGAAGACGCTGCGCGAGACGGCGTGGCGCCCGCTCGGCTCGAGCGCCAGTGCGCAGAGCACGCTCGGCCCCCCGTAGAGCGCGTCGCCCGGCCCGGCGGTGAGCCGCTCTGCGATCTCGCGCTGGACGAGCACGCACCAGCGCCGCACCCCGGGGAGACCGCCGATGGAGTCGAGTAGGAGCGGCGCCGCGACGTGGTAGGGCAGGTTGGCGACGAAGGCCGTCGGCGGCGGCTCGAAGGCGTCCAGCGCCATGCGCATGGCGTCGCCCCAGTGCACGGTCACGTTGCTCGAGCCCTCCAGCGTGCGCGTCAGCGCCTCCTCGAGGCGCCGGTCGATCTCGACCGCGTGCACGTGCGCGCAGAGACCTGCCAGGTGCGCTGTCAGCGTGCCGACACCGGCGCCGATCTCGAGGGCGACGTCATCCGGCTCGAGCGCCGCGAGGCGCTCGATCACGCCCAGCAGGTTGTCGTCGACGAGGAAGTGCTGCCCGAGTTCCTTGTCCGGCCGCAGCCCGAGCTCGGCCAGGCGCGCGAGCGTGACCTGGCGCGGCGTGCTCACGGCAGGGCGAAGACGCGCGCTGCGTTGGCCTGCACGACCGCCGCCAGCTCCGCCTCGCCGACCCCGCGCGCCGCGGCGACAGCCCTCAGCGTCTCCAGCACGTAGTGCGGGCGGTTCGGCTTGCCGCGGAAGGGCACGGGCGAGAGGTACGGACAGTCGGTCTCGAGCAGCAGCAGCTCCGCCGGCACGCGCCGCGCGGCGTCCGCGAGCGCCGTCGCCGAGGGGTAGGTGACATTGCCCGCGAACGACGCGTACCAGCCGCGCTCGACGGCCTCGTCCAGGTGCTCGGGCAGTGAGAAGCAGTGCAGGATCACCGCGGCGCTCGTCTGCCGCAGGACGGCGAGGGTGTCGTCGGCCGCCTCCCGCGTATGGATCACGAGCGGCTTGCGGTGACGCTCGGCGAGCTCGACCTGAGCGGCGAAGGCGATCGCCTGGGCCGCATGCGGCGCACGGTCGCGGTAGTAGTCGAGGCCGCACTCCCCCACGGCCACGACGGCCGGGTCCGCCAGCAGGGCATCGAGCTGGTCGCGCACCTGCTCGTTCCAGGCCTCGGCGCGGTGCGGGTGCAGTCCGGCGGTGGCGAAGACGCCGGGGTGGGCGCGCGCCAGGGCGATCGCCTCCTGCGCGAGCTCGGGCGAGTCGCCGATGCAGACGATCTGCCCCACGCCTGCCGTGCGGGCCTCCGCGATGGCCGCCTCGGCGCCGCCCTCGAGGCCCTGCAGGTGCGCGTGCGTGTCGATCACGCCGGGGGCGCGTCGATGCGCGGGAAGAGCTGCGCGCCCGACGCTTCCACCTTCCGCCCGCTGCCCGTGCCGAGCGCCGCCCGGTCGAAGCCGACGTCGTCGCCCGGCTCGCCCACGGCGGCCAGCATGAGCGGGGCCTTGGCCGGCAGGAACGGCCACAACAGCACCGCGAGGGTGCGCACGCCCTCGCAGAGCGTCGCCAGCGTCTCGTCGAGCGCCGCCGGGGCGCCGGGCTCCTCGCTGCGCGCGAGCTCCCACGGCGCGCGCGACTCGACGAAGCGGTTGAGCGCTCGCACGAGCTCCCACACGCGCTCCAGGGCACCCGTGAAGTCGAGCACCTCGAAGCGGTGCTCGTAGCCGTGGGCGACCTCGCGCGCCAGCTCGACCAGCTCGGGCGCAGAGGGCACCGCGGGAATCACGCCGTCGCGGTAGCGCGTCACCATCGCGACGCTGCGCGAGACGAGGTTCCCGAGCTCGTTGGCGAGCTCGCCGTGATAGCGGTCGTGCATGCCGGCGTACCCCACGCCACCGTCCTGGCCGAAGGCGACCTCGCGCAGCAGGTAGTAGCGCAGCGCGTCCGGGCCGTACAGCTCGGAGGCGGGGCGGTAGTCCATCGCGTTGCCGCGCGTCTTGGACATGCGGTGGCCGTCCTGCCCGGCGAGCATCCCGTGGATGAACAGCTGCTGCGGCAACTCGTAGCCGGCCGAGAGCAGCATGGCGGGCCAGATCACCGCGTGGAAGCGCAGGATGTCCTTGCCCAGCAGCTGCCAGCGCGCCGGCCACAGGCGCTCGGTCAGGTCCTCGCCGGGGCGGGCGTAGGTCAGCGCTGATGTGTAGTTGATGAGCGCGTCGATCCAGACGTAGATCGCCTGGTCGGTGTCCCACGGCAGCGGCACGCCCCAGTGCACCGACTCGCGCGTGATCGAGACGTCGCGCAGACCGCCTTCGACGTGCGAGCGCACCTCGTTCAGGCGCGTCTGAGGCAGCACGAACGGCGGATCGGCCGCGTAGCGGGCGAGCAGCGCATCGGCATAGGCCGAGAGGCGGAAGAACGTGTTGCGCTCCTCGGTCCAGGCCGGCACCGTGCCGTGCTCGGGGCAGCGCCCGTCGATCAGGTCGTCCTCGTCGTAGTAGGCCTCGCAGGCCGTGCAGTAGAGGCCCGAATACGTGCTCTCGTAGAGATCCCCGCGCTCGCGCATGCGCTCCACGAAGCGCTGGACGAACGCCTCGTGCTCGGGGTCGGTGGTGCGGATGAAGAAGTCGTTCTGGGCCTCGATCTCGCGCGCCAGCTCGCGGAAGCGCTCGGCCACGGGATCGGCCCATTGCTTCGGCGAGACGCCCGCGGCGGCCGCGGCCTGCGCGACCTTGGCGCCGTGCTCGTCCGTCCCCGTCAGGAAGAACACGTCGGCGCCGCTACGCCGGGCGTGCCGCGTGGCGACATCGGCCGCGATCGTCGTGTAGGCGTGGCCGAGGTGCGGCTCGCCGTTGACGTAGTAGATCGGGGTCGTGACGTAGTAGGGCTCACCAGGTCGCGGCATCAGGGCAGCAGTCTAGGTCGCTCGGGCCCGATGGCCGCCTCGTAGAGCGCGCGTCGCGGAGCGCCCGTGAGCCGGGCCACCAACTCGCTCGCCTTGCGCGAGGGGAGGCCGAGCGCGACCAGTTCGCGCACGGCGTCCAGCGCCTCGGGCGAAGGCGCGTTGCGGTCGGCCCGCGCTGCCGCGGCGAGCACCAGGCAGACCTCGCCCTTCTCCATCACGCCGCGCGCGGCGACCTCGCTCGCGCTGCCGTGGACGACCTCCTCGTGCAGCTTCGTCAGCTCGCGCGCGACCGCGATCGGGTGCTCCGGCGCCAGGCGCGCCAGATCGGCGAGCGTGGCCGCGAGGCGGCGGGGCGATTCGAAGCAGACGCTCGGCAAGGGCGCAGCGAGCGCAGCGGCGAGAAAGCGCGCGCGCTCGCCCGCCGCCCGCGGCACCCAGCCGAGGAACGCATAACCCTCGGCGGCCAGGCCGGAGGCCACGAGCGCCGTCTCCACCGCGCTGGGGCCGGGCAGCACGACGACCTCGCAGCCCGCGGCCAGCGCACGCGCCAGCAGCAGCCGGCCCGGGTCGGCGATCAGCGGCATGCCCGAGTCCGACACGAGCGCCACCTGCTCGCCGCCCGCGGCGCGGGCCACCAGGCGGTCGGCGACCTGCGGCTCGCGGCGCTCGTCACAGGCGATGAGCTCGGGAGCGGCGATCTCGAGCGCGCTCAGGAGCGCTCGCGTGCGGCGCGTGTCCTCGCACGCGATCACGCTCGCGCCGGCGAGTGCGTCGAGTGCCCGCAGCGTGATGTCGCGCAGGTTTCCGAGCGGCGTCGGCACGACCGTGAGCACGGGCTGACGATAGCTCCCGCCCGAAGAGAGACTCGGGGGCCCCTCAGATTGCGCTGGTAGGGTGCCGCCGTGCCCGGGGACGACGCCAAGCGGCCGTTCCGGACGTATCGCGGCCGGGGCAGCCCAGCCGGGGACCCGATCGAGGAGCGGGCGCGCGCCGGAGCGGCCGGCGCTCCGCCGTCCTCTCCCGTCGAGCCCCCCGTGGCAACGCCGCCCGACCCGCCGGCCGCGCCGCCTGCACCCCCACGGGGCCGCCCGGGGGTCGTCGTGCTGCCCGACGAGCAGGCGCCCGGCCCGCGGCAACCGCCGTCCCGGCGCCCGCCGCGGCCGAAGCGACGGCGGCTGCCGGTCTGGCGCATCGTCGCGCTCGCCGTGATCGGCGCACTGCTCGTGCTGGTGCTCTGGGTCGGCTACGGCTACTGGCAGTTCCGCGGCTCCATGGACGCGGCCAACGAGCGCGTCGGGGCGAGCACGCGCGCCGCGCTCACGCCGGGCGGCTCGCCGCTCTCGGACGCCTCGACCACGCTCGTGCTCGGCTCCGACGTGCGCCCGGGCGGCAGTGACGGGCGCTCCGACTCGATCCTGCTCGTGCGCGTCGACCCGGGGCGGAACACCATCGCCCAGCTCTCGATACCGCGCGATCTGCGCGTCACGATTCCGGGCCACGGGGACGACCGCATCAACGCGGCCTACACGCTGGGCGGCCCGGCACTCGCGATCAAGACCGTGCAGGACCTGACCGGCATTCCCATCAACCACGTCGTCCAGGTCGACTTCGCGGGCTTCCGCGAGCTCGTCGACGCGCTCGGCGGGGTCACGATCGACAACCCGACGAAGATCATCTCGAACAGCTTCGACGGCCACCCGTGGCGCTTCGGGCGCGGCCGTCTGCACCTCGACGGCCGCCACGCGCTGGCCTATGCGCGCGTCCGGGAGAACACCGCCGACCCGTCCGACAACGACCTCACCCGCGGTCTGCGGCAGCAGCGCGTGCTTCAGGCCATCGCGCACGGGCTGGCCGGCCCTGGCACGCTCTTCCGGCTGCCGAGCGTCGGGCGCACGATCGGCAAGCCGCTCACGACCGACCTCTCGGCCAACGACCTGCTGGCCCTCGGCTGGCGTCAGATGCGCGCGAGCAGCACCCTGCACTGCCGCCTGGGCGGCACCACGACATCGGTGGGCGGCGCCAGCGAGCTGATCGGCGGCGACGAGAACCGCCGCGTCATCCTGGCCGTGCTCGGCAAGTCCGCGCCGGTCGCGGCCACGCCCGGCGACACGTTCTCGGCCGGCTGCACCTAGACGTTCGAGAGGCGCGCCGGGCGGAGCGTCAGGAAGCGGTCTTGTCCGGCTTCTTGGACGACGAGCCGTCGCCGCCCGAGCTCTTGGACTCGGACTTCTTGGACTCGGAGCTCTTGGAATCCGACCCCTTGGACTCCGACTTCGAGTTGCCGTCTCCCGAGGATGCCGCCGCGCTCTCCTTCGAGCCCGAATCCGACGAGCTGCCCGACTCGGAGGCCTTGTCGCCGTTGGCGCTCTTGCCGCCCTTGCCGTAATCCGTCGCGTAGAAGCCCTTGCCCTTGAAATGAATCGAGGGCGCGTGCAGCACGCGCTGCGCCGGCTTGCCGCAGACCTCACACTTGGTCAGGGCCTCGTCGGCGAACTTCTGCACGACGTCGACACGGTGGCCGGCCGTGCACAGATACTCGTAGATCGGCATTGCGACCGCAGTATATCCCGAGCTTCCCCGATTCACTGGCACTCTCGCGTCGAGAGTGCCAAGAAGCGGAGAGCCGGATATGCTGGCCCGCGCCCCGGCATGCGGATCGCCATCGTCACCGATTACTACTACCCGATGCTTGGCGGCATCACCGAGCACGTCCACGGTCAGGCGCGCGAGCTCGCACGGCGCGGCCACGAGGTCACGGTCGTGACAGGCAATCTCCTGCGCACGCCGCCGATCGCCGACCAGGACGCCCGGCCTGTCGTCGACGAAGGGTTCGAGGTCGTGCGCCTCGGCGTCGGCGTGCCGCTCTACGGCAACGCCTCGCAGACCATCCACACCGTGCCGGCCGGACTCGTGCTGCAGCTGAAACGGCTCTTCAAGCGGCTCGACGTCGACGTCGTGCACCTGCACGCCCCCTACAACCCGAGCATGTGCGCGATCGCGCCCCTGGCCATCCCGAAGGGCGCGGTGGGCGTCGCCACCTACCACTCGGTCTTCGCGCCGGGCGTCCTGCTCGACGTCTTCGCGCCCATTCTGCGGCGCTGGCTCGGCAAGCTCGATGCGCACGTCGTCGTCTCCGAGGCCTGCATCGGCTCGCTCGCGCCGTACTTCCCGTTCGACTACCGCATCATCCCGAACGGCATCGACGACCGGCACTTCTCGCCCGACGCCGAGCCTCTGCCCGAGTTGCGCGAGGGCGGCAAGCCGGTGATCCTCTTCCTCGGGCGCTTCGATCCGCGCAATGGACTGCCGACGATGCTCGAAGCGTTCCAGCAGGTACATGCCGAGCACGAGGGAGCGGTGCGGTTGTGCATCGTCGGTGACGGGCCGCTGGGCAACGTCTACCGTCGCAAGCTGCCCGAGCGCGTGGCCGGCGATGTCATCTGGGCCGGGCGCGTCGACTGGTCGCGCCCGCGCTACTACGCGTCCGCCGACATCCACTGCACGCCCTGCCAGCGCGCGTCGTTCGGCATGGTGCTGCTGGAGGCCATGAGCACCGGGCGCCCGGTCGTCGCGAGCCGCATCTCGGGCTTCCAGCTGCTCATGGAGCACGGCAAGCAGGGGCTCATGGTGAGCCCGGCCGATGCCGCGAGCCGCTTCGCGCAGGCGCTCCTCTACCTGCTCGACCGCCCCGCCGAGCGCGCCCGCATGGGTCGCGAGGGGCGCATGACCGCCGTCACGCGCTATGCCTGGTCGAGCGTCGCCGTGCAGCTCGAGCACCTCTACGAAGAGCTGCTGGCCGGCAAGCGGGGCGCCAGATGAGGAAGCCGGCGGTCGTGCGGCGCTTCGTCGGTGCCTCGGCCGTGGTGATCGCCGCCGGCGCCGCTCTCGCCGCCGTCGTCGGCACCGCGCTCGCGGGCTGGGCCGGCTGGGCGGTCTTCGGCGTCATCTGCCTGGCCGTCGTCACCTGGGCCTGGGCCTCGTTCACGCCCAACTCCGCGCTCTTCGGCAAGGTCGTGACCGGACGCGGCACGAACGACCGCGTGCTGGCGCTGACGTTCGACGACGGCCCCTCCTCGGAGTGGACGCCCGGCGTGCTGGATGCGCTGCGCGCGAGCGGCGTGCGCGCCACCTTCTTCGTGCTCGGCCGCCATGTCGAGGCGCACCCCGACCTGGTACGCCGCATCAGCGACGAGGGCCACGAGATCGCCTCTCACGGCTACGACCACGCGCTGCTCACGTTCGCCTCGCAGGCCGACGTCGACCGCCAGCTGGAGCGCACCGAGGCCTCGCTCGAGAGCGCGCTCGGCTATCAGCCCCACCCGCTGCTCTTCCGCGCGCCGCACGGGTTCCGCAACCCGTTCGTGGCGCGCGCGACTTCGCAGCGCGGCTATTCCGTCGTGGGCTGGACGAAGGGCGTCTGGGACACCGCCAAGCCGGGCGTCGAGGCGATCGTGCGGCGCACGACCGTCGGCTTCCGGCCGGGCGGGATCCTGCTGCTGCACGATGCCGACGGCAGCGGGGCGGGCGACGACCGCAGCCAGACCGTCGAGGCCGTGCCCGAGATCGTCGAGCGCGCGCACGCGGCGGGCTACGAGCTCGTGACCGTCTCCGAGCTCGCCACCAAGGCGCCCGCGAAGCGCACGGCGCCCTGGCGCATCGCACTCGGGCTCGCGCTCTTCGCCGTGCTGCTCGAGCTGGCCCTGCGCACGGTCGACCTCAGCACCGTCAGCAACGTCAACATCGCCTGGTGGTGGGTGCTCGCGTCCCTGGCGCTCAACCTGGCCTCGATCCTGCTCAAGGCGGTCGTCTGGAAGGCCGCCCTCGACACGATTCCCGACCACCCCCGCTTCCACTACGCGGACGTCGTGCCCGCGCTCTTCATCGGCTTCCTGCTCAACACCCTGCTGCCGGCGCGCCTCGGCGAGATCGGGCGCGTGGCCGTGCTGCAGCGACGCCTGCGGCTGGAGGGCGACAACGTGCCGACCGCCACGCTGGCGGGCTCGCTGGTGGCCGAGCAGATCGTGCTCGCCATCGCGCTCGTGATGATCATGCTGCTGCAGCTGCCGTTCGTGAGCGTGCCCCAGCGCTTCGAGGGCATGATCCTGGCCTTCGGCGGCGTCGTCATCGTCGTGCTGCTCGCGGTCATCGGGCTGGAGGCGTTCTCGCGCCGGCACCGCGGCAGCCTCACGCCGCGCCCCGACCTCGCCTTCGCGCGCGGCCAGCAGGCGCTCGCGATGCTGCACCCGATCGCGCGCGGCATGCAGCAGGGGCAGACGGTGCTGCGCCGCCCGCGCAGCGCGACATTCGCGCTGCTCGCGGGCCTGGCTTCCTGGGCGGCCCAGATCGGCGGCATCTACGCCGCCCTCGCGGCAGCCGACATCCACCCCACGCTCGGCATGGCCGGGCTCGTGTTCCTCGTCTCCACGCTCGTGCAGCTCTTCCCCTTCTGGCCCGGCAACGTCGGCCTCTTCCAGGCAGCGGTCGCCCAGGTGCTCGTGCAGGCCTACCCGATCGACTTCCCGCACGCGCTCGCGTTCGCCGTCGGGCTGCAGGTGATCGAGGTCTGCCTCGGCGTCGGCCTGGGGTTCGTGTTCCTCTCTCGCGAGGGCCTCTCGCTGGCCGAGGTGCGCGGCCTGCGCGGCGACGACTCGAGCGACGACTCGAGCACTTAAGCCTCGACCCTCGCTCGACCGTCGTGCCGCGGCGCACCGGCACGTCCCCCCCACGCGGGGGAGCGAGGGCGATATGTCGAAGTCGATATGTCAGTCGATGGGGCGGTTCTCCTCGACTTGGCGCACGTTCGCCGCGACTTCGCTCGCGCTTTCGCTGATCACCCTGATTGCAGGGACGCAACTCCAGGCAATGGCCGCCTGGCATCCGCCCGGGCCGACGCAGGCCGGACCCGTGAAGCGCGCCGTCGTGCGCTCGGCCACCGTGCCCTTCCGCTGGCACAGGGTCAAGAAGGCCCGCGGCTACGACCTGCGGGTGGCGCGCGACCGGCGCTTCCGCACGGGCATGCAGACGGTTCACGTGCGCACACTCAAGGCCAGTCTCGTGCTCGCGCCGGGGCGCTGGTACTGGAAGGTGCGCGCCACCGGCAAGCCCAACTCGCGCTGGTCGAACATCGCGCAGATCACGGTCGCGCCGCGCGGCGACGTCTATCCGCCCACCCGGCCCAGCGCCCTGCGCGTGACCGCGGTGGCCGAGAACAGCATCACCGTCACGTTCGGCGCGGCCAAGGACGATCGCGGCGTCGTGCGCTACGACCTTCTGGGCGGCGGCAAGGTGCTGGCCCGCGGCGCCGCGGCGCCGCTCACCGCGCAGGGCCTGCCCTGCGCCACCCTGTATGCGCTGCGGGTGCGCGCCTACGACGCGGCCGGCCACGCTTCCCCGCTCTCGCCGGTCGCGAATGCCCGCTCGCGGCCCTGCACGGACTCCGTCGCCCCGAACGCGCCGGGGAACATGCGCGCGATCACGGTCGCCGACACGAGCGTCGCGCTGGCCTGGGACGCCGCGAGCGATCCCGACGGCAGCATCAGCCGCTACGCGGTCTATCGCAACGGCGTGCTGCTCGGGATGCCGCACAGCACGGGCTTCCTGGCCCGCAACCTGGCGCCCGCCACGCCGTACCACTTCACGGTCGCGGCGATCGACGGCGGCAACCACCGCTCCCCGGACAGCGCCCTCGACACGACCACGCAGGCTCCGCTCCCGGCGACCGGCCCCGCCTACGCGTACATGCTCGCGACGACCGGCGCGAGCTTCGAGGACATGCAACGCCACTACCGGCAGATCTCCGTGATCGCGCCGACCTACTACCACCTCGAGCCCGATCTCTCGATCGCCGGCCAGGACGACGCGCTCGTGACGGGCTGGGCGCGCCTGCGCGGCATGTCCGTCGAGCCGCGCGTCGAGACGCAGGATCCGGCGATCCTGCACACGCTGCTCGCGAGCCCCGCCAATCGTCACGACCTCGTCGGCCGCATCTCGGCTCTGGTGGCCGAGAACGGCTACGACGGCGTGAACATCGACTTCGAGGCCGGCGCCGCCACCGATCGCCCCGCGCTCACCGCCTTCATGAGCGAGCTCGCACAGACGCTGCACGCCCAGGGTGCCACGGTGACCATGGCGGTCGGCGCCAAGACCGGCGCCACCACCACCGGCCGCTCCGGGTTCTTCGACTACCCCGCGCTGGCAGCGATCTGCGACCGCCTGTTCGTGATGGCCTGGGATCTGCACTGGGCGACGAGCCCGGCCGGCGCGATCTCCGACGCCACCTGGGTGCAGAAGATCATCGCCTACATCAAGACCGTGCCGAACAGCTCGCGCTTCATCATCGGCACGCAGCTCTACGGCTTCGACTGGCCGCTCGGCGCGCGCGCGACGCCGCTCGAGTTCGACGACATGACCGCTCTGCAGGCCGGTCTCGGCGCACCCACGCAGTGGGACGCGGTCGCGCAGGAGCCCTTCTTCACCTACACGGACACCGCGGGCGTCTCGCACACGGCGTACTACGCCAATGCACAGAGCGTGCAGGGGCGGCTCGGCCAGGCACGCGCCGCAGGACTCGGCGTCGGCCTCTGGCGCCTCGGCGATGAAGACCAGGAGACATGGAACATTCCCTCACTCAACCCGTGAAGCGCCTGCGCGACATCTTCGCATCGCTCTGCTGGCGCATCATGCTGGGCGGCTACTTCGTCCTGCTCGCGGCGATCATCTGGTTCATCAAGAGCTCGTACCTGCCGGCCCTCTGGCTGGATCCGATCTTCGGGCTCTACAGCCTCGCCGTGACCTTCTACCTGGTCTCGCGCTTCGGCCTCTCGGTGCTCTACCGCCCGGTGCGCCGCGGGCCGGACGAGCTGCCCACCGTGGCGGTCGTGATCCCGGCCATGAACGAGCAGGCCGCGATCGAGACGACGCTCGCGTCGATCTTCGCGCTCGACTACCCGCAGCGCCTGCTCTCGGTGTTCGCAGTCGACGACGGCTCGACGGACTCCACCTGGGAGCGCATGTCGTTCGCCGCGCGCCGCTTCCCGAACCTGCACGCCATCCGCTTCTCGCACAACCGCGGCAAGCGCGCCGCCATGGCGGCCGGCATCCGCGCGACCGATGCGCAGATCGTCTGCTTCGTCGACTCGGACTCGACGCTCGAGCCCGACGCCCTGCGGGAGATCATCAAGCCGTTCCGCGACCGCCGCGTGGCCGCCGTGACGGGTCACGCGGACGTGCAGAACCGCGCGTACAACATCCTCACGCTGCTGCAGCAGGTGCGCTACTTCGTGGCCTTCCGCGTGATCAAGGGCTCGGAGTCGATCTTCGGCTGCGTCACCTGCGCCTCGGGCTGCTTCTCGGCCTATCGCCGCGATCGCCTGCTCGAGGTGCTGCCGGCCTGGGAGACGCAGACCTTCCTCGGCCGCGAGGCCACCTTCGGCGACGACCGCGCGCTCACCAACATGCTGCTGCGCCACAACCGCGTCGTCTACCAGTCGACCGCGCGCTGCGCGACCAACGTGCCGCACGTGTTCAAGGGCTTCCTCGTGCAGCAGACGCGCTGGAAGAAGAGCTGGCTGCGCGAGTCGCTGATCGCCTGCACGTTCTTCTGGCGCAAGAACCCGATCGCGTCGATCCCGACCTACGCCTCGAACATCTTCCCCATCGTGGCGCCGATCGTGATCTTCCACGCCTGCATCTGGAATCCGATCGTGCACGGCGCCGACCCGTGGATGTACCTCGTCGGCCTGTATGCGATGGCGGTGCTCTACAGCCTGTATTACGGCTTCACGCGCCGCAAGCCGTACTGGTGGGCCGGCATCGCCTTCGTGCTGCTCTATGCGACGGTGCTGATCTGGCAGACCTACTGGGCCATCGCGACGGCGCGCAAGACCGCCTGGGGCACGCGCTCGGGACGCGAGGACGACGGCCGCGGCTTCCGCATCATCGGCACGATCGGCTCTCCGCAGCCCTCGGGCATCCCGGTCTGCGCGGAGGTCGAGCACGTCGGGACGGCGTCGCCCGCCGGCACCGAGCTCGGAGTCGCCGCGTGATCTCCCGCAAGGTCCCCGTGAACCTGGTCGGGGGAGTCCTGGCCTGGGTCATCGGCATCATCGCCATCCCCCTCACGGCGGTGCCGTTCGTGGCCTACGCGCACTACAGCCAGGAGGGGCGCCTGATCGCGCTGCACGTCGACCGGCAGTTCCGCGGCCCGGCCTTCGAGCGGCTCGATCGCGCCGACGCGGCCTACGTCACCAAGCATCACCTGCACTACAGCAACGCGGTGCTCGTGCTCAACGTCCACGCCGTCATGGACGGCGACAGCTCGGACGGGGAAAACCCCGAGAGCTCCGTCCTGCCGGTGAAGCTGTTCGCGGCGGACATGCAGATGCTGCGCGACGCCGGCTACCACACGGTCACCCCCGAGCAGATCACCGCCTGGCGCGCCGGCGTGCTCGACCTCCCGCACGACGCGCTGCTCCTGACGTTCGACGACGGCCGCACCGACACCGTGCTGAACGCCGCGCCGATCCTCAAGCGCGTCGGCATGCGCGCGACCGTGTTCGCGATCGGCGACGCCTGGACGCGCTCCCCGCTCTACGAGGCATCGCCCGGCGGGCTGCGCTCGCTGCAGCGCCAGGGCTGGTCGATCGAGGCCCACGCCTCGGCCCCGCGCGCGAGCATCGACGCAGGTGACGGACAGAGCCTCCCGTACCTGAGCGCACGCCGCTCGGTCGACGGCCGCCTCGAGACGCTGCCGCAATTCCGCCGCCGCGCGGCGACCGAGTACCGCAGCGCCCGCCTGGCCGCCGAGAAGATCGCCCACCGCCCCGTCGTCGCCTTCGCCTGGCCCTTCGGCGCCTACGGCGCCGACACGCGCACGAACGACCACCGCCTGGCCGGCATCAACCTCGAGGAAGCGCGCCGCGTCTACAGCCTGGGCTTCAACGAGGACGGCCAGACGACCTTCAGCCTGCTCACGAAACAGACCGACCCGATGCGCATCGCGCGCTTCGAGCTCGTCCCGACGCTCACGCCACGCCAGCTGTTCGAGCGACTCGAGCTCGCCGTCGCAGCATCCGCACCGGAGGTTTCCCGTGCCGGCTAAGGCCTCGCCCCGGGGTGCTACGGCGGCCAAGTGGCACTCGCCGCGTGTGCCACTTGGCCCGACCGCACTCACGTCGCCGACCCCGAGGAACCTCTTGCGAGGCCACGAGCCCGCCACGACAGAGGTGCCGCAAGGCCAGTACCCATCTCGTTCCGGGGGCCCCGGGGCGCATGCTGCGACGTGTGCTCTTCTCGGTGATTTCACCGGGGAGGTCGGCGTCGCGAGTGCGCCAAATGACACTCGCCGCGAGTGTCACTTGGCAGCTCCGCGGACACCGGCGCCCGCCCTTCCGCCGAGGCTCCCGGTGCGCGCCAGGCCGCCGCTCCGTCGCGCCAAGTCGGCCAAGTGGCACTCGCGGCGAGTGTCATTTGGCATCCTCGCCCTGCTCGCCTTGCTGGCGACGGCGGTCTCCGCCGCCGGCGCACGCGCCGCCGAATCGTCTGGGGCGCTGCCCAGCGCGCGCGCCGCCGGTCAGCCGATCGTGCTCGCGCTGACCGCCACGCACCCGTCGTCGGCCGCGCGCGGATCGCTCTCGGCGCACTTGTCGTCGATCGGGCTCGTTGCGCCTGCGTGGCTCTCGCTGCAGCCCGGTGGGCGCTTCGCGCTACAACGCCGCCGATCCGTTCACCTCTGGGCTCGGGGCGCGCGGGGCGCGGCTCGTGCCGGTGCTCGCCGATCCGGGGCACCTGGCGGGCAAACTGCTCTCCGACGGCCCGTTGCGACGCCGGCTGGCCGTGCGGCTCGGTGTCGCGATTCGCGCGCTGGGGGCACGCGGGGTCGTGCTCGACTGGCGCGACCTGCCGCCGGCTGTGCGCGCGTCGTACGCGGTCTTCGTGCACGAGCTGCGCGTCGAGCTCGGCCCGCGCGCGCAGATCGTGGTGACGGTTCCCGCCGTGCGCACGCAGCTGGCGCTGCGCTCCAGTGCCTATGACCTGCGGGCGCTCGCCCGCCCGGCCAGGCTGCTCGTGCTGGCGTGGAACGAGCACGGGCCGCGCAGCGAACCCGGACCGGTCGCCTCGCTCGCCTTCTGGAAGCAGACGCTGCGCACGGTGCTGCGCGCGGCGCCTCGCTCGCGCGTGCTGATGGGCGTGCCGACCTGGGGCTGGCGCTGGGGAGCCGTGGCCGGCGCGGGCGCCGAGCAGGCGACGCAGGCACAGCTCTTCCCCAAGGCCAGCGAGACCGCGCTGCAGCGCCCCTACGGCGCGCGCGTGGGTCAGCGCGCGTGGGTCGAGTCGGACCGGTCGGTGCAGCTCAAGCTGCTCGTCGCCCGGCAGGCGAAGATCGCGGGCGTCGCGCTGTGGGTGCGCGGAGGCGAATCCTCTGCGACGTGGAGTCAGCCGCTCCTGGCGCCGTCGCGCGGCGGAGGCGCCTCGCGGTAGCAGGGCGCGTCGGTGAACGCCGCGAGCGGGTCGCTCGCGCGCGTCGCCAGCGGGTCACGCCGCCGGCGCCGCCGGTCGAGCAGCAGGACCGTACCGCCCAGGAGGCCTCCGACGACGACGCGGCGCGCGCGGCGGAGACGGGAGCCGCCCGTCACTGGACCCGTCGGTAGGCGACGACGGCCGCCACGACGCCGAACACCATCTGCAGCACGATCCAGTTGGTGGACAGGCGCGCGTGCGAGTCGAGGATGGGCACGGCCTGCCAGGCGATGACGTAGGCGAGGATGCTGCCGCCGCCGGCGATAAGGCCCACCTCGCGACCGCGGTAGTAGCCGCTCGAGCGCTTGACCACCTCGGCCATCAGCACGCCGATGCCGAAAGCGACCAGGAAGCCGAAGAAGCCGAAGCCGGAGTTGGCGAGCGCCCCCATCGCGATCCCGGCGCCGAGAGCGGTGCCGATCGCCGCGAGGATGGCCGTGGCCGCCCGCGCCGGCTTGAGGCGCACGAGAGCGCTGCGCGGCATACGCGCGCAGTCGCGGCACTTGACTCCCACGGGCGCGTGCACCATGCACTCGGTGCAGATCGGCTTGCCGCACGACGAGCACGAGACGAGCGTCTCGACGTTCGGGTGATTGGCGCAGCGGGGAGCCGGTTCCTCCTCGATCGCGGACATGACCCGAGCGTAGACGTTCGCGGCGAAAGCTATTGCCGTAGGCGCACGACGAGGCGTCCGGACAGCGCGCCGTAAAGCGAGCGCAGCATCAGGCCTGCGATCGGCCAGGCCACCGCGGCCCAGAGGACGAGCGTCGCGACCACGCGCGCGCGTCCGCCGAGCGGCGAGAGCGCCACTCCGAACGCGAGGAAGAGGATCGCGGCGAACGCCGCAGCGAGCGCGCAGGGCAGGAGCGAGCGCCGGTAGCCGCCATCGCGGCAGAGCGCGAGCGAGCGCCGGCAGGCCGTCAGGCCCGCACCGTCGCCCGCCCCGGCCGCCACGGGGGCGAGTCCGAGCGGGGCGAGCAGCAGCGGCACGAGGAAGATGGCGGCCAGGTGCAGGACCGCGAGGGCGCCGAACGGCACCGCGACGAGCAGGGCGGTCGCGACGATTCCCGGCAGCGTCTCACGCAGCCTGCGCCCGATGAACGCGGTCATGGCGCCCGCCAGCGCAAGCGCGGCGGCCGCCGTGCCGAAAGCGCCGAGCGTGACGATCAGCTCGGGACGGGCACCGGCTGCGCGCAGCGCGACGACGATCGCCACCGGGAACACCGCCGCGACGAGTGCCATGAGACCGAACGTCGCGAAGGCCTGGGCGTAGCGCGTCAGCGCGGTGGCGACGAGATCGGCCGTGCGGATCTCACTGCCGCTCGTGTCCGTCGCCGGTTCCGCTGCGGGTGGGCTGCTCACGGCAGCCATTGTGGCGGTGCGGCGGAGACGGGGGTGCCGGGCCCTCTCGGCCCGGCACCCTGCGTCGCCTGGAGTGTCGTTCTAGGTGATCGGGACGGTCAGGAGGGCCGTGCGGTACTTGTTCTTCGTGCCGCGGATCCCGATCGCGCCCTTCTTGGTGGGCCGGATCGAGAAGGTCGCGACGCCCTTCTTGTTCGTGATGCGCGTGATCGAGCTGATGCCGGCGCCGGCAATGCGCACCTTGGCGGCCTTGAGCGGCTTGCCGTTCGGCATCGTCACCGTGACGGTAAAGACCCCGCGCGTCTTGCGCGCCGGCGCGCCGCCGGCCGTGAGCACCATGCGCGCCATGAGCGTCAGCTTGACCGGGCGCGAGAACCCGCCGACGTTGCCGTCGGGGTCGACCGCTGCGACGCGCCAGTAGAGCAGGCCGCCGTCGGTGAAGTCCTGCTGCGTGAGCAGCGGCGTGTAGAGCGCCTCGTCCGTCGTGTCATCGACCACGGTCGAGAGGAAGGACGTCCCGCGCCCGATCTGCACCTTGTATTGCTTGGCGTTTGGCTTGGCCTTCCAGACCAGCGTGAGCGCCCCGGTCTTCTTGGTGAAGAGCGTGTGGGCGCCCTGCGGCTCGCCGATCGTGTGCACGACGTCGCGCGTCGGGGTGTAGGCGCTCTTGAAGTTGCCCGGGAACACCGCGCGGACCTGCACCGTGCCGTGACCCGTGCCCGTCATGCGCGTGTAGCTGACGGCCGTGCTCGGGATGTTCGAGGTGACGTGCACGCTGGCGTCCGGCCACACGTCCTGGACCTCGTAGCTGACGGCGCCCGGCACGGGGTTCCAGGTGAGCGCCGGGAAGGTCTCACCGGAGAAGGCCTCCTGCGTCGTGATCGTCGGCACCGGCAGCGTCTGCACGAAGGTCTGAGTGCCCGACCAGGCGAGCCCCTTGCCGTCGTTGTTGTTGGCCCGCACGCGCCAGTAGACGGTCGCGCCGACCGGGTAGGTCGTCGTGGCCGCGTAGGCCGTCGCGTCGGTGGTGGCCGACTCGAGGATGGTGCTGAACGAATCGTCCTGAGCGACCTCGATGGTGTAGCTCGAGACCTCCTCGGGCACGACGCCCCAGTGGAACACGACCACGCCGGACGTGCTCGCGCCGCCGATCGGAGAGATCGGGGTCGGCGGCACGGAACGGTGCTGGAAGGTCGGCGTCGTCGTGAAGCCGCCGACACCGGATGCACCGACGAAGGCCGGGAGGAGGGTGTTGCCGGTGTCCACCGGAACGACCTGCCAGTAATAGCTCGTGCCCTCGTCGACGAGCGATTGCGAAGGCGCGTAACAGGGCTCCTTGGTGTAGGCCGCCTCCACCGGAGTGGCGAAGTTCGAATCGCGCGCGATCGCGACCCAGTAGCCCACGCTCGCCCGCACGGCGCCTGTCCCATCCATGTCCGCCGGCTTCCAGCAGAGCAGCGGGTTCTTGCCGACGGTGGTGCCGTTCTGCGTGCTCACGATGTCGATCGCCGGATTCAGACGTCCGGCGCACCCGGGCGATCCGCACGAGTTGGGAGGGTTGGTGAATCCCTCGCTGCCGGCATGGAAGTCGACACTTGCGAACGGTCCGGCCTGAGCCGATCCGTCGATCGCGTTGTCCGCGTAGGCGCGGACGGAGACCGTGCAGTTGCCCGTCAGGCCAGGGTTATCCGATTTGAAGTTCCAGCCGGGCGCCTGGAAGATCCCCGGCCGCGGATCGGGAAAGGCGTCTGTGCGAGGCGTCCACACCGTGTTGGAGGTCGCGTAGCTGTGCAGATCGGTGCCGCAGAGGACCTGCACCTCGTACGTGCGAGCGCCGGGAACGGTGTTCCACATCACGACCGGCTCGTCGACGTTTCCGGCGAATCCGATCGGCTCGAGCTTCGAGTTATAGACCCTGAGATTCTGCGGTCCGGCGGGGATGGTCCGATCCCACGCCTTATCGAATGCCGCACCGTTGTTCCACGGCCCGGCCTGCCCCTGAGGATCGACTCCGCGAACGCGCCAGTAGTAGGAGTTGTCCGGCAGCGACTGCGCGGGCGCAAACGACGTCGAATTGGTGTTGGCGGACATCATGCGCGAGCCTGGGGCGAAGCCCGGGTCCGCGTTGACCTCGAGCTGATAGCTGGCGGCGCCCAGAATCGGCGCCCACGTGAAGAGCGGGTCGAAGATCTCCTGTGCCGCGACCATGTCGCTGACCGACGGGGTCGTCGCGCCGTTCCACGTCCACACGAACGACGAGATGGAGGACGGCTTGCCGGCGTGGCCCTCGGCGTCGACCGGGGTGATCTGCCAGTAGTAGGTGCCCGGGTGCAGCGAGCTCGAGATGGCGAAGTTCGTGTTCGTCGTCGAGATCGGCTTGCCGCCGTCGTTGATGGCGAGCGCGCCGCTCGAGATGATCCCGCCCGGAGCGTCGACCCCACCGCCCGGAGCGCCGCCGGCGACCGAGATGAGGTACGTCGCGGCGCCGGAGACCTGCGACCAGCGCAGGATCACGGGCGACGGATACGAGATCACACCGAGATTGGCCGGCGTGGCGAGCGTGGCCAGCGCGGCCCACTTCTTCGTGAACTTGCGCACCGGCGTCCACTTCGAGGCCCCGCCGTTCTTGTCGAGCGAGCGCAGGCGCCAGAAGTACGCGCCGTTGGGGAGCACCTTGTTGTGGATGTAGCGGACGTTCCCGGTGGTGACGTCGATCATGGCCGGGTTGAAGCCCGCGTCGCTCGCGATCTGCACCTCGTATGTCGCCGCGCGCGCAGCCTTCTTCCACGTCAGGATCGGCATGGTCGTGACGTTGGCGGTCACGCCGGGCGAGGTGGCCTTCGGACGTGCCGGGGCGGCCTGGGCCGCGACGGGCGTGAGGAGGAGGCCGGCCGCGACGGTAAGCGCGAGCAGGCGTGCAGAAAAGCGAGTCATGCGCATTTCATCGCCCTCGGGGGGATGCCCCTGATCACCCGTGGGAGTGATCAGGGGCGCCCTCACGCCCTGCTAGGTGCTTGCTGCGAAGCCGTCAGGCAGCCAGAGCGACGACCGGCTCGACGCGCAGCTCGATCGCGCCGTCGACCGCATCGACGCTCACCACCGCATCGCCGGCCGGTGCCTGCTCCAGCAGGAGCTTGGCCAGCGGGTTCTCGATCAGGCGCTGGATCGCGCGCTTGAGCGGGCGGGCGCCGAAGGCCGGGTCGTTGCCCTCCTCGGCGATCAGCTCGCGTGCCGCGTCGCTCACGACCAGGCCCAGCCCGCGCTCGGCCAGCCGCGTGCGCAGCCGCTGCAGTTGCAGGCCGACGACCGCTCGCAGCTCGGACTCGCCGAGGCGGGTGAAGATCACCGTCTCGTCGATGCGGTTCAGGAACTCGGGACGGAAGGTGCCGCGCAGCACGTCCTCCACGCGCTGACGCATTCGCTCGGGGTCGCTCTCGGCGAAGATCACCTCGGAGCCGACGTTCGAGGTCATGATCAGGATCGCGTTGCGGAAGTCGACCGTGCGCCCCTGGCCGTCGGTCAGGCGCCCGTCGTCGAGCACCTGCAACAGCACGTTGAAGACGTCGGAGTGCGCCTTCTCGATCTCGTCCAGCAGCACGACCGAGTACGGCCTGCGCCGCACGGCCTCGGTCAGCTGGCCGCCCTCCTCGTAGCCCACGTAGCCGGGCGGCGCGCCGATCAGGCGCGACACCGAATGCCGCTCCATGTACTCGGACATGTCGATGCGCAGCACCGCGCGCTCGTCGTCGAAGAGCAGCGCCGCGAGCGTGCGGGCGAGCTCGGTCTTGCCGACGCCCGTCGGTCCGAGGAACAGGAAGGAGCCGATGGGCCGGTCGGGATCGCCGAGGCCCGAGCGCGAGCGCCGGATGGCGTTGGAGACGGCCTCGACCGCCTCGTCCTGCCCCACGACGCGCTCGTGCAGCCGCCCCTCGAGTGCGACGAGCTTCTGCATCTCGCCTTCGAGCAGGCGCGAGACGGGGATGCCCGTCCAGGCGGCGACGACGGCCGCGATGTCGTCGGGGGAGACCTCCTCGTTGAGCAGGCGCTCGGTGCCGAGGGCCTCGAGCGCGGTCTGCTCGTCCTCGAGCTCGCGTGCCAGCTCGGGCAGCCGCCCGTAGCGCAGCTCGGCTGCGCGCTGCAGGTCACCGTCGCGCTCGGCGCGCTCGGCGTCCTCGCGCGCCTCCTCGATCTGCGCCTTGGCGTGCTGGATCGCGGCGATGCGGGCCTTCTCGGCCTCCCAGCGCTCGGTCAGCACGCCCAGCTCGGCGCGCACGCCCTCGAGCTCGCTGGCCAGGGCCGAGCGACGCTCCTCGGACGCGGCATCGGTCTCGCGCGCGAGCGCGGCGTCCTCGATCTCCAGTTGCTGCGCGCGCCGCTTGAGCACGTCGAGCTCGTGCGGCACCGAGTCGATCTCGATGCGCAGCCGGCTCGCGGCCTCGTCGACCAGGTCGATCGCCTTGTCGGGGAGGAAGCGGTCGGCGACGTAGCGCTCGGAGAGCTGCGAGGCCGCGATCAGCGCGGCATCCTGGATGCGCACGCCGTGGTGCACCTCGTAGCGCTCGCGCAGGCCGCGCAGGATGGCGATCGTGTCCGTCACCGACGGCTCACCCACCAGTACCGGCGCGAAGCGCCGCTCGAGCGCGGCGTCCTTCTCGATGTGCTTGCGGTACTCGTCGAGCGTGGTGGCGCCGATGGCACGCAGCTCACCGCGCGCCAGCATCGGCTTGAGCAGGTTGGCCGCGTCGACCGCGCCCTCGGCTGCGCCGGCGCCGACGATGGTGTGCAGCTCGTCGATGAAGAGGATGATCTGCCCGTCGGCCGAGGAGATCTCCTCGAGCACGGCCTTGAGGCGCTCCTCGAACTCGCCGCGGTACTTCGAGCCGGCCAGGAGCGCACCGAGGTCGAGCGCCCAGATGCGCCTGCCCTTGAGGCTCTCGGGCACGTCGCCCGCGACGATGCGCTGGGCGAGGCCCTCGACGATCGCCGTCTTGCCGACGCCGGGCTCGCCGATCAGCACCGGGTTGTTCTTGGTGCGCCGCGAGAGCACCTGCATCGCGCGCCGCACCTCGTCGTCGCGGCCGATCACGGGGTCGAGCTTGCCGCTCTCGGCGATCGCCGTCAGGTCGCGGCCGAAACGCGCCAGCGAGTCGTAGCGCTCCTCGGCGTTCTCGTCGTCGGCGCTCTGGGCGCCGCGCAGCCGCTGGGCGGCCTCGAGCAGCGCAGTGCGACCGGCACCGCCGCGCCCCAGGCGGTCGGCCAGCGCCAGCAGCAGGTGCTCGACGGCCACGAACTGGTCGCCCAGGTCGCGCGCCTCCTTGCGGGCGCGCTCGAGCGTCTCGCGGAACGCCAGCGAGGGCTGCTGGGTCGCAGTCGCGCCGCTCGCCGTCGGCAGCTTCGCGACAGCCTGCTCCGCGTGCGAGCGCACGGCCTCGCGATCGGCGCCGGCGCCGCGCAGCAGCACCGAGGCCGTGGCGTCCGGCTCGGCCGTGAGCGCCAGCAGCAGGTGGTCGGGGGTT
>CAVQLU010000004.1:0-196558 GCA_963713435.1 uncultured Actinomycetes bacterium
CGGCGCGCTCGGAATCGTCTTCGCCCAGCACGAGGCGGGCGACCCGGCCGCCATCGACAACAGCCAGATGCCACGCTGACGGTGTCCGATCTGGTCGGCGCCCGCCTCGCCCAGCAGGCAGCGACAGCGGGCCGCGAGCTGACGCTCTCGGTCGACAACCACGAGAGAAGCAGATCTCCGCCAACTCCGGCCTGATCGCACCGCGCGCGTCCTCGCGCCGTACTCGCTCTCGCTCAAGCCAGACGTCGCCGCGCCGGGCGTCGACATCGTCTCGCCGATCCCGGGCGGCTTCGGACCTGGTCGGGCACGAGCATGGCCACCCCGGCGGTGGCCGACGGGCCGCGCTCCTACGCACGGCATCCCACCTGGACGCCGGCGCAGACAAGTCCGCGCTCGTGCTGACCGCGCGGCCCGTCTTCAACGACACCAAGCACAAGCACCCGACGAGCGTGCTGGCGGCGGGCGGCGGCATGATCGACGTGCAGGCCGCCGATGCGCCGGGCCTCTTCGCCGCGCCCTCGGGCGTGACCTTCGGGCTGCTGCGCCGCGCGCACAGCGAGACGCGCACGGTCGTGCTCAGCGATGCGGGCGGCGGCGGTGGCCCTGGTCGGTCAGCGCTCCGGGCCTGGACCCCTGGCCGCGCGTGGGCGTGCCCGCCGGCGGCTCGCAGAAGCTCGAGCTCTCGCTCAGCCCGCCGCGGCGCAGCTCGACGGCAATCGCTCCGGCAACATCGAGCTCACCTCGGGGACGCGCAGCGTGCACATCCGCTGGTGGGGTTACGTCGAGCGCCCGCGCCTGGCCAAGCTGCACTCGCGCCGCTCAAGGCGGGGCGCTGGGTGACGGGCGACACGCGCGAGGGCAGCAAGGTCGTCGAGCACTACCGCTGGCCCGCGGGCCCGGCCGGCAGCGGCCTGCCGCGCCTCTACCCGGGCCGCGAGCAGCTGTGGTCGTTCAACGTGCCGCCGGCGCTCGCAACGCGGGTGTCGTGGCCGAGGGTGGAGTGGTGCCGCAGATCCTGCTGGCCCGTGACGAGAACCGGCTCGCCGGCGAGCCCGCGCTGCCCTCGAACGGCAACCCGTACCTCGAGACCTACGGCCGCTTCGAGAAGGTCAGCGGCCTGCTCGTGCCGGCCCCGGGCCGCTACTTCGTCGTCGTGGAGACGCGGCCCGGCCACACGGCCCGGGCCCGTACAGGCTCCGCCTCTGGATCGACGATCGCAACCCGCCCACGATCAGCCACATCACGACCCAGTACCTCCACTCCGACGGCGAGCTGCGCTTCCACGTGTCCGACCCCGGCAGCGGTGTCAGCGTTCCCGACATCGTGGTCAGCGTGGACGGCACGCAGGAGGACGTCTCGGTCTCCTCGAGCGGCGAGGCGCGCGTGCGCGTCGGCGGCCTGGAGGCCGGGCGGCATCGGCTCGCGATCACGGCCTCGGACCTGCAGGAGACGAAGAACTCCGAGAACGCGTCGGCGCTCGCGCTGCCCAATACCCGCACGGTGCACGCGGCGTTCACTGTGGACGCGAGCGGCTAGCCTCCAGCGCAATGGATCTGTACGAGTACCAGGGCAAGCAGCTCTTCGCGCGCTTCGGCATCCCCGTGTCCGAGGGACGCGTCGCGCTGACGCCCGAGGAGGCGCGCGCCGCCGCCGCCGAGATCGGCGGGCCCGTCGTCGTCAAGGCGCAGGTGCTCGTCGGCGGCCGCGGCAAGGCCGGCGGCATCAAGCTCGCGGCGACGCCCGACGAGGCCGCCGAGCGCGCCGGCGAGATCCTCGGCCTCGACATCCGCGGGCACGTCGTGCGCACGCTCTGGATCGAGAGCGCGTCCGACATCGAGCGCGAGTACTACTTCTCGATCACGTTCGACCGCGCGGCCAAGCGGCCGCTGTTCATGCTCACCACGAGCGGCGGCGTCGACATCGAGGAGGTGGCCGAGAAGCAATCCCGACGCGCTCGCGCGGCTGCACATCGACCCGCTGGCGGGCTGGCATCCCTGGGTCGCGCGCGAGCTCTGCTTCCGCGCCGGCATCCCGGCTGCCGAGCGCAAGCAGGTGATGGCGATCATCGAGGGCGCCTACCGCGCCTTTCGCGGGGCCGACGCGATGCTGGTCGAGATCAACCCGCTGATCGTCACGCCGGACGGCGAGGTGCGCGCGCTCGACTCCAAGTTCACGGTCGACGACAACGCGCTGCATCGCCATCCCGACATCGCCGCCATGCGCGACGTCGCGGCGGCCGACCCGCAGGAGCAGATGGCCCGCGAGAAGGGCCTCACCTACGTCAAGCTCGACGGCGAGGTCGGCATCCTCGGCAACGGCGCCGGGCTCGTGATGTCGACGCTGGACGTCGTGGCGCAGGCCGGTGGCCGCGCGGCCAACTTCCTCGACGTGGGCGGCGGAGCGCAGGCGCAGGAGATCGTGGACGCGCTCGAGGTCATCACCTCGGACGACAAGGTGCGCGCGATCCTCTTCAACATCTTCGGCGGCATCACGCGCTGCGACGAGGTCGCCCAGGGCATCCTCGACGCGCTCGACGATCCGCGAGATCGACGTCCCGATCGTCGTGCGGCTCGACGGCACCTCCGACGAGGAGGGCCGCCGGCTGCTGGCCGACGCGAACCCGCCCGGCGTCTTCGTCGAGCGCACCATGCTGGACGCCGCCCGGCGCGCCGTCGAGCTCGCCAAGGCGGCCGCCTGATGGCCGATCCTCGTCACCTCCGAGACGCGTCTCGTGGTGCAGGGCATCACCGGCCGCGAGGGCTCGTTCCACGCCACGCGCAACCGCGACTACGGCACTGCCGTCGTCGCCGGCGTGACGCCGGGCAAGGGCGGGCAGGACGTCAACGGGATCCCGGTCTTCGACACCGTCGCGCAGGCGGTGGAGCAGGAGGGCGCCAACACGTCGATGGTCTTCGTGCCGCCGCCGTTCGCCGCCGACGCCATCTACGAGGCCGTCGACGCGGGCTGCGAGACGGTCATCTGCATCACCGAGGGCATTCCGGCCCACGACATGATGGATGTCTACGCGTACGTGCGCGCGCGCGGCGTGACGCTGCTCGGCCCGAACTGCCCGGGCGCGCTCTCGCCCGAGATCGCGTCGGTCGGCATCATCCCGACGAAGGTCTTCAAGCAGGGGCCGGTCGGACTCGTGTCGCGCTCCGGCACGCTGACCTACCAGATCGGCAACGAGCTGGCCCAGGCCGGCGTCGGCAACTCCACGATCGTCGGCATCGGCGGCGACCCCATCGTCGGCTCGTCGTTCATCGACATCCTGCAGCGCTTCGAGGCCGACCCGCAGACCGAGCTCATCGTCATGGTGGGCGAGATCGGCGGGGCCGAGGAGGAGCGCGCGGCCGAGTTCATCGCCGAGCACATGAGCAAGCCCGTCGTCGCCTACATCGCCGGCTTCACGGCGCCGCCCGGCAAGACCATGGGCCACGCCGGAGCGATCATCTCCGGCTCCTCGGGAACGGCGCAGGCGAAGAAGGAAGCACTCGAGGCGCGCGGCATCCCCGTCGGCACCAACCCCACCGAGGCCGCCGCAATCGCCGCCGAGCGCGTTCGTTCGACGTGACCGCGCGCGCCCGGCGCGCGCGCACAACGGCACTCGAGCCTCGTGCTCTGCGCAATCCCTGCGGCTGCCGCCGCACCGGCGCACGCGAGCGCCTCCGCCGGCTGACATCCACGTGATCGTGCGCCTGGAGCCGCCGCCGCTGGCGCTCGTCGCGCCGGCGCCGGCGGCAGCTATGGGCGTCGGCAGCGTCCGCCGGCTGGACGCCGCCTCGTTCGGCTCGCGGCTCTACCTCGCGCAGCTCGCGGCGGGTGCAGGACGCCTTCACCGCGCGCCTGCGCGCGGCGGTTCCCGGCGCGGCGGTCGAGCGGCGCTACGGCGTCGTGCTCGATGCGCTCGCGCTGCGCCTGCCCGCGCGCGTCGCTGGCGAGCGTGGAGCGGCTGCCGGGCGTCGCGGCCGTCTACCCGGTCGCCACCTATCGCCCGCTGGCCGACACCGTGCCGGCGCTGGTCGGTGCCGTCCCGCTCTGGGGCGCCGACCGCTCGACCGCGGGGCAGGGCATCAAGGTCGGCGTCATCGACGACGGCATCGACGCCGGCGCGGCCTTTCTCGCGCCCGCCGGACTGCGGCCGCCCGCCGGCTTCCCGCGCGGGCAGCGGCGCTTCACGAGCGGGCGCGTGATCGTCGCCCGCAGCTTCGCCGGCGGCGACGCGCCCGGGGCCGACCACCTCGCCTTCGACCCCAACGTCTCCGAGCACGGCACGCACGTGGCGGGCATCGTCGCGGGCGCCTACGGCACGGTCGCGCGACCAGGCCTCGGGCTGCCGACCGTGCGCGGCCTCTCCGGCGTGGCGCCCGGCGCCTGGCTCGGCAACTATCGCGGGCTCGCGCGCGGCGATCACGAGAGCGGCGCCATCGGCTCGACCGTCGAGCTGGCGGCGGCCGTCGACAAGGCTGTCGCCGACGGCATGGACGTGCTCAACCTCTCGCTCGGCGGGCCGCAGATCGACCCGGCGTGCCGACGCGCTCGTCGCTGGCGCTCGCGAATGCCGCGCGCGCCGGCGTGCCGTCGGTCGTGGCGGCCGGCAACGACTTCGACTCGCGCGGCTACGGCTCCATCTCCTCGCCCGGCTCGTCGGCCACGGCCATCACGGTCGCCGCGACCTCGAGCACGCGCGTGTTCGGCGTCAGCGGCCGCGTCAGCGGCGAGGGATCGCCGGCGCTCTCCCCGTTCACGGCGGTGCCGTCGCTGGGGCCGCGCGTGCCCGTCTCGCTCGGCACCCCCACGCGGCTGGTCGGCTCGGGGGCCTACAGCCTCGATCGCCGCGGGTGCCGCGAGCCCGCGCGCCGTCACGCGCTGCGCGCGGTCGTGATCGTGCTGCGCGGAGGCTGCAGCTTCGGCACGAAGGCGGTCAACGCGCGCGAGGCCGGGGCGGTGGCGGTGATCGTCGCCGGCGATCGCCCGGGCCCGCCGTTCGTGGTCGAGGAGGAGGCGGACCTGCCGCTGCTCGTCGTCACCGACGTCGTGGGCGAGGAGTTGCGCTCCTACGTCACGCGCAACGGGCTGGACGCGCGGGTGCGCTTCACGCGCACGCTCGCCGAGCTGCCCACGCCGGCGCGCGTGCTGACCGACTTCTCCTCGGCCGGGCCGACGCCGTTCGACCAGCTGCTCAAGCCCGACATCGCCGCACCGGGCGAGGCCATCCTCTCCTCGATCCCGCTGGCCGCCACCGACTACCCCGGCGCTTACGCGTCGTGGGAGGGGACGTCGATGGCGGCGCCCGCCGTCACGGGCGTGGTCGCGCTGATGCGCGAGCGTCACCCGGAGTGGACGCCGGCGCAGATCCGCGCGGCGCTGATCGGCTCGGCCGTGCCCGCCTACGCCGACTCCAACGCGACCGTGGAGGCCTCGCCGCTGCGCGTGGGCGGCGGCTTCGTGGACGCCGCGGGCGCCGCCGCGCCGGGCATCGTCTCGGATCCGCCGATGCTCGGCTTCGGGCTGCAGCTCGCCGGGGGCCGTCGGTGACGCGTGCCCGTGAGCGTGAGCGACATGGGCGACGGCTCGGGCGTCTGGCAGGTGCGCGTCGATCGTCGCGGCGGCTCGCCGGCCGGGTCGATCGGCGACGGCGCCCGCCGAGCTGACGGTGCCGCCCGGCGGAGCGGCTCAGCTGCCGGTCACGCTGGCGATCGCCGCCGACTCGCCCGAAGGCGACATCACCGGCTACGTCCTGCTCACGCAGGGCACGCGCACGCGGCGCATCCCGTACTGGGCGCACGTCGAGCGCTCGCGGCTCGCGACGGCCAGTGCGCGACTCCTGCACCCCGGGATCGTGCGCGGCTCGACCCGCGGCCAGCCCGATCGCGTGCAGCGCTACCGCTACCCGGCCTACACCGGCGCGCTCGGGCTGCCCGTGCGCTGGCGCGGCGGCGAGGCGCTCTATCGCTTCCACCTCGCCAAGCGCGCGATCAACGCCGGCGTCACGGTCGAGCCGATCTCCGGCGGAGGCCTGCGGCCGTTCTTGCTGCGCGGCCTGGACGAGAACCGCGTCGCCGGCGAGTCGGGCCTGCCGATCGACGTCGGGCCGTCGCTGACCGACGACCCGGTGCCCTCGGCCGGCCTCTACTGGGCGCCGCCGGGCGACTACGCGGTCGTCGGTCGACTCGGCCGGCCGCGCGGCGGGGTGTTCCGGCTGCGCTTCTGGGTCAACGACGTCACGCCGCCCGCGCTCGGCCGCCTGCGCGTCTCGCGCGATGCGAGGACGCTCAGCGTGGCCGTGACCGACGCGGGCTCGGGCGTCGATCCGCGCTACCTCGAGTGCGCGCTGGTGCAGGAGGGCTCGTCGCTCGACCGCGCCTGCCGGCCCGACTGGAACGCGCGCGCCGGCATCGCCAGGATCCGCGTCGGCCGCCTCGCGGCCGGGCGCTACGCGCTCGCGCTGCGCGCCGGGGACTACGCGCGAGTCGCGCGACGCGCTCGCGATCGCGATCAGCCCGCAGCACGTGCGCACGCGCGTGATCGGCCTGCAGGTGGACTCGCGCGGCGCCATTCGCGTCGGCGCCGGCGCCCGCCTGGCTGCGCTTCGACGCCCGGCGGCAGGTCGACGGCGGCTGACGGCGATATACGCTGCAGGCATGGCCGATGCGATCCCGTTCACCCGTGGCGTTCCGAGCGCCGACATGCTGCCCGTCGACGACCTGCGCGCTCGCGCTCGCGACTGCGATGGAGCAGGAGCCGGTGGTCGCGCTCTCGTACTCGCCCGGGCGGGCATCCCGGGCTGCGCCGCTGGATCGGCGAGCGCTACGGCGCGCCCGGCGGAGCGCGTCGTCTGCGCCAACGGCTCGCTCGAGGCGTTCGCCTTCGTCGCCGACGTCCTGCTGGCGCGCGCCTCGACGCCGCGCGTGCTGGTCGAGGCGCCGACCTACGACCGCAGCATCCTGATCCTGCAGCGCGCCGGCGCGAACGTCGTCGGCGTCCCGGTCGACGGCGACGGCATCGACACGGATGCGCTCGCGGCCGAGCTCGAGCGCGAGCCCGCCGCGTTCCTGTACGTGATCCCGAACTTCCAGAACCCGAGCGGAGCGACGATGTCGCTCGAGCGCCGCCGGCGCGTGCTGGAGCTGGCCGAGCAGCACGAGCTCGTGGTCGTCGAGGACGATCCGTACGGCCTCCTGCGCTGGGCGCGGCGAGACGCCAGCCGACGCTCTTCGAGCTCGACGGGGGCAATCGCGTGATCACGCTCTCGTCGTTCACGAAGACCGTCGCGCCGGGCCTGCGCATCGGCTACGCCGTCGCGCCCGACGGGCTCGCCGGCGCCGTCGGCAAGCACGCCGAGAACACCTACATCTCGCCCTGCATGGTCTCGCAGGCCGGACTGGCCGCCTACTGCGCCGCCGGCTACTTCGAGCCCGGCGTCGAGCGCGCCAAGATGGCGCTCAAGGCGCGCTGCGACGCGATGGTCGAGTCGGTGCGCGCGCACTTCCCGGCGGACGTGCAGATGGTCGTGCCGCAGGGCGGCTACTTCCTGTGGCTCGATCTCGGGCCCGGGGCCGACACGACGGCGCTCGGTGCGCGCGCCGCCGAGGCAGGCGTGCCGTTCGTCAAGGGCGCCGACTTCTTCGCCGACGGCGGCGGCACGACGAGCCTGCGGCTCGCGTTCTCGGCGGTGCCGCCCGATCGCATCCGCGAGGGCATCGAGCGCCTCGGCGCCGTCATCGCCGCGGGCTGACCGGCCCGAAGCGCAGCCGCTCGACGACCTCCTGCAGGGCAATCGCGTCTGGGCGGCGGGCGTGGTGGCGCGCGATGCCGGGCTGCTTCCGGCGCCTCGAGGCGCAGCAGGCGCCGCGCTATCTCTGGATCGGCTGCCCGACAGCCGCGTCCCGGCGAACGAGATCATCGGGCTGGAGCCGGGCGAGGTGTTCGTGCAGCGCAACGTGGCCAATGTGGTCGAGCACAGCGACCTCAACTGCCTGTCGGTGATGCAGTACGCGATCGAGGTGCTCCGGGTCGAGGAGATCGTCGTGTGCGGCCACCTCGGCTGCGGTGGCGTCCTCGCCGCGCTCGAGGGCCGGCGGCACGGGCTGATCGACAACTGGCTGCGACACGTGCAGGACGTCGCGCACGAGCACTCCGCCCTGCTCGACCTCGGCCGCGGAGGACGACCGGCCGAGCTGTCTGGCGCCTCAGCGTGACGAGCAGGTCCGTACGTGTGCCGTACGACGTCGTCCAGGAGGCGGGGACCGGGGCTGCGCGCTGACGTGACGGAGGCGTCTACGGCCTTGCGACGGCGTCCTGCGCGATCTCGGGGTGAGCGCCGGGGATCCGCGAGGTCGACGAGCGCCGTCGGCGGGCAGTGTTGCGGCTCTCCGCGGGCTTCTGACGCCGAGACTCTCAGCCTCGACCAGAGGTTGAGTTTGCTCACGCGCCGGGCGGCGGGGGCTGACCGGCGGGGAGTCGCCGGGGGCGGGGTGCTCACGGGCGGGGGCGTCGGTGCCGGTTGGCAGCCGCGCGGCGCCGCGCCAGCACGAGCGTCAGCGCGACGCCCAGCAGCGCGCCGAACAGCAGCATCACGACCATCAGCGTGATCAGCGGCACGCCCGCGGAGAACAGCACGAAGTCGACGCTGACCTTCTTCGAATTCTTGATCACGAAGCCGATCACGTAGAGCGCAGCAACGGCGAGCGCGCCGATGACGCCGTAGAGCCCCTGATCGGGGAGGTCGCGGAAACGCTGGAAGATGCGGGCAGTCTACGCCAGGCTCGATGCCATCCGCGGCGGACGGGCCGCGAGAGGACGTGCGCGCAGTCGCCGCGGTGGACGAGGCCGCGCAGCGTGCCGTCAGGCGTCATCTGCTGGAGCCACGAGCACGGCTCGGCCAGGCGCCGGCTCAGGCACGCGACCTCGCCGATCCGGAAGCGCCGCCCGACGAGCGCGTTGAGGTCGATGCCGCGCAGACGACGTTGCGCTGGGCATGGCGGCCGGGAGCTCGACGCTATGCTCTCGGCGGAGCGCCTCGAGCGCCTCGGTCTCGACCAGCGTGAGGTCTCGACTCGACCGCTTCGCCGCGAGAAGCGGTCGCGGTCGGTGGCGTAGCGATCGCTTTCGACATCGACATCTGCGACCAGAGTGGCGCGCGTGAGCGACTCTATCGGCGCTGTCGAGGTCGCAGCTCGGTAGAGGGTCTCGACGACGCTCGCGACGCGCTTGTCGGGCTCGTGGCCGCCGAGCACCGGCGGCGCCAGCACCCAGCTCTCGCGCATGGGCGCGCCCGCGGGCGCGCGTTCGGCCGTTGTTCAGACCAGGCTCGAGGGAAGGCCCGCTATGACCACGAACGTCTCCGCGGGCCGGCCGCCGGTCGCCTCCATGCGCGCGATCCACCAGCCGCCCCAGTGGAAGGTCTCGGCGTCCGCGACGTTCACGAGCTCCAGTTTGCGCGACGCGAGCCACCATCCGACGTTCTCGAACGTTTCGCGCTCGACCGTGCACGTTACGTTGTTGATCGTTACCTCGAGAATGCGCGAGGTAGGGCGAGCGAGCGGGGTAAGATGCGATCGGGAAGGACATGGCGGAACTCTAGTACACGCCGACGACCGCGCCGTCAGCGTGCTCGAGCGCGTGCGGCAGCGGCACGAGCGGCGCCTGAGGCGGCGGAACGAGCCCGTCGAGGCTGGCCGGCCGGAAGGTCGGGCAGGGCGCGTCCAGCTGCAGAGCACACAGGAGCTCGCGCCGGAAGTAGCAGTCGTCGCAGGTGATGGTCCGTCGCTTCGTCAACCCGGGAGACCCTAGCCGGACGCGTCGCTCCGATCCACCGGCTCGCGACGCGGAATCCCCGCAACGAGCGGGAAGCGTGTGAAGACTTCCGAGGCTTCGCGGCAGCAGGGTTTCGCGCCGAGCGCACTCAGCGCCTGGCGGAAGCTCGTCGACCGCCACGACCTTGACGCGCCCGTCGCGGCGGCGCGCGCGTCGGCGGCGTTCGCGAGCGGGACGAGCACGAGGTCGGCGTGCGCGGCGCGCCGCCCCGATCACCTTCTGGTGCACGCCGCCGATCGGGCCGACGTTGCCGTCGAGGTCGATCGTGCCGGTCACCGCGATCTTGCGGCCCTTCGCCAGGCGGTGGCCGCTGAGCGCGTCGTAGACCTCGAGCGCGAAGGCGAGCCCGGCCGAGGGTCCGCGGCCGAGGCCGCGCGGGGAGATCGTGACCTTCACGGGCAGCTGCGCCGCGCGGCGGCGCGTCGTGCACGCCGAGCACGCCGACGATCGCGCGCGTGCTGTCGTCTGCGGATCGCTCGTCAGCTTCGTGTGCAGCTCGAGCGTTGCGCTTGCCGTCGACGGACGCTGAGATGGATCGGGCGTCCGGGCTTGCGGCCCTGCATCTGCGTCTCGGAGGGCCTTCAGCTCCGGCACGGAGACGTCGTCGATGGCCGTGATCACCATGCCGGGGCGCAGGCCTGCGCGGTAGGCGGGCGCCGAGCGGTCGACGCCGTCGAACGTGACGCCGGTCTGCTCGACCGTGACCTTGCGCCCGAGCGCGCGCAGCGCGACGACGCCGGCGACCGTGCGGGAGTCGGCGAAGTTGAGGCGGTCGACGCGGTCGAGGTCGCTCTGGCTGCCGCCGGGCGGCACGATCGCCTCGGCGGGCACGACGGTCGCCGCCGTCCTCGAAGCGCGACAGCCACGACTCGGGCAGGCTCGCCCGGTGCACGAGCACGTCGAGGTAGTAGATGCCCGAGCCGTCGCGCGGAGGATCGTCGGCTTCACGCCGCCGACGCTGACCACGGCATCGGCCGGGTGCGGGTCGTCCGGCAGCAGGACGTATTCGTCCGCCGGCGTGGCCGAGCAGCCAGACCCCGAGCACGTCACGACCAGCACGACGCCGGGGACGGAGAGCGCGGCGATCCGCCCGTACGAGCGCTCCGGGACCATCGCCGCACCTACGGCCGAGAGCCGTAGGCTCCGGCGCGAGGGTGAGCCCCGCCGGTGCGCGACTCGTCGTGCCTATCGACCGGATGCGAGCGTGGCATGATCGCGCCGTGGCGGTGACGCGCGGCATGCGGTACCTGCGGGAGCAGGGCGTGCCGTTCGTCGAGCACCGCTACGAGCACCGCGTCAAGGGCGCCGCCTACGCGGCCGAGGCGCTCGGCGCTGGAGCCGGCGATGGTCGCCAAGACGCTCGTGGCCGAGCTCGACGACGGCTTCGCGTTCGCGCTCGTCCCGGGCGACCGCGAGCTCTCGCTGCGCGGCCTCGCGCGCGCGGCGGGCTCGCGCTCGGCGGCGCTCGCCTCCGAGCGCGACGCCCAGCGGCTGACCGGGTACCAGATCGGCGGCATCTCGCCGTTCGGATCGCGCACGCGCTGCCGGTCTACGCCGTCGCCGACTGGCTGGCGCGCGAGCGCGTCGCGCTCAACGGCGGCGCGCGCGGCGTGATCCTCGAGCTCGCGAGCGCCGATCTCGCGCGCGTGCTGCTCGCCGACGCCGATCCCGGAGTAGTCTCCCGCCGATGTACGAGCCAGTCGACGCCCTGCCAGTCGCCGCGCTACAGCGGCCCGCGCACGTTCGGGCGGCTGCCGCACGTCGAGACGACCGAGGGCGTCGACGTCGCGCTCTTCGGCATCCCCTGGGACTCCGGCACCTCGTACCGCCCCGGCGCGCGCTTCGGGCCCGAGGCCGTGCGCTCGGCCTCGGCGCTGCTGCGCCCCTACAACCCGGCGCAGGACGTGATGGTCTGGGGCGCGCTCTCGTGCGTCGACTACGGCGACGCGCCCACGGTGCCCGGCTACATCGAGGACACGCTCGCGCGCATCCAGGCCTACGTCGAGGTCGATCCACCGCGGCGGGGCGATCCCGCTCGGGATCGGCGGCGACCACTCGGTGACGCTCGCCGAGCTGCGCGCCGCCGCGGCGGTGCACGGCCCGCTCGGGCTCGTGCACCTGGACGCCCACCACGACGTCTGGGACTCCTACTTCGGCCGCCCCTACAACCACGGCACCGTCTTCAAGCGCGCCTGCGAGGAGGGCCTGCTCGATCCGGCGCGCTGCGTGCAGGCGGGCATGCGCGGCTCGCTCTACGGGCCGGGGGACTACGCAGGTGTCGCGCGAGCTCGGCATGACGATCCTGCCCTGGCTCGAGCTGCGCGAGCTCGGGCCGGCCGCCTACGGCGACCTCGTGCGCGAGCGCGCTCGGCGCCGGGCCCGGTGTTCTTCACGTTCGACGTCGACTTCGTCGACCCGGCGTTCTGCCCGGGCACGGGCACGCCGGAGGTGGGCGGGCCGACCTCGGCCGAGGCGCTCGACTACGTGCGCGCTCTGCATGGCCTCGACTTCCGCGCGCTCGACGTCGTGGAGGTCGCGCCGCAGTACGACGCGGCCGGCCAGGTCACGGCGCTGCTCGCCGCCAACGTGGCCTACGAGATGCTCTCGCTGATCGCGCGCTCGCGCGCGTCGGTCCTGAGACGCGGGAATCAGCCGGCCCGACAGCCACCACATGCCGAGCGCGAGCGCGTCGCCGACCAGCAGGTCGGCCACGTAGTGCTCGCCCAGGTAGACGACCGCGAACTGCTGCACGAGCGCGTAGGCCACGCCGATCGGCCACAGCCGCGGCCGCCAGCGCCAGATGATCAGCGCGACGAGCGTCGACCAGGCGCCGTGCAGCGACGGCACGGCGGCCACGGGGTTGTCGTCGAAGAGGCGCGTCAGCGAGCGACGGGTCCTTGACGCGCGGGCGGGCACTGGTGCCCGTGCTCGCGGATGCGCTCGAGCGGCCCGATCAGCCCGTGGCAGGCGGCCAGCCAGGGCGGCGCGGCGGGGAAGACGAGGAACCCGATGGCCGCGGCGAAGGCGCAGCCGAGCGCGGCGGCGGCCGCGCGCAGGTACTCGCGGCTGCGAGTCGAGCCAGAGCAGGAAGAGCGCGCCGAGCAGCGCGGCGACGTGCCACGAGTGCACGTGGGCGAGCGCGTGCTCGAAAGCCCCGGGCGTGCCGTCGTAGAGCCAGCCCTGCAGCCGCACGCTCGGCACCCGGCCGAGGCCGATCACCTTGTCGACGTCGATCTGCGGCCGGTAGAACGGGTCCGGGTTGATGCGGTGGGCGGTCGTGCGCGCCCACTCGTAGGCGAGCACCGCGAGCGCGAGCGGCGCGAAGTCGCGCATGTACGGCGAGCCCGCGCCGGTAGACGAGCGCCGGCGCCAGCAGCACGAGGAACCAGCGGTTGGACGACGGCAGCAGCGTGCCGAGGCCGAGCAGCCACGCGGCCGCGAGGAACGCTACTGCCGCGAGCGCCGCCCGCCGGTTCACGGCAGTCTACGCGTTCTGCAGCTGGGCGATGACCGCGTCGGCGAACTGCGACGTGCCCACGGCGGTCGGGTCGTCCGGCTTGCGGCTTGAGGTCGTAGGTGACGTCCTTGCCCTCGGCGATCACGGCGGCGATCGCGGCCTCCATGCGGTCGGCCGCGTCGCGCTCGCCGAGGTGGCGCAGCATCAGCACGCCCGAGAGCATCATCGCCGTCGGGTTGGCCTTGTTCTGGCCGGCGTACTTGGGCGCCGAGCCGTGCGTGGGCTCGAACAGCGCGGCCTCGCGGCCGTAGTTGGCGCCGGGCGCGACGCCGAGGCCGCCGACGAGGCCCGCGCGCGAGGTCGGAGACGATGTCGCCGTAGAGGTTCGGCAGCACCATCACGTCGTACAGCTCGGGCTTCTGCACGAGCTGCATGCACATGTTGTCGACGATGCGATCCTCGAACTCGATGTCGCGGGTAGCCCTCGGCGACCTCGCGCGCGACGCGCAGCCAGAGGCCGTCGGTGTGCTTCATGATGTTGGCCTTGTGGACGACCGTGACCTTGCGGCGTCCCTCGCGGCGGGCGTAGTCGAGCGCGAACTGCACGACGCGGCGCGTGCCCTCGATCGAGATCGGCTTGATCGAGATGCCCGCGTCCTCGCGGATCTGCGCGCCCGAGAGCTTCTGGATCGTGTCGCGCAGGACGGCGCAGTTGTCGGTGCCCTCCTCGAACTCGATGCCCGCGTAGAGGTCCTCGGTGTTCTCGCGCACGATCACGAGGTCGACGTCGTCGTAGCGCGAGCGCACGCCCGTCGTAGCTCTTGCAGGGCCGCACCTGCGCGAACAGGTCGAGCGCCTTGCGCAGCGCCACGTTGACCGAGCGGAAGCCCGTGCCGACCGGCGTCGTGATCGGGCCCTTGATGGCCACGCCGGTGCGGGCGATCGAGTCGATCACGGAGTCGGGCAGCGGGTTGCCGCCGTGCTTGGCCATGACGTCGGCGCCCGGCCTCGCGGACGTCCCAGTCGAACGTCGACTCCCGTGGCCTCGAGCACGCGACGCGTGGCGTCGGAGAGCTCGGGGCCGATCCCGTCGCCGGGGATCAGTGTGACGCGATGAGGCATTGCGCCAGGCTAGATGATCGTTGCTCGCTCGCGAGTCGCTAGGACGTCGCGCTGCCTCGGCGAGCCGCGTCCGCAGGTCCTCGAGCTGCGCCGTGCAGCTCGGGCGGCAGGCGGTCGCCGAAGGTCGCGAGATGCTCGGCCAGGCTCGGCAGCTCGGCCTCCCAGCCCGCGACGTCGACCGCCAGCAGCGCCTCGAGGGCGCTCGGCCGCGAGGTCGAGTCCCTCGACCGGCAGCGCGCCCGGGGCGGGGACGAGGCCGATCGCCGTCTCGACGGCGCCCGGCCGTGCCCTCGCAGCGCTCCGCGATCCAGGCCAGCACGCGGCTGTTCTCGCCGAAGCCCGGGCCAGAGGTAGCGGTTGTCGGCGCCCTTGCGGAACCAGTTGACCTGGAAGATGCGCGGCAGCTTGCGCGCGGTCGGCCGCACGCGCCGAGCGCCAGCCAGTGCGCGAAGTAGTCGCCCATGTGGTACCCGCAGAAGGGCAGCATCGCGAACGGGTCGCGGCGCAGGTTGCCGACCTGCCCGGCCGCGGCCGCGGTCGTCTCGGAGGCCATCGTCGCGCCGACGAACACGCCGTGCTCCCAGGAGCGCGCCTCGTACACGAGCGGCACGGTGGCGGCGCGGCGGCCGCCGAGGAGGATCGCCGAGATGGGCACGCCCGCGGGATCCTCCCACTCGGGCGCGATCGACGGGCACTGCGCGGCGGGCACCGTGAAGCGCGCGTTCGGGTGCGCGGCGCGGTGGCCGCTCTCGGGCGTCCAGGGCGCGCCGAGCCAGTCGGTCAGGTGCGGCGGCGGCTCGGGCGTCATGCCCTCCCACCACATGTCGCCCTCGGGCGTCAGCGCGGTGTTGGTGTAGACCGTGTTGCCCCACAGCGTGGCCATCGCGTTCGGGTTGGTGCGCGTAGCCCGTGCCCGGCGCGACGCCGAAGAAGCCGGCCTCGGGGTTGATCGCGTAGAGGCGGCCGTCGGCGCCGAAGCGCATCCAGGCGATGTCGTCGCCGATCGTCTCGACCGTCCAGCCCGGCACGGTCGGCACGAGCATCGCCAGATTCGTCTTGCCGCAGGCCGAGGGGAACGCGCCCGCGACGTAGTGCACGGCGCCGGAGGGCGCGGTCAGCTTGAGGATCAGCATGTGCTCGGCCAGCCAGCCCTGCTCGTGCGCCATCACGGACGCGATGCGCAGGGCGAAGCACTTCTTGCCGAGCAGGGCGTTGCCGCCGTAGCCCGAGCCGAACGACCAGATCTCGCGCGACTCGGGGAAGTGCGCGATCGCCTTGCGCTCGTTGCAGGGCCACGGCACGTCCGCCTGGCCGGGGGCGAGCGGCGCGCCCAGCGAGTGCACGCAGGGCACGAACTCGCCGTCGTCGCCGAGCTGCGCCAGCGCGGCCGCGCCCATGCGCGTCATCACGCGCATCGAGACGGCGACGTAGGCCGAGTCGGTCAGCTGCACGCCGATGTGCGCGATCCGCGAGCCGAGCGGGCCCATGGAGAACGGCACGACGTAGAGCGTGCGCCCGCGCATCGCGCCGGCGAACAGCTCGCGCAGCTCGGCGCGCATCGCGTCGGGGTCGCGCCAGTTGTTGGTCGGCCCGGCGTCCTCGCGGCGCGCGCTGCAGATGAACGTGCGGTCCTCGACGCGCGCGACGTCGCCGGGATCGGAGCGCGCCCAGTAGGAGTTGGGCCGCAGCTCGTCGTTCAGGCGCACGAAGGTGCCCGCGGCGACGAGGCCGGCGCGAGAGCTGCTCGTACTCCTCCTCGGAGCCGTCGCACCAGTGCACGCGCTCGGGCTCGAGCACGGCCGCCCACTCCTCGACCCACACGCGCAGCGCAGCGTGCGAGGTCGGTGCAGAGGCCGTTGCAGCGCGCGCGAACTCGGCGTCGGTCACGCGCATCCGCCTGTCCGAATCGCCATCAAGAGCGGACGATAGCCGAGTCCGACGCGTCTCAGCGCGTCGGTTGCGAGGTCGGCGCGGCGGTACACCGACGTGCCGGCGGCCTGATCGCCCAGCCGCTGGCGCCGGCGGTTGCTCGCGATCGCAAAGCCCCCGACCACGTAGATCAGCGGGAACCAGTCCAGGAAGCGGAAGGCGTTGCGGATGACCGACGAGCGCACGTCGCAGGCGCTGCCGTCGAGGTAGCGCACCTCGAGGCCCATGAGCCGTTTGCCGGGCGTCTGGCCGCCCCGCGCCTCGAGGACGCTGTAGACGACGACGACCAGGAGCAGGCCGATCAGCAGCCCGGCCTGGCCGGCCTGCCAGAGCAGCAGCAGCACCACCGCGTCGGCCGGGACGAGGTCGATCAGCCCCGCCAGCGCGCGTGCCCGCACCGGCGCCGGAGCCGGAGCCGTGATCTGCGGCGCGGCAGTCTCCGGTGACGTCGGTCATGGCCCGGACAGGCTACCTCTATGATCCGGAGCGGCGCACCGTGCGCCTCTCGACCCTCGGCTCTGGAGGATCTTTGCTTCGGCACGACGTTGTGGTTGTCGGCGCGGGCCTCGCCGGTATGCGCGCTGCAATCGAAGCCAAGCGCGCCGGCGCCGACGTCGCGATCGTCTCGAAGCTGCATCCGACGCGCAGCCACTCCGGCTCTGCCGAGGGCGGCATCAACGCGGCGCTCGGAAACGCCTCCGAGGACAGCCCGGAGATCCACACGTTCGACACCGTCAAGGGCTCGGACTACCTGGGCGACCAGGACGCGATCGAGATCATGTGCACCGAGGCGCCGGGCGACATCTACGAGCTCGAGCACATGGGCGCGGTCTTCTCGCGCTTCGCCGACGGCCGCATCGCCCAGCGCCCGTTCGGCGCCGCCGGCTCGCCGCGCACCGTCTACTCGGCCGACATCACGGGCCACGTGCTGATCCACGTGCTCTACGAGCAGCTCGTCAAGTACGAGGTGCCGGTGTACGAGGAGTTCTTCGCGCTCGACCTCGCGATCGACGGCGGCCGCTGCGTCGGCGTGCTGGCCTGGGACATCGTCTCGGGCGGCGTCCACGGCATCTCCGCGCACAACACGATTCTCGCCACGGGCGGCGTCGGGCGCATGTACTACGGCACGACCAACGCCTACGCCTGCACGGGCGACGGCATGTCGATGGCGTGGCGCGCGGGCGTGCCGCTCAAGGACATGGAGTTCATGCAGTTCCACCCGACCACGCTGAAGTCGAACGGCGTGCTCATCACCGAGGGCTGCCGCGGCGAGGGCGGGTACCTGCGCAACTCGAACGGCGATCGCTTCATGGCGATCGCGGCGCCCGAACGCGATGGAGCTCGCCTCGCGCGACGTGGTCTCGCGCGCGGAGTGGAAGGAGATCGAGGAGGGCCGCGGCGTCGACGGCTGCGTCCTGCTCGACCTGACCCACCTCGGCGCCAAGAAGATCCACACGCGCCTGCCCGGCTCGCGCGAGCTGGCCATGGACTACGCGGGCGTCGATCCGATCCTCGAGCCGATCCCCGTGCGGCCCGGCGCCCACTACCACATGGGCGGCGTGGACACGGACGTGGACGGGCAGACGATCATGCCCGGGCTGTACGCCGCGGGCGAGTGCGCGTGCGTCTCGGTGCACGGCGCGAACCGCCTCGGCGGCAACTCGCTGATGGAGACCATCACCTTCGGCCGCCGCGCGGGCAGCCACGCCGCAGCCGACGCCATCGAGAATCGCAACGGCGCGCTCGTGGCCGAGTCGCAGGTGCGCGACTCCGCGGCGCAGATCAAGGCGATCTTCGCGCGCGAGGGCGGGCAGCGGCCCTGGGAGGTGCGCGAGGAGATGTCGACCGTCATGTACGACGACGCCGGCATCTTCCGCACGCAGGAGCGCCTCGAGCGCTGCCTGACCGCGATCGCCGACCTGCGCGAGCGCGGGCGCGACGTCGTCGTCGACGACACGGGCGATCGCTTCAACACCGATCTCGTCTCGGTGCTCGAGCTCGAGAGCATGCTCGAGATGGCCGACTGCCTCGTCACGGGCGCGCTCGCCCGCCAGGAGTCGCGAGGCGCGCACACGCGCCTCGACCATCCCGAGCGCGACGACGCGCAAGTGGATGAGGCACACGCTCGCCTGGTGCGACGGCGGCAAGGTGCGCCTGGACTACAAGCCGGTGACCGTCACCCGCTTCGAGCCCATGGTGCGGAGTTACTGAAAGGCGCTGCGATGGAAGTCACCCTCAAGATCCGGCGCTCGCCCGACGGCGCCTCCCACCACGTCGAGACCTACACCGTCGACGTGCCGGAGACGGCCACGCTGCTGGACGCCCTCGATGCAGTCAAGGACAAGCGCGACGGCACGCTGGCCTATCGCAAGTCGTGCCGCATGGCGGTCTGCGGCTCCTGCGGCATGCGCATGGACGGCGGCGCGGTGCTGGCCTGCAAGACGGCCATGAAGCCGCTCGTCGAGCGCGGCCACGTGCCCACGATCTCGCCGATGGGCAACCTGCCGGTGATCAAGGACCTGGTCGTCGACATGGAGCCGTTCTGGGCCAAGATGCGCGCGGTCAAGCCGTTCCTGCAGACCGAGGAGCATCCCGACAAGGAGCACCTCGTCGCGCCGCCCGTGCAGCAGGCGAACATCGGCAAGGAGGCGCTCTGCATCATGTGCGGCTGCTGCGTCTCCGAGTGCAACTCGATGGAGTCCGACCCCGACTTCCTGGGGCCGGCGGCGCTCGCCAAGGCGCAGCGCTTCGTCGGCGATCAGCGCGAGGACGACGACGCGCGGCGCGCGCGGCTCAAGGACCTGAACGGCGCGCACGGCATCTGGGACTGCACCCGCTGCTACTTCTGCAACCAGCGCTGCCCCAAGGGCGTCGATCCGCGCGATGCGATCGCCAAGCTCGGCGCGCAGTCGTTCCGCTTCGGCTCGGGCTCCGAGTTCGGCGCCAAGACGAACATGTTCGCGCCGGTCGGCACGCTCGTCGAGCCCGGCGTGGCGCACGCTCAGGTGTTCGTCGACTCGACGCACCGCGGCGGGTTCCTCAACGAGACCGAGCTGGTGCCGAAGACGATCGGCCCGCTGGCGGCGGCCCTGGACGTACCGTTCGCGCTGCGACTCGCGCGGGCGGGCAAGGTGCCCAATCCGCTGCGGCCGCACAAGGCCAAGAACAACGACGAGGTGAAGCGCCTCTGGAAGCTGCTCGAGCAACAGGCGAGCGAGCAAGAGGGGCTCGGCACCAACCACCCGTCGCTCATCGACTCCCACGACTGAGGCCACCGGCATGCAGGAGCGTTACGCGTATTACCCGGGCTGCCTCGCCAGCCTCTCGCAGAAGGAGCTCGACTCCTCGACGCGCGCCGTGTGCGAGAAGCTCGGCGTCGAGCTGGTCGAGCTGGAGTCGATGACCTGCTGCGGCGCGGGCGACATCCACGAGGCCAAGCCCGACTACTACCTGCACCTCAACGCGCGCATCCTGGGGCAGGCCGAGGCGCTCGGCATCCCGACGATCCTCACGATCTGCAACGTCTGCACGCTCAACCTGCGCCAGGCCAACAAGAAGCTGCAGCAGGACTCGGCCGAGCTGGAGCGCATCAACCGCAACCTCGCCGAGGTCGGCGCGGCGACCTACTCGGGCGGCGTCGACGTGCGCCACCTGCTCTGGGAGGTCGCCGAGGGCGACGGCTACGAGCGCTTCAAGGAGATCGCGGTGCGCTCGCTCGAGGGCCTCAAGGTCGCGCCCTTCTACGGCTGCCAGATCCTGCGCCCCTCCAAGCTGCTCGGCTTCGAGGCCGACCCCGATCACCCGACGTCGCTCGAGCGCCTGATCGAGGCCTGCGGCGCCGAGCCGATCGACTACGAGGCCAAGATCAAGTGCTGCGGCTTCCCGATCGTGCTGGCGCGCGAGGACGTCGCGCTGGGTGCGGCCGTGCTGCCGCTGGAGCAGGCCGTGGACGCGGGCGCCGACGTGATCGTGACGCCCTGCCCGCTCTGCCACCTCTCGCTCGACGCCTGGCAGCAGAAGGCCGAGAAGAAGGCGGGCCGGGAGCTCAACATCCCGATCCTGCACCTCGCGCAGCTGCTCGGCGCGGCGGCCGGCATCCGCGAGGACGAGCTGAAGTTCAAGCGCCACGTCGTGCGCCTCTCGCGTGAGGTGCAGGACAAGCTGCTGCGGCCCGAAGGGGCCGCGGTCGCCGGTGACTGACGGAGCTCGCGTAGCCGTGCGCGTTGCGGCGCTCGCCGACCTGCACGGCCGGCTCGACGGCGTGGTCGTGCCGCCCTGCGACCTGGTCGTGATCGCGGGCGATCTCAGCCCGTACGCCTGGAAGGAGGCGCCCAACCAGGTGCCGTGGCTGGAGGCCGTTCTTCGCGCCCTGGCTGGAGCGCATCGCCGCCGAGGCCGGCGCGCCGGTCGTCGGCATCGCGGGCAATCGCGACTTCGCCTGGTGGTGGGACCGGCGCGTGTTCGAGCGCCTGCCGTGGACGTTCCTGCGCGACGGCGAGGCGACGGTCGGCGGACTGCGCGTGTACGGCTCGCCCTGGTGCCCGCGGCGGCGCGCGCGGCCGAAGCCCGACGAGCCGCAGCCGGCCTCGCCGCCGCTGCCGCCGGGCGCGCGGGTGCCGGACTGGCCGCCGCGCGGCCGCGGCGGCGTCTTCATGGCGGGCGGGGAGGACGAGCTGGCCGAGCACTTCGCGGCCATCCCCGACGGCATCGACGTGCTGATCACGCACACGCCGCCGTTCGGCCACGGCGATCTGCACGGCGATCGGCGACCACGTCGGCTCGCAGGCGCTGCTCGCGGCGATCGAGCGCACGCAGCCGCCGCTGGCGGTCTTCGGGCACATCCACGAGGGCCGCGGCGAGCCGACGCGGGTCGGGCGGACGCTGTGCGCCAACTCGGCGATCTGCGATCGCTGGTTCGAGCCGCGCAACCAGCCCTGGCTCTTCGACATCGACCTCGCGGCCCGTTCGGCCGAGCTCGTCACCATGGGTTAGTGAATACTCACTAGGTTTGCTACGGTGCCGCGGTGGCCACGCTCCCGGCAGACGATCAGACACCCGTGCGCCAGCGCCTGAGCGCTGAGGACCGCCGCAGCGCGATCATCGCGGCGGCGCGCGTGCTGTTCTCCCGCAACGGCTTCCGCGGCACCGGCACGAGCGACATCGCCGCTGCCGCGGGCTGTTCCGAGCCGGTCATCTACAAGCACTTCGCCTCCAAGCAGGCGCTCTTCGCGGCCGTGCTCGAGGACTCCACGCGTCTCATGGGAGAGCGCTTCGCGGCAGCCGCCGCGGAGGGAGGCGATCTCTTCACCGCGTACCTGCGCTTCGTACGCAAGCTCATGGGCGACCCCAAGGTCGCCGAGGTCGCGCGGCTGCGCTACCTCGCGCTGACGCTCAGCGACGACGAGCAGATCCGCACCAGCCTCTCGCGCATGATGAGCGCCTGGCACGACGAGCGTGCGCGCGGCGGTCGCCGCGGGGCAGGCCAACGGCCGCATCCGCTCCGACGCCGACGTGGAGTCGGTCTCGATGTTGTTCCTCGGCCTCGGTCTGGCCGCGGGCTTCGTCGGCGCGGTCGACGGCGAGGGGGCACTCGCGTGCTTCCCGCGCCACGTCGACGCGTTCGTCGATCTACTCACACCGATCCAGGGGGGGCCGGATGGCTGAAAACCTCAGAAACAACCACAAGTGGTGGACGCTCGCGGCCATGTGCTTCGGCCTCTTCATGATCATGCTCGACAACACGGTCGTGAACGTCGCGCTGCCGTCCATCCAGCGCTCGCTCCACACGACGCCCGAGAACCTCGAGTGGACGATCAACGCCTACTTCCTCTCGTTCGCCGCGCTGATCCTGCTCGGCGGCAAGCTCGGCGACCGCTTCGGCCGCAAGAAGATGTTCCTCGTCGGCCTTGCGATCTTCACGCTCTCATCCGCCGCCTGTGCGCTCTCCACGAGCGACAGCGGCCTGATCGCGTCGCGCGCCGTCCAGGGCGTCGGCGCGGCGCTCATGAACCCGCTCTCGCTCTCGATCATCGTGGCCGCGTTCCCCCGGCATCAGGTGCCCACGGCGATCGGCATCTGGGCCGGCATCTCGGGTCTCGGCCTGGCCATCGGGCCGCTCCTGGGCGGCTTCCTGGTCGAGCACAGCGGCTGGGCCGCGGTCTTCTGGATCAACGTGCCGATCGGCGTCCTGGCGGCCGTCGCCACGCTCTGGTTCGTGCAGGAGTCGCGTGACCCGAACGCCAAGGGCTTCGACATCGTCGGCACCGTGCTCGTCACCGGCGGCCTGTTCTCACTGGTGTGGGCGCTGATCCGTACGAACGCGCACAGCTGGACGTCGCCGCAGACGATCGGCTTCCTGATCGCGGCCGCCGTGCTGCTGGTGGCGCTTCATCATCTGGGAGAGCCGCCAGGCCGAGCCGATGCTCCCGCTCTCGTTCTTCCGCCGTCGCGCATTCGACGTGTCGGTGGCCTCGGTCGCCCTGGTCGGCTTCGCGATGTTCGGGATCATCTACTTCATCACGCTCTACATGCAGAACATCCGCGGCTACTCGGCGCTCGAGTCCGGCGTGCGCACGCTGCCGATGACGCTCATCGTGATGGCGGTCGCGCCGATCGCAGGTCGCCTCTCGACCCGCATCGGGCCGCGTCCGCTGATGGTGGGCGGCATGCTGATCATGTCGCTCGGGCTGGCCTCGCTCACGCGGCTCACGATCGACTCGAACTACTGGACGGTGATCTTCCCCTCGTTCCTGTTCGTCGGTGCCGGCGTCTCGATGACGCTGCCGACGACGACCGGGCGTCGCGATGGGCTCGATCGACCCGGCTCGCGCGGGCATCGCCTCGGGCGTCATCAACTCGTCGCGGCAGGTCGGCGGCGCGCTCGGCGTGGCGGTGCTCGGCTCGATCGCCGCGACGATCGCCTCCGCCAACTGGAGCGACAACGCCCCGGCGGCGGTGCAGGGCACCGCGGCCCGCTTCGAGCCGCTCGTGATCGGCGGGCAGGTCAGCACGATCGCCCGCGCCGCCGGGCCCGAGGCCGGCCTCGCGGCCAGCCAGGCCTTCATCGACGGCGTCACCACCGCGATGACCGTCGGCTCGTTGCTGGCGCTGGCGGGCGCGATCATCGCCTTCATCGGCCTGCGCGGGTTCCGGCCCGTGGCCGCTCCGCAGTCGATGCCCGTCGCCGTCGAGGCCTGAGACGTTCTCACTGAATCAACGTGAGTGGCTGGGGTGGCTGGAGCGAGCAGGAGTGCCGGCCGTCCCGACGGGAAGGCGGGACGCCTTTCAAGGGACGGGCGGTGCTCCGCGAAGCCCCGCACCACTCGCTCACACGGTTCCGGGAAGACTCAAAGGTTCGTGCGAGTGGGTTGTGGGTCGCTGGAGGTCTGGCGGGAGTCCGCGCAGCGCGCGACTGCCAGACCGCAAGCGATCCAGACACTCCAGACGCCACGCTCATTCAGTGAGAACGTCTAAGGCCCTCTCGCGGCACAAAGCGCGCGGACTCGCGTCCACCCCGGCAGCTAGGTTGCCGGGGTGGACGCGGTCGCACAACTGCGGCGCCTGTTCGGGCACGAGTCGTTTCGCCCCGGGCAGCAGGAGGCCGTCGAGGCGGCCTTCGCCGGGCGCGATGCGCTCGTCGTCATGCCGACGGGCTCGGGCAAGTCGCTCTGCTATCAGCTCCCCGGGCTCGCGCTCGACGGCCTCACGATCGTCATCTCGCCGCTGGTCGCGCTGATGCGCGACCAGGGCGACGCGCTCGCGGCCGCCGGTCACGGCGCCGCGCGCGTGCTCAATGCCTCGCTGCCGCCGGGCGAGGCCGAGTCGGTCGCTCGAGGCGCTGGCCGACGGCTCGTGCTGTCTCGTCCTGGTGGCGCCCGAGCGCTTCGGCGACGCGCGTTTCCGCGCGGCGATCGCGGGGCGCGAGATCGCGCTCTTCGCGGTCGACGAGGCGCACTGCCTGAGCGAGTGGGGCCACGATTTCCGCCCCGACTACCTGCGGCTGGCCGACGCGCGCGACGCCATCGGCGCGCGCTGCACGATGGCGCTCACCGCCACCGCCACGCCGCGCGTCGCCGCCGACATCGTGCGCGCGCTGCGGCTGCGACGATCCGGTGCAGGTGCGCACGGGCGTCGATCGCCCCAACCTCACGTTCGACGTCGCAGCGGTGCAGGGCGAGCGCGCGCGGCTCGCGCTCCTGGCCGCGGGACTCGCCGATCCCGCGTCGCGGCCGGCCATCGTCTACGCCGGCACGCGCGCCCGCTGCGAGGAGGTCGCAGAGCGGCTGCGCGAGGCCGATCTCCCGGCCGAGGCCTACCACGCGGGTCTCGGCAGCGCCGAGCGCGACGCTCGTCAGGCGCGCTTCATGGCCTCCCCGGACGCCGTGATGGTGGCGACGACGGCCTTCGGGATGGGCGTCGACAAGGCCGACGTGCGCTCGGTCTGGCACTGGTCGCTGCCGGCGTCGCTCGAGGGCTACTACCAGGAGTCCGGCCGCGCGGGGCGCGACGGGCAGCCGGCTCGCTGCGTCCTGCTCTACTCGCCCTCCGACCGCGGTCTGGTGGCGCACTTCATCCGGCAGTCGGAGGTGGGGCGCGAGGACGTCAACGCGCTGCTCGCGCTGATCGCCGGACACGCGGACGCCGATGGCCGCTTCGCCGTGGCGCTCGGCGGGCTGGGAGAGCGTGCGCGGGCTCTCGTGGCGGTCGCCGAGCGCATCGGCGCGGTCGAGCTCGAGCCCGGGCGCGTCGACGAAGCGCGCGGGACGCTGCGCCTGCGCGCCGTCGGCCAGCGCCGCGCCAACGACGTCGAACGCGCCTCCAAGCACTTCGCGCGCCAGCGCTGGGATGCGCTGGCGGCGATCACCGCCTATGCCGCGGGCGGCGAGTGCCGGCGCGCCGTCCTTCTGCGCCACTTCCGCGACGATCACGCGCCGGCCCCGGCGGGGCGCTGCTGCGACATCTGCGAGCCGCCAGGCGATCTCGCGACCGGCGGCATCGATCGCGCCGCGCTGCGCCAGGCCGTGCTCGTCGCCGCGGCGGCGGCGCGCCCGTCGGTCGGGCGCACGGGGCTCGATCAGATCCTGCGCGGCGCCGACCGCGATGCGGGAGCGCTACGGCGAGGTGCCGGGCTTCGGCAGCGCCGCCGGTCTCGGCCGCGCCGCGGTGCTCGAGGCGATCGACGCCGTCATCGCGGAGGGCGAGCTGGTCTCGAGCGGCGGTGCCCGGCCCGTCCTGCGGTCGCCGGGGGCCGTCGCCGTGCCCGCGGTCAGCGCCGCTCCGGTCGATGCGGATCTCGCCGCGCGCCTGCGCGGCTGGCGCCTCGAGCGCGCCCGCAGCGACGGCGTGCCGGCCTACGTGGTGGCCACGAACGCCTGCCTCGACGAGGTCTGCCGGCGCATGCCCGGCGACGAGGAAGAGCTCGCGGACGTGCCCGGCATGGGTCCCGCGCGCATCGAGCGCTACGGCCAGGACCTGCTCGAGCTCGTCCGGGCGGGGGTGAGTGCAGGGCCTCTGCCCGTATGATGCCCGGCAGTGAGTGACAAGGAAGAGAAGATCGAGTTCGAGGGAGAGGTCACGGAAGCACTCCCCAACACAATGTTCCGCGTGCGACTCGACAACGATCACGAGGTGCTGACCCACATCTCGGGCAAGATGCGCAGGCACTACATCCGCATCCTGCCGGGCGACCGCGTGAAGGTCGAGTTGTCTCCGTACGACCTCACGCGCGGACGCATCGTCTACCGCTACCGCTGACCGGGAGCTCGTTGTGGGCATGATCGCCCTAGCCGTCTCCTTGCGTGTCGTCGACGAGCTGTCGGTGCGCCTGGCAGGAGCGACCGAAGCAGCGATCGACGAGATCGTGCGGCTGCGCGGCGACGCCATCAAGGCGGCCGTCGACGCGGATCGCCTGCGGCACCCGAACGCCTCGCCGCAGGACATCGCCCGCGGCCTCGTCTACCGGCGCAGCCGGATCTCGGCGCTCGGCGGCGCGGTCTCGTCGCTGCCCGGCGCATTCCCGGGCGTCGGCACGGCGACCGAGATCGGCGCGGGCATCGCCGACACGATGGCGCTCGTCTATTCGCAGGTGGCGCTCATCCTGGCCGTGGCCGCGGCCTTCGACCACGATCTCTCCTCGGCGGCGCACGACGCGCGCTCGGCCGACGTCCGCGTCGTGATGGCACTCGATGCCGGTGTCGCGAAGTTCGGCAAGCGCGGCCCCGAGCTGGCCGACGGCGAGCTGCTCGACCCGAACGATCGCGCGCTCTCCGAGCATCTCAGCCGCGGAGTGGGCGCGCTGGTCGTGCAGCGCACGGCGCGCAGGCGCGTGCGCACGCTGCTCGGGCGCGAGATCCCGTTCGGCGTCGGAGTCCTCATCGGAGGCAGCGCGAACTTCAGCGTCATGCACCACACGGGCCGCACGGCACTGCGCTATTACGAATTCACCGCGAAGGGCGCACAGGCGGCCTGATCGTTCGTCGGCGCGCGTTTGCGTCACGCGCGCCGGGCATAGGCTCGGCACATGAGATTTCTCCTCGTGCTCGGCCTCGCGGTGCTGCTCGCAGCGGCCTGTGTCGCGCTGATCCAGAGCCGGCGCGCAGCGACGGCACTGGCCGGACGCGTCACGTACGTGATCGACGGCGATACCGTCGTCGTCCGCCTGGGCTCGGCCGAGCCGGTGCACGTGCGCCTGATCGGCATCGACACGCCCGAGATCGCGCACTTCGGAAAGCCCGGCGAGTGCTTCGGCCTGCGAGCCACGCGGCTGACGCGGCGTCTCGCGCTCGGGCGGCAGGTCGTGCTGCGCCCGGGGCGGGAGCGACACGACCGCTATGGCCGGCTGCTCGCCTACGTCCGCGTGCTGGGCGGCCCCGCGCGATCTCGAACGCACGCTGCTGACCCGCGGCGCGGCACGCACGCTGGCGATTCCCCCCAACGTCGATCGCGCCGCGCTCTATGCCGGCCTGGAGGCGGCCGCGCAACGGGCTGGGCGCGGAATGTGGGGCGCCTGCCGCGCTCCCTGAGACACGAGCCGGTTCCGAAAAGCGCACGCCGACCGGGGGGCGGCCTGCGACGGAAGGGCCGCCCGCACCCGGCCGGGTTTGGCAGCCGGGGGCTGCCAATTCCGTCGCTGCAGCGTCCGTCCCCCTCGTTCCGACCGACCTGCAGCGTTGCGGCTGCGACTATACCAATCGATGAAGCGTTGGCATAGAGGCCTCGGCGCGGCGGCCGCGGCGGGCGTTGCTGCGTCCGGAGGCGAGGCGCTCGCGCTGCGCCGCCGGGTGCGCGACCTCCCCGTGGCCGGCCTTCCGGGCGATCTCGACGGGCTCACGGTCCTGCACGTCTCCGACGTGCACGCGGGCTTCGGCCCGGGGCTGCCGCTGCTGCGCCGCTGCGCGAGCTGGGCGGCGGAGCTCGAGCCCGACATCATCGCGGTCACGGGCGACCTCGTCGCACGCCGCCGCGCGGCTGCGGGATTCGCGGCGGCCTCGGCGGAGCTCGTGGCCGCGGCTCGCCACGCGGCGGTCGCCGTGCTCGGCAACCACGACCTCGCACGCGGCCACGATCCGTTCGCGCAGGGCTGGGATGCCGCCGATCTCGGCGGGCTGACGCTGCTCGACGGCAGTGCGGTCGAGATCTCCATCGAGGGCCACCGGGTCTGCCTGGCCGGTGCGTCGGCCGAACGCATGATGTACGAGCGGGGCTACGACCCTTCCGCCCACGTCGACCCGGACGCCGACCTGCGCATCCTGCTCTGCCACTTCCCGGATGCGCTGCCCCGCCTGCGTTCGGGGCGCGTGCAGCTCGTGCTCTCGGGACACCTCCACGGCGGCCAGATCTGCCTGCCCTGGCCCGGCGGGCGCGTCGGCCTCGCGCATCCGCGCTCGGGGCCGGTGACGGCGGTCGAGGCCTGCAACGGCACGGTCATGCACACCTCTCCGGGCCTCGGCACGACGTTCGTGCCGCTGCGCTTGCTCGCGCGGCCCGAGGTCACGCTGCTGCGCCTGCGCGCCGCGTGCTGAGCGCGCGAGCCCGCGCTCGGGCGCAGTCGCCCGCAGCGTCGCCGAGCAGGCCGTAAGCTGACGCGCGCCGTGGCGATCCAGCATCTCACCGGAGCGACGGAGCCGCGCAGGCCCGACGTCTGCCGCAGCTGCGTCTGGTGGCAGGGGCAGGGCGAGCGCGCGGTCGACAAGCGGCGCTGGATCGAGAACGTCGGAGGACGAGTTCGGCGCCTGGGGGGAGGTCTACCTCGATGGCGACCGGCACGTGGCCTCGCTGCAGTACGGGCCGGCGCCGGCCTTCCCGCGCGCGCGCTCCCTGCCGGCCGGGCCGGCGTCGGACGACGCGGTGCTCGTGACCTGCGCCTACCTCTCCGACCCGTCGAGCCCCTGGTCGCTGCAGAGCCTCTTCCTGGCCTGCATCGGCGCCTGCCACGAGCGGCACGTGCCGGCGATCGAGGCGTTCGCCTTCGTCCACGCCGCCGAGGCCGAGTTCGCCGAGCGCTTCCTGCATCACCGCACCGTGTTCCCGCGCGATTTCCTGGCCGACTACGGCTTCTTCACCCTGCGCAGCGCCGGTCGGGTGGAGCTGATGCGTCTCGAGCTCGGCGGGCTGCAGCCGGCTGCCGAGGACGGGCGCGTGGCGCAGGCGGTGCGCCGCGCAGCCGAGATCATCACCGGCCCGCCGGGGCTCGCCGAGCCGGTTTAGACGTCGTAGCGCATGGCTAGAGGCGGCGTGCCGGTCCGGCTCGCCGCCTCTGCCGAGGGTGATGTCGCGCCTGAACGGCACCACCACAGCTCCGTAGAGCTGGCTTCCTGTCCCGTTGAGCGCATCCGAGTCCGAACGCGCCTCCCGGCTCCCGTCAGCCAGCCACCAGTCTAGATCGCAGATCCGACATTGGTCAATGCGCAATCGCAATCTGCGCTCGTTCCGCGAGGACCTCGGCCGCGGCGCGGGCGCCGCTGCGCAGGGCACCCTCGAGCGTGCCGCAGAATTCGGCGGCCGTGTGCTCGCCTGCGAGGTGGATGCGGCCGTGCGGCGCGGCGACCTCCTCGTCGTCCCGTTGCGACCATCCGGGCGGGTGACAGGCGTACGCGCCGGCGGTGTACGCCTGCTCGCCCCAGCGCGTCAGCACGGCGTCGCCGGTCAGTAGCGAGCTCGGGGCGCAGAGCGCCGAGCGCGCTGCGCCAGCGTTCGGGGCCGAGGGCGAAGCTCGAGCGCTCCGTCGGCCCGGCTGCCACCCGCGAAGGCGGCCGCGACCGTCTCTGGCGCCGGCCGCCGTCCATGTCCAGAAGGCCGCCTCGAGGCCCTGCACGGCCGCGGGCGCGGCGGGCGTCGGCAAGTGGGACGTGCAGCTTGCTGGCGACGCCCCAGACCAGCCGCGCGTAGGCCGGCCGCTCGCCCAAGGCGGGCACCAGCGCCAGCGCCAGCGGCAAGGGCACGGCCAGCACGGCGCGCTCGTAGCGTTCATCGACGCCCGCCGCGGCGATCTCGACGGCATCGCCGGCCTGCCCCGGCGGCCCGACGGGGCAGCCAGGCGCAGGCGCTCGCCGAGTTCCGCCGCCAGAGCGCGGGCCAGCGCGTCGTTACCGCCCGCGAGTCGGGCGGACGGCTCCTCGTCGACAGCTTCGCCCGCACGCAGCTCGGCGCTCGCGAGCCAGGAGGCCGAGACGCGGTCGAGCTCCACGGTGTAGGTGCCCTCGAGCCGGCGCAGCAACGCCAGCCGCGCCAGCGGCTCGAGCGGAGTGCGCTCGAGCGCCTCGGCCGCCGAGATGCTCCGCGGCCGCCGGACCGAGTCCCCGCACGACCGCTGCCAGCGTCTCCTCGGCCTCGGGGAGCAGCGAGGGCAGCGAGCGCCCGTCGCTGCGCACCTCGCGCGCGGCGAACGCGAACCCCTGCGGGACGAGCGGCAGGGCGTACTCCGCTGCGCGGCGGCGAAAATCGTCGTAGCCCGCCTCGATGAACTCCCCGCCGCGCTCGAAGCGCGCCCCGTCGGGCATGCGCTCCGACCAGGCGCGGCCGCCGACGCGGTCGCGCGCCTCGAAGACCGTCACGTCGACTCCCGCGCGCGCGAGATCGACGGCGCAGGCCAGGCCGGCGAGGCCCGCGCCGATGACCGCGACGCGCATCGGTCAGGCGGCCGCGGAGCGGAGCAAGCGGTCGCGCACGAGCAGCTGTGCGATCTCCACGGCGTTCGTGGCCGCGCCCTTGCGCAGGTTGTCGGCGACGACCCAGAGCGCGAGCGCGTTCGGGATCGCCGAGGTCGCGGCGGATGCGGCCGACGAGCACGCCATCCTGGCCGTCGGCGTCGATCGCCATCGGGTAGAGATCGGCCTCCGGGTCGTCGATCACGGTGATGCCCGGCTCGGCGGCCAGGAGCTCGCGCGCCTCGTCGGGGCCGATCGGCTCGCGCGTGCGCACCCAGACGGCCTCGGAGTGCGAGTTGAGGACCGGCACGCGCATGCAGGTCACGCTCACGCGCAGGTCGGGCAGCTCGAGGATCTTGCGCGACTCGTTGACGAGCTTCAGCTCCTCGTCGGTGTAGTCGTCGTCGCCCGGCCGGCGCGCCCGCGCGCAGCACGTTGAACGCGATGCGGTGCGGATAGACGCTCGACCGTGGGCTCCTCGCCCACGAGCACGGCGGCCGACTGGTTGCGCAGCGCCTCGACCGCCTTCTGGCCCGTGCCCGAGACCGACTGGTAGGTGGCCACCGTGACGTGCTCGAGCGGCGAGCGGCGGTGCAGGGCCGCCAGCACCGGCATCAGCTGCATCGTCGAGCAGTTCGGGTTGGCGATCAGGCCGGAGTGCGTGCGCGCGGCGTGGGGGTTGACGTCGGCCACGACGAGCGGCACGCCGTCGTCCATGCGGAAGGCCGAGGAGTTGTCGACCACGACGGCGCCCGCGGCGATCGCCTGAGGCGCCCATTCGCGCGAGCGCGTGGCTCCCGCCGAGAAGATCGCGATGTCGATGCCGTCGAAGCTCTGCGGGCCGACGGCCTGTATCGGGATCTCACGGCCGGCGTAGGGGCGCGACGTGCCCGCCGAGCGCTCGGAGGCGAGCAGGCGCAGCTCGTCGAGCGGGAAGTCGCGCTCTTCGAGCACGCGCAGCAGGGTGGAGCCGACGGCGCCGCGTGGCGCCGAGGATTGCGAGGCGCGTCACGTCAGACCTCCACCGTCGGGGGCGTCTCGAGCTCGAACGCGTCGTGCAGCGCGCGCACGGCGGTCGGCACCTCGTCGCGGGCGATCATGCAGCTGATCTTGATGGGTGACGTCGAGATCATGCGCAGGTTGATGTCGAGGTCGGCGAGCGTGCGGAACATGCGCGCCGCGACGCCGGGGTGCGAGCGCATGCCCGCGCCGATCAGCGAGACCTTGCCCATGCCGTCGTTCTCCTCGACCTTCAGCGGGCCGAGCGACTGCTCGGCGAACGCGAGCGCGCGCCGCGTGCCCGGCACGTCCTCGTGCGGCACCGAGAAGGAGAGCTCCGCCACGCCGTGCACCACGTTCTGGATGATGGTGTCGACGTTGACGTGCTCGGCGGCGACCGAGTCGAAGACGGTCGCGGCGGCGCCGGGCCGGTCGGGGATGCCTGTCAGCGTGAAGATGACCTCGCTCTCAGAGTGGGTCACGCCGGAGATGATCGGGTGTTCCATGACTTCCTCGGCGGGGACGATCCAGGTGCCCTCCTCCTGCGAGAACGTGGAGCGGGAGTGGACGCGGACATTGTGGTTGCGGGCGAGCTCGACCGAGCGCAGCATCAGCACCTTGGCGCCGGAGGCCGACATCTCGAGCATCTCCTCGTACGAGACGCGTGGCAGCTTGCGCGCGCCGGGCACGACGCGCGGATCGCTGGTGTAGACGCCTGCGACGTCGGAGTAGATCTCACAGGCGGCGCCGAGCGCCGCCGCCAGGGCGACGGCCGTGGCGTCGGTGCCGCCGCGGCCGAGCGTGGTCACGTCGTTGGTGTCGGTCGAGACGCCCTGGAAGCCGGCGACGAGCACGATCTTGCCGGCATCGAGCGCATCGATCACGCGCTGCGCGCGGATCTCGCGGATCTTCGCGCGGCCGTGCGCGTCGTCGGTGACGATGCCGGCCTGGCTGCCCGTGAACGAGACGGCCTCGAAGCCGAGGTCGTGGATCGCCATCGCCACGAGCGCGCAGGAGATGCGCTCGCCGGTCGAGAGCAGCATGTCGAGCTCGCGCCCGTCGGGCTGCGGCGAGACCTCGTGCGCGAGCGCGATCAGCGAGTCGGTCGTCTTGCCCATGGCCGAGACGGTGCCGACCACGCGCAGCCCGCGCTCCTTCGCCTCGACGAGCCGCCGCGCCACGCCGCGCACCTTGTCGGCGTCGGCGACGGACGACCCGCCGAACTTCATCACGACGGTGTCGAACGCGATGCTGCCGTCCAGCGGACACGACGGGATCCGTGTGCGTCATACCTGCCACAAGGGCAGTTTCGCACCTCTCGCGAATTCAGGCCGTCAGGCCCGGCGCTACTTGCTTGAATGCGCCCCACGTGTAGTCCATCGCGGAGTCCCAGAGCATCCAGCCGATCGCTCCCTGGCGCATGGCGGCGTTCGTCTGCGCGTTGACCTGCGGCAGGCCGTAGCCGCCGAAGTCCTGCATCCAGGGCCGGATCTTGACGTTGGGCGAGTCGATGATCTGCGAGCGGAAGGTGCCCATCGAGAGCGCGACCGTGCTGCTCGGGTCGGCGTTGGGGTCCTTGATGCCGAGCTCGCCCGCCGTGTAGTGGTTCGGGTAGAGCATCGGGGAGATGACGTCGACGTGCTTGGCGATCAGGGCCACGTCCTGCCCGATGCCGAGGTCGTGATCGGCCGCGAGGCCGAAGACGTCGACGCCGACCTTGACGTCGTACGGCTTGAGCGCCTTGCGGGCCGCCGCGAGGAAGCGGGGGATCGTCGCGTTGAGGGGCTCCTTGACCTTGCCCGGGAAGCGCTCGGTCGAGAGGGAGCCCTCGCTCGGGAAGCGGACGTAGTCGAACTGCACCTCGTCGACGCCCGACTTCGCAGCCGCCTTGGCGAGGCTGATCAGGTAGTTCCAGGCGCCATGGTTGTACTGATTGAGCCAGGGCTTGCCGCCGCCGTCGTACCAGACGCCGCCCTCGGAGCTGTGGATCGCGATCTTCGGGTTCTTGGCCGCCATGATCGGGTCCTTGAAGCTGACGATGCGCGCCACGACCCAGATGTGCTTGTCGTGCGCGATGCGCGTGATGTGCGCGAGGTCGTAGTAGTCGCGCTCGGCGCCGTACTTCTTGGCGAGCGCGGGCGTGTACTCGCCCAGGCCGGCGACCTCGCCGCTCTCGTCCTTGACGTCGAGCTGCACCAGGTTGAGGCCGGGCTGCGCGAGCACCTGATCCATGTAGCCGGGCTTGCCGTCGCCCGCCCAGGGCTCCGAGACGTGGATGCCGCGCGTGACAGCCGGCATCGTGCGCACGGCCGCCTTCGCGGGGACGACCGTCTTGACGGGCACGACCGGGCGGCGCACCTTGGGCGTGCCGCTCGTCCAGACCCAGGCGCCGCTCGCGACGCCGACGACGAGTCCGAGAGCGGCGAGCACGGTGAGGCGCCTGCGGCGATGCGCGGAGCGCAGCTGCGCGCGCTGCCGCTCGCGGGCGCGCAGCCGCCGCGCCTCGAGCTCATCGAGCTCTCGGGCGCGACGTCGTTCGCTCGCCCTGAAGTCGTAATCGTCGGTCACAGCATGTCCCCCGGCATCCTGCCGGGCAGGTTCGCGATTGTAGCTCGTTGCGAGATTCCGCGTGCAGGAATCGCGGACCCGCCGTCGAATGCGCGCGATCCTCTCGCGCACCCTACCGCCCACGCTAGTGCCTTCAGGCCTCGCGACGACCGGCGAATGCGCGTCCGAGCGTGACCTCGTCTGCGTACTCGAGGTCGCCGCCGACCGGCAGGCCGCTGGCCAGCCGGGTCACGCGGACGCGTCCGCGCAGGCGCTCGGCGACGTATTGCGCCGTCGCCTCGCCGGTCATCGTCGGGTTGGTGGCCAGGACGACTTCGTGCAGCTCGTCGCCGGCGCGCTCCACGCGCGCCAGCAACTCGGCCACGCGCAGGTGCTCGGGATCGACTCCGTCGATCGGCGAGAGCGCGCCGCCGAGCACGTGGTAGAGCCCGCGGTACTCGGCCGTGCGCTCGATCGGCACGACGTCCGAGGGCGCCTCGACGACGCAGATCAGCGAGCGGTCACGGCGCCCGTCGGAGCAGAAGCGGCAGAGCGGCTCCTCCGTGAGGTTGAAGCACTCCGTGCAGAAGCCGACCCGCTCCTTGACGACGCGGATCGCCTCCGCCAGCGCCAGCGCTTCCTCCGGCGGTACCCGCAGCAGGTGGAACGCCAGGCGCTGTGCCGTGCGCTGGCCCACGCCGGGCAGACGGGCAAGCTGCGTCACCAGCGAGTCGACCGCCGGGGAGAGCACGCCTCAGAAGCCCGGCAGCCCGAGCCCGCCGAGCCCGCCCGTGATCGCGCCCATGCGCTCCTGCTGCAATGCAGCGGCCTGGCGAAAGGCCTCGGTGACCGCTGCCAGCACCATGTCCTGCAGCAGCTCGACCTCGTCCGGGTCGACGGCCTCCGGGTCGATCTCGATCCCGACCAGATCGCCGTTGCCCGACGCGATGGCCTTGACCATGCCGCCGCCGGCGGTGGCCTCGACGCGCTCCTCGCCCAGCGCTTCCTGCGCACGGGCCATGTCGGCCTGCATCTGCGCGGCCATCTTCATCATCTTCTGTGGGTCGATGCTCATCCGGCTTCCTCGGTCGCGTCGAGACGGCGGCGCAGCTGTTCCAGCAGCTCCACCTCGGAAATCGTGCCATCGCCGTCGGTCGGCGTTGCGCTCGCCGGCTGTGCGACGGCGACGAAGCGCGGCTCCAGCCGCACGGCGAGCGCCGCTGCGATCGCCTCGGCGAGCTGCTCGCCGTAGCGCTGCGAGCTCGAGAGCAGCGGCGCCGAGACCTCCACCAGGACGCTCGAGCCCTCGACCGCCGTGGGTCGCGAGGCCGACAACACGCCGCGCGCGGGGCCGCGTGAGCTGGCCGAGGGCCTCGCCCCAGCCGGCCGCGACGGTCGCGAACTCGGGGGGCGGGGGAGCGGCCAGCGGAGGGCTCGGCGGGGCGGGCGGCGGCGGTCCGGCTCGGCGGGCGCTGGCGGCCGCCGGGGGTGGGGGCGGCGGCGGAGCCTCTGCCGCCGGCTCGGGTGCGGGCGGGGACGCGGGCGGCGGTGGTGCGGAGTCGGGCGCCGCCTCCGTCGGCGCGGGAGGCGGGGGAGGCGCCGTGGCCGCGGGCGGGGCGGGCGGCGGCGCAGCCGGCGCGGCGGTCGTGAGCGCGTGCTCGATCCGCTCGACCCGCGCCAGCAGTGCGCCGGGCGCCGCGCTGGCGGCCGGACGCGCGGCCGTGATCAGCGCGACCTCGAGCGGCATGCGCGCGTCGGAGCCGTCGCGGATGTCGCGCAGCGCGGCCGCCAGCAGATCGATCGTGCGCAGCGTCTCGGCGGGCGGCAGCGCGAGCGCCTGGCGCGCCAGCTCGGCCGTGCGGTCGGGGGCGGCGGCCTCGGATTCAGGCAGCGTCTCGGCGTGTTGCAGGAGGTAGATCAGCCGCAGGTGGCCGAGCAGCGAGTCGAGCAGGCCGTGCATGTCCTGTCCGCTCTCGGCCAGCGCGTCGATCCTGCGCAGCAGCTCGCCCGGCTCGCCCTGCGCGACGAGGTCGACGATGTCGACCAGCGCCTGCTCCGGCACGAGTCCGAGCAGCCGCACCGCGTCCTCGACCGAGATGGCGCCGTCGCGCGGCGGTCGAGAGCTGGTCGAGGATCGTGAGCGCGTCGCGGTAGGAGCCCGCGCCGGCGCGGGCGATCAGGTGCAGGACCGCGTCGGAGGCCTCGATGCTCTCGGCCTCGCACACGCGCGAGAGCACCTTCACGAGCTCGCCGGGCCCGGGCCGCCGGAAGGCGAAGCGCTGGCAGCGCGAGCGGATCGTGCTCAGCAGCTTGGCCGGATCGGTCGTGCAGAGCACGAAGACGACGTGGGGCGGGGGCTCCTCGAGCGTCTTCAGCAGCGCATTGGATGCATCTGCCGTGAGCGAGTGCGCCTCGTCCAGGATGTAGATCTTGTAGCGGCCCTCGGCCGGCTGCTGTGCGACGCGTTCGACGATCTCGCGGATGTCGTCGATGCCGCGGTGCGACGCGGCATCCATCTCGATCACGTCGAGCGCGGTCGCATCGTGGATGCGCCGGCAGATCGCGCACGTGCCGTCGGGCGTCGCGGTCGGCCCGTTCTCGCAGTTGAGCGCCTTGGCGAGGATCTTCGCGAGCGACGTCTTGCCCGTTCCGCGCGGCCCCGAGAAGAGGTAGGCATGCGCGATGCGGCCCTGCTCGACGGCGCTCCCGAGCGTGCGCACGATGTGATCCTGACCCACGACGTCCTCGAACGTGCGCGGACGGTAGGTGCGATAGAGCGACGCCACGGAGGCAGTCTATTCAGCCCCCGGCGCCCGCCTCAGTGACCGGCCCGGGAGGCGCGTCCTCCGGTCAGCGGCTGGACGGACGGCGACTCGTGCCAGGCCTGACCACGTCGCCTGAGCAAGATCGCTAAGTGCTGCTTCCTCCCGGACCTGACACGGTTCGCGACTGCTCAGCGCGCGGGACCTGGCCGTCAACGCCCCCGCCCGCAGCCCCTCTGGCGGCAGGTGCGCCCCCGGGCACGGTCGCTCCGCAGGCTACAGGAAAAGCGCCAAGTGGCACACGCGGCGAGTGTCACTCGGCCCACGGCAAGCGCCACCGCGAACCGGTGCGGCAAACCGGGGTCTGACCCGCAACGTGCGGGTCTGACCCCAAGTGTTCGGGTCTGACCCCGGGTGTCCATCCCAGTGCCCATGCCGTGTCCGACGCCTCGGCACCAAAGGGCGCTCGCCCGCGTCGAGCGCATCCGCCAGGCCAAGGCGCCCGGTTTTCGGCATGCCTAGAGGCGTCGGCACCGAAAACGAACACTTGGGGTCAGACCCGAACACTTGGGGTCAGACCCCAACTGTGCGGGCCAGACCCCATTCGTACGGGCCAGACGCCGTTCGTACGGCCAAGTGGCACTCGCGGCGAGTGTCATTTGGCCCGTGACATGCTGCGGCCCGTGCGCCCGCCGCCGTTTCCACCGCTTCCGGTGCTCGCCGAGGTGCTCGGCACACAGCCGTTGCCCGAAGTCGCAGGGGCTGCCATCGAGGCGGCCGTGCTCGTCTGCCTGCACGACGAAGCCGTGCTGCTCGCGCGGCGCGCGCTGCATCCGCTGGATCCGTGGTCGGGGCATGTCGGCTTGCCCGGTGGGCGCTGGGAGGAGGGGGACGACTCGCTGCTCGCGACCGCGCTGCGGGAGACCGAGGAGGAGGTCGGCATCGATCCGCTCGCGCACGGGCGCCTGCTGGGGGCGCTCGGGACGCACGTCGGGCGCGGCCGCCGGGTCAGCGGTGTGCGCATCGCGGTGTTCGTCGCGGCGCTCGATGAGCGTCCGGCGCTCGCGCTGTCGCCCGAGCTCGACTCGGTCTACTGGGTGCCGCTCAGCGAGCTCGTGCCCGTCACGGCGCGTGTCGCCGAGCTGCCCGACACCGACGTGCCCGCCTACGCGGTCGCCCTGCCGGGCGATGACGAGCTGGTCGTCTGGGGCATCACGTACGCGATTCTCGAGCGCCTGCGCGCCCTGCCGGCCGAGTCGGGCACGCCCTAGTCGCGCACGGCCTCGAGCAGTCGCGGCCCCTTGCCGCCGGGCCGCCACTGCGAGATGCGGAAGCCCTGCGCCGCCAGCGGCACCGCCAGCGGAATCGCCGACCCGCGCCAGGCGTAGGCGAACAGCGCGGCCGGCGCGATCTGCGGGATGAGGGCGCCGAGCGCCTCGGCGAGCGTGCAGTCGTAGAGCAGGTCGGCGCCGAGCACGAGGTCGAACGGCCCGCGCTCCAGCAGCGCCGCGGGCGCGTGCAGGTCGGCGCAGAGCGTCTCGAGCGGCCGGCCGAGCGTGCGGCGGCCGCTCTCGGCCACGCGCTCGAGGGCATCTGCGGAGACATCGCTGGCGACGACGTCGGCGCCGCGCAGGGCGGCCACGAGCGACGGCAGGGCGAGGCCGCAGCCGAGCTCGAGCACGCGCACGCCCGTCAGGTCGAGCGTGGAGAGATGCGCTGCGAGCGAGCGAGCGCAGGGCCACAGCTCGGCCCAGTAGGGCGCGTCGCCGCGCGCGGCCGCGGCGACTGCGAAGAGCGCTTCGGGCTCGCTCGGGCGCAGCAGGCGCACCGAGAGATCGCCGACCGAGACGGCGTCCTCGTAGTCGAGCGTCATCCCGGGAGCCGGTCGAGCACGAGCGCCACGTGGATCAGCCCGAGGTGCGAGTAGGCCTGCGGGTGATTGCCGAGGGCGCGCTCGGCGCGGGGGTCGTACTGCTCGGAGAGCAGCCCGGTGGGGCCGGCCAGCTGCAGCACCTGGTCGAAGAGCGCCTGCGCGTCGCTCTGGCGGCCGACGAGCGCGTAGGCGTGCGCGAGCCAGAGGGCGCACAGGTGGAAGCCGCCCTCGCTGCCGGGCAGGCCGTCGTCGCTGCGGTAGCGGTAGACCGTCGGCCCCTCGCGCAGACGCAGCTCGACCGCCTCGACGGTTGCCGCGAAGCGCTCGTCGTCGGCGGGCAGCAGGCCGCAGAGCCCGATCTGCAGCGCGGCGGCGTCGAGGTCGAGGCCGTCGTAGGCGGCGGTGAACGAGCGCACCTCGGGCTTCCAGCCGTGCTCGAGGACCTCGGCCGAGATGCGGTCGGCCAGCACCGACCAGCTCTCCCGCTCGGGCCGGCCGGTGAGGCGGGCGAGGCGCAGGGCGCGGTCGACCGCCAGCCAGCACATGACGCGCGAGTGCACGTGGTGGCGCGGCGGCCGGCGTACCTCCCAGATGCCGTGGTCGGGCTCGCGCCAGCGGCGCGCGACGGCGTCGACGATCTGCTCGACCAGCACGTGGTGCGCCTCCGAGAGGCGCCCGCCGGCGACCGCGACGGTGTAGGCGAGCTCGACGATCGGGCCGAACACGTCGAGCTGCACCTGCTGGGCCGCGGCGTTGCCGACGCGCACCGGGCGGCTGCCCGCGTAGCCGGGCACGGCGTCGATCACGGCCTCGGTGCCGGCGTCGCCGCCCAGCACCGAGTAGAGCGGCCGCAGGCGCTCGGCGCCGTGCTCGGCCGCTGCCAGGCGCTCGATGTAGCCGAGCAGATCGTCGGCCTCGGCCATCGAGCCGAGCTCGACGAGCGCCATCGCCGTGATCGCGGCGTCGCGCAGCCAGCAGTAGCGGTAGTCCCAGTTGCGGACGCCGCCGATCTCCTCCGGCAGGCTCGTCGTGGCGGCGGCCAGGATCGCCCCGCTCTGCTCGTGGCAGAGGCCGCGCAGCGTGAGCGCGCTGCGCGCGACCTCGTCGCGGCCGAGCGCGGGCAGGCGCAGGCCGTCGAGCCAGCTGCGCCAGGTGCTCTCCGTGCGCTCGCGGCGCTCGGGCTCGGGCGTCGGGTGCGGCGCGAGGCTGTCGCTGCCGCAGCGCAGCTCGAGCACGTAGGGCCGCCCGCCCTCGATGCGCGCGCGGGCCATCTGCTGGATGCCGTCGTCCTCGATCTCCCAGGTCAGTCCCGGCGCATAGAGCGCGACCGGATCGGCGGCGCCGAGCACCCGAACGCCGTCGGGGCCGACGCGCAGCGCGACCGGCGTGCGGCCGAAGTCGGGCCGCGGGGTGAACTCGACGATCGCCTCGGCGCTGCCCTCGAGCACGCGCACGAGCCGGACGCGCCCGTAGGGATCGCCGCGGTCGAGGTAGTCCCGGACGATCAGCCCCGCCCAGCGCGTCTCGAGCGTGAGCGTGCCCGGGATGTAGCGCTGCGCCGTCGGCGCCCCCTCGTGCGCGGGCCGCACGGCGAGCGAGCCCGCGGCCCGGCCGCCCACCAGCTCGGCGAACAGCGGGGCGCTGTCGGGACGCGGATGGCAGAGCCAGGTGACGCGGGCGTCGGGCGTCACGAGCGCGACCGTGTTGCCGTCGGCGAGCATCGCGTGGCGCTCGATCGGGACGGCGTTGGCGCCCGGCCAGCCATTCGCGGCGGCTCTCGACGAGGCGCGCGAGCAGGCGCGCGACGTCGTCCGGGCCCGTCGACGCGCAGCTCGGCGAAGGTCGCGCCGTCGCCGACCTTGATGCCGAGATCGGGCCCCGTCAGGCGGCTGAACGCGTCCTCGTCGGTCACGTCGTCGCCGACGAAGACCGCCGCCGTGGCACCGACCTGGTGGCGGATCGCGTCGAGCGCGTAGCCCTTGTCGGCCTCGACGACGGCGAGCTCGATCACCTGCTTGCCCTCGCGCGGGTGCACGCCCGGGCAGCTGCGCGGGGCCCTCGCGCACGGCGTCGAGCGCGGCCGCGCCGTCCTCCTCCGAGGCCTGCCGGTAGTGCAGCGCCGCGCCCGCGGGCTTGAGCTCGACCGTGACGCCCGGCCGCAGCGCGGCGATGGCGTGCAGCTCGTCGGTCACGCGGTCGCGCAGCGCGAGCGCCTCGGGCGCCAGCGCGCGGGCGAAGCCGACGTCGAACTCGGTGCCGTGGCTGCCGACGAGGTGGATCTCCTCCGGCAGCCGCGAGAGCGCGGCCAGATCGTGCAGCGAGCGGCCCGAGATGACCGCCACGCTCGTCTCGGCGAGCGACGGCCAGCGCGCGCAGCGCCGCGACCGACTCGCGCTGCGGGCGCGCGTCGCCGGGCACCTCGACGATCGGCGCGAGCGTGCCGTCGTAGTCGCAGGCGACGAGCAGGTGCGGCTCGCGCGCCAGCCGCGCGAGCGCCTGCTCGAGCGTGCGGCCGTCGCCGCCGGCCGTTCGTGGCTGCGGTGCTCACTCGGCGCGCTCCTCGAGCGCCTCGAGGAACGTGCGCGCGAAGCGGTGCACGTCGTGCGTGCGCACCTGGCGGCGCATCTCGCGCATGCGCCGGCGCGCCTCGCCGTCGGGCAGCGCGATGGCGCGCGCGATCGTCTCGCGCAGCCCGACGACGTCGTGCGGGTTCACGAGCAGCGCCTGGCGCAGCTCGCCGGCGGCGCCCGCGAACTCCGAGAGCACGAGCACGCCGCCGCCGCGATGGCGCGCCGCCACGTACTCCTTGCAGACCAGGTTCATGCCGTCGCGCAGCGGCGTCACGAGCATCACATCGGCAGCCGCGTAGAGAGCGCAGAGGTCTTCTTTCGGCAGGTTGTGGTGCTGGTAGTGGATCGCCGGGTGGCCGAGGCGCCCGAACTCGCCGTTGATGCGCCCCACGGCGCGCTCGACGCGCTCGCGCAGCTGGCGGTAGGTGGTCACGCGCTCGCGGCTCGGCGTCGCGACCTGCACGAGCACCGTCTCGCCCGCCGTCGTGACTCCGCTCTGGAGCAGCTCGCGGAAGGCCTGCAGGCGCACGTCGATGCCCTTGGTGTAGTCGAGCCGGTCGACGCCGAGCAGGATCCGGCGCGGCGAGCCGAGCGCCTCGCGCAGCTCCCTGGCCGCGCGCGTCGTCTCGGGCTGCGCCGCGATCCCGTCGATCTCGGCGAAGTCGATCGAGACCGGGAAACGCCCCGACGCGCACCGTGCGCCCCTGATACGGAATCTGGGCGCGGGCGGGGTGGACGTCGACGAGCCGCCGGCAGATCTGCAGGAAGTTCTGCGCGGCGACCGGGCGCTGGAAGCCGACGAGGTCGGCTCCCAGCATGCCCTCGACGATCTGCTGGCGCCACGGGAGCTGCATGAACAGCTCCTGCGGGCGGCAGCGGGATGTGCAGGAAGAAGCCGATGCGGAGATCGGGCCGCAGGGCGCGCAGGAGCGCGGGCACGAGGTGCAGCTGGTAGTCGTGCACCCAGACGGTCGCGCCGGGCGAGGCCACGCGCGCGGTCAGCTCGGCGAAGCGCTCGTTCGTGTCGACGTAGCTCTGCCACCACTCGCGGCGGAACTCGGGCGGTCGCACGGCGTCGTGGTAGAGGGGCCAGAGCGTGCGGTTCGCGAAGCCCTCGTAGAAGCCCTCGATCTCGCGCGCGTTGAGGCCGATCGGCGTCAGGCGCATGCCGCCGTGGTCGAACGCCTTGGGGGGTGCGCCGGGGATGCCCGCCCAGCCGATCCACGAGCCCTTGCCCGCCTGCACGATCGGCGCGAGCGCGCTCACGAGGCCGCCCGGGCTGACTTCCCAGGTGCCGTCATCGGCGCGCACGACGGGAAGGCGGTTCGCGACGATGACGAGCTCGTCGGACAGAGGCCTCTCCGCACTCACATCGCAACCGTAGCTCCGCTGCCCCTGCGCCGCGGACGGGCGCCTTGTTTGTGCGCCATGCGGTGCGGTAGCGTCCACCCGATGACGGCCCAGCGCATTCTCGCGAGCGGAGCGGCCGCGTTGCTCGTGCTGATCGTGCTCGCGATCGTCTTTCACGACGACGGCAGCTCGAGCGGCGGCGATTCCGGCTCGACGGTGCCGCCGCCCGCCTCCGGCACCGTGCGCGCCCACGTCGCCGGAGGCAGCATCACGCTCGACGGGCCGGTTCCCGACGTCTCCGAGCAGACGGCGATCGTGTCCGCGGCGGCCTCGCGCTACGGGCAGGAGAACGTGCTCAACCGCCTGCAGGTGAAGCCGGAGGCCGACTCGGTCGCATGGCTCGCGACCGCGATGCCGGCACTGCCGCGCGACGGCGACGGCTTCGGCGCCATCGACATCGTCGTGACGAAGCCGACGCTGACGGTGCGCGGCCGCGTGCCGACCGCAGCGGCCGGGAACGCGCTGCTCAAGGCCGTCAACGACGCCTCCGGCCGCGAGGCGGTCGACAAGCTGCAGATCGTGGCCGAGGGAGCAGGCGGGACCCTGCAGGCCAACATCGACGACGCGGTCAACGGGCGCACGATCGCCTTCACGACGGGCAGCGCCGCGATCGCCAAGTCGGGCCAGACCGTCCTGCTCGCGCTCGTCAAGCCGCTCAAGTCGGCCGGCTCGGCCCGCGTCGTGGTGGGCGGCTACACCGACAACGTGGGCGATTCGAAGGACAACCTCAAGCTCAGTCAGGCGCGGGCGCACTCGGTCGTCGTGTTTCTCACGAAACACGGGGTCAATACCCGGGTGCTCGTCGCCAAGGGCTACGGCGAGGCGAAGCCGATCGCGCCCAACACCACCGAGGCCGGTCGTCAGAAGAACCGGCGCATCGAATTCACCGTGCTGAGCGGATAAGAGGGAGCGCTGATCGTGGAGACAGCAGGCGAGATCGTCATCTGGATGGTGCTCGCGGCGCTCGTCGGCTTCGCGACCGGCTGGGCGCTGCGGAGCGTCGTCGCCAACCGCCAGCGCCATCGCCTCAGCGAGCGTCTGGAGGACAAGCGCCGGGAGGCACAGGAGCTGCGCGAGGAGCTGCGTCACCTACGCGGCGACGACGAGGACGTGATGCATCTGCCGGCGGGCGCCCCGCCCGAGCTCGAGGGCTGGGACGTCGACGACGGCAGCGAAGAGCCCCCCGAGGAGCTCCCCGTGGAGGACCACGGCCAGACCGCGGAGCACGACGAGGTCGAGCTCGGCCCCCTGGACGATCCCGAGGCGACGGGCAGCGAGGAGATCGGCGGTTCCACGCGCGCGATGCAGCTCGGCGAGATCGAGTGGGAGGACGTGGAGGATCCGCCGCGCAGGCGTGACGACGAGGCGTGAGTAGCGCCAACCGCGACGAGCTGTCGCCGCTCACGCTGCTGCGGCGCAGCGCGCTCGCCTATCCCGACCGGCCGGCCGTGCGCGACGGCGAGCACACGCTCTCGTTCGGGCAGTTCAGCGAGCGCGCCTGGCGCCTCGGCCGGGCGCTGCGCGGGCTCGGGGTCGGCCCCGAGGAGCGCGTCGCGATGCTCTCGCTCAACCGCTCCGAGCTGCTGGAGGCGCACTTCGGCGTCCCGGCCTCGGGCGGCTCCCTGTGTGCGATCAACACGCGCCTCGCTCCGCCCGAGGTGCGCTTCATCGTCGAGCACTGCGGCGCGCAGGTGCTGCTGCTCGACAGCGAGCTCGAGGCCGCGGCGAGCCTGGCCGCCGAGCTGCCCGGCCTGCGCGTCGTGCGCCTCGGCAGCGAGTACGAGGAGCTGCTGCAGAGCGCGCCGCCCACTCCGCCCGACTGGCCCGACCGCGAGGATCGCCCGATCGCGGTGGACTACACGAGTGGCACGACGGGCACCCCCAAGGGCGTCGTCTACACGCACCGCGGGGGCTACCTGGGCGCGCTCGCCGATCTCGTCGAGGCCCGCATGGGCCCGGACAGCACCTACCTCTGGACGCTGCCCATGTTCCACTGCAACGGCTGGTGCTTCACCTGGGCCGCTCCCGGCATCGGCGCGACGAGCGTGGTGCTGCGGAGACCCGAGCCCGCCGCGGTCTGGCGCGAGCTGCGCGCCGGAGCGACGCACCTGTGCGCGGCGCCGACCGTGCTCATCTCGCTACTGGCCCATGCCGACGCGGCGCCGCTGGCCCACGAGGTGACGTGCATCGTCGGCGGCGCGCCGCCCTCGCCGACGCTGATCGCGGGGTGCGAGGCGGTCGGCATGCGGCTGATCCACATGTACGGCCTGACCGAGACCTACGGGCCGGGGACCGTCAGTGCCTGGCCGCCCGAGTGGGATGCCCTGCCGGCCGAGGAGCGCGCGGTCATGCGCGCGCGCCAGGGAGCGCCGACCGTGCTCGGCGGCCAGGTCGACGTCTGGGATCGCGAGGGCGTTCCGGTGCCGCGGGACGGCCAGACGATGGGCGAGGTGGTGCTGCGCGGGAACACCGTGATGGCGGCCTACCTGGATGATGCGGAGGCCACCGCCGAGGCCTTCCGCGGGGGGTGGTTCCATTCCGGGGACGCCGCGGTCGTGCATGCGGACGGGCGCATCGAGCTGCGCGACCGTTTCAAGGACGTGATCATCTCGGGCGGGGAGAACATCTCGACGATCGAGGTCGAGCAGGTGCTCGCGCGGCACCCGGCCGTGCTCGAGTGCGCCGTCGTCGGGATTCCCGACGAGCACTGGGGCGAGCGGCCGAAGGCGTTCGTCGAGCTGCGGCCGGGAATGGACGCGGAGCCCGGCGAGCTGACGGCGTTCTGCCGTGGGCAGCTGGCGGGCTTCAAGTGCCCGGACAGCGTCGAATACCTCGAGCTGCCGCGGACCGCGACCGGCAAGGTGCAGAAGTTCGTGTTGCGCGAGCGCGAGTGGGAAGGCCGCGAGCGCCGCGTGAATTGACCCAGAATGGGGTGATGCGAGCCCCGTTCGTGTGTGCGCTGCTGTGCGCCGGTCTCGCGCTCGCCGCGCCGGTGAGCGCCGGAACGGGCTCGGAGCTGAGCGGCGTGATCAAGCAGACCGAAGAGCTGCGCGGGCTGAGCACGACGCATCCGCTGGCCGTCTCGACCCTCGGCGCCGCCGGCATCCGGCGCGTCGTGGTGCGTGAGCTGGCGCGCGAGCGCGAGCCGCTCAGCGACGGCGCCTGGAACGACGCGCTGCACCTGCTGGGTGTGCTGCGCCCGGGCCAGAGCCTGGCGGCCGTTCAGGGGCAGGCACTCTCGGGCCAGGTCGCGGGTCTCTACGTACCGCACAGCCGCCGGCTCTACGTGCTGGGTGCGCGCGGCGCGGCACCGCGCTCGGTCATCGCGCACGAGGTCGTGCACGCCCTGCAGGACGAGCACTTCGAGCTCACGCGCGGCGCGTTCGCCCCGCGGCCGCGCGACCACGACGGCGAGCTGGCGGCCCAGGCGCTCGTCGAGGGCGATGCCACGGAGGTGCAGACGCGCTACGTCGCCACCCTCTCGCCGGGCGACCTCGTCAAGGAGCTCGCCCGCACGCTCGGCTCCGTTCCCCGGGGGGAGTCCAAGGCGGTGCCGCCGTATCTGCAGCGGCAGCTCCTGTATCCGTACACGGCGGGTGAGGCGTTCGTGCGCGCCCTCCGGGCGCGCGGCGGGCAACGCCTGCTCGATCGCGCCTTTCGCAACCCGCCGCGCACCAGCGCGGCGGTGCTCGATCCGGCCCGCTACCTGGCCGGCGATCCGCCTCCGCGCCGCGTGCCCCTGCCGGCCGGGAGCTACCGCTTCTCGACCACGTTCGGCGCCGAGGACGTCGCCGCGCTGACCGGCCGTGCACCCCTGGCGCGCGGGTGGCTGGGCGGGCGCCTGGGCGTGGGGCCGCGCGGCCTCGACCTGCGCCTCGCGACGCGCCGCGCACCGTCCGTCGCAGCCGCCCTCGAGCGGGTTCTGCCGCGGACGGCCGCGGTCCGGTTCCACGGGCAGCTCGTATGCGTGCGAATCCTGCGCAAGAATGCTTCAGCAGAAGGCCTTTCCTGCCGATAGGGACGGCGTGGAACCGTCCCCAGGGCGCGTTGAGGCAGAGAGCGCTGCCGAACGTCGGCTGCATGCAGTCGTGGATACGCTCGGCCTGCACGTCTACAGCGGCGAGACGCACCCGGACGGGCGCTTCGTCACGAAGGTGTCGCTGACGCCGTCCATGTCGCTGCTCGGGCTGGAAGCCGACGGCTCCGGCAGCGACGAGCAATGGGTCACCGCGATTCACCCGGACGACCGGCCTCGCTACGAGGAGCTCTTCAGCTACGAGAACGAGCGCCTGCTGCATCCGCTCGAGCTCGAATACCGTCTGTGCGGCTACGACGGCGTCGAGCGCTGGGTCTGGGAGCGCATCTTCCCGCACCGCCTGCGCGAGGACGGCGTCGTCGACGTCGACGGCGTGGTGGCCGATGTGACCGCCCTGCACGAGGCCACGCACGAGCGCAACGATCTCTCCGCCCGCCTCGAGCGCGTGCTCGGGGGCGTGGCCGAGTTCGTCGTCTCGTGCGAGGTCCGGGAAGGGCGCACCGTCTGGACGCACATGGGCCCCGGCGTCGAGCGCATGCTCGGCGGCCCGCTGCCCGAGAACGCCGACGGCCCGGCCGTCTGGTACGAGTGCGTGCACCCGGACGACCGCGCGATGCTGGACAAGTACTTCGAGCGCCTCGCGATCCGCGAGGCGGCGGAGGCGACGTATCGCCTGCGCGGGCTCGACGGCGTCGAGCGCTGGGTCTGGTCGCGGGCCATGCCGCACGCGGGTGAAGGCCCGGTCGTGGCCTACGACGCCGTGATCACCGACGTGACCGAGCGCGAGCGCGCCCGCATCGGCCTGCAGCTCGCCCGCGAGGAGGCCGAGCGGCGCTCCCGCGTCGACCCGACGACCGGGCTCTTCAACCGGCACCATCTGCTCGACGTCGCGCGGCGCGAGCTGGCGCGGGCCTCGCGCGAGCACACGAGCCCCGCGCTCGTCCTGCTCGACGTCGACCGCCTGCGCGAGCTCAACGAGCGCCGCGGCCACGCCGTCGGCGACGCCGTTCTGCGCGAGCTCGCCGGCCGGCTCTCGCACAGCGTGCGCACCTACGACACGATCTCCCACATCGGCGGCGGGCTGTTCGCGGTCCTGGTGCCCGATCTGCGCGACGGCGAGGCGCTGCGCCGCATCTGCGACGAGATCGCCGCCACGCTGACGCAGGAGCCGCTGCGCTCGGCGGGCCGCGAGTTGCGCGTCTCGATCTCGGCGGGCGGCGCCCGTGCCCACGCCGGCACGACGGTGGATGCCCTCCTGCACACCGCGGAGGTCGCTCTCGCCAAGGCCAAGGCCGAGGGGCCTGCTCAGGCGGCGATCCAGGACACCCGGCGCGAGGCCTCCGCCGACGAGCAGGGCGAGGCGGCGCGCGTCGCTGCCACGCTGGCCCGTGCGGCCGCCGTGCGCGAAGGCGTCCCGAGCGAGCACGAGTGCAGCGTCGCCGAGCTCGCCGAGCTCGTCGGCCGGGAGCTCGGGCTGCCGGACAGCCAGCAGGGCGACCTGCGCCTGGCGGGCCTGCTGCACGACGTCGGCACGATCGCCGTCGCCGGCGCGGTGCTCTCCAAGCCCGGCCCGCTCGACGAGGCAGAGTGGGTCGTGCTGCGCGAGCACCCGAGCATCGGCGCCGACATGGTCGCCCGCATCCCCGGACTCGCGCGCACGCAGCTCGCCATCCGCCACCACCACGAGCGCTACGACGGGCAGGGCTACCCCGACCGGCTCGCCGGGGAGTCCATCCCGCTCGACGGCGCGCGTGCTGGCGGCGGTCGACGCCTACACGGCGATGACGGAAGCGCGCCCCTACCGGGATGCGCGCGACCGCGGAGAGGCGCTCGAGGAGCTGCGCCGCAACGCGGGCACGCAGCTCGACCCCGCCGTCGTGGACGCGCTCTGCCGCGTGCTCGCCGACGAGGGCGCCGGCGTGCTCGCGGCCTAGTCGCTGTCGCTCGGGGTCAGCCGGTGACCCCGGCGACTCCGTGGCGATCCTTCGGGAACGTGACGCTGGTCGAGGAGGCCGCCTTCGCGCTGGGCGCGTTGTCGGCGGTCGCCACGGCGTGGTTCTTGAGCTTCGAGCGCTGCGTGAGGTCGACCTTCACGGTGAGCGTGAACTGCTTCTTCGCGCCCTTGGCGAGGTTCCCGACCGTCCAGCACACCTCGCCGTCCGCGAGCTTGCCGCCCCCGGTCGCCGTCACCGTCACGCCTGCGGGCAGCGTGTCGCAGACCTCGACGCCCTTGGCCGTCGCCTTGCCGACGTTGGAGACCGTGAGCGTGTAGTGCAGGACGCCGCCTGCGCGGACCGTCGCCGGCTTGCCGGTCTTCTTCAGCGCCAGCTTGGGCTTGCCCGGGGTGGTGGGGGTCGAGCCGCCGCCGGAGGGCGGCGGGACGGGCGTCTTCCAGATGCCGGCATCCCAGTCCAGATCGCGCTGACCGGCAGCCAGGCTGATGGTGTCGGTGCAGCCGGTCGCGTTCGCGTCCGATCCGTTTGCGCGGGTCGAGCCCGGAGCGTCCTTGATCGTGAACTCGTAGCCGGGAGGGATCGTGCTCGGAACGAAGCAGACCTTGTAGTTGCCCGGGTTGAGCCGGTCGAAGAGGTAGAGGCCGGCGGCGTCCGTCGTCGTGGTCGCGATCGTGGCGCCCGTCGCATCGTGCAGCTCGACGCCGACCCCGCCCACGGGCGGCTCGCCGGCGTCCTGGATGCCGTTGTGGTTGAGGTCGTTCCAGACGTAGTCGCCGAGCGCGCCGGGCTTCCAGAAGCCGAAGTCGTAGGTCGGGACGAACGAGCTCGCCGGGCCGGTGGTGGCCGGGATGATGCACGGCGTGCCGTTGTGCAGCTGGCCGTCGGAGTCGATCGCGTCGTCGCTGCCGGCGTTCGGGATCGTCAGCTCGAAGCCCGCGAGCGGGCCGCCCGGCGCGCTGTCGGCGGCGTCGATGCAGACGGAGTACGCCGTCGCCGGTCGCAGCCGGTCGAAGCGGTAGAGGCCCGAGGCGTCGGTCTTCGTGGTGCCGATGAGCGCGCCCGAGGCGTCGTAGATGTGCAGCGTCACGCCGCCGAGGCCGGGCTCGCCGGCGTCCTGCAGGCCGTTGTGGTTCTGATCCCACCAGACGAAGTCGCCGAGACCCGCGAAGTTCACGACCGTGATGGCCGAGCCGTGGTTGTTGTCGGGATTGGCGTGTCGCCGGGCGTCGTGACGTCGGCGATGTTGAGCAGGTGCCGGCGGGCACGTCGTCGTCGACGCGCACGGTGATCGTGATGGTGACGACCTGGCCCGACGGCGACCGCGCCGATCGGGCAGGTGATGACGCCCCGGCGGCCGTGCAGCCCGCGGAGCTGCTCACGTACGTCGTGTGCGCCGGCAGCGTGTCCGTCACCGTCCCCGGCGTGTTGGCGTGCGTGCCGTGCTGCTGGATCACGAGCGTGTAGGTCAGCAGATCGCCGGGGGCGGCCTCCGCCCTGTCGACCGACTTGATCAGGCTCAGATCGGAGTGCGCGAAGGCAAGCGCCGGGACCGCGAAGAGGCCGCCCATGGCAATCAGCAGCACGAGCACGCGACGCGCAGCGCGCCTAGGAATCAGGTGCATCGTCGAACTCCTGGTGTCGCTCGTCCAGCTCCCGCAGGCACGGGATCTGGCGGAGCCTAGCAATCCCTCCAACGGGGGCGCCGGGGGATTCCGCGGACCTCGGGAGGTTCACTCCGCGTGCGCGCCCTGCAGCAACCCGGGCCTGATCAGGTGGGCGGGACGCTGCAACCCACCGTCGTCGTAGGGCGGAGGATCGGCCGGCGCGAGCGGTGCTGCGGCGAACGATGCGGCGACCCGCTCGGCGGGCGCGTCGCCGTAGAGCGTGGTGCGCTGACGGGGCTCGCGGCCCGCGGCGCGGATCACCTCCTCCATGCGCTCGGGCGGGCATTCCTGCCCGTGGCTGGCGCCCGCGGCGCGGCTGATCGACTCGTTCATGAGCGTGCCGCCGAGATCGTTGACGCCGGCGTGCAGCAGCGCGCGCGCGCCGTCGGGCCCGAGCTTGACCCAGGAGGCCTGGATGCTCGTGACGTAGGGGTCGAGCACGAGGCGCGCGGCCGCGTGCAGCACGACGGCCTCGCGGAACGTCGGGCCGTGCCGCGCCAGGCCCTTGAGCGCGATCGGCGCCTCCTCGTGCACGAACGGCAGCGGCACGAACTCGGTGAAGCCGCCGGTGTCGCGCTGCAGGTCGCGCACCGCGAGCAGGTGGCGCGCCTGGTGGATCGGGCGCCTCGATGTGCCCGAACATGATCGTCGACGTCGAGCGCAGGCCGACCGCGTGCGCGGTGCGCATGACCTCGAGCCACTGCTCGGTGCGCAGCTTGTCGGGGCAGAGCACGCGCCGCACCTCGTCGTCGAGGATCTCGGCGGCCGTGCCCGGCAGGCTGCCGAGCCCGGCGTCGCGCAACTGCTCGAGGTAGTCGCGCAGGCTCCAGCCCTCGGTCGCGGCGCCCTGCCAGACCTCGAGCGGCGAGAAGGCGTGGATGTGCAGGTCCGGCAGCTCGGCGCGGATGGCGCGCACGAGGTCGAGGTACCAGGTGCCCGTGAAGCCGGGGTGGATGCCGCCCTGCAGGCAGACCTCGGTCGCGCCGCGATCCCAGGCCTCGGCGCAGCGCCGCACGACCTCGTCGACGCCCAGCAGGTAGGCCGGGCCGCGCAGGTTGGCCGCCAGCCGGCCCTTCGAGAACGCGCAGAAGCCGCAGCGGAAGTAGCAGACGTTGGTGTAGTTGATGTTCCGGCAGACGACGTAGGTGACCGCGTCGCCCGAGCGCTCCGCGCGCCGCGCGTCGGCGGCGCGGGCCAGGAGCTCGACCTCGGGGCCACGTGCCGACAGCAGCGCCTCGGCGTCGGCCTCGCTCGAGATCGGCGCCGCGCTCGCTGCGGTCGAGCGCGCGGAAGAACGGCGCCGAGACCGAGCCCTGCGAGCTGCGGGCGCCGGCCGCTTCTGCCAGGCGGGCGGCGGCTCGGGGCTCGTGCCGGCGAACCACGTGCCCTCGTCGCGCGCCAGGCCGTCGCGCGTCGGAGGCCGCGAGCGCGGGCCCGCGCACGCCCTTTGCGAGCCAGCGCTCGGGGTCGCGCAGGAAGCGCGGGTAGATGCAGAGGCGCGGCGCGAGCGTGCGGTCGGCCTCGGCGACGGCCTGGGCGAGCAGCGCGCGCTCCGGCCAGGGCGCCTCGGGATTGACGTGGTCGGGCGTCACCGGGGAGACGCCGCCGAAGTCGTCGATGCCGGCCTCGAGCAGGCGCGGGAACTCGGCGTGCGCGAGGTTGGGCGGCGCCTGCACGGCGACGTCGAGCGGCATCAGCAGGCGCGTGACCGCGATCGTCCAGAGGTGATCCTCGAGCGTCGGCTCGGCCGCCTCGGCCATCTTCGTGCCCGGCTTGGCGCGGAAGTTCTGGACGATCATCTCCTGCAGGTGGCCGTGCCGCTCGTGCAGCTCGCGCAGCGCGAGCAGCGCCTCGACGCGCTCGCGGCGCGTCTCGCCGATGCCGATCAGGATGCCGCTCGTGTACGGGATCGCGAGGCGCCCGGCGCGGTCGATCGCGTCGAGGCGCACCTCGGGCAGCTTGTCGGGCGAGCCGAAGTGCGCCTCGCCGCGCTGCGAGAGCCGCGCGCTCGCGGTCTCGAGCATGATCCCCTGCGAGGCCGAGACCTCGCGCAGCGCGAGCAGCTCGTCGTCGTCGAGGATGCCCGGGTTGGCGTGCGGCAGGAGGCCCGTCTCGCGCAGCACGAGCCCCGCGCAGTGCGCCAGGTAGGCCGCGGTGGTCGGGAAGCCGAGCGCGGTCGAGCTCCTCGCGCGCCGCGCGGTAGCGCAGCTCGGGCTTGTCGCCGAGCGTGAAGAGCGCCTCGTGGCAGCCCGCCAGACGTCCCGCCCGGGCGACCGCGAGCACCTCGTCCTCGCTCATGTAGCAGCGCTCGCCGCGCCGCGGCGGGCGCGCGAACGTGCAGTAGTGGCAGACGTCGCGGCAGAGGTGCGTGAGCGGGATGAAGACCTTCGGCGAGTACGTCACGAGCGGCCAGGGCGCGCGCGCGCGAGCGCGCTCGCACAGCTCGGCAAGGCTCGGCCCGCCGCCTTCGGCGTAGGCCAGCGCCTCGTCGGCCGTCAGGCCCGGGGCGGGAGCCGTGCCGTTGCCCGCGCCGGTCACGCCGCCACCCGGTCGCGCCAGGCGCACAGCCGCTCGAGTTGCCCGAGGTCGTAGCCGGGCGCCGTGAGCGTCAGGATCAGGTGCGTCATGCCCGCCTCGCAGTAGCTGTCGGCAAGGGCCGCCTCGTCTTCCTCGAGCAGCACCGTGCGCTCGATCTCGGCCGGATCGCGCCCGATCTCGGCGCAGTGCTCGTCGAGGATGGCGTTCTTGTGCGCCATCTCGGCCGGCGTGCCGTAGCAATTCCAGAGATCCGCGTGCTCGGCGACGAGGCGCAGCAGCACGCGCTCGCCGCCGCCGGCGATCAGCAGCGGGAGGTGGCCGCGCACCGGGCCCGGGTTGAGGCGGTCGAGGCGCTCGCGCATGCGGGGCAGCGCCTGCGGCGAGCGCATCGACGCGGTCGCGCGCGCTGCCGAACGCGTAGCCGTACTCGGCGTAGTCGGGCTCGAACCAGCCCGCTCCGATGCCCAGCACGAAGCGGCCGTCGCTGACGTGGTCGATCGTGCGCGCCATGTCGGCGTGCAGATCGGGGTTGCGGTAGGAGTTGCAGGCGACGAGCGCGCCGAGGTCGACGCCGCGTGGTCGCGCCGGCGAGCGCCGGCAGCAGCGTCATGCACTCGAAGTTCGGGCCGGCGGGATCCTCGCCCGCGCCGCTCTGGAAGAAGTGATCCCACGTCCAGAGCGAGTCGGCGCCCGCGGCCTCGGCCGCCAGCGCGGCCTGCCGCATGTCGTCGTAGGTCGGGCCGTAGGGTGGAAGCGCGGCGCCGATGCGCAGGGGATGCGGCACGCGCTGGATCGTAGCCCCGATCGCCCGCGCGCGCCGGCCCGACCTGCCGCGAGTGCTCAGAGCGCGCGCAGGCGCGGCGCGATCTCGGCGGCGAAGCGCTCGAGGAAGCCGAGCTGGTCGTCTGCCGGGCTGTGGAAGACGAGGTGGCGGAAGCCGAGCTCGAGGTAGGGCGCGATGCGCTCGACCGCCTCGTCGGGGTCGCCCGTGCAGATGAAGCGCGAGGCCGCCTGCTCGTCGTCGAGCTCGTCGGCCAGGCGCGCGAGCTCGCGCGGATCCTCGACGCCCTGCTTGGCCTCGGCGGGCAGCGCGAGCGGCGCCCAGAAGCGGCAGTCGGCGACCGCCGTCGCGCGGTCGGCCGCGTACGAGAGCTTGATCTCGATCATGCGCTCGATCGCGGCGGGGTCGCGGCCGGCCTCCGCCGCGCCCGCCGCGGCGTTCGGCAGCAGCCGCTCGGCGTAGAGCTCGCGCGGCTTGCCGGACGTCGTGATCAGACCGCCCTCGGCGCCGGCGAAGCGCGCGCCCTTGGGCCCGCCGGCGGCGATCCAGACGGGGATCGGCTGCGGCGGCAGGTCGTAGATCGTCGGCGCCGCCGGTGCGGTACCACGTGGCCCTCGAAGTGCACCTGCTCGCCCGTCCACAGCTCGTGGATCAGCGCCACGGCCTCGCGCAGGCGCTCGAGCCGCTCGCCCGCGCCGGGCCACTCGATGCCCGTGGGCGCGACCTCGTTCATCGCCTCGCCGGAGCCCGAGGCCGAGGAAGATGCGCCCCGGAGCGAGGCAGCCGAGCGTCGCGAAGGCCTGCGCGACGACGGCCGGGTGGTAGCGGTAGGTCGGGCGTCAGCACGCTCGTGCCGACGAGGACGCGCGAGGTCTGCGCGGCCAGCGCGCCCGAGCCACGGCAGCGATGCCGGCGAGTGCCCGCCGTCGTGCCGGAAGGGCTGGAAGTGATCCGAGACGGCGACGCTGTCGAGCCCGAGGCGCTCGGCCGCGACGCCGAACGAGAGCAGGTCGCGCGGGCGCGAACTGCTCGGCCGACGCCTTGTAGCCGAGGCGCAGTGGCGGAAGTGCGGAGGAAGGAGACATAGACTCGGCTCGATGGTAGCCCGTTCCCATCGCGGGTGGCTGGCGCTGGTGCCCGTGAAGGCGCTGCCCGCGCGGCAAGTCGCGTCTGGCCGACGTGCTCGACGCCGATGCGCGCAGCGACCTCGTGCTGTTCCTGCTGCGGCGCGTCGTGGGCGCCTGCCTGGAGGCCGGGCTCGCCGGTCTGCGTCGTCTCGCCCGACCCCGAGGTGCACGCCGCCGCGCGCGCGCTCGGCGCCGACGCGCTCGACGACGGCGGCCGCGACCTCGACGGCAGCGTGGCGCTCGCGCTCGAGCGGCACGCCGACGGCGAAGGGCGTCGTCGTGCTCGCGGCCGACCTCCCGAACGTGACGGCCGCGCGACGTGCGCGAGCTGATCGCGCACGCCCGCCCGCTGGCGCTCGTGGCGGCCGACGACGGCACGACGAACGCCATCGCCGCCTCGCCGCCGACTGCCTTCCGCCCGAGCTACGGGCCCGGCAGCGCGGCGCGCCACGGCGGCACGGCGGCTGCGCCTCGCGGGCATCGAGCGCGACGTCGACACGCCCGGCGACCTTCCGCTCGCGCTCACCGCATGCCCGGGGTGACCGTGCTCGCAGGCGGCGTGGGGGGAGCGCGCTTCGCGCGCGGCCTGCTCGCCTGCACGCCTGCCGGGCGAGGTGACGATCATCGGCAACGTCGGCGACGACCTCGAGCACTGGGGCCTCTCGATCTCGCCCGACCTCGACACGCTGCTCTACACGCTGACGGGCCGCATCCATCCCGAGCAGGGCTGGGGCGTGGCGGCGACACGCGCGAGGCGATGGCCGTCGTCACCGAGCTCGGCGGCAGCGACTGGTTCATCCTCGGCGACCGCGACATCGGCCTGCACCTCGTGCGCAGCGAGCGCCTGCGCGCGGGCGAGCCGCTCTCGGCCGTCACCGCCGATTTCGCGCGCCGCTTCGGCCTGGGCGCGCGCCTCCTGCCCGCGAGCGACGACCGCCTGCGCACGCGCATCGTCACGCCGACCGGCGAGCTCGCCTTCCAGGAGTGGCTCGTCGGGCACCGCGCGGCCGACCCCGTGCGCGCCGTGCGCTTCGAGGGCGTGCCGGGCGCGCGCCCGGCGCCCGGCGTGCTCGAGGCCATCGAGAGCGCCGATCGCATCGTGCTCGCGCCCTCCAACCCGTTCGTCTCGCTCGATCCGATCCTGGCGGTCGACGGGCGTGCGCGAGGCCGTGGCGGCGCGCCGCGAGCGCGTCGTCGCGATCACGCCGATGATCGGCGGCGCAGCGGTCAAGGGCCCGCTCGCCGGGATGCTCGAGACGCTCGGGCACGACGTCTCCGCGGTCGGCGTCGCGCAGGTGCTCGCGCCGCTGGCGGCGCGGCTTCGTGCTCGACAGCGCCGACCAGGCAGCGCGCGCGCCGAGATCGCGGCGCTCGGCCTGCGCGTGGCCTGCGTCGCCGACGCTCATGCACGACGCCGAGAGCGGCGCCGTCGTGGCGCGCGCCGCGCTCGCCCTGCCGTGAGCGACGTCTCGGTCACGGCGCTGCGCGGGCTCCCCGAGCTCGCGCCGGGGGACGACCTCGGCGGGCCTGCTGATCGAGGCCGCTGCCCGCTGCGCCGGCGGCCTGCGCGACGGCGACGTCGTGTGCGTGGCGCAGAAGGCGGTCTCGAAGGTCGAGGGCCGCAGCGTGCCGCTCGCGAGCGTCCAGCCGTCGGCGCGCGCGCGTGGAGATCGCCGCCGACGAGGGCGATCCGCGCATGATCGAGCTGATCCTCGGCGAGAGCGCGCGCATCGTGCGCCGCCGCGGCGCGTTCCTGGTCTGCGAGACCCACCACGGCTTCGTCTGCGCCGCCGCGGGCGTCGACCGCTCGAACGCGGGCGGCGGCGACGTGGCGGTGCTCCTGCCGCTCGATCCCGACGCCTCCGCGCGCGGCCTGCGCGACGCGCTCGCCGCCGTCCGCCGACGTCGCGGTGATCATCACCGACTCCTTCGGCCGGCCCTTTCCGGCTGGGCACGACGGGCGTCGCGGTCGGCTGCGCCGGGCTCGCGCCGGTGCGCGTGCACACGGGCGAGACGGACGACGCCGGGCGCGTGCTGCAGGGCACCGAGCTGCACGTCGCCGATCAGATCGCCTCGGCCGCCGAGCTCGTGCTCGGGCCGTTCGGCGGCGTGCCGGCGGTCGTCGTGCGCGGCGTGGCGTTCGACGCGCGTCCGACGCCGGCGCGCGCGCCGGGCTGATGCCCGCCGAGCGCGATCTCTTCCGAGGCGCCGGCCGACGTCTGAGTAGAGTCCGGGCGATGACGATCAGCGACAAGGACCAAAGCGCTCTTCGACACGAAGGCGCTCGGAATGCTCGGCCTCGTGAGCGAGGACGGGATCGGCCCAGGTGACGCCCGTCTGGATCATGCTCGACGGCGACACACCGGTCTTCAACACGGTGACCGGCAGCCCCAAGGAGCGCAACATGCGCCGCGATCCGCGCGTGACGCTGACGATCGTCGACCCCGACGACGTCTACAGCTACGTCGAGCTGCGCGGGCACGTCGAGTTCGAGGAAGGGCAGGCCGCCGTGCGACACGATCGACGCGCTGGCCAAGAAGTACATCGGCCAGGACACGTACCCGTGGAACCAGCCCGGTCGACGTGCGCGTCAACTGCCGCCTGGTCGTCGAGCGCGAGCTCGGGCATCGATGAGCGACCGGCCCATCCGCATCGGCGTGCGCGTCGCGCCCGCAGCACTGCACCTACCAGCAGATGCGCGACACCTGGCTGCGGGCAGACGACGCCGGCGCCGACACGCTCTTCACCTGGGATCACTTCTTCCCGCTCTTCGGCGATCCCGACGGCTCGCACTTCGAGTGCTGGAGCCTGCTCGCCGCGATGGCGGAGGCCACGGAGCGCATCCACTTCGGCGCGCTCGTGAGCTGCAACTCGTACCGCAACCCCAACCTGCTGGCCGACATGGCGCGCACGGTCGACCACATCTCCGGCGGCCGGCTGATCCTCGGGCTCGGCTCGGGCTGGTTCGAGCGCGACTACACCGAGTACGGCTACGAGTTCGGCACGCCGATCACGCGCCTGCAGGCGTTCCGCGACGCGCTGCCGGTGATCGACGCGCGCCTCGGCGTGCTCAACCCGCCGCCCGTGCGCGGCCGCATCCCGGTGCTGATCGGCGGCGGCGGCGAGAAGGTCATGCTGCGGCTCGTCGCGCAGTGGGCCGACACCTGGCACGCCTTCGGCGCGCCCGAGGTGATCGCGCACAAGTCGCGCGTGCTCGACGACCACTGCGCCGCGATCGGGCGCGATCCCGCCGAGATCGAGCGCTCCGTGCTCGTCACGAGCGAGGACATCGCCGGCGGCCTGCTCGATCGCTACCACGAGCTCGGCGCGCGGCACATCGTCGCGATCGCCAGGGAGCCGGAGTTCGATCTCGCCGATCTGCGGCGCCTGCTGGCCTGGCGCGACTCCCTCAGCTGAGGGCGGACTCCCTCAGTCTGACGGCGAACCGCGGGCTGAGCGGCCGCGAATGCGGCCGGTGAGCCTCATGGCCCTCGCCCCTGCGCTGCCCGTCGCGCACCGGCGCGGTACGCGCGAGTACGCTCCCGGCGATGGAGGCCGCGCCTTCCGACGTCCTGCTCGTCGCGCGCTGCGCGGACGGCGACGAGGGCGCGCTCGCCGAGCTCTACGACCTCTTCGGCCGCGCCGCCTACGCGCTGGCGCTGCGCATCGTGCGCGACGCGAGCCAGGCCGAGGACGTCGTGCAGGAGGCGTTCCTCGATCTCTGGCGCAGCGCCGCGCGCTTCGATCCGTCGCGCTCGCGGCCGGCGAGCTACCTGCTCACGTTCGTCCACCGCCGCGCCGTCGACCTGGTGCGCCGCGAGCAGGCGCGCCCCCAGCGCGGGGGCGACGTCGACGACATCGCGGCGCGCCCGGGCAAGGACGACGTGCCGGCCTCGCTGGTCGCCAGCGAGCAGGGCGCGAGCGTGCGCCGCGCGCTCGCCGACCTGCCGCCGCCGCAGCGCCAGGTGCTCGAGCTGGCGTACTTCAACGGCCTCAGCCAGAGCGAGATCGCGGAGCGCCTGGGCGAGCCGCTCGGTACCGTGAAATCACGCACGCACGTCGCACTCGCGCGCCTGCGCGAGCTGCTCGGCGAAGGCTTCTACGCATGAGCACGAACCCCCAGATCCCCGACGACGTCGCGGCGCTCATCAGCGCGCTACGCGCTGGGCGACGCTCGAGCCCGACCAGGCCGCGCTCGCCGAGCAGCACATCGCCTCGAGCGACGCCTGCCGCCGCGCCTACGAGGATGCGCTCGAGACGTCGGCGGCGCTCGCGCTGGCCGTCGCCGACAGCGAGCCGCTCGGCCGACCTGCGCGATCGCATCGTCGCGGCGGCGCGGGCCGAGCGCCCGGAGCCCGCGCCTGCGGTCGCGCCGGCAGCCGCGCCGCGCAAGCGCTCGCGCCTGGCCGGCTGGCTGACGCCGTCGACCGGGCTTCGCCGTCGCCGGCATCGCGGCCGCGATCGTCTTCGCGCTGGTCGCCGTCTCGCAGCACAACTCGGCCACGAGCGCGCGCGACAACCAGCAGGCGCTGGTCGCCATCCTCTCGCTCGCCCGATGCGCGGGTCGTGCCGCTGGAGCCGAGCTCCGGCGGCGCGCCGAGCGGTCGCGTGGTCGTCTCGCACGGCCGCGCGGCGCTCATCAGCTCGCTGCAGCCGGCGCCCGCCGGCCACACCTACCAGGCCTGGGGCCTCCCGCCGGCGGCGGCGAGCCCGTGCCGCTGCCGACGTTCTCGAGGACGGCGCCGTGGTCATCCTGGACGACGTCGGCGACTACGGGCAGCTCGCGGTGACGGTCGAGCCGAGCGGCGGCTCGCAGGCGCCGACGACGAAGCCGTCGCGTCGCCAGCCTCGAGCCAGTGGACGCGCGGTGACTGACTCGACCGACGCGACGTGTCGACGCGCGTCCTCCTCCGCAATCCGGCCTCCGGACGCTCGCGCCTCCCGAATACCGCGCGACACAGCGCCGGTGGGGCCCGCCGGCCAGGTATCCGAGCAAGGGGGAACACCACGATGCGTCTACGCACCGCCATTGCGGCGGGCGTTGCGACCGGCGCGGCAGCGCTTGTGCTGGGAGCAGTTGCGCTCACAGCCGGCGGGCCGGCCAAGGCGGTGGCTTCGAGCCACCGCGAGGCACCGCTGATCGCGAACGACCCGACCGCCGACCTCACCGACTTCTATCTGTTCCCGAGCCCCGAGCGGGCCGGGACGGTGACGATGATCGCGAACGTCATCCCGCTGGAAGCGCCGCCCGAGGGGCCGAACTACTACAACCTCGACGACTCGGCGCGCTACCGCTTCAACATCGACTGGAACGGCGACGGCAAGGCCGATCGCACCTGGACGCTGCGGACGCACACCACGACCGCCTATCCGGGGACGTTCCTCTACAACATCGGGCCGGTCAACTCGATCAACGACCCGAACCTCAGCGTCCGCCAGACCTGGACGCTGTGGAGCCAGAAGGGCGACGGACCGAGCACGAAGATCGGCGAGGGCACCACGGCGCCCAACAACGTCGGCAAGAACTCGTTCCCGAACTACGAGGCCGTCCGCCAGCAGGCGATCACCACGCTCGCCAACGGCACGAAGGTCTTCGTCGGCCCGAGCGAGGATCCGTTCGCGATCGACGTCGGCCGGATCTTCGACCTGATCGGCGTCGGCGGCAAGGGCACCGACAACCTGGCGGGCTTCAACGTCCACTCGATCGCCATCCAGGTGCCGCTCTCCCAGATCCGCCAGTCGGACAAGCAGCCGGTCATCGGCGGCTGGGCAGCGGTCGACCGCATGGTCGCCGGCAAGAGCGACTCCAGCTCGCTCGAGCGGCGCAGCAAGGCCGCGAAGAAGTCCAGGAAGCACCCCGGTCGCACGTCTGCGAAGCACTGGGTGCAGGTCGAGCGCCTCGGTCAGCCGCTCATCAACGAGGTGATCATCCCGCGCGGCCTGAAGGACTACTGGAACTCGGTCGGCCCGGACAAGGACTACCAGTTCGAGAAGTACTACACCGATCAGGACAAGCCCGGCCAGCTGATCCACTCGCTCAACGGCCTGCTCCTGAATCCGCTCCTGACCGCCGTGCTCGGCTCGCCGCCGGCGGCGACCGGCCCGACCGGCCTGGCCCAGGAGACCGGGCGCGCCGACCTCTCGGCGATCCTGCTGCGCGGGCTTCAAGTACCCGAACGACGCCCCGGCGGCGCTCGACCTGACGTTCGGCAAGGGCGACGCGGGCAAGCCCGTCGACGAGCTGCGGCTCAACACCGCAGTCGCGGGCACGCCTTCGGACAAGGTCGACCGGCGCGGTCTGCTGTGCATCTTCGCAGGCGCGGGCGGCTTCCCGGCCCTCACGAATCCGGCCTGCGATCCCGCGCAGTTCGACGGCTATCCCAACGGCCGGCGCCTCGGTGACGACGTCACCGACATCGAGATCGCCGCGCTGATCGGCCTGCCGATCGACGACCTGATCCCCTCGGGCATCCAGCGCGCGTACGCGCTGCTCGCGCTCGGCGGCCCGAACCTCCCGGACAGCGGGCCGGTCTCGGCCCTCAAGTTCGGCGCCGACGGCGTGCTCGCGAACGACGCCAACGGCGGCCTGTTCGGGAACGCGTTCCCGTACCTCAACAGCCCCAACTCGGGCAACAAGTAAGCACGATGACCGCCCGCAGCCGAACGATCGCCACGCGCGCCGGGCTCGTGCTCGGGCTCGCAGCGGTCGTCGTCGCAGGCGGCCTGTTCGCCGGCCTGCGGGGTGGTGGAGCCACCACCCCGCAGGCCGCGCCGAGCGCAGTCCGCGCCACGCTCGATCCGGTCACGTCGCTGACCGGCGACGCCACGCAGGTGAGCGAGCTGCAGAGCCGGCTGGCCCTGCATCCGGCCAACGCGCGCCTGCAGGGCGATCTCGGCATCGCCTACCTGCAGCGGGCCCGCGAGACGAACGACCCGTCCTACTACTCGAAGGCGCAGACGCTGCTCGTCGCGCTCGCTCAAGCGCGATCCGGGCGGGCTCGACGCCACGATCGGCGACGGCTCGCTCGCGCTCTCCTGCCACGATTTCCGCGCGGCGCTGCGCCTCGGCCAGCGCGCGCTCGCGCTCTCGCACGGCTTCTCGCCGCCCGCGCTCGCCATGATCGGCGACGCCTCGGTCGAGCTCGGCCGCTACCCGCAGGGCTTCGCGGCGTTCGCGCGCCTCGGCCACCTGCGCCCCGGCCTCGTCGCCTACGCGCGCCTCAGCTACGCGCGCGAGCTGCAGGGCGACGTCGCGGGCGCGACGCGGCTCATGCGCCGCGCCGTCGACGCCGGCTCCGGCGCGCCCGAGAACACGCAGTGGACGCGCGTGCAGCTGGCCGACGCTGCTGCTCAAGTCGGGCCACACCGACGCGGCCGCGAGGGAGTACCGCCACGCGCTCGCGCTGCTGCCCAACTACGCCCGCGCCGAGGCCGGCCTCGGGCGCCGTCGCCGTCGCGCGCGGCGACCTCGGCGCAGGCCGAGCGCTGGTACGACCGCGCGGCCTCGCACCTGCCGCTGCCCGAGATCGTCGCCCAGCTCGGCGACGTGCGCGCGGCGCGCGGCGACGCGCGCCGGCGCGCGCGAGGCCTACGCGCTCGTGCGCGTCGAGCAGGCGCTGTTCGTGCGCGCCGGCGGCAACGCCGACCTCGAGACGGCGCTCTTCGAGGCCTCCCACCCGGGTGCGCAGTCGCGCGCCTCGGTGGTCGCGCTGGCGCGCAAGGCGCTGGCCTTCCGCCCGTCGGTGTACGGCCACGACGCACTCGCCTGGGCGCTCTACTCGGCCGGGAAGTGCCGCCAGGCCCTGCCGCAGGCCAGGCTCGCGAACCGCCTCGGCACGGTCGACCCGCAGCTCTCGTGGCACCTCGGCGCGATCGCCGCCTGCGCGGGCAAGCCCGCCGTGGCGCGCGCGGCGCTGCAGCGGGCGCTGGCGCACACGCCGCACTTCCATCCGCTCGACGCGCCGGCCGCGCGCCGGCTGCTGGCGGGGTTGCCGCGATGACGGCCAAGTGGCACACGCGGCGAGTGTCATTTGGCCTCCTCCGCGCCCTCGTGGTGGCGGGCCTCGCGCTGGCCGCGATCGTGCCCGGCGGCCGAGGCGCACCCGCTCGGCAACTTCACGGTCAACCAGTACACGCGGCTCGATCTCGGCCAGACCGGCGTCTCCGTGCGCTACGTGCTCGACATGGCCGAGATCCCGACGTTCCAGCGGCGGCAGATCGTCGACGCCAACGGCGACGGGCGCATCTCCACCGCCGAGGCGCGCGCGGGAGCGCGACCGGCTGGTCGCGATCGTCGCGCCGCACCTGCGGCTGCTGGCCGACGGCAAGCCCGTGCGGCTCGTGCTCGAGGACGGCGCGCGTGGCGTTCCCGCAGGGCCAGGGCGGGCTCTCGACGACGCGGCTCGATGCGCGCTTCCGCGCCGTCGGGCTGACGCTCGGCGGCTCGCCGCACACCTTCGCAGCTCTCCAACAGCTACGCGACCGACCGCGTCGGCTGGCGCGAGTTGCTGGTCGCCCGCGACGACGGGGTCGCGGTGCGCTCCACCGACGCCTCGGTCGGCGATCGCACGCGGGCGCTCACGCACTACCCGACCGATCTGCTGCACTCGCCGCCCGACGTCCGCTCCGAGACGACGGTGGCGGCGCTCGGCTCGGGCGGCCTCGCCGTGCAGGCCATCCCGTCGCGCGACGCGTCCGCGCCGGCCGAGGCGTCGAGCTCGGCCAAGAGCGACGGCGGCTTCGTCTCGCTGATCGAGAACGGCGGCGACCTGACGCTCCTCGGCGCGCTCACGGCGCTCGGCGCTCGCGCTCGTGTTCGGCATGTTCCACGCCCTCACGCCCGGGCACGGCAAGACGATGGTCGCCGCCTACCTCGTGGGCACGCGCGGGCGCGCGCGCCACGCGCTGGTGCTCGGCGGCACGGTCACGGTCACGCACACCGCCGGCGTGTTCGCGCTCGGCCTCGTGACGCTCTCGCTCTCGCAGTTCATCGTGCCCGGAGCAGCTCTACCCGTGGCTCAACCTGGCCTCCGGCGTGATGGTCGTCGCGATCGGCGCCTTCGCGATCCGCGACCGCCTGCGCCGCTGGCTGCGCGCCGCGCGGCCGCGCAAGGCAGCTGCCGAGGAGGCCCACGGGCACGGCCACGAGCACGCGCACGACCACGGCCACGACCACGCGGCTCACGACCACGGGCACGATCACGGCCACGGCCACTCGCACGCGGCGCCCGATCAGCTCTCGCTGCGCTCGCTGGTCGCGCTCGGCGTCTCCGGCGGCCTGCTGCCGTGCCCGTCCGCGCTCGTCGTGCTGCTCTCGGCGATCGCGCTGCACCGCCTCGCCTTCGGGCTGGCGCTGATCGTCGCGTTCTCGTTCGGCCTGGCGTCGGTGATCTCCGGCATCGGCCTGGCGGTGCTCTACGCGCGCAAGCTGTTCGTGCGCCTGCCCTCGGACCACGGCCGCATCGTGCAGGTGCTGCCCGTGGCGAGCGCCGTGATCATCACGGTCCTCGGCCTCGTGCTGACCGCGCGCTCGCTGCCCGGCGTGATGTAAACGCCCGCGGACCGCACGCTCGGGGTCTGGCCCGCACCGTGCGGGTCTGACCCCGACCGTGCGGACCTGGCACCGACCCTTGCAGGCAGCCGCAACGCCGGCAGGCATGCCGAATACGACCAGCGGTGCAGGAGCGACGAAGCGCGGAGCGCGAAATCCGCAGCGAGGCGGCACGCACCGCAAAGGCGCATGGCTACGCGGATGGTCACCCAGGGGTCAGGTCCGCACGCATGGGGTCAGACCCGCACGGTGCGGGCCAGACCCCAACTGTTCGGTCAGGGGCGCTCGGCTCGCGCCGCTGCGGTCTTCAGGAGCTCGGGTACGCCCTCGGCCAGGCTTGCCGACCAGGGCTCGCCGGTCTCGCCTCGCAGGTAGCGGCCGTAGAGGCCCTCGCAGAAGACTGCCGCCTTCCACAGCGCCAGCACCTCGTACCAGGCGAGTCGTCGACGGTGCGGCCGCTCTGCTCGGCGTAGCGCGCCACCAGCTCGGCTCGGCTCGGGAAGCCCTCGGCTGCGCGTCACCGGTGAGAGGTCGAGCACCGTCGGAGGTGAGTCGGCATCGGTGTAGGTCGCGACGAGGTAGCCGAGGTCGGCGAGCGGATCGCCGAGCGTCGCGAGCTCCCAGTCGAGCAGCGCCAGCACGCGCGGCCGCTCCCGCTCGAGCATGACGTTGCCGAGCCGGTAGTCGCCGTGGACGACCGTCGCAGGGCCGGAGTGCGGGCAGGGAGTCGCCGAGCCAGCCGGCGAGCTCGGCCACCAGCGGCAGGTCGCGCGTTGCGTTGTGCTCCCAGAGCGCCGAGAAGCGCCGCAGCTGGCGCTCGAGGTAGCCGTCGGGCCGCCCGAAGCCGGTCAGCCCCGCGGCGTCGATGTCGACCGCGTGCAACTCGACGAGCGCGTCGACGAGGTCGCGTCCGGCGGTGCGCCGGTCGCTCGGGAGAGCCGAGCACGGCCGGCAGCTCGTCCGTGACGACGTGCCCGCGCAGCTCCTCCATCACGTAGAACGGCACGCCGAGGACGCTCGCGTCGTCGCACACGGCGAGCACGCGCGGCACCCGCGCGCGCCCCTCCAGCGCCTGCAGGACGCGCGCCTCGCGCAGCATGTCGTGGGCCGAGGGCGGGAGCGGCGGACGGGGCGCCCGGCGCAGGACCGAGCGCTCGCCGCCGCGCTCGAGCAGGAACGTCGCGTTCGAGTGCCCGTCGCCGATGCGCGTGGCGGTGAGCGGGCCGGCGCCCAGGCCGCGCTCGTCGAGCCACGCCTCGAGCGGGCGCCGCACGACGAGCGGGGGCAGCGGCAGGGCGGCCGCCTGCGTCGGCGTGTCGACGATGTCGACCGGGCCGCTCACTGCTCGCGCAGGCGACGCCGCGCGGCGCGGCGCGCGATCGACCAGCGGTGCGTCTCGCTCGGCCCGTCGTAGATCCTGAACGCGCGCACCTCGCGCGCATAGCGCGCCAGGGGGAGGTCGTCGCTCGCGCCGAGACCGCCGCAGATCTGCAGGGAGCGATCGACGACGCGCCCGACGGCCTCCGAGACGAAGACCTTGGCCACCGACGACTCGTGCGTCCCGCGCCCGCCGGCGTCGAGCACCTCGGCGCAGCTACGGATCAGTCCGCGGCTGGCCTCGATGTCGATCACGGAGTCGGCGATCAGCGCCTGCACCATGCCGTGCTCGAGCAGCGGAGCGCCGAAGGCCCAGCGCTCGCCGGCGCGGTCGAGCGCGATGTCGAGCGCGCGCCGCGCCAGGCCGAGCCAGCGCATGCAGTGCGTCAGCCGCGCCGGCGCCAGCCGCACCTGCGCGTAGCGGTAGCCGAGCCCGGCCTCGCCGAGCACGGCGTCGGCCGGCACCCGGCAGTCGATCGAACGTCACGACCGCGTGGCCGCCCGAGAAGGCCCGGTCCATGGTCGGGATCAGGCGCTCGACGCGCACGCCCGGGGTGTCGGCCGGGACGAGCAGCATCGTCGCGCCCTCGTCGTGCCGGATCTCCTCGGCGGTGCGCGCCATGCAGATGTAGAAGGCGCAGCCCTCCGCGCCGGTGATGAGGTGCTTGTGCCCGTTGATCACCCAGTCCGTGCCGTCGCAGCCGCGCGGTCGTGAGCAGCATCGTCGGGTCGGAGCCCGCGCCGGGGGCGGGCTCGGTCATCGCGAACGCCGAGCGCACGTCCCCTGCGGCGAGCGGCCGCAGGTAGCGCTCCTTCTGCGCCGTCGCTCGCGACCGCCTCGAGCAGGTGCATGTTGCCCTCGTCGGGCGCCGAGCAGTTGAGCGCGAGCGGGCCGAGCAGGCTGTAGCCGGCCTCCTCGAAGACGGGCGCCTGGCCGCGCACGTCGAGCCCGAGCCCGCCGAACGCGGTGCCGACGTGCGGGGCGAACAGCCCGGCGGCGCGCGCCGCGGCCTGCAGCTCGTCGCGCAGCTCGGGCGAGGCCCGTGCTCCGCGCCCTGGTCGCGCGCCTCGGCCGGGATCACGACGTCGCGCACGAAGGCGCGCACGCGCTCGGCGATCGCGGCGGCGTCGCTCACGTCAGCCTCGTCGCGTAGACGCCGTCGAGCATCGTCGCGGGGTCGGGCGCCGGCGAGGCTCTCGGCCGCCGCCAGCCCGGCGCTGACCTCGTCGGCGGCGGCCGCGCGCAGGGCGTCGACCTCGGCCTCCGAGAGACCGTCGAGCCGCAGGCGGGCGGCCAGCCGCTCGATGGGGTCGCGCTGCTCGACGTAGTCCTTCAGCCGCGCCTGATCCATGTAGCTGCCGTCGTCGTGCGCGGCGTGCCCGTCGAGCCGCAGCGTGACCGCCTCGACGGCGCGCGGCCCGCCGCCGGCGCGCGCCTCCTCGACCGCGACGCGCACGGCGACCAGCGTGGCGATCGCGTCGCTGCCGTCGACGCGCGAGGCGGGGATGCCCCAGCCGCCCTCGATGCGGTCGGCCATGCAGGTGTTGACCATCTGGCGGCTCGGTCGGCGTGGAGTACGCGTAGCCGTTGGACTGCAGCACGAACACGGCCGGCACCTTGAGCACGGCCGCGAGGTTGAGACCCTCGTGGACGTCGCCGGTGCTCATCGCGCCATCGCCCCAGAACGTCAGCGCGACGCGCGGCTCGCGGCGCCGCTTGAAGGCCAGCGCGGCGCCGACGGTGACCGGGCAGAGGTCGCCGAGCATCGAGACGAGCGGGAAGACGCCGCGCTCGGGCACGCCGAAGTGCATGTTGCCGTCGCGGCCGCGCGTGGGGGAGTCGCCCTTGCCGAGGAAGTTGCGGAAGGCCTGCGCCGGCGTGACGCCGCGGGCGAGGTGGCAGGCGAGCTCGCGGTTGAGCGGCGCGCACACGTCGTCGGGGCCGAGCGCGTAGCCCGCCGCGGCGCCCACGCCCTCCTGCCCGCGGCCGGTGTAGACCGAGCCCGAGACGCGTCCCTGCCGGTAGAGCAGCCCGACGCGCTCCTCGATCAGGCGGTGCAGGAGCATGAGCCGGAAGAGCGCCAGCCGGTCTTCGCGCGTGACGCCGTCCGCGTCCTCGCAGGGGAGGGCCTCGCCGGTGACGGGCTCAGTAGCCACCGAGCCTCCGCAACTCCGCGACGACGCGCTCGAGCGACGGGATGTAGGCGTCCTCGAGCTCGGGCGCGAACGGCACGGGCGAGTTGGGCGCGGCGATCAGCAGCGGCGGTGCGTCGAGCAGCTCGAAGCCCTCGCGCGCGACGAGCGAGAGCACCTCGCCCGCTGCGCCGAGCGACGAGCTCGCCTCCTGCAGCACGCACAGGCGCGACGTGCGGCCGATCGATTCGAGGATCGCCTCGCCGTCGAGCGGCCAGACGGTGCGCAGGTCGAGCACCTCGACCGAGGCCTCGTCGTCGAGCTCGCCGGCCGCGCGCAGGGCGACGTCGACCATCGCGCCGTAGGTCACGACCGTCACGTCGGAGCCGTGCCGCGCGATGCGCGCCCGGCCGATCGGCGTGCGCAGCGACGGCGTCGGGCGCCTCGGCGCGCAGCCGCCGGTAGAGCGCCTTGTGCTCGAAGTAGAGCACCGGGTCGTCGTCCTCGATGGCGCTGCGCAGCAGCCCGTAGGCGTCCTCGACGCTGCCCGGGCAGACCACCTTGAGCCCGGCGGTGCCGACGAAGAAGCCCTCGGGGCAGCTGGCGTGGAACGGCCCGCCGCGCACGCCGCCGCCGAACGGCGAGCGGATCACGACCGGCAGCTTGATGCCGCTGCGCCAGTGCGTCTTGGCGCCCACGGTCACGATCGAGTCGAACGCGCACGAGATGAAGTCGGCGAACTGCAGCTCCGCGATCGGCCGCTCGCCCATCCAGGCCGCGCCGAAGGCGGCGCCGACGAAGCCCTCCTCGGCGATCGGCGTGTCGATCACGCGCTCGCCGCCGAACTCCTCGAACAGCCCCTTCGAGACGCCGAAGGGGCCGCCGAAGTGGCCGACGTCCTCGCCCATGAGGAAGACGCGCTCGTCGTCGCGCATGGCGTCGGCCATCGCCGAGCGGATCGCCTCGAGGTAGGTGACCTCGGCCACGGCGACCACAATACCCGTGCCGCGCACGAGGGACTGTGCAGCGCCGCTCGCGTCGGTAGAGTTGAAGAATGGCGAAAGCGACTGCCGCCCAGCTCTCCCGGCGCGAGATTGCAGCCTGGCGCGGCCTCCTGCGCACCCATGCGCTCGTACTGGCCGAGCTCGATGCCGAGCTCGAGCAGGCGCACGGGCTGGCGGTACCCGAGTACGAGGTGCTACTCGTGCTCAACGAGAGCGGCGACAAGCACCTGCGCATGAGCGAGCTGGCCGATGCCGCGCTGCTCACGCGCAGCGGCATGACGCGTCTCGTCGACCGGCTCGAGCGGCAGGGTCTGGTGCGCCGCGAACGCTGCGCGGCCGATGGCCGCGGCACCTACGCGGTGATCACGCCGGAGGGCGCGGCCCGCTTCGCGGCCGCGCGCCCGACGCACATCGCAGGCGTCCGGCGGCTCTTCCTCGACCCGCTCAAGAAGAAGGATCAGCGCGCTCTGGGCGAGGCCTTCGACTCCGTGCTCAGCGAGCACACAGCGTAGTCATCTACCCTCGGGCGCGGATGCGCCCATCGCCGGAACTCGCAGGTGGGCACACGCCCATGCAGGTTGCGCTCGCCCGCGTGCGCATCTCGGCCGGGCCGCGCGCCTGCGAGTTGGCGGCGCTCGGGACGGTCACGCTGGTCGCCATCCTGGTGCTCGCGCCGCTCACGCTGCGGCACGCCATCCCGAATGCCTACGACACGGACGCGTTCTACGCCCCGTTCGCGGCCTTCCTGCACGACCGCCTCGGCCACGGCGACTTCCCGCTCTGGAATCCCTTCGCGTTCTCGGGCCAGCCGTTCGCCGCCGATCCGCAGTCGGGCGTGCTCTACCCGCCGGCGCTCCTGGCCTACGGGCTGCTCGCGCCCGCGACCGGGATGGTCGTGCTCGATCACGTTCAACTACCTGCTCGCGACGCTCTCGTCGTACACCTTCGCCCGCCTGGTCGGCGCCGGCCGGCTGGGCGCGGTCTACGCCGGGCTCGCCTTCGGCGTGTCGGGCTACCTGCTGGCGCGCTCGCAGGCGCTCGGGCTGCTGACGGGCGCCGCGTGGCTCGCGGCGAGCGTCACCGCGGCGCAGTTCGCCGTCCGCCGTGAGGGACGGGGCGCCTCGCCGCTGATCCTGGCGGGCACGCTGGCCCTCTCGATCCTGGGCGGGTCGCAACAGCTCACCGCCGTCGCCGCCACCGCCGCGCTGCTCTTACTCGTCCTGCAGCTGCGCTGGCGCGGTCTCGCCGTCTTCGCGGGCGCCTCGGTCGTGGCCCTCGGCCTCTCCGCGGTCGCGCTGCTGCCACGGCTCGAGCTCGTGCCGCTCTCGACGGCCGTCAACGGCGTCGTCGACGCGGCCGGCGATCGGCACGCTGCAGTGGTCCGACGCGAACCTCATCTACGGCTCGTTCGGTTCGCACGCGGGCGAGCTCGCGCCGCTCTACGCGGGCGCGCTCACGCCGGCGCTCGCGGTGGTCGCGCTGATCTACCGCCGGCGCGAGGCGCGCGCTCCGCTGGCGCTCGCGATCCTCGCGATCCTCTGGTCGGCGGGACTGGCGGGCGTGCTCGCGCATCCGTTCGGCCCGCTGCGCTCGATCACCGCGCATCAGGCCGTGCGGGCGCTGCCGCTGCTCGCGTTCGCGATCGCCATCCTGGCCGGTCTCGCGCTCGGCAAGCCTGGGTCGCGGCCCTCGCCCTGGCTGGTCGTCGCGCTCACCGTGCTGATCGCGCTCGATCGTGCAGCCGGACGTGCTCCTGAACGCGCACCTATCTGCTGCCGGCCGCCGCGATGCTGGCCGTGCTGATCCTCCTGCGCTCGCGGCGCACCGCTCTCGTCGTGCTCGCCTGCGCGCTCGTGCCCGGGCGTGCTCGCCGTCGACCTCGCGCGGCACGACTACTCCCAGCAGAACCCGCACCAGCCGGCTGCCAACTGGGATCCCGCCACGCAGACCTTCCCGAGCCCGCCGCAGACGGCGCGCTACCTGCTGGCGCGGCGGGCGGCGGAGGGCCCGTCGCGCTTCGGCTGGCTCGTGAGCGACTTCACGCGCAAGAAGCAGCTGCGCTTCTCGCGCGATCCCGCCTTCACGGACTTCCTGCTCGACATGGCGGGCACCCGCTACGGCCTCGAGGACGTCGCCGGCTACGACCCCGTGCAGCTGCTCGCCTACCACGATGCGATCGAGGCCTCGAACGACCGCACGCCCTCCGACCGGCACTTCCTCTGGATCGACCGCGCACCGACGGCGCTCCTGCGGCGCCTCGGCGTGCGCTACTACGTCGCAGGCCCGAAGTACGTGCCCGCCGGGATGCCGGTCGTGCTGCGCACGCCCTACGCCACCGTCGTGCGCGACGACAAGGCGCTGCCGCTGGCCCGCGTCAACCGGCCGGGCCGCACCGACGCGGCGCGCATCGTCGTGCGCGATCCCGATCGCGTCGTGATCGACACGCCCGCCGGCCCCGCAGGGCGCCTCGTGCTCGCCGATCCGCCCTATCCGGGCTGGTCGGTCAGCGTCGACGGCCACTCGGCGACTGCACGCCAGCAGGACGGGCTCTTCCGCGCCGTCGACCTCCCGGCCGGCTCCCACCGGGTGGAGTGGCGCTTCGAGCCCCGCAGCGTCCGCCTCGGGCTGTACATCTCGCTGGCGACGCTCGCGGCCGCCATCGGCTACTTCATCTACACGCGCCGGCGCTCGAGGCGCTCAGCGTAGGGCCTCGACGAGCGGCTCGAGGCCCTCGGCATCGAGCGCCGGCGGTGCGCTCGGGCAGACCGAGAGCGCGACGACGCGGCCGCTCGCGGCGAATGCCGCGAGCTCGTCGCGCATGCGCTCGACGCTCCAGCCGCCCGGTGCGGGGAAGCCGGCGTCGGGCGTCAGGCTGGGATCGAGCACGTCGGTGTCGACGTGCACGTAGAGCGGGGCGTCGGGCGGCAGCGCGGCCAGCGCGCCCGCGGCGTCGTCCGCCTCGTGCAAGCTGCGAGCGGTCGACGTTGTCGCGCTCGCCCGGGATCGAGGTCGCGCCCGCCCACGAGCACCGCGCGGTCCTCGGGCAGTGCGGGCTCGAGGCCCGCCTGCACGGCGCCACTCGTCGAAGCACCAGCCGAGCAGCTCGGCGAACGGCATGCCGCCGAGAAAGCCGCTGGGCGTCGTCGCGGGCGTGTTGAGATCGCCATGCGCGTCGATCCACACGAGCCGCACGTCGGGATGCTTCTCGCGCACCGCGGCGAGCACCGGGGGCACGAGCGTGCACTCGCTCATGAGGACGACCGGCGTGCCGCCGGCCACGGCCTCGCGGCTAGCTGCGAGCAGCTCGGGCAGGTGCCGCGGCAGCGTCTCCTCGGGCGCCCCGTCGCCGAAGGCGATGGGCGGCGGAGCGGAGGGTAGTGCGAGTGCCTCGGCGAGGGCGTTCAACTCCCTCGCGCTGTCGGCTGCCGGAATTCCGCGGCTCGTGAACTGGGCGACTATCGGTTGCAGCATGGCGCCAGCCTACGAAACTCCCGGATCTCCTCCGCCACACGCGTGCGCCGACCGCATCGGTCGCTCCCAGCAGCCAGGCGAACCCGGCCAGGGCCGCGGCATCGAAGAAGCAGTAGGCGCCCGGGATGCCGCTCGGCGGGTTGCCGATGCTGACGAGGCCCGTCGGATCGTGCGTCGCCCACGCCCAGGTGCCGACGGAGGTTCCCATCAGCTCGAGGTAGCTGCAGACGAGGAAGGCGCCGGCGTACACGAGGGGCGCGCGGCCGACCAGCAGGAAGCCCACGAGGCAGACGAAGAAGATCGCGCCGAACACGTCGCTGCGCGGAGAGAGGGCCAGCCCCCAGATGGCCCAGGCGCCGCCCACGACCAGCGTCGCGACGATCACCGGGCGCCGCAGCACGGCGAACAGCTGCGAGCGCCCGAGCGCCAGCGCCGTGAGATACAGGAGCCCGTGTCCCGGCGGCACGAACAGCGGGACGTTGTGCAGGCGGTAGGTGTAGAGGCCGACGAGCCCCGAGGCCGTGTACTCCATCGCCGTCGCCACGAGGATCACGATCGCGACCTGCGCGCGCACGTCGCGGCGCTCGCCGCGCAGGATCAGGAGCAGCACGATCCAGGTGATCACGCCGAGCGCGCGCTGCGGCCAGATGGTCGCGTGCGACTCGAGCACGGCGCCCGCACCGATCCAGGCCACGATGATCGCAGCGATCATCAGCTCGCGCCGGGAGGCGCGAGCGGCGGCTGCGATCTCGGACGCGCGCGCCATGGCCCGGGTTCGGACTGCGGCGAGCACCGGTTCGGCGGGCGCTTGAATCACTTACATCAAGCCTAGGCTGTCGGCCAGCAGCGTGCTCTCCGCCGCCAGGTTGCGCAGCGTCGGAGCGGGAGTGCCCGTGAGCTCGGCCAGTTCGACGACGGCGACGAGCAGCGCATCGAGCTCGAGCCGCTTGCCCGCCTCCAGATCCTGCAGCGTCGAGGTGCGGTGCTCGCCGACGCGCTCCGCGCCGTCGATGCGGCGCTCGATCTCGATCTCGGGAAGCGAGCCGAGGGCGTTGGCGATCGCGAGGCACTCCTCCATGCCCGACGCGCGCCAGCGCGCGCGTACCCGGGTGGCGGCACATGGCGCCGAGCGTCGCGCGCGTGAGCACGCTGAGCGGGTTGAAGACGGCGTTGCCGAGCAGCTTGACCCAGATCTCGTCGCGCAGGTCGGGCTCGACGGGCGCCTTGAGGCCACCCGCCACGAGCGCCGCCGAGAGTTCCAGGCAGCGGCTCGGAGACGCTGCGATCGGGCTCGCCCAGCGAGAAGCGCGTGCCCTCGCCATGGCGCACGACGCCGGGCTCCTCGAGCTCGGTCGAGCAGTAGACGACGCAGCCGATGGCGCGCTCGGGCGCGATTGCCGCACTGGTTGCGCCGCCCGGGTCGACGGCCTCGATGCGCCGGCCGTCGAAGGGCCCTCCGTGGCGGTGGAAGTACCACCACGGCACGCCGTTCTGAGCCGCGACGACGGCCGTCCGCTCGTGCAGGAGAGGCGCGAGCAGCGCCCCCGAGGCTGCGTAGGAGTAGGCCTTGAGGCCGAGGAAGACGACGTCGACCGGGCCGATCTCGGCCGGGTCGTCGGTCGCCGGCGGGTGCGCGTGGAAGTCGCCGCGCGGGCTGATGCACCGTCACGCCGCGCTCGCGCAGCGCCGCCAGTTGCGCGCCGCGCGCGATCAGCGAGACGTCGGCGCCGCCGCGCGCGAGCGCCGCGCCGACGTAGGCGCCGATGGCCCCGGCGCCGAGCACGGCGACCTTCACGGCAGCTGCTCGGCCAGCAGGCGGCGCTGGACCTTGCCCGTCGGGCCCTTGGGGATCGCGTCCAGCACGTGCACGCGCACCGGCACCTTGAAGGCCGCCAGGCGCTCGCCGCAGTGCGCCCGCAGCGCGTCCTCGGCCGACCGCCGAGCGCGCGACCACGACCGCGCCGACCGTCTCGCCGTACTTCGCGTCGGGCACCGCGAAGGCCACGGCCTCGACGACCTCGGGGTGCGTGAGCAGCGCATCCTCGACCTCGTGCGGCGAGATCTTCTCGCCGCCGCGGTTGATCAGCTCCTTGATGCGGCCGGCCAGCGAGAGGTAGCCGTCCGGGCGAGAGCTGCCCCGAGTCGCCCGTGCGGAACCAGCCGTCGCGGAAGCTGGCCGCCGTGGCCTCGGGATTGGCGCGATAGGAGTCGACCACGCCAGGGCCGCGCACGCAGACCTCGCCCACGGCGCCGCCGCTCAGCGGCCGCCAGCTCGTCGTCGAGGATCGCGATCTCCGTGCCCGTCGGAAGACCGACCGAGCCGCCCCGGCGCTCGCCCGGCGGCAGCGGATTCGACGCCATCTGGTGCGCTGCCTCGGTCATGCCGTAGGCCTCGACGAGCGGCAGCCCGAAGCGGCGTCTCGAAGGCCTCCATGAGCGGGCCGGGCAGCGCCGACGAGCAGGAGCGGGCGAAGCGCAGGCGGTGGCCGGCGTGATCCAGCGCGCCGTCCTCGGCGCGCGAGAGCAGGATGCGGTGGATCGTCGGCACGGCCGAGAACCAGGTCGCCCCGTAGCGTCGCGCAGTCGGCCCAGAAGGCGCTCGCCGAGAAGCGGCGCGGCGCGATCACGCTGCCGCCCGAGGCCAGCGTCGCGAGCGTCGAGGCGACGAGCCCGTGCACGTGGAAGAGCGGCATGGCGCAGTGGCTCGCGTCGTCGCCGGAGAGCGCGTAGGTGGCGGCGACCGCGCGCGCGGAGGCGGCCAGGTTGCGCTGCCGGATGGGCACGCCCTTGGGCTTGCTCGTCGTGCCGCTCGTGTGCAGCAGCAGCGCGACGGCCTCGGGATCGCGCGCCGGCGGCGAGCCGGTGGCGGGCACGTCGGCGAGCGCGAGCTCGGCCGTGCTCTGCCCGACGAGCTCGAGCTGGCGGATGCCGAGCGCCTCGCAGGCCGAGCGCGCCGGGCTCGCCTCGCCGCGCAGGAAGAGCATCGCGCGGGGCTGGAGGTCGTCGAGATAGGCGTGGAACTCCTCGGCCGTGTAGGCCTGGTTGAGCGGCGCGCTCGCCGCGCCCGCCGCCACGGCGCCGAGGAACGCCGCCACGATCTCGGGGCCGTTCGGCAGGCTCATGGCGACCGCGTCGCCCGGGCCGACGCCTGCTTCTGCGAGCGAGCGAGCGAGACGATCGGCGGTCGCGCGCAGCTCGCCGTAGGTCGTGCGCTCGCCGCTCTCGGGCTCGACCAGGGCGAGCGCGCCGTCGGGCGCCGACGAACAGGTCGAGCAGCGCCTCGCGCGCCCTCACCGTTCCGCGATCCCGTGCAGGTGGCGGCAGTTGCCGGCGAGCACGTCGCGCGCCGATCCCGGCGGCCTGCGCCGTCGCTCATCCAGCCGTGCTCGACGCCTCGCCCGAGCACGCGCTCGAGCGCCTCGCGCGCGACGTGCGCGGAGAACCAGGCGACCTCGGGCTCGCTCGCCTCGTCGGATCCGTAGAGCACCTTCGAGGGCGGCGCGACGCCGAGCGCGGTCTCGATCAGGCGGTCGATCGCGAGCGATGCCCACGGGATGCCGATCGAGAGATCGAGGTAGACGTGCGGGAGGATCGAGGCCATGAACGCGGCCTCGTCGGTCCACGGCCAGCCGGCGTGGATCAGGAGCACGGGCTGCTGCGCGTGGCGCTTGAGCAGGTCGAACAGCCCGGCGGGCCGGGCGTGGGGGACGAGGCTGTCCGGGTCGCCGCCGCCGGAGTGGATGTGCACCGGCACGCCGCTCGCCGCTGCGACCTCGAGCGTGCGTGCGAGCAGGCGGTCGCGCACCGGCTTGGCGTTCCCGCGGGTCTCGCGGAAGCCGTCCTCGCGCCAGCGCGTGAACGCCGCGCGCGCATCGGCGGCGCTCGGCTGCGTGATGTCGAGGCCGGTGCGGTAGGCGATCACCGACTTGAAGGCGATCGCCCCGTCCGCCGCGGCGGCCTCGAGCCGCGCACTCAGCGCATCCTCCAGATCGCCGTAGCCGCCGGCGTCGCCCCGGTCATCCGCGATCCAGGGCTCGATGCGCACCACGCGGTGCACGGGCACGCCGGCCTCGCGCTCGAGCTCGGCGGAGGGGATGATCGGCAGCGGGAAGCCCTCGTCGACCACGAGGCCCTCGATGCGCGCGTCGCTCCACAGCTCCTGCAGGTAGCCGGTCGCATCGCCCCGCAGCCGCTCCAGGCGCGCGGCACTCACGGCCTCGTTGGTCGGCTCGCAGCCGAGCTGCGCTGCCGAGGCGCGCGAGCAGCGCCAGCGCGAGCGGCGTGCTCGCCGTCGCGCGACGCAGCACGTCCGCGTAGGTCGCGGGATCGCCGCCCGAGGTCAGGACGCACATGCCGAGCATCGTGACCCGCTCGGCGAAGCTCTCTGCCGGCGCCTCGAGCAGCTCGGACGTGCGCCAGCCGTGCAGGTGGGTGTCGATGACGGGCGCGTCTCGGAGGTCGATCATGACCGCGAGGCTAGCGGCAATCGGCCTGCCGGCGGATCAGCTCGAGCGTGCTGCGCGCGTCGTCTGCGGCCTGGCGGGCGGACGGGCCACCGCCCACAGGCTCGCGGCCAGCAGCACGCCCAGTGAGAAGAACCCTTCGTAGCGATCCGAAGCCGCGATCGCATCCTCGGCTCGACGTGCCGCCGCGCTCGCGCCGGGCATCATCATCTGCCCGGCGAGATGCGGGATCTGGCCGGGGAAGAGCGCGATCGCGCCCAGTCCCAGCAGCGCGACGGCGAACGCCGCGAAGGTCGCCGAGCAGAGCACCGCCTCGACGCCCCGAGCTGCGGAGCGCGCGCGTCCCCCGACGGCCCAGGCGGCTCCCAGCGGAGCCCCGAACACGACCAGCGCGAGCCACGAGCCGCCGCCGGGCAGCCCGCTCGCGAGCGGGGCGGCGTTCTGAGCGAACGGCAGGAGGGCGAACGCCGCCGCGCCCGCGACGAGACCGGCGATCGCACCCGCGGCCAGGACGTCGTCGCCGAGACGGCTGCCATCTGCGCTGACGGCCAGGAAGGCGGCCGCCAGAAAGGCCAGCACGAGCGTGACGAGACGCCCGTGGTGATCGGGCTGCAGCAGCCCGGGCACCCCGCCCTGCAGGGCGTCGATCAGCACGATGGCGCACGGCAGCGCAAGGCCGCCCGCGCGCACCGCGCGCGCCACCCGGCCTCGCCGCACGGGGCCGAAGGCGCCCGGGCGGCGACCGAGCCAGGCGAGCGCCGCCAGACTCGCGAGCGCCGGAATCGCCGGGCCGATGACACCGGCCAGCGCGACGGCGGCGACGAGCACCAGACTCGCGACGCCAAGGCGGGGCCCGGCGGTCGGAACGAGCGCGACCCGCGTACAGCTGAGGGCGAAGCGCCGGCGGTCGGCTGCGTTCTCGAGCGCGGCGAGCTCGGCACGCATGGCGTGTCCCCACTGCGCGCGGCTCGCCGGCAACAGCCTGATGACCAGGCCGAGCCAGCGATCGGCCGCGTCTCGCGCGCGGGGCGTCACGGCGCGTCCGCAGGCTGCGCCGGGCGGGACTCGCGGCGTCGCGAGGGCGCGGCGGCGCAGCTGGCCCGCGAGCTCGCAGCCTGCGCTCGTGAGGCGGTAGAGATGCCGCGGCGGCCGTCCGGAGAGCTCTCCGGAGTGCTCCTCCCAGCGGGCCTCCAGCAGGCCGCGGTCGGCGAGCCGGATCAGGATCGGATAGAGCGAGCCCGCCTTCAGGCCGACCTGCTGGCCGAGCTCGTAGCCGTAGCGCCACTCCGCCGGCTGCGCGGCCAGCTCGCGCAGGACGGCGGCCGTCTGCGGGGAGGGTCGGCGAGTGCGCGCCACAGGCACAAATCTATCTAGGTAGAGGTGAAGCCGCAATCCCCGCGCTGGAGGGGCTATTTCCCCTCATGCGCCGTGGCGAGCAGGCCGGCGTCGATCGACTGCCACGAGTCCCGCGAGGAGCCCGCAGCGCGGCGCGAGCGATGCGATCTCGATGTACTCGTCCGGCGAGTGGTCGAGCGCTCCGACAGGCCCGAGGCCATCCAGCGTGGGCAGGCCCGCACCGGCCGTCCAGCAGCCGTCGGAGACGCCGCCGGTCGAGATCTCCGGCACCGCGACGCCCAGCGCGACTCCGAGCGCGGCCGCCTCGGCCGCCAGCGCCGCCACGGCCGCGGTGCGCTCGAGCGGCGGCGTGACCAGCCGGTCCGCCGTCGTGAACGTCACGTCGCGGTGCGGGTCGCAGCGCAGCAGCTGCGCCTCGGCCCAGGCGAGATCGTCGTCGCGCCAGGCGCGCATGTCGATCGTCGCGCGCGCCTCGCCGGGAATCGAGTTGAGCACGTCGCCGCCGTGCATGCGCGTGACGTGCAGCGTGAGGCCCTCGCGCGCCCGGTCGAGCCCGGCGATGCGCGGGAGCTCGCGCGCCAGCGCGAGCACGGCGTTGCGTCCGTGCTCGGGCTCGGAGCCGGCGTGGGCCGAGCGGCCGTGCGCGACGACGTCGAGCCAGCGGCCGCCCTTGCGCGCCGCGACGACCGCGCCGCCGGGCCGGCCGCACTCCATGCAGAGCACGGCGTCGAACCCCTGCCAGCCGCGCCTGCGTGGCGATGGGCTCGGAGCGGATCTCCTCGTCGGGGACGCTCACGAGCTCGAGCCGCGCGAAGGGACGCTCGCCGGCCGCCAGCAGGCGCGCCGCGTGCGCCGCCACGGCGAGGCCGCCCTTCATGTCCGCCGTCCCCGGGCCGATCAGGCGCTCGCCTTCGCGTCGCAGGGGTCGCCGGGCGAGCGTGCCGAGCGGGAAGACGGTGTCGTGGTGGCAGAGCAGCGCGACGCGGGCGCGCCCGGGGCCTGTCGACCGCGGCGTGCACGTGCAGGCCTGCGGGCGACGGCACGAGCTCGGCCTCGAGGCCGTAGCCCGAGAGCGTCTCGGCGATGTCCGCCGCGAGGCTGTCGAGCTCGCGCAGTGGCTCCGCTCGGCGAATCGTGCGCAACCCAGCGCGCGATGTCGGCGAGCACGAGCTCGAGATCCTGCCGCGGCAGCGTCGTGCACCTGCCTGGCGGTGGCGATCGCGTCAGGCACGCGCCGGGTCGATCAGAGGCCCTGGATGCGCGTCGGCGGCCAGTAGATCCCGAACGCGCGCCCGATGATCTGCGAGCGGTGGATCAGGCCCCAGCAGCGCGAGTCCTCGGAGAACTGCCGGTTGTCGCCGAGCATCAGGTACTGATCCTTGCCCAGGTGCCGCGGGCCGAAATCGCCCGTCGTGCTGCTGCACTGACCGGTCGGCGACGTCGTGTACGACTCCTTCAGGAAGCGGCATCCGGGCGTGTCCGTGGGCGCCAGGTCGTTGGCCGGCGCGCGCGTCTCGCACACGTAGACCTTGCCGCCCGCCGAGCCGACCCACTCGCCCGGCATGCCGATCAGCCGCTTGACGTAGTTCTGGCTGGAGGCGTGGTCGGTCTGGAAGACGTCGTCGCCGCGCCCGTTGGGGTGGAAGACGATGATGTCGCCCCGGCTGGGATCGACGAAGTGGTAGAGGAAGCGGGCGGCGAGGATGCGATCGCCGACGTGCAGCGTCTGCTCCATCGACTGGCTCGGCACCCGGTAGGGCTTGACGATCCAGAGCTGCACCGCATACGCGATGGCCACGGCCATCGTGACCGTGAGTATCGAGGTCGACGACCGGATTCTTGCGGATCTCCGCGAGCGCGCTTCGCGGGCGCTCGGGCGCACCCGGCGCCGCTGCTTGGTCGCTCATCGGGGTTCAGAGTAGTTGATGCTCGTCGAGCTGCAACCCAGGCGCTAGCCATGCCGGCGGCGCGCAGGGCGGCGGCGCAGCCGGTCGCCGCGATCACGACGACCGCGAACGGCGCGCGCAGCGCGACCGCCACGCAGGCGACGACCAGTCCGCCGCGCGCGCGTCGAGCGCGAGGCCGCGCCCGCTCCCGAACGTGCTGATGGCGACCAGGCCCGCGAGCAGCGTGACCGAGACCAGCGTGAGCGCGCACTGCAGCTGCGGCGGCACGGTGCGCGAGCCGAGCGCGAGCGGCCCGGCGGCCTTGAGCGCGTAGGTGCCCACGGCCAGCGCGATGACCGCCCACCAGGTCACGCGTCGTCCCGCTTGCACGAAGCGCGCGGCCAGCGCGCCGCCGGCCGCCAGGAGGATCGGCACGCCGGGCGCCGCGAACGGCGTGGCGATGAGCGCGATGGCGCCGCCCGCGAGCGCTGCCGCGAGCATGTCGCGTCGGCGCAGCAGCGGAGCCAGCAACGCGAGCATGCTGGCGGCGAACGCCGCGTCGAGGCCCAGCGCGGAGGGGTCCGCGATGCGCCCGCCCGCCAGCGCGCCGACCAGCGTGCCGAGGTTCCAGGCCACGAAGAGCATGCCGCCGCAGGCGTAGAACGCCAGCCGGCCGAGCTCGGGCGTCGGCTGCGAGAGCGCCAGCGCGGTGGATTCGTCCAGCACGATCTGGCTCGAGAGCGCCCGCTTCCACAGCGGCCCGCGCAGGAACGGCGCCATCGCGAGCCCGTAGGGCAGGTGGCGCGCGTTCAGCACGACGCCGCCGATCACGGCGCCCAGCGGCGTGCCTCCGGCGGCGATCGTGGCCACGGCCAGGAACTGCGCGCCGCCGGCGAAGACGAGCAGCGAGATCGCGCAGGTCATGACCAGCGAGAGTCCGCTGGCGCGCGCCAGCACGCCGTAGGAGATGCGCGATGATCCCCGACGTCACGGCGAATGTGGCAGCCGCGCGCCAGGGACTCGTTGCCGCCGCCACAGCCGCAATGGTGCCGGTAGGCTCGCGGCTCATGCGCAGCTCCGCCGACCTCGCCGTGTTCGGAGCGCGTATCCGGACGCTCGACCCCGCGCAGCCCTGGGCGACGGCGGTCGCGATGCGCGACGGGATGATCGTCGCGGTCGGCTGACGACGCCGCGGTGCGGGCCGCCTGCGACGCCCGCACCGAGACGATCGACGGCCGCGGGCTCGCGCTCGTGCCGGGGCTGGTCGATGCGCACCAGCATCCGCTGATGGGCGCGGACGACACGGTCGGCGCCGACCTCGCGGGCCTCGCGACGGTGGACGAGGTGCGCGCCGCGCTGGCCGCCGAGCACGCACGCTGCGCGCCCGGGCAGTGGGTGCGCGGCCACTCGCTCGAGTACGCGACGTTCGACGGCGTCGAGCTGGACGGGTCGCTCGTCGCCGACGCGGTCGGCGGCGCGCCGGCGCTGCTCACGTTCTTCGATTTCCACACGGCGCTGGCGACCCCCGCAGCGCTCGTCGCGGCGGGCATCGACGGCCCGCGCGAGCTCGAGGGCAGCTCGGAGATCGTCTGCCGCGACGGCCGCCCGACGGGCGTCCTGCTCGAGCCGGGGGCCAGCGCCCTCGTCGAGCGCGTCATGCCGCAGCCGACGGACGCGCAGCGGCAGGAGCGCCGCGCCGAGACGCTGCAGGCAGATGGCCGCGACCGGCCTGACTGCCGTCTGCGCGATGGACGGATCGCCCGCGACCTTCGACGAGCTGCGCGAGTTCGAGGCGCGCGGCGAGCTCTGCGTGCGCATCGTGGCTCCGCTCCACGTCGAGCCCGAGACGCCCTGGGACGAGCTCGAGCGCTGGACGCGCTGCGCGACGAGCGGGGTGAGCGCTGGCGCGGCGGCGTCGCGAAGTTCTTCATCGACGGCGTCGTCGAGCCGGGCACCGCCTGGCTCGAGGAGCCCGACAGCGAGGGCCGCGGCCTGGAGCCGCTGTGGCCCGATCCGGGCTGTTTCGCCCGCGCCGTCGAGCTCTTCGCACGGGCCGGGCTTCCAGTGCGCGACGCACGCCATCGGCGACCGGGCGGTGCGCTGCACGCTCGACGCCTATCGCGCCGCCGGCGCCGCAGCCGGGCGTGCGCCACCGGATCGAGCACATCGAGACGCTCGGCGACGAGCAGCTCGCGCGCTTCGCGGCCGAGGGCGTCGTGGCCTCGATGCAGGCCATCCACCTGCAGTGGATGCGGGCCGACGGCTCGGACCCGTGGTCGCGGGCGCTCGGCCCCGAGCGCGCCGGCCGGGCCTTCGCTGCGCCGACCTCGTCGCGAGCGGCGCGCTCCTGGCGCTCGGCTCGGACTGGCCGGTCGCGCACTTCGATCCGCGCGCGGGCATGGCCTGGGCGCGCCTGCGGCGTCCGCCGGGGGATCCCGGGCGCGCACCGCTCTTGCCCGCTCAGGTGCTGTCGGCCGAGCAGGCGCTGGCCGGCTACACGAGCGAGGCCTGGCGGGCAGTGGGGGAGGAGGCGCACGCCGGGCGCATCGCGGTCGGGCTACGCGCCGATCTCACGGGCTTCGCGGCCGATCCGGTCGAGTGCCCCGCCGACGAGCTCCCCGACCTTCCGGTGCTGCTCACGGTGGTCGCGGGCGAGCCCGTCTGCGCGCGGCTACGTGAGGCCGAGCACGCGCCGCGCGTTCGTGCGGTAGACCTGCTCGAGCACGTCGGCCGGCAGGTTGAGCGCGGAGACCGACCAGCGGCCCTGCGGCGGCGCGCCCTCTTCACGCGGCGAGTAGGGGAAGTACTCGTCGTCGGACTCGAGGAAGCGATACCAGCGCCGGTAGAGGTCGGCGGGCGGCGGGAAGTTGTCGGTGCCGAACAGCACCCGCTCCGGATGCCGCGAGATCAGGCGCGCGGACGCCCGCGGCTGGCGGCCGAGCTCGGCCATGCGCCCGCGAGACGTCGATCACCATGTTCGGGTAGCTCGTGAGCATGCGGTCGACCCAGGCGAGGTTCTCGGGGTAGCAGCCGACGTGCGCCACGATGAACGTCGTTCCCGGCTGGGCGGCGATGAGCGCCTCGAGCGACGCCATGAGCGGGCCGAAGCGCGGGAAGTCGCCCTTGCCGTACGACCACTCGGGCTTCTCGAGCAGCTCCTCGAGCCGCTCGTTCTCGCCGTCCACGGGATCCCAGAAGGCCACCGGATCGGCCGTGTGGATCAGCACCGGGAGGTCGAGCTCGCCGGCGGCCGCGAACACGGGGCGAGAGCCGCTCGTCGTCGGGCAGCACGTACTGCGCCGCTGTTCGTCGCGGATGCTCGAGCCCCAGGTCCTTCCAGATCTTGAGGCCGCGGGCGCCCGCGTCGCTGCGAGCGCCGCAGGCTCGCAACGAGCGCCCCGGCGTCGAAGTCCGGGCCGGCCGATGGAGCGCAGGTCGACGTGGCAGAACGTCAGGAAGCGGCCGGGGTGGGCGCGGTCGTAGCGGTCGAGATTGCGCTCGAGCTCGTCCCCCCAGAGGCCGTCGAGGTTGACGATCGCCTCGACGCCCACCTCGTCGAGCGTCGCGATCACCTCGGCGACGTCCGCACACCCAGGGCCGCTCGCCGCCGCGCACGAGCTCGGCGGGGTCGAGCGCCAGCCAGTCGTCGAACAGCGCGAGCCAGCGTCCGAGGTGGTTGTGCGCGTCGATCGCGGGCACGATCGGCAGCGGCACGATCGGTCTCGGGCAGCATCAGCTGCGAGCGAGGCAGCCAGTCTCCGAGCGAGGTCTGCGCTCATTGCTTGATGCAGGCGGCGCGGTGACCGCCGGTCGGCACGAGCTGCGGATCGACCAGGCTGCAGGAGTCGTCGCCGATCGGGCAGCGCGGGCGGAAGCGGCAGCCGGCGCGGGATGTCGACCGGGTTCGGCGTCTCGCCCTGCAGGATCTGCGGGCGGCGCTGATCGTTCGGATCGCGGCGCGGGACGACCGAGATGAGCGCCTGGGTGTACGGATGGCGCGGGTTCGTCACGACCTCGCGCGCCGGGCCCTTCCTCGACGATGCGGCCGAGGTACATGACCAGGATCCGGTCCGCGTAGTGCGTGGCGGTGGAGAGGTCGTGCGTGATCATGAGGATGCCGAGACCGCCCTCGCCGCAGGCCGTCCAGCAGGTCGAGGATACCCGCGCGCACCGACACGTCGAGCATCGAGACGGGCTCGTCGGCGACGAGCAGCTTGGGCTCGAGCACGAGCGCCGCGGCGATCGCGACGCGCTGCCGCTGGCCGCCCGAGAGCTCGTGGGGGAAGCGGTCGAGGAACAGCTCGGCGGGCGACAGGCCGGCGCGCTCCAGCGCCTCGCGCACGCGCTCGGTGCGCTCCTCGCGCGTGCCGATGCGGTGGATCACGAGCGGCTCGGCCACCGTGTCGCGCACGCGGTAGCGCGGGTCGAGCGACTCGTACGGATCCTGGAAGACGATCTGCGCCTCGCGCCGCAGCGGGCGCAGCTCGCGATCCGAGAGCGGGGCGATGTCGCGCCCGTCGATCTCGACCGAGCCCGAGCGCGGCACGAGCATGCGCATGATCGCCTGGGCGGTCGTCGTCTTGCCGCAGCCGGACTCGCCCACGAGCGCGACGAGCTCGCCGGCGGCGACGCTCAGCGAGATGCCGTCGACCGCGCGCACGACGCGCTCCTCGCGTGCGCGCCATCGTGCCGACCAGCCCGCGCGGGAGCGGGTAGTGCACGACGAGGTCGCGCACGTCGAGCAGCGGTGCGCCGCGTCATGCGGCCGAGTCCGCCAGGTGGCAGGCGGCCTCGTGGCCCGCGCCGACGGTCAGCAGCTCGGGGCGCCGCTGCCGGCAGGTCTCGAAGGTCGAGTCGCAGCGCGGCGCGAACGGGCAGGCGACGGTCGGCCGGTCGAGGCGCGGCGGCGCGCCCGGGATGGACTCGACGCCGGTCGTGCCGGCGAGATCGGGCGTCGCCGCGAACAGCATGCGCGTGTACGGATGCCGCGGCGCGTCGTGCAGCGCCGACGGTCGGCCCGCGCTCGGCGATGCGCCCGGCGTACATGACGGCGGCCGTCTGGCAGGTCTGCGCGACGATCGGCAGGTCGTGCGTGATCAGGATCATCGAGAGCCCGAGCTCGTCGGAGAGCCGCATCAGCAGCTGCAGGATCTGCGCCTGCACCATCACGTCGAGCGCGGTCGTGGGCTCGTCGGCGAGCAGCACCTTGCGGAGAGCAGGCGAGCGCCATCGCGATCGCCGCGCGCTGGCGCATGCCGCCCGAGAACTCGTGCGGGTAGCGCCGCGCGCGCTCGGCGCGGATGCCGACGAGCTCGAGCAGCTCGCCGCAGCGCGCCTGCGCGGCGCGGCCCTTGGCCGTCCCGTGCAGCTCGAGCGCCTCGACGATCTGGTTGCCGATGCGCTGCACGGGGTTGAACGCGTTCATGGCGCCCTGGAAGACCATCGCGATGTCGCGTCCAGCGGTGCGGGCGCACGCTGTCCTCGCCCCGGGCGAGGATGTCCTCGCCGTCCAGCAGCACGTGACCCGAGACGCTGGCGTTGGGCGGCAGGAGCCCCATGAGCGCGAGGCTGAGGGTCGTCTTGCCGCAGCCGGACTCGCCCACGAGGCCCATGCGCTCGCCGCGCGCGAGCGTGAGGCTCGTGCCCTGGACTGCGTGCAGCTCGCGGCCTTGCCCGAGGTCGAACCAGACGTGCAGGTCCTGGACTTCGAGCACCGGGCGCTTCGCTCACGCCGAGTCCTCGGGCGGCGGCGCCGGGCGCATGCGGAAGCGGCGCACCGAGAGGTGGCTCACGCGCAGGCGCGGGTTGAGGACGTCCTCGATCGCCGTGCCCAGCATCGTCAGGCTGACGACGACGATCGCGACCGCGATGCCCGGCGGCACGATCGCCCACCAGGCGCCGACGCTGATGGCGTCGCGCGAGAAGGCGTTCTCGATCAGCAGGCCCCACGACGTCGCGCTCGGATCGCCGAGGCCGAGGAAGGCGATCGCCGTCTCGGCGAAGATCGCGTAGGCGACCATGATCACGGCGGTCGCGACCAGCAGCGGCGCGACCTGCGGCAGCACGTGGCGCAGGATCAGGCGCGAGTCCGAGGCGCCGAGCACGCGCGTGCGCCGGATGTAGCCGCGCTCGCGGATGCTCTTGACCTGCGCGCGCACGACCCGCGCGGTCGTCGTCCAGTAGATGATCCCGATGATCAGGATGATGTTGTTGAGGCCGCGGCCCCAGATGGCGGCCACGACGATCATCAGCGGCAGGTCGGGGATCGCCAGGAAGTAGTCGGTGACGCGCATCAGCGTCGTGTCGCTGCGGCCGCCGAAGTAGCCGGCGAGCACGCCGATGGCGCCGCCGATCAGCATCGCCACGACGGCTGCGGCGAAGCCGACGATGAGCGAGACGCGCGCCCCGTACATCATCAGGCTGAGCATGTCGAAGCCGCCGTCGTCGAGCCCGAGCCAGTGCTGCGAGGACGGCGGGGCGAACACGTCGCCGACGCGCTCGTGCTCGCCGTAGGGCGCGATCCAGGGCGCGAGCACGGCGACCAGCACGACGATCGCGAGCACGGTGCCGCCGAACATCGCCTGCTTGTTGGTGCGGATCGCCGTCAGCACCGCGTTGCCGCGCAGGCCGCGGCGCGGGGCGACGCCGAGGCCCTCGGCCTGTGCGGCGACGGGCTCGGCCGAGGCGCTCATTCGACGATCCTCGGGTCGAGGCGGACGTACAGCAGGTCGGCGATCAGGTTCGCGATCACGATCGACACCGTGATGATCAGGAACGCCCCCTGCAGCATCGGGTAGTCCTTCTGGAACACGCTCTCATAGGCCAGCAGGCCGATGCCCGGGTAGCTGAAGACCGCCTCGATCAGGATCGAGCCGGCCGCGATGAAGCCCAGTGAGAGGAAGATCAGCGTCGTGATCGGCAGCAGCGAGTTGCGCAGCGCGTGCCGCCGCACCACCTGCCACGGTGCTGAGGCCCTTGGCGCGCGCGGTCAGGATGTAGTCCTCGCCGAACGTCTCGAGCAGGGCCGAGCGCGCGATCAGCGTGTACTCGCCGTAGAGCACGAGCCCGAGCGTCGCCGCCGGCAGCGCCATGTGGCTCAGCCGGTCGGCTGAACTCGCGCCCACAGGCTCGGGATTGGTGAATGACAGGTAGGGGTCGCTGATGCCGTGCGTCGGCAGCCCGAGCGGCCCTGCGAAGTAGAGGATCAGCATGATGCCGAGCCACTGCGTCGGCAGCGCGAAGAACGCGAGGCCGCCCCAGACCGCCGCCTTCTCCGACCAGGTGCCGCGCCGCCAGGCGGCGATGATGCCGGTGGCGATGCCGAGGACCATCGAGAAGAACGTGCCCAGCAGCAGCATCGGGAGCGTGTTCGCGAGCGGCTGCCAGAGCTGTGGCAGCACGGGCTGGCGGTTCTGGAACGAGCGCCCGAAATCGCCGTGCGCGAGCTGCTTGAGGTAGATGATGTACTGCTGGAACGTCGACTGGTCGAGCCCCAGCTCCGTGCGCACCTGCGCCCGCACCTCGTCGGTGCACGAGAGGCAGCGCAGGGCCGTGGTCGCGTCGCCGGGGGCGGCGCGGAAGATGATGAAGTTGAGCGTGATCGCGACGAAGATCGTCACGCACGCGAAGCCGATCCGCTTGACGACGTAATCGAAGCTGCGCATGCGGCTCGCCTTCGCGACGCCGCTAGCTCTTGGCCAGCTGGATCCAGGGCACCTTGCCGAGTCCGTTCAGGTAGGGCGGCGCGATGCCCGTCCAGCCCTTGCGGAAGCCGTAGATGAGCTCGACCTGCACGAGCTGGACGTAGGGCTTGTCGCGGTAGAGGATGTCCTGCATCTTCCACACGATCGCCTTGCGCTTGGCCGGGTCGAGCGTCACGCCCTGCTGCTTGTAGAGCTTGTCGTAGGCCGGGTTGCAGTAGGCCGTGTCGCTCCAGCCGCCGTACTGGTCGCAGCCGACCACCGAGAGGACGAAGTCGGGATCGGTGTAGCCGACCCAGTCCCACATCATCATGTCGAAGTCGAGGTACTGGTTCTTGGGCTTCGTGATCTCCGCGAACGCGGTCGTCGGGTCGTAGGAGCGCTGCGTCAGCTTGACGCCGATCTTGGCGAAGGAGTCGCGCACGATCGCGAACTCGCGATCCATGCCGGACACGCTCTCGGGCGTGATCACGTCGTAGGACATGGCGTGCGAGTTGGCCCCGGGCGTCTGCCGGATGCCGCCCGAGCCGCGCTTGTAGCCGAGCTTGTCGAGCATCTTGTTGGCGAGCGCGAGGTTGTAGCTCTCGGGCTGCAGCTTCGTGTTCATGTACGGCGCCGAGATCGGCGTCAGCAGCGTCGCGCGAGGCGACGCGTGCCCGCGGAAGACGACGTCGACGATCTGCTTGCGGTCGAACGCGTGCGAGAGCGCGGCGCGCAGCTTCGGATCGAGCAGCTCGCGATTCTTCTTCTTCTTCGGATTGGAGTTGAAGCCGAAGTCGCGGACCTCCGTGCCCTGACCCGTGACGAGCTGGATGGCGCCCGACTTGCCGAGCTGGTCGGCGACGGTGAACGGCACCTCGTCGACGTAGTCGATGTCACCGCTCTTGAGCGCCGCGAGCATCGCGTCGGCGTTCGCGAACCACGTGATGCCGACCGCGTCGAGGTTCGGCTTCTGGCCGTAGAAGCCGGGGTTGCGCTGCAGGATCGTCGTGCCCTTCTTGTCGTACTTCGTGATGTAGAAGGAGCCGCCCCCGACGATCGGCAGGTGCGCGGCGGGGTCGTAGTTCTTGAGGCCCTTGCCCTTGACGCCGACCTGCGGCTCCCAGATGTGACGCGGGAGGATGAAGAACTGCTGCAGCTGCGGCAGCACGTTCGCGACGGCCTTGTCGTAGTGGATGACCAGCGTCGACGGGATTGGGCGCCGTCAGCTTGGTCGCGTGCGACAGGAACGGCGCGAGCGACGAGGCGACCGTCTTCTGGTACTTCAGGATCAGGTTGCCCGTCCAGGCGCCGTCGTCGGCCGTGAGGGGCTTGCCGTCCGACCACTTGCCCGGCTTGAGCTTGAACGTCCAGGTGAGGCCGTCCTTGGAGGTCGTCCAGCTCTTCGCCCAGTCGCCCTCGAACTTGAAGTTGGTGTTGTACTGCACGAGCGTCGGATACACGTTCGTGAACACGATGTAGGGCCAGCGCGTTGAAGGCCACGAACGGGTTGATCGAGTCGAACTGACCGGTCGTGCCCTCGCGCACCAGCGTGCCCGCCGCGTGCCCCTGCTCCGCGGCGGGAGCCGCCGGCGCGAATGCCGCAAGGGAAAGCACGCCAAGGGCGATGAGACAGAGCAGTCTGCGAGCGGTCATGGGATCTCCTGCAGTACGGGGCAGCTCGGGGGCGGGTTGCCGTCGGGGAGGTGAGGATACGCGCTGGGCACCGGATGGAGCCAGGCACCCGTTAGACGAACACGGGTTGCGGGAAGTCAGCCGGGGGTGACCCGTGTACTCACAGATCGAGCACGACGTCCGCGCGCGGCTGCGAGCAGCAGATCAGCGCGCTGCCGTCGGCAGCGGGTTCGACGGGGTCCGGGCTGTAGTCCAGGTCGCCTGCGATCAGGGTGGTCTCGCAGCTGTGGCAGACGCCGGTGCGGCACGACCAGCGAACGGGCACATCGCAGGCCTCGGCCAGTTCGAGGAGGCTCGAGTAGTCGTTGCTCCAGGGGATGGCGAGGTTGCTGCGGGCGAACTCGATCAACGGGCCGTCTCCGGGACGACCGGCGGGCGGGTGCGGTGTCCGCGCAGGTGCTGCCGCGATGCCCGGCGTCGAGCCCGCTGCGGGCCCGAACGGCTCGCTGTGGATGCGCGAGCCGTCGATGCCCCACGCCGCCAGACCGGCGCTGATCTCATCCATGAACGGGAGCGGCCCGCACAGGTAGGCCTGGGCATCGCGCGGCGGCGCGAGCTCGGCGATCAGCGACGGGGTGAGACGGCCGGCGCTGTCGAAGTCGCGGCCCGCGAGGTCGTCGGGGCCGGGGTGGCTGTAGCAGACGTGGCTGTGGACGTTCGGGAGGGAGGCGAGGAGCGCGCGCGCCTCGGCGGCGAAGGCGTGGTCGCGGCTGCTGCGTGCGCCGTGCAGCCACCAGATCTCTCGCCGGGAATGTCCGTCCGCCAGCGCGTGGAGCATGGCGAGCGCCGGAGTGGCGCCGATGCCGGCCGTGATCAGTAGCACCGGGGCCTGGCCGTCGTCGAGGATGAAGGTGCCGCGCGGGGCGGCGATCTCGAGCTGGTCGCCGACGCCGAGGTGGCTGTGCAGCCAGCTGCTCGCGGCTCCGTCGTGTTCGAGCTTGACGCCGATCCGGTAGTCGCCGGCCTCCGGCGAGCCCGAGAGCGAGTAGTTGCGCAGCAAGGGCCTCTGCGCTGTGTCGGGCTGGATACGCACCGTCAGGTACTGCCCCGGGCGCGCCGACGGGAGCGGCGCCCCGTCCGCGTCCGCGACGCGGATGGAGATCACTCCCTCGCTCTCACGCTCGATTCCCGTGACGGTCAGCCGGCGGAAGCCCGGCCAGGCCGGGGGCGGGCTGGTCACCGCCAGGCCGGAGTTGCCGCTGCCGGGTCCGCCTTCGAGCAGGGCGCTGAACGAGGCTTGCCAGCCGGGGCTGAGCGCGGGAATCCGGAGCGCCCGTAGCAGCTGCTGCCGCGGGTGCCCGGGGAGGTAGAGGAGGCCGTCGACCTCGGCGACCGTCATCGCTTCCGGCCCGGCCGCGAGCTTGACGATCTCGTCCCCGGCCTGCACGTCGCCCTCTTCGAGCACACGGAAATAGAAGCCGGGGCGTCGGTGGGAGACGAGCAGCGCCGGTATGCGCGCATCGTTCATCCGGATCCCGACGCGGTAGCACGTGACGCGCGGCTGGCTGATCTCGAAGACGGCGGTGCCGATCCGGTAGCGGTCGCCGATACAGACGCTGTCGTCGCTCAGTCCCTCGACCGTGAAGTTCTCACCGAACTGGCCGTGGACGAAGTCGTCGCGGGCGAGCTCACGCTCCCAGTAGCGGTACGACTCGATCTGGTAGACGAACACCGCCCGCTGCTCGCCGCCATGCCCGGCGAGATCGCCCTGGCCGTCGCCGTCGAGGTTGAGCTTGCGCGCCCGGCGAGGGCCCGCCACGGGCTCCTTGAAGACGCCCGTGAACACGGTCTTCCCGTGCCAGGACACATCCTTCGGCAGCCCGACGTTGACCGACAGCAGGCTGCCCACGGTCTGCGGTGCGTCAGAGCTCTCTGTGCTCATGGCCTCCTGCATGGCGTACCGGATTGAACCACGGTGGCGGGCGCGACGTTCGTACAACTTCGGCGCCGGCCGAGTTGTACTCCCGGTTTGGGTCAGCCCGCGCAGCGACCTGTGCGTCGTACATAGCGGCGAACCGGACAAGTGCAGCGGCGATGTCGCGCGCCTCCTCGGCGATGTTGGAGACGCGGCGCCGCACAGGGTGCCGTTTCTCGTTTTTCCGGCCGGTGGAAGGACCGCTCCAGCACTCACCCGCCGAGGCCCGCCGTGGCGGGTGAGCGCTAGTCAAGCGGGCCTCGGGGCGAGTGTCGGGCGACCGTCTCAGAGGGAGGCCGCTCCGTAGAACGAGAGTACGCCCGCCGTGTTGCTCGCGAACTACTCCGAGGTCTAGTCGCCCTCCAACGGGAGCCGCCAATCGCACGGACAACGTCCGAGCGGCGTCGTGTCCGCCGATACCTGGGCAGCCGGCAAAGCGGCGCCGGCGGCCATCCGGGCTAGGCGCCGTGCACGATGCTCTCGGCGAACTCCTGGACGCGGCATCGACGGATGCCCTCTCGCTGCTCGATTGCGAGCGTGTGGTCGGTTGGCTCCAGCTCGACCAGCGGGCGCAGGCCGACCGGCTGCGTGTGAACCGTGGTTTTGAGGTTCAGCGTGGGCTGCTCGTAGGCGGGAAGCGAGCTTGAGAGCCAGCCGAAAGCGGGCGGCTCCCGTTCGCGCCCTTCATGCTCCCACACCTCGCTCATGCGTAAGAAGCTCGATTCGCTCAGCGAGACCCAGACGCCCCATTCGAAGTCCTCCTCGGCATCGAGGACAGGAAGACGGATGAGCGCGCGGACGAAGAAGAGCTCGCCGCGGATGATGCATTGCTCCTCGCCAAGTTCGCTCTGACCATCGGCGGCTGCCTCGTCCGTCCAATAGTCGGGAGCAAGCGATTGGAAGGAGAAGGGCAGACCGTCGTGCCAAGTGCCGCACGTTCGGCACGCAAATCCTTCGACGCCGGTCACGCGGCCGACGGTACCGCAATCGGTCACGTCATTCGGGCCGGCGCTGCTCCCTCTACCTGCATGGCGAGCCGCCACCTCTAGCTCTCCGACGCAGCCAAGGCGCGAGCGCTCCAACTCGAGGGCGCGGGCGCAGCCGGCTAGCCCCGCGACTGGTCACGCTGCCAATCGAGGGCGAGCCCGTGCGCGATCGATAACCCATCGCCTTGAGCAGGGGGCTGCGCCCCGGACGAGCGTTCAGGCGCTTGGGTTGGCGGGCCTTCGATCGACCCGACCGAAGGCGTAGTACGCCAATGGCCCGAATGGCTGCACTACGAAGGACAACGCCCATACGGCCTTTGGTCCGGTCACCTGATCAGCCGAGCGTCGTCTCAAGTCCATCAGGGCCGTCGCAGTGAGGACGATCTCAATCGCTCCACCGACGATGATCGCGGTCTGTTGTCCACGGGAGAAGTCACTCCACCGCTTCTTCGCTCCGGCCATGACCGCCCTTCGGGGGGTGACTTTGCGCTGCCCTAGCGCTGCCCTGGGGTCATTTTGCGGCTCTCTGACTCCCTCGATCCTGTGCTAGAAAGCGCCTATTTGCTGGTATTTTCGGCGATGGGCGTACTTGGGATTGAACCAAGGACCTCCCGCGTGTGAAGCGGGCGCTCTCCCGCTGAGCTATACGCCCGGGAACGCGCCGGAATGCTAGCGGACGCGCGCTGCGCGCCGGCGCTCAGGACGGAGTGGGAGGGATTCGAACCCTCGAGACAGGTTGACCCCGCCCACGCGATTTCCAGTCGCGCTCCTTCAGCCACTCGGACACCACTCCAGGAGGAGTCCCAGTATCGCACGGAGGTACGGCCGGCAGACCGCTCACCAGTTTTTCACGCTCGGAGCGGCTTTTCGCCTCGCAGGGCGCTTGCGCCGGGAGGGGCCGGTCCCGTAGCTTCCCCCTTGCACCGGGCGCCAGCCGAAGTAGGTTGAAGCTCCGCAGGGGTACAGAAGCCTTTCGAGGCAATGGTACGCCGGCAGAGTGGACGAAACGGCGAGCGTCCGGTCACTTCTTTTTCGGGCGCCGGAGGGCTGCGAAGGCCGGCGCTCGAAGGCCGTTGCGCTTTTCCCGCTGCGAGCGTTTTTTCGCATTTCGAGTCGCTTGCGCCGGGGCCGCCCGTACCCCTACTGTCCGTCTCGCACCGGGCGCTGAGTCGGAAGTGGACGAAGCTCCGCCGGGGTGTTGGAAGTCTCTCGGGACCAAGGCACGCAGGCGGCGCGGAGAACGCAACCGAATCGCGTTCGGTGCATTTCGTTTTCCTAGCGGCGGGCGATCGTGACAGCGGTGCCGTAGGCGGCGACCTCGCTCATCACGCCGGCGATCTCGTTGCAGTCGAAGCGCATGGCGACGACGGCGTTGGCTCCGTGCTCACGCGCAGCGTCGCGCAGGCGGTCGATCGCGTGCTCGCGGCTCTCCATCAGCAGCGTCGTGTAGCCGCGCGCCTCGCCGCCGAAGACGGTGCGCATGCTCGCGCCGACGTTCGAGAACACGTTGCGCGCGCGCACGATCAGCCCGCACACCTCGCCGTAGACGTGCGTGATGTCGTGGCCGGGCACGTCGTTGGTCGTGACGATCAGGATCTCATCCATGGCCTGACCTTAGAAGCTCGTGCGGCAGCGGCAGCGGCAGCGGCAGCGGCAGCCACCGGGTAGTGGACGGGTAGCCGCCTCCCGGAGGATCGACTCCACAGTGCTCAACGACGGGAGGTCGATCGTGCGCATCGAACGCGGGTACCTGGTAGCACTCGCCGTGGGAGGGTCTCTCTTCCTCGGCGCAAGCACGGCGGGGGCAGGCGTCTCGGCAGTTCGCTGCGGCGCGACGCTCACGAAGAGCACGACGCTGACGACCGATCTCGTGCGCTGCCCCGGAACCGGCCTCGTGATCGGGGCGGACGGCATCACGGTCAATCTCGCCGGCCACACGATCTCCGGGACGAACGCACCTGGCGGCGAGGGAATCGCCAACGACGGCCACGCGGGCGTCCGCATCGTGGGCGGGCGGATCACCGACTTCCGCCTGAACGGCGTCGGCATCCGGGGGGCTCAGGGCGCCGTCGTGCGCGGCCTCTCCATCCGGCGGATCGGCGCCGGCGGCGCCGAGGGCGAGCCGGTCTCTGCCGGGATCGCGATCGTCGACTCGCCGGGCAGCCAAGCTGCCCAGAACGACGTCCAGAACGATGTGTCCGCCTTCCAGTCGGACGGCATCGACGTCCTCAACTCGCCGGGCGCATCCGTGCAGGGGAACCGCCTGAGCCACAACAACTGGAACGGTCTCGTCCTGATCGCGTCCCCGAACAGCCGCATCGTCGGCAACGAATTCGACGCCAACGGCAACAACGGCACCGAGGTCAACGGCGCATCCGACTCGGTCTGGATGACCGGCAACGGTGCGGATGACAACACGAGCTTCGGCATCGTGGTCGGTTCCGCGCGCGACGCCCACGTCGTCGGGAACCGCGCCAAGGGCAACGACGTGGGGCTCTTCTTCTTCGACCTCCACGACAGCCAGATCAGCCTCAACTTCGCGTCCGGCAACAACGAAGGGCTGAATCTCGCGGGCGGGCAGTTCGGCTCGGACGGCAACCAGTTGGTCGGCAACACCGCGAGCCGCAACAGCGTCTCGGGGATCGGGCTGTTCGAGGCGGCGAACAACAATCTCGTCGCCCGCAACGTGGCCAACGAGAATCAGGGCCCGGTCGGGAATGGCGGCGGCATCTTCGTCGCAGCGAGCACCGGCAACCAGCTGATCGGCAACATCGCGAACGCGAATCTCGACACCGGCATCGGCTTCTACGAGGACGCTCCGGGAGACGCGGCGGGCAACACGGTCAAGGGCAACACGGCCAACAGGAACCAGAACCACGGCATCGAGGCTGTGGCCGGCACGATCGACGGGGGCTCCAATCGCGCCTTCGGCAACGCCATCGCACCGCAGTGCCTGAACGTCGTCTGCTGGAGCTGAGAGCGGGAGACGTCTCAAGCGGACAGCGCGGTGGAGGGCTGCACGATCGCCCTCCACCGCGCGGTCGTTGCGGGTGGCAGGCCATGCACGCCACGCCCGCTCAGCGAGCGCTTCCCACGGCGACAAGCGCTTCCCCGTCGAGTCGCCCGATCTATGCTGGGGCTACCGGGAGGGGTGGCTGAGTGGTTGAAAGCGACGGTCTCGAAAACCGTTAACGGCGGATTCGTCGTTCGAGGGTTCGAATCCCTCCCCCTCCGCTTGACCCAGGCGCGCGCGCGATGTGACACCTCGTCACAAGGAACCGGAGAGGAACGACGTCATGCCCAGACAGAGCCCGTGGTATTCGACGCGACCCGTGGCGACCAAGTACCACGACAACACCCGCTGCATCGAGGGCAACAACATCGAGGACCGGAACCTCGCGCACGGCAAGGCCAAGCTGCCTCTCTGCAAGCGCTGCGCCGAGCTGGACGCCGAGGACAAGTAGCCCGCGTGGCCACGGTGCCTCGCTAGCCGTCTTGCTTTGACAGCGCTGTGATGTCATAATGACGTCATGGAGCTGCACACCTACGTCGCACAGGTCAGGACCCAGCTCGAGGCGGCCGCCGCCCTCGGGGACGATCGGGCACGGGAGATCGCTGCGGCGCTGTCGGCCGCGGCCGAGCCCGCCGTCCAGCTCGCGCTGGTGGCGGCGCTCTCCGCCGCGGCCGACGAGATCACCGCCGAACTGCTGGATGCGCCGGGCGCTCCTGCCGTCACGGTTCGCCTCGGCGACGACCGCGCCCAGTTCGAGGTGCGGCAGTACGAGGTGGCCGGGAGCGCGCCGCCGGCGGTGGATGACGCGGATGCGAGCGCCCGCATCTCGCTGCGGCTGCCGGAGGCCCTCAAGAGCGACATCGAGGCTGCCGCCAAGAGCGACTCGGTGTCGGTGAACACGTGGCTGGTGCGCGCCGCGGCCTCTGCGCTGTCGGCGCCCGGCGGCGCTCAGGCAGGCGGAACCACGCGCCGCAGTGGCGGGGGAAACCAGCGCATCTCCGGTTGGATCAACGGCTGACGCCCCGACTACTCGAAAGGACCGAACACATGACGACTCAGACTTTTCCGCTCACCGGACCCATCAACCTCAGGGTGCGGCTCGGCCACGGCAGTCTCACGGTGACAACCGCGGACGACCTCACGGAGGCCTCCGTGTCGCTCACGCCCCGCGAGGCGACGAGCGATGCGGCCGAGCGCATCGAGGTCGCGATGAACGGCCCGACCCTCGAGGTCAAGCAGCCGCGCAAGGGCGGGCTCGCCGACCTGATCGGCAAGTGGCGTCACGAACGCGACGCCGTCGATGCCGAGATCACCATCCCCTCCGGCACGGCGCTCGACCTCACGACCTACACCGCGGACATCACGGTGCGCGGGCGATCGGGCGGCGCCGATGTCACGACCGGGTCGGCTGCGATTGCGCTCGGCCACGTGGACGGCGACGTCCGCCTGCGCGGCGGTCGCTCGAATTGCCGGATCGACCGGGTGACCGGGTCGGCGGTGGCGCGCTCGGGTGCGGGCTCGGTCAGCTTCGGAGAGGTGGGCGGCAGTGTGCAGGCCGACTTCGGCAGCGGGGACGTCGAGATCGGCACGGCCCGCGGCAGCGTCCGCTCGCGCTCGGGTTCGGGCAACGCCCGCTTCGACGCCGTCTACGGAGACGTCGACTTCGCGACCGGCGCGGGCCAGGTGAGCATCGGCCTGCCGAGCGGCGTGGCTGCCCAGCTCGATGTCCAGACCGGCTCGGGCGAGGTCGTCTCGGAGCTCCCGATCGACGACCGCCGGACGGGCACCGGCACGTCGATCAAGGTGCGCGCTCGGATCGGCAGCGGCGACGTCCGGCTGTTCCGCGCCGCCTGATCAGTGCGGAGCGGCCGGCCACCGGAAGGGAGAACCGACCGCCCCGCAGTCTCACCCCGAAACGCGCTCCGTCCCCGACGGGCCTTGCACCACTGACACGCCGGGTTCGGTCGGAGCCCGTCGATCCAACCTAACCTCGCGCCCGATCCGGGCGCGAGCCGAACACGAGGACCGTTACAAAACCGCCGCAAACCGGGGTGTTGCAGCCGGTTCTGCGCCGGCGCGGCGCGCTACCGTGAGCTCATGGCCACGCCCGAGGAGTGCGGGCACGACGACGTCGACGTGACCGTGAGCCTGCACGCCCGCGGACCGCTCGAGCCGGCACTCGAAGCGGCCGATCGCGTCGACGAGGTCGGCATCTGCCGCCTCTGCGGGAGGCGCGTGAAGCGCGGTCTGCGCGCGGGGCAGCCGTCGCCGTGGGAGGTCGACGGCTAGGCAGCGCGCCCGGTGGCGTACCAGGCGCGCGCGGGCAGCGTGAACGCTCCCTGCGGATCGCCGAGTGAGCGGCGGAGCTCGTCGCGCAGACGATCGCGCAAGGCGGGAGCGAGGGACTTGCAGTAGGCCCCGGCCGGCCCCGGGCCGCCGGTGAATCCCGCCCAGAGATCGTCGAAGTCGTCATAGGCGGCCTCGACGTCGACGGCTCCGCTCTCCACGTCGGCGAAGCCGGCGGCGGAGAAGAGCTCGCCGATCTCGCCGTCGCGACCGAAGTGCAGGGTCGCCGCCTCGTCCGGTGCCGAGGGGTCGACGCTCAGCGCCGCGTCCCAGAAGTGGCGGATCAGGCGCATGCCGTCGTGGAAGTCCCAGACGCATGCGGCGGCCAGGCCGCCCGGCCGCAGCACGCGCCGCATCTCTCCCGCCGCCGCGGCCGGGTCGGCGACGAAGTGCAGCACGAGCTGGGCGAGTGCTCGGTCGAAGGACCGCTCGGCGAACGGCAGCGCCTCGGCCGAGGCGAGCCGCACGTCGACTCCCGGATTGCGGCGGCGGCACTCCGCGACGAACGGCTCCGAGGGGTCGATCGCAGCGACTGCAGGGGCTCCGAGGCGGCGGACGAGTTCGCCCGTCAGGGCACCGGGGCCGCAGCCGACGTCGAGCGCGGCCACCCCGGCCTCGACCGCCGAGGCGTCGGCGAAGGCTCTCGCAAGCGGCGTCGAATAGCGACCGACGAAGCGATCGTAGGCCTCGCCGCTCACCTGGAACGTGGTCGCTCCGTGCGCATCGCTCATCACTCTCGTCCAATCACTGGTTGACCGGGGGCGTTCGGATCGGAGATTCGGGAATCTCCTCATTTTCTGCAACGAAAGCAGCTCGGGCATGTGCACGCGAGTCTGGTGGAACGACAACGGCCTGGCCGTCGTGGCCGGCCGCACGATGGACTGGCCCGAGTCTCGCACCCGGCAAGGACCTGCCGCTTCCGGGCAACGTCGATCCCCGCGTTTCGCGCCGCCCCGGCTCCGTACTGATCGCCGCTGTGACACCGCACTAGTGTGGGAGCCAGTGCGCGTTGATCCAAGCGAGCGAGAGGTGCACACGTTCTCCGCCTGTTGTGCTGCCTGATGTTGATGGGTGCAATGAGCCTGATGGCCCCTGCACCCGTGGCAGCGCATGTCAGGACAGGGACGCTGTCGACCGATTTCGAGGCTCGCGTCACCGGTCTGCGGCCGCCGACGCCTGGTATTTCCGCGCGCGCGCTCGACGGAGATCTCTTGCTCGAGCTACGGGTTGCACCCGAGCGTGTCGTCATCGTGCTCGGATACGTGGGCGAGCCGTTTCTGCGATTCGTACCGGCGGGGGTCGAGGTCAACCTCGCCTCGCCGACGGCCGGGAGCGCACGGATCATCCCCGAAGGCGACGCCGTTAGCTCGGCAGCCGTCAAGTGGCAGCGGGTGCGAACGGGTCGCGTTTTCGCCTGGCACGACAACCGGCTCCGGCCCGCCCCGCTGGTGAGCGCTCGTGCTCAACGGCCCCGAGAGGTCGCGACGTGGTCGATTCCGCTCGTTGTCGACGGACGGGCCACGGCGCTCGTGGGGAGCGAGTGGTATTCGTCCGGGCCTTCGCCCTGGCCCTGGGCGGCGGCGGGTCTGGCACTCGTCGCCCTCGCCGGTCTGGGCGGCCGCCGGCTCCCGCGTTCGGCGCAGGGCGCGGTCGCACCCGTGCTGCTCGCCGTGACCGTGGGGGGGCTCCTGGCCTCCTGGACGGGGATCATCCTGGCCGGTCGTGCCACGACTGCGGCAGTGGCGCTCGCGGTGGCCTTCGCGGCGGTTTCGGGGGCGTTCCTGTTCATCGTGATCGCGGCGGCGAAGGGATCGACGCGAATCGCCGTCGTCGCGCTGGTCGGTGGCTTCGCGGCTGCCTTCGCCTCACCGGAGGTAGCGATCTTCGGGCACGGCTTCGTGCTCTCCGCCATGCCGCCTGAGGCCGCCCGCGTCACCGTCGCCGCCGCGGTGGCCGGGGGGCTCGCCGTTGCGGCGCTCTGTGCGCCGGCCGTACTGGAGTTCCTCTCGGCAGGTCAGCCTGGAAGCCGGCGCCCGAGGAGTTGAGTGAACCGGCGGCGGCTGGGGAGAGGAGGCCGCCGCCGGTAGTACGAAACACTCAAGGCAAGCTTCGCGCCTGGCCGTCCGCGTGTCACGCTTTCTGACGCGCGTGTCACCGTTCTGTAAGCACCCGGAACGGGTCAGGAAATCGCATACCCGCCGGCGTAGCAGCTGGTCGCGCCGTTGAACGCGCCGCTGTCGGCTGCGATGTCGACGAGCACCGGCTTCCCGGCTGGATTCTGGTAGGTCAGGTGCAGGCTCTCGCGCGACAGGTCGGGCAGGCCGAGGCGCGCAGCGATGTCGAAGGGCTCGCCGGTCCAGGCGTTGAAGCTGTCGCCGCGGACGTTCCCGGTGTCATCCGTTGCGAGCAGCGCGTACTGCGCGTCGCCGCTCGCAGAGGAGAGCGAGAGGAGGAGGGTGCCCGCGGCGTCGCACGCGGCGGAGATCGTGAGGCCGTTGGCCGAGACGACGTCGACGGCCGGCGAATTCGCGCCCACGCGGTAGTCGATGGTCGTGAAGGTCGCGCCGCTCACGCTGCCGGCCGTGTCGGCGTGGCTCGCTGTGTCGGCATGTCCGGCGGTATCGGCATGGGCGACCCTGCCACTGAAGGCGGGAATGGCGCTCTTGGCGATGTCAGCCGCGACGATCGTGTGATCCTTGATCTGACGGCTCGTGACGGAGCCTCTGGCGAGCTTGACCGTGCTGACAGAGCCGGACTTGAGCTGTTTTGCCCCCACGCTGTTCTTGGGCAGCGCCGTCGCGGCGTACGTGGTGCCGCCGAGCGCGACGACCAGCGCCAGGCCGGCGACGACGAGGGCGGGGGAGGGAAGACGGCGAGGCATGGTGTGCTCCGTGATGGATGACGACGGGAATCAGGTCGCCGCGTGTGCGGTACGCACCGTGACGCGGTCGATGTCGAAGTAACCGGTGGAACCGGGAGGTGCCGGGTGCGAGAATCCGAGGGAGATCGCGTCCGCGGGAGCCGGCGGCTCGTTCGCTCGCGCAACCCAGCGGTGCTGCCGGCCGGCGCTGAGGCTCGCGCGCGCGTGAGCCAGAGAGAGCGTGAGCGAGACGGGGCGGCGTTGGACGGACAGCGGCTGCGATCGCACCGCCGCTCGCGTGCCCGCGCTCGCGCTCACGCGCAGCTGCACGGAGCCGCGCGCAATGGCGCGCAGGTCGATGGAGGCGACCCGCCGACCCTTCGGGCCCGTGATTGCCGCGACCGGGCTCCAGGCGCGTGTCGAGATGGTGCGCGGATTCAGGTCGAACCGGAGCTCCAGCTCGTCGCCCGCCTGCGGGAGGAGCCGCCCGATGAACGCGCGTTCACCGCCGACGACGCTCACCCGCAGGCCGCGCCGGCCGTGGGTCGCGGCCTCGCGAGACGTCGCGACCCGGCCGCGCAGGTGCCACGAGCCGAGTCCGCGCTCGAAATCGTCGCTCGCCGTGAGCACGAGTTGCGAGAGCGGGAGAGACGGCGCCACGGACATGACGGAGCGTGGTGACCCCGGCACGGACGCGGGACTCGTCGCCGCCGGCGGCACGGGGACGCTGACCGGAACGAGCAGCGCCGGGCTCCAGTTTCCGGCCGCGTCGCGAGCGCGCAGGCCGATCACGTGATCGCCCGGCGCAAGCGCGACGGGGCTCGCGAGGAGATCTTCCCCGAGCGAGTCGAGCGTTCCGTCGGCGGCCGTCAGCGGCGCGCCCAGGCCGACTCCGGGATCCGCGTCGGCCCACCACTCGGCTCCGGCGATGGCGGAGGAGGCATCCGCCGCGTGCGCCCGGATCGTCCCGTCGGAGAACGCCGCTCCCGAGATCACCGGCGGGCTCAGGTCGAGCGACGGCGAGAGCAGACGGGCTGCAGCGCCGACGTCGAGCGAGCCTGCGCCGAACGTGGAGTCGGGACCCGGAGCGCCGAGGTCCCGCGCGCTCTGCGTGAGCAGGGCCGCCTGCTCGTCCGCAGTGAGGTGCGGCGCCAGCTGCAGGAGCAGCGCGAGGGCGCCTGCGACGTGCGGAGCTGCGAATGACGTCCCCGCGAGACCGGTGGCGCCGAGCCCGAAGCGGTCGGTCGAGCGGATGCCCGTGCCTGCTGCGACGAGGGAGGGGAAGGCGTTGCCGCAGCGCGAGGGGCCGAGGCTCGAGAACGCGGCGATCGTGGTGTCGGTCGCCGTCGCGCCGACCGCGAAGGCCTCGGGCAGATTCCCGGGCGACGTGTCGGAGGACGGGCCGGGACCGCTGTTGCCGGCGGCGAACACCGGAAGGATGTTCGCGGCGCGCAGCGCCTGCAGATCGGGTTCGAACTCCGTGTCGCAGGTGGCGAGCAGCGCACCCCAGGACGCATTGACGACGTCCGGGGCATCGTCGGTCGCCGGATTGCCGTCGGGATCGAGCAGCCACTGGAAGGCGAGGTGGACGCCGCTGTCGGTGCTCACGCCCGAGTCGTTGAAGACGCGCGCGGCGATGAAGCGCGCGCCGGGCGCCATGCCGATCCCGTCACCGGCGACCATCACGCCCACGACCTGCGTGCCGTGGCCGTTGAGGTCGACCGGGCTTGCGTGCTGGCCGAAAGGGTCGAACCAGCCGTAGCTGCCTCCGCGATAGCGGCTCGCGAGCTCGGGGTGCGTGAGATCGACGCCCGTGTCGAGGGTTGCGACGGTGATTCCGCTGCCGTCGATGCCATGGCTCCAGAGCTCGGGCGCACCCGTGACGGCGACACCGGGCTCGCCCGTGATCGCATCCGCCGGGTGGATCGGGAGCACGGAGTCGCTCTCGATCGAGCGCACGTCCGGGCGGGCGCGTCAGCGCTGCGATCGCCTCGGCGTCGGCCGTGAGCGCGACTGCGCCGGCGATCCACAACGAGCGCACGTGGCGCACGTGCCCGGCGCGCTGGAGGGCGGCGAGCACGGTGAGGAGCGGCGCCTGCGCCCGTCGGCCGCCCCGCTCGAGCCGGCCGGCGGCCTCGAGCGCGGTGACGTGACCGGCCGGCGCGACCGGCGGGTCGAGATGCACGATCAGCGACTTCATGGTCGCCGCGGAGGCGGGCGCAGGCAGCAGCGCGGCGCCGGCGAGCGCCAGGACGACAATCGTCCGCATCATGCGGTCCGCGGGCGCCGCACGATGAGCCGGGCACGGATGCGCCACACCACCAGCGACGAACGCAAGGGCGGCCAGGGCGAATGCAAGCGGGGTCGTGACCGGCGCGAGCGCGCGCTGCGAGTAGCGCGTCTCGCGGACGGGAGCGACACCGAGCGGCGAGCCGACGGTCCAGGCAGTCGACCAGGTCGCGGACGGCATTGCGGTGCGCTCTGCCGCGATCGCGATGCGCCAGTCACCGGGCTTCGTCAGCTGCGTCCCGGCGACTTGCCAGTGGGTGGCGTCGAGCACGGGTCGCCGGCAGCGTGATCCGCGAGTCTCCACGCGAGAACGTGATCGTGACCCGGCGCACGGGGCCGGGCGAAGGCCGGAGCGTGTCGAGCACCGTCGCCGTGACGAAGTTCTGTCCGGGACGGTTGGGAGCCGCGGAGAGGTCGACGAGCAGATCGGCGGCCCGACCCGAGGCCAGCGGCGTGCCCATGATCGGCCGCGCGCTGGGCGCGAACTGCGGCCCGCGCGCGGGCGCGCTCGCGAGCAGCAGGGAAGCCGCGGCGAGGATGCCGACCGCCCATGATCGCCTCGGCCCGCAGGAGACCGGGCCGACGGTCGGGCACGCTGCAGCGCGCGGAGCCCGAGCAGGCCCGCGCAGCCGGTCGCTGCGAGGAGGACGACCTTGCCGACGAGGGACCAGCCGTACGTGGTCGAAAGGACGGCGTCGAGGCTCGTCACCTGACGACCGGCGCTGTAGAGGCCCGTGGCGGCGAGCACCAGCACGCTGATCGCGGCCAGCCGCCCGAAACGGGTGAGCGTGTCGATGACATCGCGGCGGTCGAGGCCTGGCAGCACGAGCGCGAGCACGATCAGCCCGCCGACCCAGAGTCCTGCCGCCAGGATGTGCAGCGTCATCGCGAGCGCTGCGGCCGCGTCGAGCGAGGCGGCGTGCCCGCTCGCGGCCTCGGCCGCCGCGACCGGTATCGAGCAGAGCCACCGCCAGGCGCCGCTGCCGGGTTGCGACGGCGATCAGCGTTGCGAGGATGGCGAGTTCGCGCACGACCATCGCGTGGCCCCACGCCGTGTGCGCGAGCACCGTACGCAACGGGAGATCCGAGGTCTTGCCGGCGAGGGCCACGGCGCCTGCCAGGAGCAGCGCGGGGAGTGCGATCGCGGCGAATCGGAGGATGCGCGAGCGCACGGCGGTGGGAAGTTCGGAGGCCAGCAGCGCGCAGATGGCGATCAGCACGCAGAGAGCCGTGAGGTCGAAGAGGTGAGCGACGCTCTCGCTGATGCTCGTGCGCGGCGTCGTGGCGGCCTCTGGCCGCCCAGGCGGCGCGACGACGCCCACGCCGAATGTCAGCGCCCCGCGCGTGACGTGGAGGTCGTCCTGCGAGACGGTCGAGTAGGTCAGGCGGTAGGCGCCGGTTGCAAGGCCCGGCAGGTGGATGCGGAGCTCGCGGGCGGTGCGGCCACGGGCGATCCGCGCCGAGCCGATCGCCGCTCCGCGGCCGTCGACGAGTTGGACATGCGTGAGCGCCGCCGAGACGGGTTCGGTGAAGACGAGACTGACCGTGTGCGGCGCGTGAGCGAGGCTCGCCCCGGTCGCCGGCGTGCTCGCCTCGAGAAAGGCGTGCGCGCCGGCGACCGGTGGCAGCGTGAGCGCAAGCAGCGCGAATATGGCGAGCCACTTGCGCATCGGGATCAGAGCACCCGCATGTGCTGAAGCGAGAGCTTGCCGACCTGGATCGTGACCAGGTCGCCCTGGCGCAGCGTGTCGCCGTCGTTGCGCATGAGTGCGAAGTACTGCGATCCGACGTGGATCTTGCCGAAGTGCGGCGTCATCTGCTCGGAATCGAGCATGTGCCCCGAGTGCTCGGCGACGAGCTTCATCTTGGTCCCGTGGTGGCCGAGCTGTTCGACCTTGTCGGCGTCGACGGCGATGAAGCGGACGTCGAGCATGCCGCCGCTGGCGGTCAGGCCCACCATGGTGAAGCGAACGCCGTACCGCTCCTGGATCGCCGCGATCGAGGTCGCGCTCGGCCTCGCCACGGAAGGCGAGGCCGAGGCATTGCCCCGTTGGGTCAGGGAGAAGACTGCGGCGGTCGCCGCGATTGCGCCGAGGGCGCAGATCGCGACGACCGTGCGGAGGTGTGGTCGCTGCTTGTGCATGTCACTACTCTCCGCTCGCATTGGGGGTGAGGGTGGGGCGCCGACCGAGGAGGACGGCCGCTTCGAGCACGACGCGCCGGTTCTTCAGGGAGATCCAGGCGGAGTGCCTGTTGCCGCTGGTGGCGCGCATGTGGTAGCCGTGCTTCGCATTGCCGCGCACCTGGACCGAGAGAACCATGTGACGAGCCTTGTCACGGGCTTCCACGATGGTCTTCGAGCCGTGGTACACGATGCCGTGCGGGGCGAACACGAAGCGCGTGCGCACCGCATTCGCGCGGGCCGAGATGACCTTGACGAGGCGCGCCTGGCCCGTGGCCTTCACGGCCACGCCTGCGATCCCGCGGGCGACCGGGGCGGTCAGCGGAAGCGCTGTGCCGGCCATGATCGGATCGACGAGCGCAGGCTCTGCGAACGGCGACAGCGGGTTCGTGACCGTCAGCGGGACCTGACTCCACGGGCCCCAGTTGCCGGCCGCGTCGTGCGCCCGCACGTACACGTAGTGCAGGGTGCCGGTGGTGGCGTTGGTGATGGTGATCGGCCGGTTGCTGATCGAGGCCGTCGCGGCCGCGGCGACGTTCACGCTCGTGGCCGTACCCGAGTCGAGGAAGTACTCGAAGCGGTTGACCAGGGAGCCGTCGGCTGCCGTGGCAGCGAGCTGAACCGTGCCGGGGCGGTGAACGGTCGAGGCGCTCAGGGCCGCGGCCGTGATGGCAGGACCCGGTCTTGTCGATCTGGAGCGTGCCGGTGGCGAGCGCGCCCCAGTTGCCGGCGACGTCCAGTCCGCGGACGGAGAAGACGTGGCTGCCGTCACTGAGCTTGACGATCTCGCTCAGCGGGATCTGTGCGTAGACGGCTTCGGACGGGCTGGTCGAAGGTGCCGTCGACCGCCATCATCTGCCACCCACTGCCGTCGGCGGGCGTGCCGACCGGGTCGATGAAGCCCTCGGCGGACTTGAGCCTGCTCTGGAGCGGGCCGCTGTCGGTGACGGTGGCGTTGACCCAGACCACTCCGGGGTAGCCGTCCTGCCCGAGCGTGCCGTTGTTCGGGTTGGGCGAGACGGCGACGGATGTCGTCGTCGGGCCCGCGAGGTCGAGCACGAGTGGGATCGAGGCGCTCGGGCCCCAGTTGCCGAGGTCGTCCTGCGCCTCGACGAGGATGGTGTGGGAGCCAGCGCCGAGGGGCAGGGCCAGCGAGATGTCGCCGTCCAGCGACGCGATCGCGGCACTGGCGTTGACGACGAGCGCGCTGCCGGTGCCAGGTACCGGAGTGCCCACGGGGTCGACGAAGTACTCGGCCGCCGCGACCGTCCGCCCGGCATGTGCCGTGGCATCGGCGGTCGCCGCGAGGTGCGCCGTGCCGGGGACGCGGTTGGTCGGGCTCGGGTCGACGGTCAGCGCTCCGACCGCCGGGCCGATTCGCGCGACGATGAACGTGTCGCTCGAGACCTCGCCCCAGGCGCCGGTCGAATCACGGCCGTGCACGTAGATCGTGTGCCGGCCGTCGGGGAGACTCAGCAGGCGTGCCTGGGTGATGGTGCCGGCGAGGGGGTTCGGGCTCAGCGGAAGCGCCGTGCCCGATCCGTCCGCGCCGACGGCGTCGATGAAGTACTCGGCGGCCGTGACGGTGGTTGCCGGTGCCGCGGCGCAGGGCGTGACGTATGCGCTGAACGCGAGGTCGGCCGCCCCGGTCGTGGTGTCGGGAGCATTGACGCGCGATGCGACGGGCCCGGCGCACGCGGTCGTCCAGTTGCCCGTGGCGTCGATCGTCGTGAGCATCCCGCCGTAGCCTGCGCGGGCGTTGTTGTAGAGGCGGAGGCCGGCGTCGTAGAGCGCGTAGTGGCCCGCCGCGGACGCTGCCGAGGGCAGGTGCACGATTGCGTCGGCCGTGCCACCGGGGACGACGCTCGTCGCGATCGCGCCGCGCGGATAGCGCAGTGCATGGGAGCTCTCGCCGACCACGCTCTCGCGCAGTCCGAGCAGCCCGATCGGATGATCGTGGACGCCGGCGTTGACCATGCGGAGGAGCACGTCGTGGCCGGGAGCCGAGACGATCGGCAGCGCCCCGTTCGCGGTGCCGTCGTAGGGCCGCCCGTTGATCAGGGAGTACTTCGGCGCGAACGTCGTCATGTCGAACGTGTCGGGGTTCGTGTTGAGTGCGGGGTCGATGTCGGAGAGGAGCAGGAGCGCCTCCTCGTCATAGGCCGTCGCGGCGGTGCCGTAGGCCTGGCGCGTCTCCGCGGCGGGGCGGACCACGAGGGCGCCGTAGAGCCCCTGGCCGACCTGCTTGGCGACGTTCTCGTCGAGGGCGGCCACGCCGACGGCGGAGCCGGCCTCGTAGATCGACGTGCCGAGCCGGGCGACGAACGAGTACGTCGCCTGCCCGCCGGGTGCGATCTTCGCGGTCGCAGGAGCCATCGGCTGCTGCGGCACGGCGAGCGCGATCGGCTCACTCAGGTCGTTGTGCAGGATGACGCTGACCGTGTCACCGGCGAGCGCGTCGAGGGTGGGGCCGCCGACCTGTGTGATCGCAGGCGCGCCGGCGTGGTCGGCGAACGTCTTCGTCGGCACGTTGCTCAGGCCGGGAAGGTCGATCGTTCCCGTGCGTGCCCAGAGTTCGCAGGACAGCGCGTGGGTGCCGGTGCGCGTGCAGATCGACGCGCTGTAGGAATGCGTGACGGTGGTCGTGTTGCCCGCGTTGTCGGTCGCCGTCACGGTGAACGCGTGGCTGCCGGCGGTCGTGTCGAGCGGCTGCCCGTTCGGCACCGTTCCCGTGCAGGAGGCCAGGCCCGCGCCGCCGAGGTCGGCGCAGGTGTAGTTGGCGTTGACGACCTCGCCCTTGGCGAAGACGGCGCCCTGGGCGGGCGTCGTCAGCGCGATCGCCGGCGCTGTTCCGTCGACGACGTAGTTGTGGGTGACCGTGTTCGTGTCGCCGTTGGCGTCGGTCGCAGTGACCGTGAACGCCTTCGTGCCGGCGGTCGCCGTGTCGATGGCGGCGCCGTTGGCGACGGTTCCGTCGCACTGCGTGACGGCGGCGAGGGTGCCGGCGTCGGGGCTGCAGGCGAAGTCGGCGTTGGCCGCGGCGCCGGTCGCGTAGACCGAGCCGTCGGCGGGCGCCGTGAGCGTGATGGAGGGCTGAGCGGCCAGCGCGCTCGCCGGTGCGATCAGCACGGCGGCGAGCGCGATGAGCGCGCGGAGCGAGGGATGCATGCTGACGCCTCTCATGCGCAGTCGAAGCGGTTGATGGGATCGATGCGCCAGAGGGTCAGCATTCCGCCCATGGCGGCGCCGTAGTTCGTGACCTCGTTGAGCGCGTGGCTGTGCGACACCTGGTAGTACTCGCCGCACTGGTTGTAGTTCGTGATGCCGGGCGGGAAGTTCGTGGCATCTCTCTGGCCGAGGAACCGGCTGCCCGACCACCACGTGTCGCCCGAGAGGTGCAGGGTGTCGAGCGCGGCCGGTTGATCCGGGAGCGTCGGGTGTGCCGCCGCGCTGGGATTCGACCAGTTGCCCGTGTCCTCCCAGCCGTAGAGCGCGTCGACGGTCTGGTCGGGACCGACCTCGATCGCGAAGTCCTCATGACTGAGGTCCTCGCCGCCGGGACCTGCGAGCAGTGCGCCGTCGCGCCCGATCACGCGGCCGTGGTCGCCATGCGGATGCATCGGATGCCCGATGGACGTGACGTTGATGTAGCGCACGATCGCGGGCTTGGACGGATTCGCGACCGTGTGGATGAGCGCGTTGTAGGGCTGATTCGGAAGCCAGGTCGCGTTGTTGGGCGCGATCGTGTCCGGGAAGCTGCGCCCGTTGATCATCCAGTAGCGCGCGTGCTCCGCCAGGAGGTTGGGCGTGCGCCCCTGCTCGACCGCAACGTGGATCGCCGGGTCGAGATCGGAGAGCACCTGCACGAACTCCGTCCGCGGATCGAACTCGGTGCGGGTCGCGTTGTAGGCGAACGTCGCACCCTGGGCCGGCCGGACGACCAGTGCGCCGAACAGGCCCATCTGGGTCTGCAGCGCTTCGTCCGTGCCGCTGCGGTAGGCGTACGTGCCGGGCTGGTCGGCCACGAAGCCGTACGTCACCGAGCCGCCGTTCGCGTCCGCCGTCGGCGTCAGCGAGGTGATCACGCCGGCGTTGTCGAGCACCGGAGCTGCGGCCACGCCGTCGGCCGTCACCCCGGCCTGGCCGGGGAAGATGATCGACGTCTTGGCGGTGAGCGTGTTCTTGAGGATCACGCGCACCTTGTCGCCCTGCTTGACGCAGAGGTTGGGGCCCGGGTACTGGAACGCGCCCTTGCCGTCGGCGAAGCCCCACATGTAGACGGTGTTGCCGTCGGGGGTGGTGATGTGGCCGTCGCGTGCGGTGAGCGTGAAGGTCTGCGTGGTGGCGTTCTGGCCTTCGGAGCCGTAGGTGCAAACCACGCCATCGGGAGTCAACGGGCCGGTCGCGGCGTGCGAGGCGCCGCCGCCTGTCGCCATCGCGGCGGCGGCGAGCAGCACACCGCCCGCGAGGATGAGGAGCTTCCGCTGGGAAGCGAGGGGATGGGTCAGAAGGCGCATGGACGTGTCCTTACGCATTGGGCGCGGTCTGGGCGGGCAGCGAGCCCGCCGGGTGGACGCGGATTTCCGTGCGCATGCCGCCGATGCCCTGCTGGTCGCGGTTCTGCGACGTCGCGTAGGCGCGGTTGTAGAGCACGTACGTGGTGGTGGCAGTGACGGCCGGAGCGGTGAAGAGGCAGTCGAAGCTCTCGCCTGGTCCGATCGAGATCGTCTCGGTCTGCATCGACGTCTTGACGGCGCCGTTCGCGAGCAGCGTCGCGTCCTTGCCGACGACGTCGAGCACGAGGCCCGGCACCGTCATGGCGTGGAGCTGGTAGCCGAGGTTGGCCATGCGGAGCAGCACCCGATCGCCGGCGTTGCACTCGACCAGCGAGGACAGGGGCTGATGGCTGAGGCGGGGCATCGGATCGACCCGCGGGTTCGGCCACGGCTTCGGATCGCCGACGGAGATGCCCGTCGGGCGCGACTCGGTCGGGCCGTAGAAGCCCGTCGTCGGCGCGAGCGTGTCGGGGTAGCTGCGGCCGTTGATGAACCACGCGTCGGCGTGGTACTGGTCCCACAGCGGCTGCTGGATGTGGGCGTCCTGCCAGTGCGACTCGAGATACATCTCGGTCAGCAGGAGCGCGAACTCGCGGTCATAGCCGGTCGAGCCGTCGCCGTCGTTGTAGGCGAACTTGTTGAACCCGCCGAGGACGGTGCCGTTCTGGCGCGGCCGCACGAACAGCGGACCCGTCATGCCCATCTGCACGTGCTCCACGTCCTCGAAGTGGCAGTGGTACATGTACGTGCCCGGGTCCTTGGGCTGGTAGAAGTAGGTCAGGTCGCGCCCGATCGGGATCGAGACGCTCATCTCGGGCACGCCGTCGTAGAACGGGATCGCGTTGCGGAACCCGTGCCAGTGCAGGGTGTGCCCGTCGGTGAGGTCCGGACGGACCTGCATGCCGAGGTTCGTGACGGTCACCTGGACGTCGTTGCCGAGCGCAGACTGGTACTCGTCGAACCAGAGCAGCGGCGCGCAGATCTGCGTCTTGCCCTTCTGGTCCTGCACCTGCTGGTCGGTGAAGCCGGTGACGTCGCGGAAGCCGAAGACGTACGTGGTCTTGCCCTCGGGGGCGATGTTGTCGGGGAAGTCGTAGCTCACCGGGGTGGCCGGGGCCGGGATTGCGACCCAGCCGTCGGTGCCCGCGAGATGGACGAGGTTGCGCGCCGGTGCCTGCGCCGGCGTCACGGACTGCAGGAGCCGCCCCGGGGAGGCGGCGTATGCCGCCCCCCCGAGCGTCCCGGCTGCGAGTGTCGCTCCGCCCAGCGTGAGGAGGCGGCGGCGACTGAGCTTGGTATCGCGCATGGGTGTGTTCCTTGTCGCGTTCGGTTGCTGTCGCTGAGTCATGTCGCCTTCCTACTGGCGCTCGTCGGAGCCGATGTCGAAGGCACCGCCGCCGGGGAAGGGGCGAGCCTGGTCGTCGATGTCGATCGCGGGAGCGTTCACGGTGCCGCTGGGGCCACCGATGGCCGCTGCCGAGGGCCTGCCGTTGTCGGCCGGGCTGTTGGCGCCGGCGGCGAGGTGGTAGTTGCCCATCTGGCCGATCGGGCGATCGACCGCGACGAGCACGGCGCCGACGAACTGCGGGTAGCCGCGCCAGGGCAGGGCGTTGACGGTCACGCGGTAGGTGTCGTCGACGAAGTTCACCGCGGTGCCGAACAGGTTCGTCGGGCTGGCCACGATGTTGGCCGTGTTGTTGCCCGTGGTGTCGAACCGGTTGTTCAGCGGAGACAGGCAGCGGCGGACGTTGCCCGACGAGGCGCACAGGTTGTCCGCCAGTCCGACGTCCCAGAGGTTGATGGGGCTCGGGTCGCCGTCCTGGCCGATGCCGTGGAGGCCCTGCGTGAGCGACCACGAGCCTGAGCGGTTGTCGGTGAACACGTTGTTGAAGAGCGTCGGCTTGGAGAAGAGCGGCCGGGTGTTGGCCCCGTAGCGCTTGTCCAGCTCGGCCTGCAGCAGGAAGCTGTTGCCGGCCGTCGAGAGTCCGGCGGGTGCCGGCTCTCCGGTGCTCGTCATGGCGGTCGCCGTCGTGATGTTGTGCGCGACCGTGTTGTTGGCGACCACGACGTTGGTCGAGTCGTCGAGTGCGATGCCGCCGCCCTCGTGGGTCGAGACGTTGTTCGCGATCGTGTTGTTGAGGATGTTGATGCGGTCGTCGTAGAGGCGGATCGCGCTCTGGGCGCCCTCGCCCGTCTGGCTGCGGCGCCGGCCGTCGACCATCAGCAGCCGGACTGCGCCGCCGTCGTCGTTGGCCAGGTTGGCCTGCATCACGTTCTCGGTGATGTCGACCGCGCCGGCACCCACCGGCATCGTGTTCGGGTTGACGGGCAGCTCACTGCCCACGAAGACCGCGCCGCCCTCGTCGTAGCTGCGGTTGAACCAGATGCGGTTGTGGTCGATCTTGCCGCCGTTCGAGAGGCCGAAGTGGCTGATCGCGCCGCCGTACTCGGCCGAGTTGTTGCCGCACAGCGTGTTGTGGTCGATGCGGTAGTTGGTGGCGCCCGCGAAGACGCCGACCGCTCCGGCCAGGTTCGTGCCGCCGTTGTGGTCGATGCGGTTGAACGCGATGCGGATGTTGTCGTTCTGGTTCGACCCGATCTGCGGGGTGCCGAGCCTGATGCCGCCGCCGTAGGCGCCGCTGTTGCCGTCGATCACGTCGTTCGTGATCTGGAGCGAGTGGGCCTGGGCGTTGACGTAGATGCCGCCGCCCTGCGTCTCGACGGTGGCCGTCTGGCCGTTGGGCGCGCCCGTGACCGGGTCGCGGTTGTTCGGGAAGCCGTCGTGCCTGCCGCCCATGATCTTGAGGCCGTCGATCGAGGCCGGGAAGTTCGAGCGGAACTGGTCGACGCGCGTGGTGCCCGAGCCCGCGCCGCCGTCGTTGGCGACCACCATGAGGGTCTCGCCCTCGTAGATGTTCTGATTGCCGTCGAAGGCCAGCGAGTTGGCGAGCGCGAACCAGTCCGTCCCCGACTGCGCGTCGGCCTGATAGGCCGAGCCGTCGATGACCGTGCCGGCCGCGTCGGTGCCGTCGGCGTAGGCGCCGCCCGGCCCGACTCCCTGGAGCTTGACCGGGGAGTGCATGATCAGGTTCTCGTAGTAGGCCGACTCCGGGTTGTAGGGGTCGCTCGAGTCGCTGTTCGGATAGACGACCACGAGTACCTCGGGGCCGTGCTGCCCGGGTCCGGGCGCGTTGGGGCGACCGGCCGCCGAGTCGAGTGCGGCCTGCACGGCGTGCGTGCCGTAGTCGGCGTTGGGGTTGAGGCTGTCGAAGTTGCGGATCGACGCGCCGGCGCTCGTCGTGCTGGCGGTCAGCACCTGTGCCGAGTGGCGTGCCGTGATTGCGATGCGGAAGTTGCCGCCGCTCGTCTTCGTGACCGTGACGGCGCCGCTCAGCCCGGGCAGGGCGCCGATGGCCGTCTGCAGCTGGGCTGCGGTGAAGCCGCCGGGCGCCGCAGTGATGACCGGGGTCTGCGTCCCGTTCGTGCCGAGGCGGAAGCGCAGGTTGGCCGGCGAGCCGATCAGCGTCCACAGGTCGGGACCGACCTCGATCACCTCGGGCCGGTAGCCCGTGCCGAGGATGTGGAGCGCGAGGCCGTTGAGCGACGAGGTATCCGGCGTCGAGGCCGTGTTGACGATGGCGAGCCGCTTCTGGCCCGTGCCCACGTTCGCGGGAATTGCGAACGTGATGCTCGTGTCGCTCCAGGCCGTGGTCGGGATCGTCGTGCCGTCGAGCGTCAGCCGGCCCGCGGTGGCGCCGAAGTGCAGGCCCTTGATGACGATCTGATCGCCGGGGTTGCCGTACGGAGCCGACGCCGCGTAGAGCTGCGGCGCGGTGCCTGCGATCAGGCACTGGACGGGCTTGGTGACGTTGGAGCCCGGCGACTGCACCTGCGTGCCGACGGCCGTGTTGGCCGTGTCGACCGGGAGCATGAGCCCCGGCCAGGCCTGGAAGTTCGCCGAGATCGTGTCGAACTCGGGGTGGTAGTCGAGGTTGCGCGCCGAGGGCTGGCCCGGGTCGTTGCCGACCACGCGGTACATGTTCGGGCAGGGGCCGGCCGGAAGCGGGCAGTTGTACGTGCTCGTCGAGGGGAGCAGCGCCGTGAAGAAGCCGTTCGGGTCGGTGTGCGCCGTGTCGACGAGCCGATCCGTGAAGTCGTAGAGGCCGACCGGCGCGTTGCCGATGCCGGCGATCTCGCCGAAGAGCGTGGCCTTGGGATCGATCGAGACGTTGAGGTTGTCGTTGACGAGGCCCCAGAACTTCGCGGGGACCGGCACGTCGGTGAAGAGCTCGAAGCCGGGTGCGATCGACTTGCCGTCGCGGACGGGCACGAGCTTGGCGTCACACAGCGGACGCTGCTGACCATCGAAGGGGCTGCCGCCCGCGTCGATGAAGTCCTGGTTGGTGACGTGCACCGTGTGCAGCGCGCCGACGCAGGGCGGCGGCGGATACGCCGGCTGGAACACGTCGCCGTTGAAGACGTTGACGTCCTCTTCACGGGTCGGCGTGTAGAGCGGGCGGTGCTGGATCGGGTCGTCCGGGATCTCGACCTTGACGATGTAGTCGCCCGGAGTCAGGGCTGCCGAACCTGAGCCCGGATTGGCCGGGTCGGGCGAGCCGTCCGGCAGGCGTGCGCCTGGCGTCGTCCAGGCGTCGCCGAAGCCGTAGTTGCCGTCGACCGAGCTGAAGTAGTTCGCGTCGGGCTTGGGCGAATTGAACGGGTCGTCGCCACCGAACTGGATGCCCATCATCGGCGCCTCGATGCAGTCGACCGGGTTGCCGAGCGGGTCGGTCGTGCGCGGCAGCGCCTGCTCGCCGACGAGCGGGTCGCCCGTGACGGTGCGCGCCGTGCAGTTCTTGGGCCGCTGCCACGACTCGGTCTGGTAGCGGTTGATCCAGTCGCCGAGCGCGTAGGAGCCGTCCGCGGCGAGCACGTAGCCGTCGGGGGAACAGCTTGCCGCAGGTGTGGTCGCGTCGCAGGCGACCGGCTTGAAGAGGTCGACCTGCAGGCCCGGGATGCCGGGCTGGTAGTCCTCGACCGCCGCCTGCGACGGGTCGACCTCGTTGCGGGTCGTGCCGTAGCTGACGGTGCCGACGATGCCGCCGTTGTCGCCGGCGGCATACGGCTTGACGCCCCAGTCCAGGCGGCCCGAGAGACCGATGATCGGCAGGTAGCTGACGTCGACACCCGCGCCGAGCATCGTCGTCGGCGTCGGCTGGTTGTCGGCCTGATACGTGACGCCCGTGGTCTTCCAGCCGTCGGCGTAGGCCTCGATGACGTCGAACTGGTTGAGCGGGTAGGCCTGGTTGAGGTTGTAGTGACCCGCGATGTCGGTCAGGGAGATCTGCGATCCCTGATCCTCGATCGAGTTGTTGCGGGTCTTGTTGACGACCGGGAAGCCGGGGATGCCGGGCTCGCCGGGATCCTGTCGGCCGTTCTCGTTCAGGTCGTTGAAGACCGTGCCGGTCATCTCCGCGAACCAGCCCACGAGCATGGCGTCGCCGATGTTCGTGACCTGGCCGCGACGGACCGTGACGTTGTAGCTGTCGATGATCTCGTTGAGCGGCTCGTCCCAGAGCGTGACCATGTAGTCGCCCGCCGGGACGCGCGGGACGGTGAAGGTGCCGTCGGGGTTGCCGCGCACGACGGCGGTGGCGACGTCGCCGCCCTGGAGGCTCGTTGACCGAGACCCACGGCCGGTCGATCGGGCCGTCGAGCTTCGTGCCGGCGTAGCCGGCGCCGTCGGTGCCCGTGTACGGGAGGCCGCCGGCGGACGGGTAGTAGACGCGCGCCTTCATGACGCGGCCGGTGATGGTGCCGACCGTGCTCGGGCTCGCGTTGGGCTCGTTGCGGGGACAGACGAAGCCGGCCGGCGTCCACGGGGTGGGCTCGCCGGAGTGGAGGAACTCCGTGTCGTAGCCGGTGGCGCCCTCCTGGATCCAGGTGTCCCAGTCCGGCCCGCCCTCGAGCGTCGTCGTCTTGACCCAGTCCTTGTTGCGGCAGGTGGGCTGGAGGCCGCGGGGAGTGACGACGGTCTTGGCCGGCGCGAGCACCGTCACGGCGTAGCGGTCGGGGCCCATGTTGGGCACCGTGATCTCGCCGGCCATGTTGCTGACGCACTGGCCGCCGCGGGTCAGGATGATCGGCTTGCCCTCGCTGTCGAGCTCGTAGCCAGTGCGGCCCGGCGCGGTCGTGGGGCGGTACGTCGTGCAGAGCGGGTTGCCGTACCAGTCGGTCGTGACCTCGCCCATGACGTCCGCGAGATGCGCCGTGAAGCCGGGCATGCGCGCGGCGCGGTTGAGCGTCGCGTCGTAGGTCTCGTCGCCCTCGTCCCACTGGCCGTTCGTCGACGCGTTGTCGTTGAAGACCTGGACGCGGAGCGTCGCGAGCGGGAGGTTGAAGGGCTGGGCCTGGCCGTGGACGACCTTGACCGTCGCGCTGTTGTCGGTCGTGAAGTGCGCGCCGTCGATCTTGTGGCCGTCGGCGACGAAGCTGATCAGGTACTTGCCGGCGGGGAGGTTGATCGTCCCGCCGTTTGCGAAGTCGGCCTGGTCGCCGCTCGTCACGACCGGGCTCGAGTCGGGCACGAGGCCCTGGAAGCCGGTCGTCGGGTTGTACGGGCCGGGGGCCGCGTTCGTCGAGCCGGAGAGATGACGGATCGACGTCCACAGGCAGCTGCTCAGCGTCGAGCTCGGGCCCGAGGGCTGACACGCCGATGCGGGCTGCGTGTTGTTGTCGGTGTCCTCCTGGTTGACGAGGTACTTGAACGTCGTCACCGGAGCGCCCTTCGTGATCGTCTTGAGCGCGGGGAGGGTGCTGAACTTCACGCCGCTGACGGCGGGGCCGTTGTAGCGGCTGCCGCCGGCGCCGGGCTGCGTGACACGCATCGAGGTGTCGCTTGCGATCGACTGGACCGAGAGCCAGCGCGGCACGGCGCCGGGCGCCGTGTAGGGCTTGATCAGGTCACCGACGTGGAGCTCGGTCGAGAAAAGTGTGCCGGTGCCCGTCACCGGCGTCCCGGTGCCCGCGTTGTTCGGCGCCAGGGTGATTGTCCCGGTCAATTCGACCGGGTCGGGTTGATTGGTGACGGTCCGCGCCGAGGTCACGTCCAGCGTGATCGGCTGCGCCGCCGCCGCCTGCGCACATATGAGCGAGGCGAGGAGGGCAAGTGCAAGGAGAATCGGTCGTGTTGTCATGCGATTGGGCTCCCGTGAGGGGGACGCTTCATTGCGATCTCAGCGAGCGTCAGCCCAATCCGCAGTCCTGTCACGCTTTCTGACAGCCGTGTCACCGAGGTGTCAGACACCCTCTATCGGGGGGCTTGACCACTCCATGCGCGCGGCTTTACGGTGAGAAGGGGAGTTTGTTAAAACTGAGGGAGTCTGCATCCGTGCATGTTTTGATCGTCGAAGACGAGCGCCGCATCGCGAGCTTCGTGGCCCGCGGGCTGTCTCGTGAGGGCTACGCCGTCCAGGCGGTCGCCGACGGCAGCGCTGCACTCGCCAGTGCTGCGCGCGAGGCGCCCGCGCTCGTCCTGCTCGACGTGATGCTCCCGGGCCGAGACGGGATCGCCGTGCTGCGCGATCTCATCGCGATGGCGCCGGGCTTGCCCGTCATGATGCTGAGCGCTCGCTCGGATCCGGAGACGAAGGTGGCGGCGCTGCGCGCCGGCGCCATCGACTACGTCGCCAAGCCGTTCTCGTTCGACGAGTTGCTCGAGCGGGTGCGCATCCATCTGCGGCGGAGCGCGGAGCTCGATCCGACGGTGCTCTCGGCGCATGGTGTAACCCTCGAGTTGAGGCGTAGACTTGCCGACTTCGGGGACGGCCCCGTCCACCTGACCGATCGTGAGGCGCTGGTGCTCGAGTACCTGATGCGCCACGCCGACGAGGTCGTGAGCAGAGAGCGTCTCCTGTCTGCCATCTGGGGCTACAGCTTCGATACGGAGACGAACACGGTGGATGTGTGCGTTCGCCGGCTCCGCCTCAAGATCGGCCACGATCGCATCGCGACGATCAGAGGAGCGGGGTATCAGCTGTGCGCGTGAGAGCGTTCATCTCGCGCTACCTGCCCGAGCTCGCGCTGATGCTGTTCTGCGCGATCAACCTCGTCTGGGTGGCACTCGCGCAGGGCTGGGAGGCGCTGCCGGTTCACTTCATCTTCGTGAGCGTCAGCATCGTCTACGGCCTGCGCATGTGGTCGCCTCTGACCAGCGTCCTCGCGCTCTTCGCCGTGGTCGTGCCCATCTTCGTCCTCACGCTCCGTGCGATCGAGATGGGGTCGGAGGGTCAGGCGGAACTCGCCGAGATCCCGCTCATGTCGCTCATCTTCCTCGTGATGGTCTGGCACGTGCGAGAGCGCCAGCTCGTGGTCGAGCGCGGACGCGCACTCTTCGACAATGCCTCGCATGAGCTCCTGACGCCGCTCACGATCGCACGCGGAGAGATCGAGTTGCTGGGCCGAGGTGGGGCGACGCCGACGCTCGAGGAGCTGCTCGAGACCCGCCGCGTCGTGCTCGAGGAACTGCAGCGCAGCGAGGTTCTCGCGGGCGGGCTGCTGGCGCTCTCGCGCCTCGACGGGGCGTTCAGCCTGCAGCGCTCTCTGGTGGCGACGGACGATCTGCTCGATGCCGCCGTCGAGCGCTGGTCTCGCGTCACGAATCGCTCGATCATCATCGCCCGGCGCGCCGGCGGGGAGGTCTCCTGCTCGCGTCAGGACCTCGAGCGGCTACTCGACAATCTCATCGAGAACGCGTTGCGCCATACCCACGACGGCTCCGTCGTCACGCTGGCCGCCGCGAGTCGCGGCGGGCGTTTCGTGCTCGAGGTGAGCGATCAGGGCGCCGGCGTCCCGGCCGACGAGCTGCCGTACATCTTCGATCGCTTCTATCGCGCTCGCTCCGCAGACGGCACTCGCGGCAGCGGTCTGGGCCTCGCGATCGTGAAGGCCATCGCCGAGGCTCACGATGGCATGGTTTCGGTTCAGAGCGAGGTCGGTGTGGGCACCACGTTCCGTGTCGAGATCCCGGGGTTCCAGACGGCACCCGCGGAGCGCTGGCTTCCCCTCGTCGCGTAGTTCGGCATCCGCGCCTCGGCCGGCGTGGGCCGGCGTCCTCAGTCTGCCGGCAGCGACTCGTGGATCGTGAAGAAGGGCGCGAGCCCTGACACCTCGATGATGCGGCGTACGGTGCGACCATCGGGCGGAATGACCAGCTCGAGCCGCCGGCCCTGCTCGGCGAGGGCCTTGTGGCTGAGGGCGATCGCACCGATCACGGTCGAGTCGATGAAGCTGCATTCGGAGAGGTCGACCAGCACCACCGTCCCCGGCTGATCGGAGGCACGCCTCAGGGCGTCGGCGAGCGCATCTCCGGTCGTCAGGTCACACTCGCCACTCAGGCCGACGATGGCGCTGCCGCCCGCGCCGGTTCCCAACTCGACGGCGCCCGGCTGCGGTCGCGGCGGTTTGGGGGCGTTCTCGTCGGCTGTCATCGAGGGAGGGCGCCACGGTTCTCCGGGCGGCGAACTCGGCTTCGACTGTACCGCAGCGCGACTCGCGGCGTGAGCCGGGAAAAGTTGCGGCCCGCCGCGAGAACGGCGGGCCGCAAGTCGGAGTCGGCGGGCCCGGTACTGCCGGGTGGGGAAGGGAGTGGGCAGGCCGCTCCGCGACTGCTACGGAATCCCACGCCGCCCGGGTTCTCAAACCCGCTGCGCGTGAAGCGGCGTCGCCCGATGTTTCGCCCGCGGTGTTCCGGCAATCACCGGGCATGCCGCGTGCCCTCTGGAGTGGAGCGATCTCGTTCGGTCTCGTGAATGCGCCCGTGCGCATGTACACGGCGATCAGCGAGCACGACGTCCATTTCAATCTCCTGCATGCCAAGGACGCCGAGCGAATCCACTATCGGAAGGTCACCGCTTCCGGCGCGCGCGAGATCCCGGACGACGAGATCGTCAAGGGCTACGAGGTCTCGGACGGCGAGTACGTCGTGCTCACCGACGAGGAGATCTCCGCGGCGCACGTCGAGGGCGACAAGGTGATCGAGATCCACGACTTCGTGCCGCTCGACGAGATCGATCCGATCGTCTTCGAGCGCACCTACTACCTCGGCCCCGCGGAGGGCTCGGAGCGCGTCTACGCGCTGCTTGCGCGCGCGCTCGAGTCCTCGGGGCTCGTCGGCATCGCAAGCTTCGTGTTTCACGATCGCGACCAGCTCGCGTGTCTCCGCGTGAAGGACGGGGCGATCCTGCTCGAGCGCATGTACTTCGCCGACGAGATCCGCGACGGCGACGGGATCCTGCCCAAGCCGAAGCGCGCCGTCGACAAGAAGGAGTTGAAGCTCGCGATCGATCTGATCGAGCGGATGCAGGGCTCCTTCGATCACTCGGCTTACCACGACCGCTATCGCGAGCGCCTCATGGCGATCATCGACAGGAAGCGCAAGGGCGAGACGATCACCGTCCCCGAGGTCGAGGAGCGGAAGGCGCCCGCCGATCTCATGGCCGCGCTCGAGGCGAGCCTCGGGGAGGCGGTCGAGCAGAGCAAGGCCAAGCGGAGGCCCGCGCGCAGGAAGCGGCGAGGCAAGACGTCCGCCAAGTCCAGGTGATCGCCGTCCCCTCTCGGCACGCGGCGTCTTCGCGCTCCGGGAGCGCGCTGTTCGCACTGCGCGAGGCCGGCCTCTGGCTCCTGCTCTATCCGCTCTACCTCCTCACGCGCGAGGGCGCGACCGGAACGCACTCGGCGGCCCTGCGGCACGCGCACGAGATCGTGGCGGTGGAGCGATCGCTCGGATTTGCGATCGAGGGCGCCCTTCAGCGGTTCGCGAGCGCTTCGTCGCTGAGCGCCGAGGCTTTTGCCGCCTACTACGAGTGGGCGTTCTACCCACTGCTGGCCTGCGTTCTGATCTGGCTCGGCTTCACCCACCGCCGCGTCTATCTGCAGACGCGGCGCGCGCTCGTCGTCGCGCTCGCTCTGGCGGCCATCGTGTTCCTCATGTTCCCGGCCGCGCCGCCGCGCATGCTGCCCGGCCTCGGTATCCACGACACCGTCGGCATGCACGACCACGACGCCGGCTCGTTCCACGGCATCAGCTACAACCCGTACGCGGCCATGCCGAGCATGCACGTCGGCTGGTCGCTGATCGTGGCCGGCGGCGTCGTGCGGGCCGTGCAGTCGCCGTGGGTGCGAGGCATCGCCATCGCCCATCCGCTGGTGATGGCGACCGCGACGATCGCGACGGGCAACCACTACCTCCTGGATTGCATCGCGGGCGCCGTGATCGGCATGGTCGCGGTGCTGGCCGTCGGCAGCGCAACGGCGACGCCTCAGCGCTCGCGCGCGCGTGCTCCGGCCGCGCTGGCCGACCAGCGCGGCTGAGCGGCTCCGCCCCCAACGGCCGTGCCGGGATGTTTCGGGATTCGGCCGGCATGGAACGACCCGGCATGGACGCACGCGAGCAGGTTCGCGGGTGTACGTGAGCCGGTCGCTCCTCTCCTGTCCCCGCTGTGACAGCGCTCTGATTCAGATCGAATTCGTGCGCCGCACCAATCGTGGGACGCTGCTCGATCGGCACTGCCCCGAGTGCGATCTCCAGGACGTGCTGTCCGTCGCCGGTTCGCTTGCCGATTTGCTTCTCGAGCACGCGCTCGAACTGGCGCGCTCGCTCGAGGAACTCGCCGACTGCCTCGAGGCAGCGGACGAACTGTGGTTCTCGGACGTGTCCTAGACGTCAGCGCGTTAGCGCCGTCTCTCCGGTGGAGGGCTCGAAGCGCGCAGCGATGTCGCTGAACCGCATGACCAGGACGGCGATGTCGTCGTCGGCCGCGGTCACCTCGGCGACGTCGCGGATGACCGTGTCGGCGAGTTCGGCCGCCGTGGCGCCGGGGTCGGCCGCCCGGAACGCGGATTCGAGCCGCTCGATGCCCTCGTCGATGACCTGGCCGCGGCGTTCGATGACCCCGTCGGTGTACGCGATCAGCGTTGCATGCCGCGGCAAGGCGATCCGGGTCTCGCGCACGGCCTCGGGCGAGGCAAAGCCGAGCGGGGGCGCCTGCGCGAGGCCGAGGTGCGTGACTGCTCCGGAGTCATCGTCGCGCAGGAGCGCAGGGGGGTGACCGGCCGAGGTGTACGCGACCTCCTGCAGCTTCGGATCGATCGCGATGCAGACGGCGGTTGCCATCTGATCGCCACCCATGTGCCGGATCAGTCGCCACATGATCTCGGCCGGCGAGGCGTGGTCGTAGGCGTACGCACGGAAGGCGTTGCGGAGCTGTCCCATGAGCGCGGCGGCGGCCACGCCGCGACCGGCCACGTCGCCGACGGTGACGAGGATCACGCCGTCGGGGCGCTGCAGGACGTCATACCAGTCTCCGCCGACCTCGAGGCCGGTGCTCCCGGCCTGGTAGCGCGCAGCGGAGTCGACGGCGTCGATCTGCTGGACGCCGGAGAGCAGGCTGCGCTGCAGCGTCGTCGCGACGCGGTGCTCCTCCTCGTAGCGCAGCCGTCGTCTGCGGGCCATGTCGCGCTGCGCTCGCGCCTCCGATCGATCGCGCGCGATGACCCAGGCGAGCAGGGCGATGCCGATCAGCGCTGCTCCCCCGATCAGGAAGAGCTCGGCGGCGAGGTTGCGGCGTGCGTCCCCGAAGATCTCCGAACGCGGGCGATCCAGTATCACCGTCCATTGCGGAGTCGGCACCTTCGCATAGGCGAGAACGTGCCCCGAACCGCCGTCCAGACCCGTCGTATCCGCGAGTACGCCGAACGACGCCTTCCCGAACCGCTGCACGCCCGACAGGCTGCGCGGGTGCACGAAGCCGGCGAGCACCGACTGATCCCTGCGATCGATGATTGTCAGACCGCTGTAGCCGAGATCGATCGAACGCGAGCTGTTCCCGGCGCGCTTGATCAGGCGCGTGCCGGCGAGGACGCCCGTGATTTCACCGTTCGCGTCGCGCGTCGGCACGGCGGTCACGATGACCTGGCGATGGGTCGTGCGCGAGGTCAGTCCTTCGCTGACGAACGGCCGGCCGGTGTGCAGGGCGGTCGCGAAATACGAGCGGTCCGACACGTCGGCGAGGGGGACGGGGCGCACCTGATTGGTGCTTACCCGCGCCTGTCCCTGCCGGTCGATCCAGGCCAGGCCTCCGTCGAAGGTGTCGTCCTTGCCCTGGATGCGCTTGAAGTACGCGCGCATCTGGGTCTCGCGCGTGCCCACCACCGCCGGCGCGCTTGCGATCGCCGAAAGCGTCGCGATCTGGCCCTTGAAGTAGGTGTCGAACACGGCGGCGGCGATGACCGCTCGCGAGCGAGCATCGTTGAGAGCCGTCTTCTTCGCGTCGCCGTACTGTCGCCACGAGAGCGCCGCGGCAATTGCCGCGAAGAGCAGGAGCGAGCTGAGCGCCAGGACGGGAAGCAGCCGACGGGCTCGACCCGACGTGGCCTCCTCGGTGCCCGCCCGCGAGTCGTAGGGGTCGCTCGTCATGCTCCGACTCTCTGGTGGAGGCGAACGACGGTGCCCGTTGCGGTTGCCCGGATCTGGACGAGATCACACAGCTGGTTGATCATCCAGAGGCCGCGGCCCGTCCGCGAGTCCGGAGAAGGGAGCCGTCGCCCTGCAAGCGGGTCGTGGATGCGGCCGGAATCCTCGATCTCGCAGATGGCTACCCCGCCCTTCGTCCAGAGCCGCAGCACGCCCGAGCCGCCGCCGTGCCGGATGCTGTTGACGGCGGCCTCGTGCACCGCGAGCGCGAGGTCGGCCGAGCGGGACGCCTCGGCCCCCAGGGCGGCCGCCCAGACTCCTACCGAGTGTCGGAGGCCGGCAAGATTCCGCGTCGCGAAGGGATGCGTCTCGCAGCCTACGGGGGCGGCGGTCAGGGGTCGGCGGTCGGACTCCTCGATGGCATCGACGCCGTGAAACTCGGCGCTGGGAGTGCGCACGCCGCCGTGCACGACGTGGGGGTGGCTCTCACGTGCTGCGGCTATGACTGCGGGCGGCAATCCCGACTCGTCGTAGGGACACAGGAGTGCGAACGCCTCGGCGCCCGCGAACGCCAGGTTCAGGAGCGACTCGTGACGCTGGCATTCTGCGATCTCGGCCGGCGAGCGCTCGCGCCAGATCGGCTCGGCGACACCGTTGAGCGCTTTGCGGCCGCTGGCGTGGCGTGCCGCGAACGCGTTCCAGACCGGGATGATGCGGGCGGGGTTGCGGCCCGCATCTCGCATGTCGATGAATTCGACGAGCCGCGAGCGCTCGCCGAGTTCTGCGCGAAGCACATCGGCGCGTGCCGGGACGACCGCGACGAGGACGGGCTCCTCGCGCTCGACGGCGGCCGACACGAATGGCAGTACGGACGCCACGAACCCGCGCTCGCCGCGATAGAGCACCGCGTCGTGCCGGAACCCCGGCCCGTGCCCGGTCGACGGTGTCCGCTGGTGGGCGTGAACATGGTGCAAGAGCGTGTGAGGTCGGAGTGGACGGCCTGATCCTTGCACGTACTACCCGTCAGCACGCGAAATCAAGCACGTGTGCCGGAGGCGTTGCGCGGGTAAGACGCGGCGTGACGATTGCGACCGGGCGAAAGGACGTGCGAACGGCGGGTCTGCGCTACTCCTCGGACGAGGCGGGCGGCATCTCGCGCCGTCGCTCCGGGACGGGCTTCAGCTACCGCAGCGCGCGCGGCGCGCGCATCCGCAGCGAGCGCACGCTGGCGCGCATCCGCTCGCTCGCGATCCCGCCCGCCTGGGAAGACGTGTGGATCAGCGCCGACGCGCAGGGCCACCTGCAGGCCACCGGACGCGACGCGCGCGGGCGCAAGCAGTACCTCTACCACCCCGCCTGGCGCAGCGTGCGCGACGCGAGCAAGTTCGACCGCATGCTCGCGTTCGGCACCGCGCTTCCCGCTCTGCGCGAGCGCATCGAGGCCGACCTCGCGCGTGAGGGACTGCCGCGCGAGCGGGTGCTCGCGGCCGTCGTGCGGCTCGTCGACGACACGCTGATCAGGGTCGGCAGCGAGGAGTACCGGCGCAGCAACGGCTCGTTCGGCGCCTCGACGATGCGGCAGAGCCAGGCGCACGTCGACGGCCGGCGCATCACGATCGACTTCCGCGGCAAGGGCGGCAAGCTCCAGCACGCAGAGATCACGGACGGGCGGCTGGCGCGCATCGTGCAGCGCCTGCAGGAGCTGCCGGGACGCGAGCTGTTCGAGTACCTCGACGACGACGGGGAGCGGCGGCGCGTGCGCTCCGACGACGTCAATTCCTACCTGCAGGAGATCGCGGGGGACGACCTGAGCATCAAGGACTTCCGCACGTGGGGAGCCAGCGCGCTCTGTCTCGGCGCGCTCTGTGAGGCAGGCCCTCCGGCCTCGCAGCGCGAGGCCAAGCAGTCGATCGCCGCGGCCATCGAGGAGGTCGCGGCGACGCTCGGCAACACGCCCGCGGTCTGTCGCTCGTCGTACGTGCACCCGGCGCTGCTCGAGGCATTCGGCGACGGAGACCTGCCGTGCGGGTCCCAGCGCCGGCTGCACGGGCTCGGCAAGCGCGAGTCGCGGCTGCTGCGCTTTCTCCGCGCCCGCTCCTAGGCGTCGATGCGGTCGAGGACGGGCGCGTCGAGCGACCTGGCCACGAGGTTGCGGGCCAGCGGCATCTGGTGCGATGCGCTCTCGAGGATGTGCATGAGGTAGCCCGCGGTGTTCGGGAAGACGACGATGTCGCCGACGGCCACGCCCTGCGGGAACGACAGCCGGCGCCAGGTCAGGAGCTCGCGCTCGATGCAGTAGGCGCCGACGAGGTAGCCCTCGATGGCGCCCGTTCCGGCTTCGCCCGCCGTCGCCGGGCGCACCAGCAGCGGATCGACGAGGAAGTCGTCGGAGGTCGAGCGGCACTGCGTCCGGTTCATCGCGAGGCCGATCAGCCAGGTTCCGTCGCCCCGCTGCTTGCGAAACTCCACGCGCGCGGCCGTGAGCCCGCAGCCGTCCACGAGCGATCTCCCCGGCTCGCAGCGCAGCTGCAAACCGCGCGCCCAGAGTGCCTCGGTCACCGTCTGCGCGCCGCTGCGCGTCGTCACCTCGCGCACTCAGGACGCCGGCCAGCCAGTCGCCGCGCGTGCGCTCCTGGAAGTACGGATAGAGGTTCGGACGGCCCGTGATCTCGCCTCCGTGTGCGCTCAGGCCGAGCCCGTGGCCCTCGAACGTGAGCGGCTGCCGGCGCCCGAGCAGTGCCGCGCGGTGCTCGCTCCAGAAGCGCTCCCAACCCGCCGCATCGTCGAGGTAGCTCATCGGCACGCCTCCGCCCATGTCGATGAACGCCGGGCGGTGGCCGCGCTCGCGCAGCGCGTCGATCAGCTCGAGGCTCTCACCCAGGCCGCTCACGCGGTCGGCTGCCTCGTAACCGTCGAGGTGGAAGTGCACGCCGGCGATCGCCAGCGGCAGCGCAGACTCGGTCGGCCAGAAGCGCTCGACGAGCGCGATCAGTTGCCGGTGCCGTCAGTCCGAAGCGACTGGGCGGCTTGCCGCGCGCGGGCGCGGGCGCGAGGCGCAGAGCCACCGGCACGCTGCCGGCGCCGCGCTCGGCGACGGCAGCGAGCAGCCGCAACTCGTCCTCGTTGTCGATCGTCACGGTGGCGCCGGCCGCCACGCACAGCTCCAGCAGGGCCCGCGGCTTCACGGCGGCGGTCACGATGAGGTCGGCGGCCGGGATGCCGCTCTCCAGCGCCTGCTGCAGCTCGCGCTCGCTCGCGACATCGACTCCCAGCCCGATGCGGCGGGCCTCGTCGACGAAGGCGAGCGCCTTGTTCGCCTTGCGTGCGAAGAAGATCGCCAGGTCGGCGCCCACGCGGTCGGCCTCCCACTGGAGCTCGCCCGCGTTGCGGGCGAAGGCGGTGGGGTCGAGCAGGTTGAGCGGCGATCCGTACTGCTCGATCCAGCGCGCGAGCAGGTCGGGCTGACCGCACAGCTCGATCTGCCACGGCTCGAGGCGCGCGGGCAGCGGCACCATTCCGGCACACCCCGCTCGCACGCGCGACAGCTCGGCGCGGACCGGCATCTTCGTGTTCATGCGAGCACCGCCTTCGGCGCGGCTCGCCGCGCGCTCGCGAGGTAGCACTCGCGGCTGCGCTGCACGATCCGCCGCGCCCAGCGATCGGCGTGGGGATGCAGGGAGCGAGCTGAGCGTGTCGTTGCCGATCACCGAATCCTCGGTCGGCCGGCCGATCGCCGACAGCCCCCGGGTGACCGCTCCGTCTCGTCCCCGGCAGCTGCCGTCGGGCGTGACCTCGAGCCCGCGCCTGCCGGGCGCGACGCGCGCGCAGCCGGCTGCGACGAGGTCGCCGACGAGGCCCTCGGCGCCCGCGGCACCGGGACCCGGCAGAACCGCGTCGAGTGCGACGTCGACGGCTCGCGCGCCATGCGGGGATCGCAGTTCGATGCCCGCGGCCCCGCGCCTGAGAGTCGCACCGCGCAGGTTGCCGAGGTCGATGCGGCCGGCTTCGACGAGTGCCAGCAGTTTCGCGGCGTTGATCGCGGGCGGGCCGAACGCCACCCGCTCCAGCTCGGCCGCCAGGCGGAGGAACGCGGGCCAGTCGCGAGCCGGGAGCCCGTCGCCGCCGAGGCGCGCGACGATCGCGGGATAGAGCGTCCGCCAGGTGTGCCCGAGCGCCCAGGCGACATCGGGCGGTGCGAGCCCGGCGCCCACGAGCAGGGATCGCTCGATCGCCGGTACAACGTCGACCTCGGCGAAGTCGCCGACGCCTCCGGCAGCCTCGGCGAGGCGGCGGCCCACGGCGATCCTGAGAGTTGCGTCGATCTCGCGACGCGCTGCGGCGGCGAGGTTCGCGCAGCACGATCGTCCCCAGGATCGGCAGGAGGTCGGCGTGCAGGTCGACTGCGCCGCCGAGGTCGGCGATGCGCGCACGGCCGTCGGCCGCGATGCGACCGAGCGCGGGCACGCGTGCCGTCAGCGACGCCGGCGGCTTGGCCAGCATGGGCCGGCCCGAGCGGGTGAACGGAATCATCACTGCGGGCTCGCCGCTGCCCGCGTGATAGCGGAGCCGGAACGGATGATCGAGTCTGCTCGAACGATCCGCCGCGGCCCTCGGTGAGGGCCAGCGCGGTGTCGAGGAACGTCAGTGCGAAGCCGCGGATCGCGACCGTTGCGCCGGGCGCGACCGCCGCGAGCTCGTCTCGGTCGAACGGGAAGACCGAGTGCCCGTGGCCGACCGCGAGGAGCACCTCGTCGTAGGCGTGGGCCGTTCCGCCCGCGCGCACGATCCAGCCGTCTCCGTCGGGCACCGACCGCCTCGGCCGCCAGCGGAAGCAGGCGCACATCGACGTTCGGCGGGGCGTGCCGGAGCACCGCTTCGAAGCCCGCGCTCAGATAGCGCCCGACCTCGGCGCGGGGCGGGTAGGCATCCGCGTCGCGGCCGCCGCTCCAGGCCAGGAACGGCTTTCGCTGCGCCGCTCGGCACCGCGCGGCTCGACGGCCACCACATGTCGAGCTGCCCCGCCGCGAAGTTCATCCGCAGGTAGCCGGGCTGCGCCGGGTCGTAGACGGGGCCTGCGCCCGGGCTTGGATGCGGCTCGAACAGGTCGACCGCGAGCCGCACCTCGGGGTCGAGGCGGCAGGCGTGATCGAGCAGGCGCTCGAGCGCGAACAGCCCCTTCGGGCCGAGACCGATCAGCGCTACCCGCAGCGACGGCTCGGCGCCCCGGCGCGCGGCGGGCTAGCGGAAAGGCGGGCAGCGATGCGAAGACCCCCTCTCCGGCAAGGTCGGCAAGCCGCGCGGCGTCGCAGCCGAGCTCCCGCTCGACCCAGTCGTCGTCGTAGACCGTCTCGAGGTAGCCGCGTGCCGCCGTCCGGGAAGATCGCGGCGCAGCGGCTGCCGGGCGGCATGTCGGCGGCCGCTGCCGCGAGTGCGAACGCGACGCCGCCCGACGATGCCCCGGCGAGCAGCGCCTCGCGCGCGGCGAGGCGGCGGCAGCCGATCACGCAGGCCAGGTCGGAGACCCGCACGAGGTCGTCGATCTCGGCACCGGCCGAGAGCGGCGTCTCGACGCCGGCGCCGAAGCCCGGCAGGCGCCGCGTGCCGCGCAGCCGCCGAAGAGCGCGCTGCCCACCGAGTCGACTGCCACGAGCCGCGTTGCGCGGCCGTGCTCGCGCAGGTAGTCGCCGCATCCGCGCAGCGGTTCCCGTCGTGCTCGTGGCGACGAAGAGGTAGTCGAGCTGCCCGTCCAGCGCCTCGTCGATCTCGCGCATCGTGCCCTCCGCGTGGGCGGCCGGGTTGGACTCGTTGCCGTACTGGTCGGGCCAGAACGAGCCGGGGATCTCGCGCGAGCAGCCGCTGCACGAGGTTCAGCCGGGCGACGAGCAGATCGCCGGTCTCGGGATCGGGCTCGTTGACGACGCGGACGTCGGCGCCCAGGGCGCGCATGGCCCGCACGCTGGTTGCGTGGGCGCGCGCGTCGACCACGCAGATCAGCTGCAGGCCGTGGTAGCGGCAGGCCTGTGCGAGGCCGATGCCCATGTTCCCCGAGCTGGACTCGACGACGGTGGTGCCGACGTCGATGAGTCCCTGCTCGAGGGCGTCCTCGATCATCCGGGCGGCCGGCCGGTCCTTGGCGCTGCCACCGGGATTCGCAGACTCGAGCTTCGCCCAGACGTCGATGTCCGGGCGAAGCAGCAAGCGCCGCAGGCGCACGAGCGGCGTGTCTCCGATGGCAGCGAGGACGCCGTCGGAGGGGGCGCGGAGAGGGCCGGTCAGACCGGCGGTGGTGTCGGCGGCAACGCTCACGAATGGTTCTCCGTCAGCTCGCGGGCTTGGGCAGCGGGATGCGCGGCGAGTGCCTGGCGACGGCGATGAGGTTGCCCGCGGCGGTTCGCGCCGTGCGCGCGGACCAGTCATGGCCCTCGTCGGTCTCGAGGTAGGTCGGCCCGGGGCCCGGGCCTTTGTTCCAGTACGTCCAGGCCTGCGCGGGCACCGTGTAGCCGATGTCGTTGACGGCCTGGGCGAGTTCGGCGATGACGTGGTGCGCGCCATCCTCGTTACCCGTGACGACGAAGCCGGCGACGCGGTTGAACGCCACGGGCAACCCGTCTTCGCCGGTTTCCGAGAGCATCGCGTCCATGCGCTCGAGCACGCGCTTGACGACGCTCGAGGGCTGCCCGAACCAGGTCGGCGTCGCCAGCACGAGAATCTCGGAGGCGACCACCTTGGCGCGGATCGCCGGCCAGGCGTCGCCGTCGCCCTCGTCGGAGGAGACGCCGGGCAGGACGTCGTGATCGACGACCGGATCGTCTCGCAGGCGGCACCGCCGTCAGCGAGGGCAGCGCTCAGGACGCTCGCCAGAGCCTCGGTGTTCGAGGCTTCGGGCGAGCGCTTGAGCGTGCAGTTGAGGACGAGGGCGTTGAGTGGCATCGGCGGCGGCCGGACCGGCTCAGGAGCGGCGGGCGGGGGACGGGCGAGTCGGTCGCGCGGCGCGCGCTCGCGGCGGCGCGCTTCTCGGTGCGGTCGCCGTCGTCGGCCAGGTGGCCGCCGGCGTCCTCGAGATGCGCGCGCACGAACCAGTGGAAGAGCTCCAGCGCCTCGGTCTGCTCGATCAGGACGTCCTGCGTGACCGGATCGAGCTTCTCGGTCGCATCGATCGCCTTGCGGTGCGAGGTCGATCACGCCGGCGTAGACGAGGTCGAGCGCGCCGAGGTGCGCGTCGACGAGATCGCGGCCGCCGAGCGAGTAGTCGTCCCAGGTGCGCTGCTTCACGATCGAGCCGGAGCGGCCGTCGGGGCTGCCGCCGAGCGTCGTGATGCGCTCGGCGAGCTGGTCGATCAGCTCGTTGACCTTCGCTGCCTGCGGGTCGAGCATCTGGTGCACGCCGATGAAGTGCGGGCCGACGACGTTCCAGTGCACGTGCTTGATCGTCAGGCCCAGGTCGAGCAGCGAGACGAGGCGGTCCTGCAGGATGGTGACGAGCTGCTCGCTGTCCTTGCGGTCGAGACCGGCGGGGAGGAACGTGACGCGCTTCTTCTTGCCGTTGCCTTGCGGAGCCATGAGAGGTGCCTTTCGGGAAGGTGATGCGGGAGTCAGCGGCGGTGGTGGGCAGAGCGGCGGCGCTGGAGCGTGCGGCGCCATTCGCCCTGTTCGCTGACGTCGGCGCGGCCGTGGGGCTGCGCGCCGGTGTCGGAGCGGTCGGTCGAGACGCCGTAGAGGAAGAGCCCGAAGGCGCCGCCGACGGCGAGGCCGCCGAGCGCCGCGATGAGCCAGCTCCAGCCACTCGCGTAGCCGTACCAGGAGGCGTTCCGCAGGAGAGCGTGCGCCACGAGCGCGAGGGCGAGACCGATCAGCATCGCGGCGGCGATGACCTGCCTGAAGCGCTTGCCGAGCATGGCCGGCCGGTCGTCGCGCGCGCCCTGGGGCTCACCGCCGTCCGGGAGCGGCTGCTGGGCGGTCGGGGTCGAGCGTTGTGCGTTCGGAGCTCATCGCAGATCGCTCCTTCCGTCGTCGCGGGTGGGCGTTGCCAACGTGCGCTCCGGGCCTACCCTCCGGCCACGCCGCGAAACCTCCGCCGGGCGCGGGTAGCCTGCGGCGATGATCACGAAACTCGATTTCGTCGGCATCCCGTCCCGCGATGCCGAGCGCTCGCGCAGCTTCTACCTCGACACGCTCGGACTCCGTCCCGACGACGGCGGGCGGTTCGAGTTCTGGGTCGGCGAGACGTGCTTCGGCATCTGGGAGCCGGCGCGCCTGGGCATGGAATTCGCGCCCCAGAAGCTCGCGCACCTGGCGCTGCACGTCGATGACGTCGCGGCGGCGCGCGGCCGAGCTCGAGGCCAAGGGCGTGACGTTCGCAGGCGAGACGTTCGACACCGGCGTCTGCCACATGGCGTTCTTCACCGATCCGGACGGCAACGACCTGATGCTGCACAACCGCTACGCCCCGCGGGGCTGATCTACGGCAACGCGCGTGAAGAAGCGCTGCGGGTTGGCGCTCAGCATCGTGTCGATCTGCTCCTGCGTGACGCCCGGCGGCGAGCAGCGCGGGCAGGATCGTTCGCCGAGATGTGCAGGTAGTCGGGCTTCTCGTCGGCGAAGAACGGGTTGGCGTGCATGAAGTCGTAGAAGCAGGCGCCGTCGTGGCCGAGGTGCACGCTCTCGGTGTAGCCCTCGCCGATCAGTGCCGCGAGCGTCTCGATGCGGTTCTCGTCGGGGTTGAAGTGCGCGATGCTGAAACGATCGCAGCCCAGGCTCGCGCCGCTGTCGGCGATCGCCCGGAGGTAGCCGAGGTCGTTGCTGTCGCCCGCGTGCGCGATCACGATGCGCCGCGGATCGACGCCGGCGTTCGTCAGGTTCTCGAGCGCCAGCAGGCCGGTCTTCGCCGGGGCGTTGGTGTGCACCATGATGGGCGCGCCGGTCTCGATGCTCGCGGCCGCCACCGCCGCCAGGATGCGCGGCACGTCGCCGATGATCCCGTGCTGCTCGACGGCGCACTTGAGGAACGCGGCCTTGACGCCGGTGTCGTCGATGCCCTCGCGGATCTCGCGCACGAACAGCTCGGTCGATCACGTCGTCCGCGCGGTAGGCGAGGAAGCTCGGCAGCTCGAGGAAGTAGTAGACGCCCGTCGCGACGATGATGTTGAGGTCGACCTCGGCGTTGATGCGCTGGATGCGGGGGATGAAGCGACCGAGGCCCGGGACGGTCGGGTCGACGATCGTGTGGATCCCGCCGTCGCGCAGACGCCGCAGCTTCTGCACGGCATCGGCCACGCGCACGTCCTCGTCCCAGTAGCTCTCGCCCCAGGCGTGCCCGTAGTTCTGCAGCGCCTCGGGGTTCATGACGAAGATGTGCTCGTGCATGAGCGTCGGCCCCAGATCGGCGATGTCGACTGCTCCGCGTACGGTCTCAACGGTGCTCAACGGTTCGGCCCTCTCGTCGGTCGGTACTCGGCCAGGCGAGCAACGGTACCCGGTCACGGGCGGCCAAATGACACTCGCCGCGAGTGCCACTTGGCCGTACGAACGGGATCTGGCCGTACGAACGGGGTCTGGCCCGCACAGTGGGGTCTGACCCCAGCTGTGCGGGTCTGACCCCAAGTGTTCGTTTTCGGTGCCGAAGCCTCTAGGCATGCGGAAAACCGGGCGCCCTGGCTTGCCGAATGCGTTCGACGCCTGGGAGCGCCCTTTGGTGCTGAGGCATGAGAAACGGCATGGGCAGTGGGATGGACGCCCGGGGTCAGACCCGAACAGTTGGGGTCAGACCCCGACAGTTCGGGTCAGACCCCGTTTGTCCGGTTCCCGCACCGGGATCGCGGCTGCGCTCTTGCTCGGCGGCCGCGCGACCTCCTGAGGCCGGCTACTCCTGCCGGGCGGTGTCGGAGTAGAGCTTGCTGCCGCCGTGGGCCGTCTGCCCGCCGTCGACGACGATCTCCGCGCCGCTGATGTACGACGACTCGTCCGAGATCAGGAAGACGACGAGCGGAGCCACCTCGTCGGCCGTCCCCGTGCGGCCGAGCGGCGTCTGCTCGATGTTGGCCGTGCGGAACCAGGCGGGCGCCGAGGCGGTCATCGGCGTCTCGATGAACCCCGGGAGCACGGTGTTGACGCGGATCCCGCGCGCGCCGAGCTCGAGGCTGGCGACTCGCGAGAGCCCGCGCAGGCCCCACTTGCTGACCGTGTAGGCGACCGCGAAGTGCGCCGTGAGGCCCGCGATCGAGCTCACGTTGACGATCGACCCGCCCTCGGGCATGAGCGGCGCGACCGTCTGGATGCCGAGCAGCGCGCCCGTCAGGTTGATCCCGATCACGCGGTTCCAGTCGGCGAGCTCGACCTCCTCGAGCCGCGAGCGGAAGGGGATGCCGGCGTTGTTGACCAGACCGTCGACGCGTCCGTGGGTCGTAGTCAGCCACTCCCCGAGCGCGTGCCAGTCGTCCGGTTCCGCGACGTCGAGGCGGCGGTAGGCGATGCCGGCGCCGAGCTTGGGATCCTCGTCGTGGAGGTCGGTCGCGATCACCGTCGCTCCCTCGCGGGCGAGCGCGATCGCCTCGGCCGCGCCCTGGCCGCCGGCCGCGCCGGTCACGACCACGACCTTGCCCTCGGCGCGCGGCACTAGCGCGACACTAGTTGGAGCCGCAGGCGAGCTTGAAGAGCGACTCCGGAACCTGGTCGCCCGGCGCCTTGCAGGCCGTCTCGCGATCGGCGGCAACCCATTCGTCGCCGTCGCGCTTGAACACGAGCGTCACATCGACCTGGGCGTTCTCGGGGCCCATGCTCGCGTCGGCGTAGGCCCAGCCGTCGGCGCACTTGAAGTTGTGCGCGACCAGCGTCGCGGTCGTGCCCTGGGCCTTGCCCGCGGCCTTGACGGCCTTCGTGATCGCCGCCGTGCTGCAGATGCCGCCGTCGCCGTCGTCCCGCCGCTCGAGCTCTCCGCGGTCGTCGAGTCGTCGGACGACGAGGAACCGCAAGCGACCAGGACGCCGGCCGTGAGAACGACGGTCGCAAGGAGGAGGAAGACGCGTACCCGGGCCATGGCTGCGCGGAATATACGCAGATCGCGTCGTGGGGCGCGCGACGAGGGAGTGAATGGGCGGAACCGCTCCCGGCACACCGCCGTCCCGGGAGCGATCCCGCCCTGAGCCCCGCCAGCCGCCAGGAGGAGAAATGCGGCGGCGAGGCAAGCCTCGCGACTCAGCCGGTTCGCGCTGCCACGTGCGGGCGCGCGCGCTGGTACTGCAGCGGCCAGTCGTCGCTCTCGACGCCGAGCTCGGCTGCCGCGCGCAGCGGCCAGCACGGATCGCGCAGCGATTCGCGTCCCAGCAGGACGACGTCCGCATCGCCCGCCTGCAGGATGTCCTCGGCCTGCTGCGGCTCGGTGATCAGACCCACGGCGGCGGTCGCCACGTCGGCGCCCTGGCGGATCGCCGCGGAGAACGGCACCTGGTAGCCCGGCCCCAGCGCAATCTGCTGCAGCGGCGAGAGCCCACCCGAGGAGCAGTCGACGATGTCGACGCCGAGCGGGACGAGCAGCGTGGCGAGCGCGACCGACTCCTGCAGCGTCCAGCCGCCCTCGACCCAGTCGCTGGCCGAGATGCGGACGGACAGCGGCAGCTCGGCGGGCCAGGACGCCCGCACGGCGGCGATGACCTCGAGCAGGAGGCGCGAGCGGCCGGCGAAGTCGCCGCCGTAGCGATCTCTGCGCAGGTTGGAGAGCGGCGAGAGGAACTCGTGCAGCAGGTAGCCGTGCGCCGCGTGCACCTCGAGCAGGCGGAAGCCGGCCGCGAGCGAGCGCTGCGCGGACGCCGCGAAGGCTTCGACCACGCCACCGATCTCGGAGAGCGTCAGCTCGTGCGGCACCTGCCAGCCGTCGTCGTAGGCGAGCGCGCTGGGGGCGACGGCCGTCCAGCCCCCCTCGTCGGGTCCGAGCGCGCGGTTGCCGCCCCAGGGCGCGTCGACCGACGCCTTGCGGCCGGCGTGCGCGATCTGGATGCCGGGGACGGCGCCGTTCTCGGCGAGGAACGCGGTGATCGGCCGGAAGGCCGCGACCTGCTCGTCCGACCAGATGCCCGAATCGTCGGGGCTGATGCGGCCTTCGGGGCTGACCGCGCTGGCCTCGACGATCACGGCGCCCGCGCCACCCGTCGCACGTGCGCCGAGATGTACGAGATGCCAATCGCCCGGAACGCCGTCCTGCGACGAGTACTGGCACATGGGCGAGACCCACACGCGATTGCGGAATTCGACGTCGCGCAAGGTGATGGGTGTGTGAAGCAGGGACGTGGCTGACTCCGCTCGTTGCGTGGTACCGGCAAACGTTTGGAACGCGCGCGGACAGAATCGCATTCCCGGCCGAGCCGACGGCTGAATACGATTCGGGAATGATCGGCATCATCGGCGGCTCCGGGCTCTATGAGCTGTTCGAGCCGGAGCGCACGATCGAGCCCGAGACGCCCTACGGGCCGGCGTCGGCACCGATCACGATCGCGACGATCGGGGGCGTGCCGACCGCCTTCCTGCCGCGGCACGGACTGCGGCACCAGTTCCCGCCGCACCGCGTTCCCTATCGCGCGAACCTCTGGGCTCTGCGCTCGGTCGGCGTCACGCGCATCGTCGCGCCCTGCGCCTCGGGCTCGCTGCGCGCCGATCTGCCGCCCGGGACGTTCGTCGTCTGCGACCAGTTCGTCGATCGCACGTCGAGCCGCGAGCACACCTTCTTCGACGGCCCCGAGGTGCGGCACGTGTCGGCGGCCGATCCCTACTGCCCCGATCTGCGCGCGACGCTGCTGGCCGCCGGCCGGGAGCTCGGACTGCCGATGCGCGAGCGCGGGACGGTCGTCGTGGTCGAGGGGCCGCGCTTCTCGACGCGGGCCGAGAGCGCGTGGTTCCAGTCGCAGGGCTGGGATGTCGTGAACATGACCGCCTATCCCGAGGGCTGGCTCGCGCGAGAGCTCGGCCTGTGTTACGCGAACCTCTCGCTGATCACCGACTACGACGTCGGCGTCGCCGACTGACGACGCCGTCACCGCACAGGCCGTGATGCAGGCGTTCGCGGCCAACATCGAGCGTCTGCGCGAGCTGCTCGCGCTGGCGGTCGCGCGCATCGGCGACGCTCCTGCCGGCGACCCGTGCCCGCGCGCGCTCGACGAAGCCGCCCTTTAGCTAGCTTGTCGGACGCATGCCGGCCGTCGACAAGCGACTCCTTCGCGCATCCCCGGCGGCACGCGCCTTCGCGTTCGCCTGCGTTCCGCTGGGCCTCGCGCTGGCCCTCACGATCGTCGTGCAGGCCACGCTGCTCGGCCGCATCGTCGAGGACGTGTTCCTCGGCCACGACGATCTCGCGGCCGTCGCGCCGCTGCTCGCGCTGCTCGCCGCGACCGCCCTCGTCCGCGGCCTCTTCTCGTGGGCCTTCGAGGCGGGCGGTCACGTCACCGCCGAGCGCGACGGCGAGCGCCCTGCGCCGGCGGCTCGTGCGTCACGCCCTCGGCGATCGACCGGGCGACCCCGCCATGACGAGCGGCGCCGTGACGACCGCCGCCGTGAGCGGCATCGACGCCCTCGACCCGTACTTCGCGCGCTATCTCCCGCAGCTCGTGCTGGGCGTCGTCGTGCCGCTCGTGATCCTCGTGCGGGTCGCGACGCTCGACGTCCTGTCGGCGGTCGTGATGGCGGTGACGCTGCCGTTGATTCCGATCTTCGGGATGCTGATCGGGCGCTGGACCGCCGATCGGGCGCGCTCGCGCTACGCCGCGCTGGCCGGGCTCTCGACGCATTTCCTCGACGTCGTGCGCGGCCTGACGACGCTGCGGGCGTTCAATCGCGGCGCGGCCCAGACCGTGAGGATCGCGGAGATGGGCGAGCGCTATCGCCGCGAGACGATGAGCTTGCTGCGGATCGCGTTCCTCTCGGCGCTCGTGCTCGAGCTGGCCGCAACGCTCGGCACCGCCGTCGTGGCGGTCGAGATCGGCATCCGCCTCGACGACGGCGGCATGGCGCTCGCTCCGGCGCTCACGATTCTCGTGCTCGCGCCCGAGCTGTACGCGCCGCTGCGCAACGTCGCCGCGCAGTTCCACGCGAGCGCCGACGGCATTGCAGCGGCCGACCACATCCTCGACCCGCTGGAGGCGGCCGACGCGCTCCCGGCGCAGGAGACGGCGATCGCGCCGCTCGATCCGCGCGACGTTCCCGTGCGCCTCGAGCACGTGTCGTTCGTCTACCCCGATCGCGACGGCCTCGTGCTCGATGACGCTTCGCTCGTGCTCGCGCCCGGCGAGCGCGTCGCGCTGGTGGGGCCGAGCGGCGCGGGCAAGAGCACGATCGCCCGCCTGCTGCTGCGCTTCGACCGGCCCGAGGATGGGCGCGTGCTCGTGGGCGGCACCGACCTCGGCGACGTCGACATCGACAGCTGGCGGCGCTCCATCGCCTGGGTGCCGCAGCGGCCGCACCTGCCGGCCGCGACGATCGGCGACGTGATTCGCCTCGGCGCGCCGGAGGCGGACATCTCGGCCGTCGCGGATGCCGCGCGGCGCGCCGGTGCCGAGGCGTTCATCGCCGCGCTTCCCGAGGGCTATGCGACGCGCGTCGGCGATGCCGCCGCCGGGCTCTCGGCCGGTCAGATCCGCCGCATCGCGCTCGCCCGCGCGCTGCTGCGCGACGCCTCGCTGCTGATCCTCGACGAGCCGACCACGAACCTCGACGACGAGAGCGCCGGCCTCGTCGCCGACGCGCTCGAGCGCCTGCCGCGCGTGCCGACGATGCTCCTCATCACCCACGACGAGGCGCTCGCCGAGCGCATCGCCGACCGCGTCGTGCGCATCGCCGACGGCCGCATCCTGACGGCCTCGGAGGCGACGACGTGAGCGTCTCCGAGCACCCGCTCGACCCGCATCTCGCGCCTCGCGCGACCGCACACCGGGCGGCTCCTGCTCGGCATCGTCCTCGGCGCGCTCGCGATCGCCGCCGGGATCGGCCTGATGGCGACCGCCGGGCTACCTCATCTCGCGGGCCGCCCAGCAACCGCCGATCCTCGAGCTCGAGCGTCGCGATCGTCGGCGTGCGCTTCTTCGGCGTCTCGCGCGGCGTGCTGCGCTATCTCGAGCGGGTCGTCTCGCACGACGCCACGCTGCGCGCCATCTCGACCGTGCGCACGAAGCTCTTCGCCCGGCTCGAGCCGCTCGTTCCCGCCGGCCTGCCGGGCGTGCGCACGGGCGACCTCCTCGGCCGCTTCGTCGCCGACGTCGATGCGCTCCAGAACCTCTACCTGCGCGCCTTCGGCCCGGCCGCCGTGGCGCTGCTGGCGGGCGGCGTCGCAGTCGCCGTCGCGCTCGTCGCCTATCCGGCCGCCGGCCTCGTGCTCGCACTCTTCCTGCTGCTCGCCGGCGTCGTCGTGCCGCTCGCGGGCGTCGCGTTCACGCGCGCCGCCGTGCGCCGCGAGGCGCCCGCGCGGGCGGCGCTCACGGCGGAGCTGCTGGACGCGCTCGCCGCCGCGCCCGAGCTCGTCGCCTACGGCGCCGCCGCGGCCGCCGCCGAGCGCGTCGATGCCGCCGACGGCGCTCTCGCGTCGGCGCGCCGGCGCACCGCGCTGGTCGCCGCCGTGACCGAGTCGGCCGTCACGGTGCTGACGATGCTCGCGGCCGTCGGCCGTGCTCGTCGTCGCCACGCCGGCCGTGCACTCGGGCGCGCTGCCGGGCGTCCAGCTGGCGCTGCTGGCGCTGCTGGCCCTCGCGGCCTTCGAGGCCGTCCGGCCGCTGCCCGCGGCCGCCGAGCAGATGGTCGCCGTCGGCGCGGCTGCGCGGCGCATCCTCGACGTGACCGATCGCGAGGCGCCCGTGCGGGATCCCGCGGAGCCGCGTGCGCTCGAGCGGCCCGGGGGACGATCGGTCTGCGCGGCGTCGCCATGCGCTACTCGGCGGAGGCTCCGCTCGTGCTCGCGCGGCGTCGACCTCGACATCCCGGCCGGTGCGATCGTCGCCCTCGTCGGGCCGAGCGGATCGGGCAAGACGACGCTCGCGAACCTGCTCGTGCGCTTCCGCGATCCCGACGAGGGAGCGATCCTGCTCGATGGCCACGATCTGCGCGAGTACGCGCAGGCCGATGTGCGGCGCGTCGTCGGCCTGGCCGGCCAGGAAGCGCATCTCTTCCCGACCACGATCCGCGAGAACCTGCGCATCGCCCGCCCCGACGCGAGCGACGACGAGCTGATCGAGGCGCTCACGCGCGCGCGCGCCTGGGACTGGGTCTCGTCGCTGCCCGAGGGGCTCGGAACGCAGGTCGGCGAGGACGGCGGCCGCGTCTCCGGCGGCGAGCGCCAGCGCCTCGCGCTCGCGCGCGCACTGCTCGCCGATGTCCGCCTTCTGGTCGTCGACGAGCCCGACGCGCACCTCGACGAGGAGACCGCCGACGCCCTCGTGCGCGACCTGCTCTCGGCCTCGCGGGCCGCGGGGCTGGGCGTGCTCCTGATCACGCACCGGCCGGTCGCTCCCGAGCTCGTCGATCGCATCGCCGTCCTGCGGGACGGCCGCCTCGTGGCAGGCGCCTGAGACCGTGTGACCAACTGGTGAAGGGCCGAGTAGCCTGCGTACATGGACTACTCGGTCGACCACTTCCTCAATCACGCGATCCGCGAGCACGCATTGCTCGTCTCGATCATCGCGGGGTTCGCGAGTTGGGGAGTGCTCGCCTTCGGCATCGTCGCCTGTGCCCTGTGGTTGCTCGATCCGCCCCGCCGGCCCGGCGTCTGGCGGCACGCGATTGCGGCCGGGCTCGCGGCGGCCACGCTCGCGCTCGTGGTCAACCAGGTCATCGCCCATCTCTGGCAGCGCCCGCGGCCCTTCACGGACCATCCGCTCGGCATCGTTCCGCTGATCTCCTCCGCGCACGACGCGTCGTTCCCGAGCGACCACGCGAGCCTGTCGTTCGCAATCGCGTTCGGCATCCTGTTCGTGGCCGGCCGGGCCGGCTGGCTGTTCGTCGGGTGGGCTGCGCTGATCGCCGCCTCGCGCGTGCTCGCCGGCGTCCACTACCCGACCGACGTGCTCGCGGGCGCGCTGATCGGCCTGGGCTGCGGCTTCTTCACCGCGCGGCTCGCGCTGCCGCTGCTCTCGCGCCTGATCACCTGGGTGAGCCGCGCCACCGATCCCGTGCTCGCCGCGCTCGCCAAGCTGCCTCCTGTGCGGGAGATCGTGTCGTCGGCCGCGCTGCGCCGCGCCGTCGTCATCGTCGCCGGCGGGTTGCTGCTGGCGCGCTTCGCGTTCCTCCTGCGTCACAACCTGATCGACGAGATGCCGCTCAGCGCGCTGGCCGCCTGGGTCGGCGTCGTCGCGCTCGGCGCTTACCTCGTGGGCGCGGGCGGCAAGGCCTACTCGCGCTGAGCCGCGTCCGCGCGCGCCTCGGCGAGCGGAGTCGAGGGCACGAGCAGGAGCGGCCGGTGCGCGTGGTGTGCGACGTCGTGCGAGACCGAGCCGAGCAGCAGCGAGCGGATGCCCGTGTTGCCGCGCGTGCCCATCACGATCAGCTCGGCGTCATGCTCATCCGCGGCCGCGATGATCGTCGCGGCCACGCCGTGATCGGCCTTGACGAGCCAGTGGCGTCGCGTCGAATCCGGCCAGGCCCGCGCGCTCTGCGCCGTCGGCGGCCATGAGGTCGCTCGCCTCCTGCATCAGCGAGTCCTCGGCGCCGTGGATGCCGACGCCCGAGAAGAGCGAGTAGTGCTCCCAGACCGAGATGACGATCGCCTTGTGCCCTGGGAAGAGCGATCCGGCGAACTCGATCGCGCGGTACGCGTCGTCCGATCCGTCATAGCAAAGGAGGATCGGCTTGCTCGGCGCGTCAGGCATCGGGGCTCCAGGTTCGGGGGCGGGAAGGCATTAGACCTCAGGCGTCGAGGCGGCCGAGCCAATCGTCCGTCGTCACGACGTCCGCGAAGAACTGACCCTGCGCGACGAGCGTGGAGCGATGCAGCTCCTCGCCCTTCGCGCTGCCGCCGCTGTTCTCGAGCGGGAGCGTACCGGTGGCGTCGTTGAGGATCTCGACGCTGAGGCCGCGGTGCGCCGCCTGGCGCGAGGTCGTGTCGACGCACATGTGCGTCATGTAGCCGGTGATCGCCACGGTGTCGACGCCGGCCGCCTCCAGGACCTCACCGAGCTCCGTGCCGGTGAACGAGCCGGGCAGCGTCTTCTCGATCAGGTGGTCGTGCGGGCGGCGCTCGATCTCGGGGTGGAGCTCCCAGGCGTGCGAGCCCTCGAGGAAGATGCCCTCGGACGCATCCTTGGTGCCGTGGCGGACGACGATCACCGGCACGCCGGCCTCGGTGGCCGCGTCCATGGCGCGCCCGATGTTCGCGAGGCTCGTCTCGCTGGGCGGGTCGCTGATCGGCAGGGCGCCGTCGAAGTACTCGTTCTGGACGTCGATCACGATCAGTGCGCGCTTGGGCATCGATGCTCCTATGCGGTCAGCGCCGCACGAGGTTGCGCGCGACGAAGAGGACGTTGGCGGGGCGCTCGGCCAGGCGCCGCATGAGGTACGGATACCACTCGGGGCCGAACGGCGTGGCGACGAGCACGCTGAAGCCCCGCTCGACCAGCGCGAGCTGGAGCTGCGGGCGCACGCCGTAGAGCATCTGGAACTCGAAGCGGTCGCGCCCGATGCCCAGGCGCTCCGTCAGCGCGATCGTCTGCTCGATCGCCTTCTCGTCCTGCGTCGCGATCGCGGTATAGCCGCCGCCCGTGAGCGCGGCTTCGATCAGGCGGCCGAAGGCGGCGTCGACGTCGGCCTTGCGCGGGTAGGCGACCTCGGCCGCCTCGAGGTAGGCGCCCTTCACGAGCCGCAGGTTGGGCTCCAGCGGCAGGAGCGAGGCGAGGTCGGCGGGCGAGCGGTAGAGGTAGGCCTGCAGCACGGTCCCGACGGCATCGCAGCCGTCGGCGCGCAGTCGCCGGTAGATGTTCAGGGTCTGGTCGACGAGGCCGGAGTGCTCCATGTCGAGGCGGATGAAGTTGCCGCGCGCCGCCGCGTAGTCGACCAGGTGCTTGACGTTCGCGTAGGCGAGCTCCTCGTCGAGCAGGAGCCCCAGGTGCGTCAGCTTGAGCGCGACGTTGCAGCGCAGATCGCGTTCGGCGATGCCGTCGAGGATGGCCTCGTACTGCTCGCTGACCTCGTGGGTCTCCTCGGCCGAGAGGACGTCCTCGCCGAGCAGGGTCGTGTTCGCCTTGAGCCCGCGCTCGTTCAGCCCCTCGAGCACCTCGGCGCACTCGGCGAACGTCTCGCCGGCCACGAAGCGGTGCGCGCCGAGGCGCATGCCGTGCTTCCCCACGAAGCTCCCGATGCGCTCGCTGCGCGCCGCGGCGAGGATTCCGCGGCGGAGCGTGCTGTTCACCTGGTGGACGACGGCTTTCGTCGCCCGCCCGCTGGCCGCGGTGCTCATGGCGCCAGCATATTCTCCGGCGATGCCCACCATCCGCGCCAACGGCCTCGACCTCGCCTACCGGATCGACGGCGACCACCCCGAGACGCTCGTGCTGGTCAACGGGCTCGCCGACGCCAAGGAGTCGTGGGAGGCGCAGATCCCGGATTTCGCCGAGCGCTACCGGGTCGTCAGCTACGACAACCGCGGCGTGGGGGAGTCGCCCACGCCGCCGGGCCCGTACACGACGGCGCAGATGGCCGACGACCTCGCGGGTCTCGTCGACGGTCTCGGGCTCGAGCGCTTTCACCTGCTCGGCGTCTCGATGGGCGGGATGATCGCCCAGGAGTATGCGATCGCCCATCCGGAGCGCCTGCTCTCGGCCTCGTTCTGCTGCACGTACTCGTATCCCGGCCCGTTCTGCCTGCGGATGTTCCAGTGCTGGCGCGATCTGGCCCCGGTGCTCGGCGTCGGCTTCACGCAGCGCGAGGTCGTGCTGTGGGGCTTCACGACCGACTTCTTCGAGGAGCGCGAGGACGAGTTGATCGCCATCGAGCAGTTCATGGCCGCCAACCCGCAGCCGCTCGCTGCCTACCTGGCCCAGCTGCACTCCATCGAAGTCCACGACACGCGCGGGCGCCTCGGCGGCGTGACGTGCCCCGCGATGACGCTCGTGGGCGCCGAGGACATCATCATCTACCCCAAGCTCTCGCGCCGGCTGCACGACGAGCTGCCCGACTCCCGCTGGGTCGAGGTGCCCGGCGGCCACGGCTGCCTGTGGGAGCACCCCGCCGCGTTCAACGAGGCGGTGCTGGGCTTTCTCGCGACGGTGCGCTGAGCAGCTGCGCGAGAAGCTCGGCTTCGAGCTGCGCGAAGCTGCCGGCTCCCCGAGCGTGCGCGGGCGGGGGAGGGGGACGGCGAGCTCGGCGACCACGGTGGCCGGGCGCGGCGAGAGCACGTAGATGCGGTCGGCCAGGTAGACGGCCTCCCGCACGTCGTGGGTGATCAGCACGACGGTCCAGCGGAAGCGCTCCCAGACCCCTTCCAGCCAGCGCTGCATCTCGGTGCGCGTGAGCGCATCGAGCGCGCCGAAGGGCTCGTCGAGCAGCATCACCTCGCACTCCTGCACGACCGTGCGCAGCAGGGCGGCGCGCTGCCGCATGCCGCCCGAGAGCTGAAACGGGTAGGCCTGCTCGAACCCGTCGAGCCCGAACGTCCCGAGCAGCGGCCGCACGCGCTCGCGCGCCTCGGCGCGGGGCACCCCGCGCACCTCCAGGCCGAGCGTGGCGTTGTCGAGCAGCCTCCGCCACGGCAGCAGCGCGTCGGATTGCGGCATGTAGGCGAAGTGCCCGGGCGGTACGCCGTCGGATGCCCCGTCGATGAGGATCTCTCCGCCGTCTGCAGTTGTGCCGCCGGTGAGGATCGAGAACGCCGTCGACTTGCCGCAGCCGCTCGGCCCGAGGATCGCGACGAACTCCCCGGCGTGCGCCTCGAGGGAAAGGTCGCGCAACACCTCGAGCGCGCCGAAGCTCTTGCTCAGGCCGCGCAGCTCGAGCCTGGTCGCGCCGGCGCTCACGGCCCGCTCTTCCGCGAGAGGCGGTACCACGGGATCGCCACTCGCTCGACGAGATAGGTGAGCGCGAAGAGCGCGAGCGTCAGCAGCGCGCTGACCATCACCGCGGCCAGCACGAGATCGGTGCGGAACGAGTTCTTGGCGTTCTGCATGTAGATGCCGAGGCCCTCGCTCGCGCCCGCGTACTCGGCGAAGATCGCGGCCACCACCGCATAGGTGATGGCGATGCGCAGACCGGCGAAGAAGAACGGCAGCGCGCTCGGGAACCGCACCGAGCGGAAGATGCGGGCGCGGCTCGCGCCCATCGAGCGCAGCAGCGCCTCGGCCTCGGGGTCGCTCGAGGCGAAGCCCTCGGCGAAGGAGACGGTGATCGGGAAGAAGGTCACAAGCGCGACGAGCAGCACCTTCGGGGTGAGGCCGAAACCGAACCAGATCACCATCAGCGGCGCGATCGCCACGATCGGCAGCGTCTGCGTCGAGACGAGCACCGGCATGAGCGCGCGACGCAAGGCGGCCGAGCTGTCCACGAGCACGGCGAGCGCAAAGCCGACCGCGATCGCGAGCGCGAAGCCGAGCAGCGTCGCCCGCAGCGTCGGCAGCGTGTTGTCCCAGAGGTCGCCGCGGTTGTCCCAGGAGACCGAGAGCACGCGACTCGGAGCCGGCAGCACGTCGTTGCCGATCCCGCTGAGGTTGGCGTAGAGCTGCCAGACCGCGAGCAGCAAGCCGACGATCAGGAGCGGCGGCAGGATCGCGAGCGCCCGGTCGCGGGCCATCAGCTCTGCCGCGGCAGGTACGCGTTCGTGTAGTACGACGAGGGGGCGGGTGCCTGCGTCAGCTTGTTGCCGTCGGAGTCGGTCAGGACGCCGGCGCGCAGCAGGAAGCCCACGTAGCCCTGCCAGACGCGCTGCGTCTGCGTGCCGACCTTGCCGGTCGCGCTCTTGTAGTAGCTCCTGGCCATCAGGTCGGCGCTGTCGTAGACGAGCTGCGGCTGCGTCAGCACCTGCTTGTTGGCCTTGATGAGGATGTTCGCCGCCGCGCGCGGATGATCGGCGGCGTAGCGATAGCCGCGGGTCGTCGCGGCCAGGAAGCGCCGCGCGACATCAGGATGGGACGTGAGATAGTCGTTGCTCGAGGCGATCAGCGCCGAGTACTCGGGCGGCACGCCGTAGCTCGCGAGCTTGAACGTCTTCAGCGGCTTGCCCACGAGACGCGCCTGGATCACCTCCCACGTCGCCAGGGGCAGCGTGAAGTCGGCTTTGCCGCGGTACACGGCGTCGTAGGCGGAGGTGTTGAGCGTGACGTCCTTGAACGTCCCCGTGCCGCCGGCATGCCGGATCACCGTCTGGAGCAGCGGCTTCTCGTCGGGCGTGCCGAACCCGGCATACACCTTGCCGTCGAGATCCTTGGGCGTCTTGATGTCGCTGCGATCGGCTCGCACCCCGATCTCGAGCGCGGTGTGCTGGAGCACGGCGAACACGGAGGTCACATCGGCACCGCCGGCGCGTGCGAACGCGATGCCGGCCGAGTAGGAGAAGCCGAAATCGGCCTTGCCGTGGCTCACGAGCGTCTCCGGAGCGGTGCTCGCATAGGGCAGGATCTTCACGTCGATGCCGGCCGCCTTGTAGTAGCCGAGGTCGCGCGCCACGTAGATGCCGGTGTGGTTGGTATTCGGCGTCCAGTCGAGCGCGACGGTCACGCTGTCGCGCGCCTCGCGCGCCTGCGACGGCACGCTGGCCGCGGTCCACGCGACCGCACACAGGATCAGTGCGAGAAACGAACGTCTCACGAGCAACTCCCTCCGCTGGCATTACCCAGATCAGGTTCACGGGTCCCGAGCGAAGCTCGGTCTCAGCCATGTGGGCACCCCGGTAGCGCGCAGGCTAGCGGTATCGTCGCTGAATGCAAAGACGGGTGAGCCTCAGCCTCGTGATCGCCGCGCTGGCCGCGTGCTGCCCCGTTCCGGGCGCGGCCGCCGCCGCAGGTCCGCTCACCGGCAAGGTCATCGTCGTCGATCCCGGGCACAACCCCGGCAACGGCTCGTATCCCTCCGAGATCAACCGCGCGGTCGCGTTCGGGGCGGGCATGAAGCCCTGCGACACCACGGGCACGGCGACGAACGACGGCTATCCGGAAGCCGTCTTCACCTTGGACGTCTCCTACCGCGTCGCCGCGCTGCTGCGCAAGGAGGGCGCCACCGTGATCCTGACCCACACGCGCACGGCGCCCGCCTGGGGGCCGTGCATCACCGAGCGCGCTGCGATCGGCAATCGCAACCACGCAGCGGCCGCGATCTCGATCCACGCCGACGGCGGACCGCCGAGCGGGCACGGGTTCGCCACGATCGTCCCCGCGGCGCCGCTACCCGCCGTCGGCCTCACCGCTGCGATGATCGCTCGCGACCGCCGCCTGGCGATTGCCGTGCGCAATGCCTACGCCGCTGCGACCGGTATGCCGTTCTCGTCGTATCTCGGCTCGCAGGGCATCTTCCCGTCGAACGCCTACGGCGGGACCAATCTCTCGCGCGTGCCGAAGATCTTCATCGAGACCGGCAACATGCGCAACGCCGCCGACGCGGCCAGGCTGAAGTCAGCGGCCTTCCGGCAGCGCGCCGCCGTGGGCATCGCCGCCGGCATTCGAGCCTTCGTCGGCCTAACAGGCGGGTGGGTCGCACTCCTCGGCGGCCTCGTTGTCGCACTCGAGGGGGCCGGCCGCGCCTGCGCGCGAGAGCAACTCGTTCAGCGTCGCTCGCTCGTCGAGGCTGAGCGAGGACAGGATCTCGTCGTCGACCGCCTGCAGAGCCAGGTCGACCTCGAGCAACATCCGCTCGCCGTCGGGCGAGAGCTCGATGATGCCGCGACGCCGGTCGGCGCGGTCGCGCCGGCGCACGATCAGGTCGGCGTCCTCGAGCTCGTTCAGCAGCGCAACGAGGTTGGAGGCGTCGAGATCGAGCGCGTCGATCAGCGACTGCTGTGCCGAGGGCCCCTGCTCCTTGAGGTACGTGAGGGCCACGAGGTGTCGCGCCCGCAGGCCGAGCGGGGCCACCGCGCGCTCGAAGCGACGGCGCATGGTGCGCGCGAGCCGCGTGATCAGGACCGTCGATCGGGTCGGGCAGACGACCGTGAGCGGCTCGCTGAGCGGGTCGGTGGGAAGGGGAACCACGGGATGAGTGTACGCCGGTATCATTCGTTCTCTTTTACAAACGAATGGTGTTGCCAAAACGTTCCCGCCGAGAATGCCCGTGGCTTCAAGGTCGAGATCGCCGCCGACGGAGCCGACGCGAAGGAACGCGCGCTCGGCGCCATCCCGGAGGGAGCCGAGGTGCATCCCCTGACCATGTCTCACAGCGTGGACCCAGGAATTACTGCGGGTACACTCAGATACCACTGGTGTACTGGGATTTATCACGGCTGTGCAGTTGAAAAGGAGTTCTTGATGTCCGCCGAGCGTCGACCGACCAACCGCAGGTTCCGGGTGATCATGTCCGCTCTGGCCGTCATCGCGGTCGTGAGCGGCGGTGCCGCCTACGCCGCCTCGCAGGACAATTCTCCTCAGGCGCGCAGCCAGGCCATCGTCAATGACGCGGCGGGCACGCTCGGGGTCGACCCGGCGAAGCTCAGCGACGCGCTCAAGAAGGCGCTCGAGAATCAGGTCGACGCGCAGGTCACAGCCGGCAAGCTCACCCAGGCGCAGGGCGACGCGATCAAGAAGCGGATCGAGGACGGCACGCAGCCGATCTTCGGCGGCCCCGGCTTCGGCGGCCCGCGCGGTCACTTCGGCCATGGCCCGGGCGGCCCGGGTGGGCCCGGCTTCGGCTTCGGGCACTTCGCGGGACCCGGCCTGATGGCCGGCATCGAGGACGTCGCGACGTACCTCGACCTCAAGCCGGCCGCGCTCGGGGCGCAGCTGCGCTCGGGCAAGTCGCTCGCCGACATCGCCAAGGCTCAGGGCAAGACCGTCGAAGGGCTGAAGACGACGATCACCGACGCCGCGACCAAGCAGCTCGACGCCGCGGTGACCGCCGGCAAGCTGACCAAGGATCAGGAGACCAAGATCCTGGCGGGCCTCGCCAAGCACATCGACGATCTCGTCAACGGGACGCGCAAGGCCGGCGGATTCGGCTTCGGCCATCACCACGGCGGCTGGCACGGCGATAAGAAGGACAAGGGCTCGGCACCGCCGCCGCCGCCCGCCGGCGCGCCCGCCGACTGGGCACCCGCGCCGGGCGCGGCCTGAGAGATCCTGCGGGGGCTCTCCTCCACCCCGGGCGCACCCCGGAAGGCGTGGGCATGCGCTTTCCGGGGCGTGCGCGTTAAGCAGCTCTCACTCGCGCTCAGTTCAGTTCGAGCTTCCAGGCCTCGCTGCGCAGTCCGCGCACAGCCCGACGATCGGGAAGTGGCTGAAGCGCGCGCGGAAGCCCGTCGCCGCCTCGACGGCGTCCCGCACGCCGTCCAGCTGCTCCGGGCGGGACCGCGCGGTTCGCGCCGCAGCGCTCGCAGACGAGATACTCGCGCTCTCGCCCTGCGAGCACGTAGCGCCCGGCGCCGTGACCGAGATGCACGTGCTGTACGAGGCCGAGCCGCTCGAGCGTCTCGAGGTTGCGGTAGACCGAGAGCGAGGTCGCGCCGTGCCCTCGGCGATCTCCTCCGCGCTGAGCGGCGCGTCGGTCGCGTAGAGCGCCTCGAGCACCAGACGCCGCGCACCGGAGAGGCGCAGGCCGCGGGCGCGGAGCGCGGCGACTGCCTCGGGCAGCGTTTCGGCCTCGATGCGCGGACCCGGATGGGCTGTTGTCATGCACAGAGGATCACATACGATCGGGTCGGATGAAGGTCGAGTTGCCGAGGCTGACGCAAAGGGCTGCCGGCGGAGGCTGCGCCTGCAAGGTTCCCGCCGCGCGCCTCTCCGAGTTGCTGCAGGGAGTGCCGCGCTCGGCCGTCGGCGACGGCGTCCTGGTCGGCAACGACACGCTCGACGACGCGGCCGTCGTGCAGCTGAACGACGAGCAGGCGATCGTGCAGACGGTGGATGTCTTCACGCCGATCGTCGACGATCCCTACGACTACGGACGCATCGCTGCCACGAACGCCATCTCCGACGTCTTCGCGATGGGGGGCGAGCCGCTCTTCGCCCTCGCCATCGGCGGCTTTCCCGACGACTTGCCGGCCGACGAGATCAGCGAGATCCTGCGCGGCGGGGCCGACGTCGCGAATCGCGGCGGGCGCGCCGATCCTCGGCGGGCACACGATCACGGCCGCCGAGCCGCTCTATGGCCTGGCTGTCACCGGGATCGTCCATCCCGAGCGCATCTGGCGCAATTCCGCCGCCAGGGTCGGCGACCTCCTCGTGCTCACCAAGGCGCTCGGCACGGGCATCGTCGCGAATGCGCTGCGCAAGGATGCCGTCGATCCCGACGTTCTCGCCGCCGCCGTCACGTCGATGACGACGCTCAACCGCGTGGCTGCCGATGCGCTGCGCGATCTCGACCCGCACGCAGTCACCGACGTGACCGGCTTCGGGCTGCTCGGGCACCTGCGCGAGTTGTGCGCCGCCTCGGGCGTGCATGCCCGCATCACTGCCGCCGACCTTCCGCTTCTGCCGGGCGTCGAGAGCATGGCGCGAGCCGGCCTCGTCCCGGGCGGCTCGCAGCGCAACCGCACCGCGGCCGACGCTTACACCGACGTCGCGCCGGGCGTCGATCCCGTGCGCGCGCTGCTCGCGTGCGACGCGCAGACCTCGGGCGGGCTGCTCGCAGCCTTGCCTCCGGAGCAGTGGGGGACGGTCGGCTGGGTGATCGGCGAGATCGTCGACGGGCCGGCCGGCCGCATCACGCTCGTCTGAGGCGGTTATTCGGGCTCGGGGAGCGTGCCGACGCGGCGACACCAGGCGCCGGGCGCCTCGCCGACGATCTCACCGATGCGCGCCACGAGCCGATCGCTCAGATGGTGCTCGAGCGTGCGCGCCTCCTCGGCCGCCTCGTCGGCCGGCAGGCCGATCGTCTCGGTGATGAAGCGCTCGATCACCTGCGCGCCTGCGCTCCTGCCGGCGAGCGACGAGCACGCCCGAACGCGTCAGGCTCGCACCGCTGCCCCGCCGGTACTCGACCAGGCCGTGCGCGTCGAGCCGGCGCAGCATCTCCGTCACCGACGGCGCCGCGATGCCGAGCTCGGATGCGATGGCCTGGGTGCCGACGGGCTCGCCGTCGTGGGCCAGCGCATAGATCGCGCTGAGGTAGCCCTCGACACTCGGCGTGAGCGCGGTGCGGGGGACGGGGGAGGGGCGTTCGGTACTCGGTGGCATCCGGCACAAAATCTATCGTGCCGCCCCTCGGCCATGGGGTGCGCCTACAGTCCGCCACGTGATCGAATTCGACTGCGGCCGAGGGGCAGCGCTTCGCGCGCGATGTCGTCGCTGCCATGGGAGGGAGCGCCGCTGACGCCCGCTGCGTCGCCGAGTTGCTCGTCCGCGCCGAGGTGGGCGGGCACCCCTCGCACGGGTTGCGCCGCCTCCCGCAGTACGCCCGCGGCTGGCGCAACGGGACCATCGTGCCCTCTGCGCGGCGCCGAGATCGTGCGCGACGACGGCTCGACGCTCATCCTCGACGGCCGCCGCGCACTCGGGCAGGTGGTGTGTACGCAGGCGACCGACCTCGCGGCAGACCGCGCGTTCGCCCACGGTGTCGCGGCAGTCGCTGTGCGCCACTCCGGACACGCGGGGCGCTTCGCCGACTACGCGGATCGCGCCTGCGAGAAGGGTGCGGCGCTGCTGGCGTTCGCGAACGACTCCGGCGCGGATCAGGCCGTTGCGCCGCCCGGCGGCCTGGAGGGGCGCTTGTCGACGAATCCGCTGGCCGCCGGCGTGCCCCGCACGAAGCCGCCGCACCTCGTGATCGATCTCGCCACGAGCGTCGCGGCCCAGGGCAAGGTCCGCGTGCTGCAGGATGCCGGCCGGCCGGTGCCGGAGGCCTGGGTTCGCGACGGACTCCTGCAACCGCTCGGCGGCGCGAAGGGCTTTGCGCTGGCGCTGCTGGTCGAGGCGCTCGCCGGGGTCGTCTCCGGCGCCGGCGCCGTTGGCCCGGATCCGGGTCCCGACGATCAGGGCGTCTTCCTGCTGGCGTTCGATCTGGCTCGCTTCGGCGATCCGGCCGAGCTCGCCGGCCGCGTCGATGCGATGCTCGCCCACGTCCTGACTGCCCCGGTGCAGGATGGGGCCGAGCCATTGCGCGCGCCGGGGAGCGGTCTCCCGCCGCTCCCGCTCGATCCGGAGGCGCGTTTCGAGCTCGCTCCCGCGGTCCTGGAGCGGCTAACCGCGCTGGGGTCGGAGCTCGGGGTCGCCGCTCCCTCGAAATGACTCTCAGGTAGCAGGCGTCACGTGCCGATACCCGGCGGGATGGGCGCCTGTCCCGCCGCCGGCAGCGACCGCGATCTCGCATTTCTGCGAGCCGTCATCGACCATGCCCACGCGGGCATCGTCGCTACGGACGCGGATGGCGCAATCGTGCTCTGGAACCAGGTTTTCGAGCGCTACCACGGCCGTCCGCGCCCCGGTGAGAGCGCGGATGAATGGCTCGGGCGCTGTGTCCATATCGAGGACGACGGCGTCACACCGCTGGCCCGCAATGACGCGCCGATCGCGCGTCTCCTACGCGGGGATCCCGTCATGGGCCTCGAGCACGCCGTCATCTGCGCCGACGGCGAGCTACGGCACCGCCGCTCCTGGGGAGAGACGATCGTCGGGGATGACGGCCGGCTGCACGGCGCGGTGCTGGCGTTCCACGACGTGACCCAGCAGCGGCAGGCCGAAGACGCGCTGCGGCATCAGGCGCTGCACGACAATCTCACGACCCTGCCCAATCGCACGTTGCTGCTGGACGGGCTGCGCACGTCCATCGGGCGGGCGCGCCGCACGCGGCGGATGATCGCCGTCTGCATGATCGACGTCGATCGCTTCAAGCTCGTGAACGACACGCTCGGGCACCTCTCGGGCGATCTCCTGCTGGTCGCGGCGAGTCGCCGCCTGAACGGCGTCGTGCGTCCGGGCGACACGGTCGCCCGCGTCGGCAGCGACGAGTTCGCGGTCGTCTGCGACGAGGTCGAGGATGAGGCCGAGGCGCTCCGCCTGATCGAGCAGATGCGCGCGGTGCTGGCGCAACCGCTCTCGATCCACGGGCGCGAGGTGCGCGTGACCGCGAGCGCGGGCATCGCGCTCGCGCGCGAGGGCGAGGTGACGGCCGAGGCGCTCCTGCGCGACGCCGACACGGCGCTCTACGCCGCGAAGAAGGGCGGACGCGATCGCTCGACCATGTTCGACAAGAGCCTGCACGAGCAGGCGATGGAGCGCCTCGAGACCGAGCGCGCCCTCGTGCGCGCGCTCGCCGCGCACGCCTTCGAGGCCCGCTTCCAGCCGGTCGTCGCCACCGGGAGCAGCCTCGTGGTCGGTGTCGAGACGCTGGCCCGCCTGCGCGATCCCTCCATGGGCCTGATCCCGCCGGAGGCCTTCATCGGCGTGGCGGAGGACAGTGGGCTGGTGGCCGAGATCGACCGGGCGATGCTGACCGCCGCGTGCGCTCTCGCGAAGCAGCTCATGCATGCGCCGGGCTCGCCCTGGGTCGCCTTCAACGTCTCGGCCCAGCTCGTCGAGCACCCCGACCTCGTGCAGATCGTCCTCGACGCCTGCGCCGCCGAGAGCGTCCCTCCGAGCCAGCTGTGCCTCGAGATCACGGAGCGTGCGCTGATGCACGCGACGCCCGACACGCGCGTCGCCCTCGCAAAGCTGCGAAGCGCCGGCGCGGCGATCGCCATCGACGACTTCGGCACGGGCTACGCCTCGCTCACGTACCTGCGCGAGTTCCCCGCGACGATGCTCAAGATCGATCGCGACTTCGTGGGCGGCGTCTGCACGAACCGCAGCGACGCCGCCATCGTGGAAGCGGTGATCGGCCTGGGCCACGGCCTCGGCATGACGGTCACGGCAGAGGGCGTGGAAGAAGTCGCCCAGCAAGCGGCCCTCCGAGCGCTCGGCTGCGACCACCTCCAGGGCTTCCACTTCGGCCGGGCAGTCAGCGGCGACGAGCTGCTGGCGATGGTGCAGAGCCAGAAGCACCTCCGAGCCGCCTGAGCGACCGACCGCTGCACGGTCGGGGTCAGGTCCGCACGGCCGGGGTCAGACCCGCACGTTGCGGGTCAGACCCGCACGCCGGGGTCAGACCCGCACGTTGCGGGCCAGACCCCGAGCGTGCGGACCCGGGCGCCTAGACGCTGGCGTAGTCCCGGTCGGCCGCTCGATCCGTGGCTGCTTCCAGGACGTTGCCTGGTGCGTTCGTCTCGACGTCGGTCGCGAGGGTTGCCGTCTTTCGATCGTGGAGCTCCCATGCTCCCCACCAGATCGTGACGGTGGCGAGCAGGCCGAGGAATCCGGTCAGGGCGTAGGCGGCTCGCGGGCCGGCTGCTGCGATGAGCGGGCCCCCGACCGCGATCGAGGCGGACATCGCGATCACGACGATCGCCTCGCCTGCGGCGAAGACACGGCTGCGGAGCTCGTCCGGCGTGCGCTGCTGGCGCACGGTCTCCTCGGCCACGTTCACGAACGTGTCGAAGATGCCGCCGATCAGCTGCGTGATGCAGACGACCCACAGGAACGGGGCGATGGCGACGCTGCCGAGCATGAGCGAGAGGCCGAGCGTGCCGGCCACCAGCGACCAGTAGGCGGAGCGGTTGACGCCGCGCGCGGCGAAGACCGAGCCGATCAGCGTGCCGGCGCCCCACGAGCTGATCAGCAGGCCGTAGCCGAACGAGCCGGCGCCGAACAGCTCGGCCAGCGGGAACTCGGAGACGAGCAGCGCGCCGACGCCGCACAGGATCAGGACCCAGGCGCCCGTGATCCAGCGCAGCACGCGGTCGTTCCAGAGGAACTTGAAGCCGACGGCAACGCCGCCGCGCAGCTTCTCGCCGGTCGTGGCGCTGAACGAGCCCTTGACGCTCCAGGCGAGCGCGGCCGAGGCGCCCAGGGCCACGGCGTTGAATGCGAACGCATAGGAGCCGCCCACGGTGGCGACGAGCACGCCGCCGGCCACCGGTCCGAGCATGAAGCCGAGATTGCTGGCGCGCGTGCGCACCGCGTTGGCCCAGACGAGCTCGTCGGGCGGAACGAGGTTGGGGATGGCCGCCTGCGAGGAGGACAGGTACGGCGACTGCGCGACGGCGCCCAGCGCCGCCAGGCCGATCAGCACCACGGGGGCGTGCGCGAACACCAGCGCGAGGTTGATGACCGCGCCTGCTGCGTCCGAGCAGACCATGACGATGCGGCGATCGAAGCGGTCGCCGAGCATGCCGGCGAAGGGGGCCGCCAGGCCGTAGGTGCCGATCACGGCGAGCAGCGCCGCCGAACCCCAGATGGCCGAATGGGTCCGCCCGAAGACGAGCGCCATGAGCGCCACGAAGGCGACCTCGCCACCGGCCACGGAGAGCATCCGGCCGATCGAGAGGCGGCGAACTGCAGTTTTGTACGGGGTGGTGTGGTACATCGGAAGACCTTGCGGACAGGGGTGTACGAAGACGCCGGCTCAGCCGGTTGCCTCAGGCCCGTGAGGGAAGCGCAGTCGGTGCTGCTAGATCGCCGCGCGGGCAACGACCGCACGCACCGCTACGCCGGCCCTCGGGGCCGGGGTAGTTGGCGTAGGTTCGGTCGGCATGCGCATCTTCAGGCGTCTTTCGTTGCAGGGCGCGCGATCGCGTCCCACGTCTTCACTCTAGCAGGAGAAGCGGCGGCCGCAGAAGACGTCGGCGCGCTGGCGACGACCCACACGAGCGCCGCCACGAGCCACAGCACCCGGTAGTGATAGGTGTCCACGACCAGCCCGTTGAACGAGAGGCCGAGCCAGCAGCCCAGCAGGGCGGCGCTGCCCAGCCCCTCGCGGGCATTGTCGAGCCGGGCGCTGCGCCAGGCGGCGACGATGGTTGACCCGACCAGCAGGATGAGCGCGGCGAAGCCCAGCACCCCGTTCTCGAAGAGGCTCCAGACGAACGTCGAGTGGGTGTTCAGCGAGAGCTCGGTCTGCACCGACCCCGGGCCGTAGCCGAGCAGGCGCGTCGAGCCCTTGTCGAGCGCGAGCGCCTGGGTGGAGAAGCGGTCGGAGTCGTATCCCTGGGCCTGCGCGCGCTGCTGCAGCACGCCGATCGCCCCGGTCTGGACGAGCGCGCCGGCGGCGCAGACGACGCAGGCGGCGAGGATCACCACGCCGCGCACGAGCGACTTGCGGCGACCGCTGCGCAGCGCGTACACGAGCACGAGCACGACGCAGGCGAGCGCGAGGTTCGCGACGGCGGCGCGGGAGAAGGAGAGCACGATCCCGAGCACGAGCACGAGGAAGGAGACGACGACGAGCGACGGCCGCCAGCGCAGCAGGCGCGGGCGCATGATCTCCTCGAGGCAGATCACCGCAGCGGGCACGAGGTAGGGCCCGAAGGCATTCGGGTCGAGGTAGAGCCCCTGGACGCGCCTGCCGTTGAGGTAGATGAAGAGGTCGGAGCCCGGGAAATGCACGACCCACGCGAGCACGCCGAGGGTGGCCGAGGCGAGCGCGCCCACGATGTACCAGGTCACGGCCGCGCGCGTCCAGCCGTTGGTGCGGAGCACGGAAGTGAGCCACACGGCGAGCAGGATGAAGAAGAGGGTGTGCAGCTCGAACGAGAGCGCGACGGCGGTGTCGCGCGCCTCGATCATCGAGAGCACCGTGCCGAGCGTGAACAGCGTCAGCGCGACCGCGGGGCCGGTCGGCATCGACGGGCGGAAGCGGAGCGGCCCGACCACCGTGAGCAGCATGCAGAGCGCGAGCGCGCCGTCGGCCGGAGTGACGGGCTGGACGCGCGCGAACGAGAGCAGCGCCATGCCGGCGCAGAGCAGCGGCAGCGGGCGCACGTAGCCCAGGCAGAGCGCGACGGCGCCGACCGCGAGGGCCGGCAGCAGCAACGCGGCCTTGGCGTCGCCGACGACGAGGGGCGCGCGCCCCATGGCCATGCCGCAGATCGCCGCCAGCAGCACCAGCGCGGCGAGTGCCGCGCCACCGCCGAGGCGGCGGGCGACCGGGCGGCCGGACCCGGCGAGCGAGCTCATCGCACCTGTGCGGGGACTTGCGCCTCGTCTTCGTTGCCGTAGCCGTACGAGGCGCGGCGCTCGCGCGCATCGGACACGATCACGCCGAGGGTCTTGGCGTTGGCCGTGTTCAGGCGCTCCATGGCACGCCGCGCGTCGTCGCGCGTGAGCGAGCCGGCGCGGCCGACGACCAGGTTCGCGTCGGCCATCCCGGCGATGATGGAAGCCTCGGGCGTCTGCAGGAGGGGCGGCGCGTCGATCAGGATGACGTCGTAGTCCTCGCGTGCCTGATCGAGGATGAGCGCGATGTCGGCCGACTCGAAGAGCCGCGCCGGATCGCGGAAGCGGCTGCTGGTGGCGAGCATGCCGAGTTGCCCGCCGCTCGCGCTCGAGCCGTTGAGCGAGACCCAGCCCGTCGCCTCGCCGAGCGGCACCTTGCCGCTGAGGACGTCCAGCAGGCCGGCGCGCGAGGCCTCGGGGAAGAACGCGTAGAGCGACGGCTTGCGCAGGTCGGCCGAGATGGCCAGGACGCGCTTGCCGCTCGTCGCCATGGCGAGCCCGAGATTGGCGACCACGGTCGTCTTGCCCTCACCGCCGTTGGCGGAGGTCACGGCGATGACCGTCGGCTCGCCGGTCCCCACGCTGTAGAGCGAGAGCGTCGCGCGCGTCGACCGGAAGGCCTCCACCAGCGGCGACGAGCCTTCGAAGTCGCCGATGATGTGGCCCGCGCCATCGACCTCGTGGAAGCCGGGCGGCGGAATCGCGCCGATCGCCGGCATGCCGTAGGCCGCCTCGACGTCGTCGATCGTGACCAGCCGGCGATTGAGGCGAGCGCGCCCGAACGCGGCCGCGATGCCGATCAGGAGACCGGCCACGGCTCCCAGCACGACGTTGCGCGCGGGCTGCGGCTGGAAGGCTGCCTTGGGCTCGCGCGCGGGGTCGCCCACGGCGAAGTCGCCGTTGGCGACCGCGCGATCGGACTGCGCCAGCGAGAGCTGCTCGCGCAGATTGCGGATCGTCGCCGCCGAGTCGCTCGTGGGCTTCGCCTCGAGGCGGTTGATCTGCGTGTTGATCGAGTTGATGCGGGCGTCGATCGCCCGGCGCTGCAGGCCCAGCCGGAACTGCTGGAAGACGTTCGCGACCATCAGGGCGCGCTTCTGCGCGTCGCTCGCGCTCGCAGCAGTCGCCTCGATGCGGATCAGGTTCGAGTCGGTGGGCAGCGCGGCGGTCACGCTCGAGCGCAGCTCGTCTTGCGAAACGCCGAGCTTGGCGGCGGCAGGTCCGAGAACGGGTGCCGCCTGCACGAGTCCGACTGCCGTCTGCAGGTCGCGGGTCGCCGTGTCCGAGTCGACGGCGGTCGTGCCGCCGGCCGGCAGGTAGATCAGCGTCTCTGCCGAGCGGTAGCGCGAGGGCGTCGCGAGCGACACCACGTACGCGCCGGCCGCCGCGACCACGACGAGGACGGCGATCAGCCCCCACGACGCGCGCAGCGTCGACAGGAGGCGGCCGAAGTCGTGTTGCTCTGCCATCGCGACAGGCATCGGCAAATGCGGCCGCGCCCTTGAGTAGAGGGCGGAAAATCGGCCTGCCGGGCGACCGTTTCAGACCGCGAAAGTCGACGCTAGCCACGGAGCGCACATGGGTGTAGGTTCGCGACATGCGATACCTAGCCGTGCTGCCGACACTCATTGCGCTCGCGGCCCCGGGGGTCGCGCAGGCCGCCGACCTCTACGTCAATCCCGCCCAGCCGGGGTGCTCCGACGCCGCCTCCATCGCAGTCGCCTCCTCTGCCTCGAGCCCCTGGTGCTCGGCCGCGCCGGCCATGCGCCTGGCGCGCCCGGGCGACGTGGTGCACCTCGCCGCCGGGACCTACGGCGCGCAGCTGCGACCCGCCACCTCGGGCACGGCGGAGGCGCCCATCGTCTACCAGGCCGACGGCGCCGCCACGATCTCAGCGCCTGCGGGGACCGTCAGCGTGATGCTGGTCGGCGTCCACGACGTGGTGCTCCGCGGGCTCACGGTGCTCGCTGCCGCGCCGCAGGGCGTCTGGGTCGACAACGCCTCGCGCATCACGCTCGACGGCGTCACGGTGACCAACAGCGCCGGCTCGGGCGTGCAGATCAAGGGCGGTACCTCGGTGACGGTCACGCGCTCGCGCCTGGTCGGCAATGCGCGCGCCGGATTCATGGAGATGAGCCAGGCCGTGGACACGACACTGAGCTCGTCGACGATCAGCGGCAACGGCAAGGACGGTCAGCAGTACAACGGCGACGGTGTCGGCCTCAACGGCTCGAACAGCGATGTCGTCGACAACACGATCAGCGACAACGGCGACGGAGTCGGTTTCGAGCACGGCATCTACGCCGGCGCGACGGCCGACGGCTACACCATCGCCCGGAATGCCGATCGGCGACAACGCAGGTGCCGACATCAAGGCCGCGGGCGGACCCGGTCTCGTGGAGGACAACCGTCTCACGTCGTCGATGTTCGGGCTCGTCGTGTCGGACAACCCGGCCTTCGTGACGGTGGAGTACAACCTCATCCAGGGGCGCTTCCAGCACGGCATCCTGGTCACGACCGGCAGCACGGCCGCGCGCGTCCGCCTCTGGAACAACACGGTGCAGCAGACGGGCCGCTCGACCGCGAGCGGCAATGCGTCGGCGGTCTTCATCGTCAGCGCGGCCCAGGTGGACTCGCGCAACAACCTCTTCGCCTACACCAACCCCGATCTGCTGGGCTCGGCGTTCCTGCTCAACGACGAGTCCCTCGTCGGCTCGTTCACCGCCAACGCGAACTGGTACGCGAGCCCTGATCCGAACGCGTTGCGCGTGGCCTGGAACGGCGCCCGCGTGTCGTTCGCGAGCTGGCGGGCGCTCTCGGGGCAGGACGCTGCGAGCGTCACCTCGGCGCCGCCGGCGTTCAGCGCCGACGGACGGGTGACGTCGGCCAACCTCGGCGCGGGCAAGGGTGCGGCGCTCGGCCTCGCCCACGACCTCGTGGGCACCGCGGTACCCGCGCTGGCTCCCGATATGAGCGCGTTCCAGGGCATGACGTAAATGGGTGGGTTGGAAGCCGCCGTCGGGTAGCGTTCCCGCCGTGAGGAACACGGCGCTCCGCTTTGCGGCTCTCCTCGCCGTGATCTTCGCACTGGCCGGCGCGAGCGCCGGCGCCGCGGGCAGAGCGCCGACGGTCAAGGTCTTCTTCGCCCAGGGCGAGCAGCTCGTGGCCGTCGACCGGCCAGGCGCGACCGTCCAGGACGCCCTCACCGCGCTGGTCGCGGGACCCTCGAGCGCCGAGACCGCCAAGTCGTTTCGCACCTACGTCCCCCCGGGCACGCGCGTGCGCAGCGTCACGATGAACGGCACGGTCGCCGTCGTCGACCTGGGCGCGAGCTTCATGCAGGGCCCGGCCACCGACACGACGCTGGCGCGGCTCGACCAGGTCGTGAGCACGGTGACCTCGGTGCCGGGCGTGACAGGGGTGCAGGTGCTGATCAACGGTGGCGTGCCGATCGGGCTCTTCCCGGGCGTCGATGCCACGGTGCCGCTCACGCGCGCGGCGCTCGCGACGCCGAACGTGCCTTCCACCGCGCCGGTGGCGCCCCCCAGCGGGCCGGTCTCGGCCTCGACGCGCGCCGTCCAGGAGCGCCTGGCCGCGCTCGGCTACCTGCTGCCCTCGAACGTCGACGGCAAGAACGGGCCCGGGACGGCAACGGCGGTCGTGGCCTTCCAGAAGTGGCAGGGGCTGCCGCGCACCGGCGTTGCCGACGCGCGCACGCGCAAGGTGCTCTCGACCGCCAAGCAGCCGACTCCGATCCGCGCGGGATCGGCTGGCAAGCGGGTCGCCGCCGGGCGCAGGATCGAGGTGCTGATCGATCGTCAGCTCGTGCTGGCGATCCAGGACAACGAGGTCGTCCGGGCGATCGACGTCTCGACGGGCAAGCCCTCGACGCCCACGCCGATCGGCTCGTTCGCGGTCTACGCGCAGTACCCGCGCTGGTGGTCGACGCCGTTCCGTGAGTGGCTGCTGTGGGCGTCGCCGTTCACCGGCGGCATCGCCATGCACCAGTATCCGGACGTGCCCCCGTACGCCGCCTCGCACGGCTGCGTGCGCGTGACCCAGTACGACGCCGAGTGGCTCTTCCACTTCGTCTCGGTCGGGACCCCCGTGGCCGTGCTTGCGAGGTCGACGTGAAGCGGGCGCTGATCGGGCTGCTCGTCGCCGCCGCGATGCTGTGCTCGGCGCCGCTCGCGCTCTCGGCCGATCCGCCGCCCACGCTGGTGCCCGGCGTCCTCACCGTCGGCGTCAGCATGCCGAGCCCGGGCTTCCAGGTCGGCGCCGTCAACGGGCACGGCGTCACCTTCGCGCGCGGCCTCGAGATCGACCTCGCCAACGCCATCGCCGCGCGCCTCGGCATCCCGCGCGTGGTCTTCTACCAGGAGCCGCAGTTCCCGCGCCTGATCGCCGCCGGGCCGAAGCCCTGGGACATCGCGCTGGGCGAGGTCACCATCACGCCGGAGCGGGCCGCGAACGTCACCTTCAGCGCGCCGTACATGGAGGCCGACCAGGGCGTCCTCCTGAAGCGCGGCCTCAAGACGGTGCCGAAGACGATCGCGCAGCTCGCGAAGCTGAAGCTCTGCAGCCAGGCCGGAACCACCGCGGCGACGCTGATCGCCGACCGCGTGCAGCCGGTCACTCCGGCGAAGTTCTACGGCAACACGACGCTGCTGCTGAACGCGCTGCAGGCCGGACGCCGCTGCGACGCCGTGGTCTACGACGCCGCGATCCTCGCGACCCTGCGCGCCCAGGTCCCGCTTCGCTACGGGCCACTGGCGGGCACGATCGACACCGGCGAGAACTACGGCGTGGTGCTGCCCAAGGACAGCGCCCTGCTGCCCCTGATCGACCAGGCGCTCGACGGCCTCATGACCAACGGCGTGCTCGACACGATCTCGCGCCGCTGGCTCAGCACCGACCTCACGAAGCTCCCGACGCTCAGCTGACGCTCGCGGCCAGGATCCGCTCGGCGACGCTCTTCCAGCTCCAGAGCTCGACTGCGGCCTCACGCGCGGCGGTGCGCAGGGCCGCGCGCTCCGGCGTCGGCGAGGCCGAGGATCGCGTTCAGCCGCTCGGCCAGTGCCGTCGCGTCGCCGTTCGGGAAGCTCGCCAGGCGCCCCATCCCCGCCGGATAGAAGCCGTCCAGGCCCTCGGCGATCTCGGCCAGCCCCGAGTGGTGCGCCACGACGGGCGGGCAGCCCGCCGCTGCGGCCTCGGCGGCCACCATCCCGAACGCCTCGGGGAAGATCGACGGCACGACGGCCACGTCGGAGAACGCCGTCAGGTGCACGAGGTGCCGGTGCTCGAGCGCTCCGGTGAAGAGCACTCGCTGCCCCTCGGCCGCGCGCTCGAACTCGGCGCGCTCGGGGCCGAAGCCGACGATCACGGCGCGGCACTCCACCGCGCGCAGCGCCTCGAGCAGCACCTGGATGCCCTTGTTGTGGATCAGTTTCCCGAAGTAGACGACGGTCGGGGCGTCGCCCTCGAGGAACGCCGCCAGCCGTTCGGCATTGTGCTCGTCCGGCAGCCGCTCGCTCGCGTTGCCCGGGTTGGGCGGATCGGCGCGGGTCTCGGCCAGCAGGCCCTGCATCGCCTCGGCCCTGGACTGCGGCTGCCACAAGCCGATGTCGACGCCCGGCGGCACCGTGCGGACGCGCTCGACCGGCCCGCAGACCTCGGCGACGACCTTGCGGATGTGCTCGGAGCCGACGATCACCGCCGCGGCGCCGGCCACCGACTCGGCGCCCCAGCGCGCGAGCTCCTCGTTGCCGCGCATCGAGTACTCCAGCTCGGACCCGTGGGCGGTCACCGTGTAGCGCGCGCCGGTCGCCAGCGCCACGGGGCCGCCGAGGATCACGTGGCTCGCGACGACAAGGTCGGCCGGCAGCCGCTCACGCATCGCCGAGGCATTCGCCTCCACCCAGGCGTCCAGCTCCTCGCGGGTCGTGTCCTGCACCCGCTGCACGCGGTAGCCGTCGTACTCGTCGATCACGAAGACCGGCAGCAGCCCGCCGACGTCGGGGCGCACGGTCGCGGCGCCGCCGAGGTCGTACTGCTCGGGGTGCGGATCCTGCGAGAAGACCGTGACGTCGTGGCCGGCGCTCTGCCACTGCCGCGCCAGCTCGCGCGCGAAGATGTTGGAGCCCGTGCCGGCGAGCAGGTAGCCGTGCCAGATGAAGATCCTCACTACGGCACGAGGAAGCCGGTGGCTTCGATCATCTCGGGGATGGTCACGAACTCGTACCCCTCCTGATCCTTCCAGCGGTCGAGGATCCGCGCGGTCGCCTCGACCGAGCAGTGGCGATCCCAGCCCATGCCGGCGTTGCAGCCGTCGTGCAGCAGGATCACGTCTCCGCCGCTGATCTGCCGCTCGGCCTTGCGCATGATCTTCTCGGTGGAGACCCGCTTGGTCCAGTCCCAGAGGGTCACGGACCAGGTGATCCCCACGTAGCCCTCCTCCTGCAGCACCCGCATCGTGCCGGGCCTGCGCCGGCCGTAGGGCGGTCGCATCAGCCGCTTCCCCTGGGCCACCGCCAGCTCGACGCCCGCGGCCTCGATCGCCTCGGTCGTCGTGCGCAGCTCGCGGCGGATCGTCTCGTCGGTGTGCAGGGGCATCGAGACGTGCGAGTAGGTGTGGTTGCCGATCGCGTGGCCCGCGGCGGCGACCTCGCGCAGGAGCGCGGGCTGCTGCTCGGCGAACTCGCCGATCGTGAAGAACGTCGCCTTGACGTCGTGCTTCGCGAGCAACTCGAGCAGCTGCGGCGTCCACGCGGTGTTGGGGCCGTCGTCGTAGGTCAGGGCCATGAGCCTGCCCTCGCCGGGGGTACCGTGGAAGGTCGTGCCGAAGCCCTGGGCCTTCGGCGTCTGCCCGTTGTAGAGGGCCCATCCGGCCGCGCCCGCGAGCGCGCCTCCGGCGGCCACTGGCCACTTCTTCACGATGTCCTCCGGCCGGCGTCGTCGGCCGGCTGACTGTCGAGTGGGTGCAGGTCGGGCACGCCGCCCGCCCAGGCCTCGGCCGGCGCGGGCGGGGGATAGGTGTTCGTGATCGCGCGGTCGTCGGCTCCGGCGCGCCGCATGTGGCGGTACCAGCGATGGTAGAGCGGAGAGAGCAGCACCGTGAGACCGATCAGGACGGCGAGCCCGGCGAGCATCCAGAGGTGCTGCTCGAGCACCTGGCTCGTGCCCGCCGACCAGGCTGCGAGCGCCGCCAGGACGATCGAGAGGCCGATGCCGAGGTAGTAGTCGAGCGGGAAACGCCAGATCCAGGGCTGCTCGAACCACCACACGTTGCCCCGCTCGAAGCGGCGCACCGTGTAGGCCGGATTGAGCACGAACCAGAGGTAGTCCCACACGACTGCCAGCGCGAAGTAGGTGGCGAACACGTTCAGCTCGCCCGCGAGGCTCCAGTCGACGCCGTAGACGAACGGCAGGTTGAGCACGACCACCGGCATGATGAAGACGAAGACGTGGTAGCCGGTCAGCGGCCGGTGACCCATGACCATGCCGTACACCCTGCCCAGGCGCCCGCGCTTGAGATACCAGGTGGGCATGCGCTCGGCCCAGCCGTAGCCGCCTTCGATCTCGACCTCGACGCCGCCCAGGCCGAAGGCGTAGGCGAACAGCAGGAGCGTGCGCCAGAGCTCGAAATCGCTCATGCCGTGAGCTCCGCGACGAGCCTGTCGATCGTCTCGAGCGCCACGCGGTTGCCGTCCTGCTGGTACTCCGCGAGTGTCTCCGTCATCTGTGGCTCTCGTTCGAGGAACTGCTCGAGCGCCGGCTCGTCCAGAGCGGTCGAGGCCGTGCCGAAGCCGAGCTGTGCGAGATAGCGCGAGTTCATCTCCTGTTCGAACTGGCCCGTCAGCGGCAGCGCCAGCATGGGCTTCCGCAGGTACACGGCCTCGCTCATGAGCGAGTAGCCGGCCGATGCCACGACGCCGCGGCAGGTGCGCAGGTCGTCGACGAACGCCTCGTTGGCGAACGGCCGGTAGAGCAGGTTGCCCTCGCGCTCGTCGGCGCTCACGCCGTCACGTCCGCCGTAGATCCGCGCAGGCACGCCGCTCGCCTCGAGCGCCGCCACCGCGGTCTCGCTGATGCGGCCGTACACCAGCAGGTGTTCGCCGGGCTCCGGTGTGGCGGCGAGCACCTCGTCGCGCAGGAGCGACGGCACGAGCGTGGTGCGCTCCTTGCGGGCCGGGGGCCAGAAGAACGTCGTGATGACGTAGTGGTTGGCGCGCGGGAGCTTGGCGGAGATGAACGCGCGCGAGGCCAGGTAGTCGCGCTTGAAGCCGGTGAGCACGGCGGCGTCGTGGCGGCAGCGATCGACCATCTGGATGTTGTCCACCGAGATCACGGGCAGCCGGTGCGTCTTGGCGAAGAGGTACGCGAAGCCCTCGAAGTCGGTCACGACGAGGTCGGGCCCGAACCTGCGCGCCAGCACGACGCCTCGCGACCAGTCCGAGGGGATGCCGCGAAAGCCGCCGCGGACGTTCTTGGTGAGCGTGTCCCACTTGGCCACCTGGCCGTGCTCGAGCGCGAACTCGAGACCCCAGATCTCCTCGACGTCGGGCAGGAACTGGGCCAGGTAGGGGTAGGCGCGGCCCGATGCGGCGGCCTTGACCTGATGGCCCTGGCGGATCAGATGCTCGGCGACCACGCGCGACCGCGTCGCGTGCCCCAGACCCTCGCCGATGACGCCGTACAGGATCTTGATTGCCGTTCTCCCACTCGTGCGACCGTCCGCAGGGGCAAGGGTAACGGGATACCGTGCGCGAGCATGGCAGCCGTCCTGCTCGCGCTCGGCGCGTCCTTCATGTACGCACTGGGCACGGTTCTGCAGCAGAAGGGCGGCATGCAGGAGCCCAGTGGATCCGAGCTCGCCGCCGGCTTCATGGCGAGGCTGATGAAGCGGCCGCTGTGGCTCGCCGGGGTCGTGATCGAGCTGGTGGGATTCGCGATGCAGGCGGTCGCGCTGGGCCTCGGGCGCCTGATCGTCGTGCAGCCGATCCAGGTCGTGAGCGTCGTCTTCGCGCTGCCGCTGGGGGCTCGCCTCACGGGCCAGCGTGTCGGGCGGCGCGAGGTCGCAGGTGCGATCCTGGTCACGGGCGGCCTGGTCGCCTTCCTCGCGCTGATCGATCCGTCGGGCGGGGAGAACGATGCCCCGGTTCGCAATTGGCTGATCGCAGGCGCCATCGCGGCCGTCGTGTGCATCCCGGCAGTGCTGATCTCGCTGCGCGTCCGCCGGTCGCTGCGCGCGGCGTTGCTCGGCACCGTCTCCGGCGTGTTGTTCGGCTTCGCCGCCGCGCTCACCAAGGCCACGGTCGACCTGATCGGCGACGGGCCGGGAGCGGTCATCCTCGACTGGCACGTCTACGCGCTCGCGGCCGTCGGCGGCGCCGCCTTCTGGCTCACCCAGATCGCCCTGCAGAGCGGTCTCGAGCTCTCGATCGCGACGACGGCGACGTTCGATCCGATCACGAGCGTACTGCTCGGCATCTTCCTGCTCGACGAGCAGCTGCACGAATCGTCGACCGGGGCCGCCGCGTCGCTCGTTGCGCTCGCGGTCGCGCTCGCCGGCCTCTTCGTGCTCCTGCTCGCTCAGCAGCGCGGGGCAGCCGAGCCGGATCCCGACCCCGTCCCCGTCACCTAAGCCTCCATGACGATCTCCTGCGCCTCGCCCACGGGCGGGGCGGCCTGGGCGGTCGCGCGGGAGAGGAAGCGAGCGACGGTGGGGAAGATCAGCACCGACAGCATGCCCGCCGCCACGAGCGCGGCCGCCGTGTCAGTGCCCATCTTGCGATCGGTGACGGCGATCGTCGTGATGGCGACGATGATCGGCAGCGAGGTCGCCGAGTAGAACGCGAGGGCGAGCTGGTCGCGAGGACGGAGATCGTTCCGGTAGAGCAGCGCGGGGAGGCCGCGGACGGCGAGCAGCGCGAGCAGGAAGATCGGGACGAGCGCGATGGAGCCGGGGTCGTTCGTGAGACCGTCCAGGTCGAACACGATGCCGCTCGAGATGAAGAAGATCGGCACCAGGAACCCGAAGCCGATGGCCTCGAGCTTGTGCTTGAGCACCTCGGGCTCCTTGATCGACGGTGAGGCCAGACTCACGACCATGCCCGCCGCGAAGGCGCCCAGGATGATGTCGAAGCCGAAGTCGCGCGCCACGTACACGAGCGCGATGAGCAGCAGCATGCACACGCGTACGGGGAGCTGCGAGGTCGTGTGCATGGAGCGGTCGAGCAGGGCCATGAAGCGCGGCGGGCGCATGCGCTTGGCGGCGGTCGCGCAGGCCAGCGCGATGAGGGTGAACGTGATCAACAGCGCGGTCGTCAGGAATTCGTCCGTCGTGCCGCTGAGCAGCAGGGAGATCAGGATGATGGGGCCCAGCTCACCGAACATGCCGACCGCGACGACGTGACGACCGAGGTTGGTCTGCAACAGGCTGGCGTCGCGCAGGATCGGCATGAGTGTGCCGAGCGCGGTCGTCGCGAGCGCCGCTGCCACGAACTTGATCGGACGTGCGATATCCGCAGCCGCGAGGCTCACGGCGACGATGATCGCGAGCACGAGCGAAGCGAGCCAGCCGCTCGCAGCAAGCGTGAGAGGGCGGCCCTTGATCCTGCTGAGATCGATCTCGGCTCCGGCCAGGAAGAAGAGAAAGCCCAGGCCGAGCCCCGCGAGCAACTCCAGCAAGGCGCTGTCCTCGGCGATCCCCAGCATCGGGCCGGCGACGATGCCGAGCACGATCTCCGCCACGACCACCGGCAGCATCCCGCCCGGCGTGATCTCCGAGAGGAGCGGCGCGAGCACGGCGATGATCGCGATCAGGAAGAGCGTCGAGACGGTCGTCACGTTGCGGGCTGATCCCGTTCGTATTCCTGCGCGAGGATCTCGCGCACGGCGAGGAAGAGCGCCAGGTCGATGATCAGGCCGATGGCGGCCGCGAACTGCGCGTGGGCGAACGCGAAGACCTGGATGAGCAGGATCGAGACGAGCAGCGCTCGCTCGAACATGGCGAAGGCGGCCTTGCGATTGCCGTGCACGAAGCGCACGAGGCCGATGATCGCGAGGGCGACGGCGAGCAGCGTCGAGAGCGCCAGCGCCCAGCGGATGAACCCGCGTTCCCCATCCGAAAGCGGGATGTTGGTGACGTGGGTGCCGAGCCTGAACACCTCCTGCCCTGCCAGGTGCGGCGTCGTGTAGGCCGTCAGCCCCGCGACCTGCAGCAGCAGCCCGAAGACCCAGACGCCGACGAGGACGACCACCAGCCGCTCGAAGCCGGGGCGATCGACGGCCTGCAGGAGGCGTGCGCGCAGGCGCGCGACGTGGTGCGCGCCCGGCAGCTTCCGGCACGGATGCAGCGCACGGGGATCGTCCAGCATCTGGCGCAGGAGCGGCACCAGCGGATCGGACTGATCGGCTCGCGCGAGCAGCCTGTGCGCTCGCTCGCGTCGCTCCTCGCCCATGCGCAGGAGCGGCACGTCCTTGATCATCTCGATCGTGTTGAGCAGGTATTCGCGCCGGGTGAACGCGCTGCGGCGCTCGAGCTGGCGCACGATCACGAACGCGACGATGAAGACGCAGTAGATGATGGCCGCCGAGGGCTTGAAGAAGTAGTTGTTGTCGGCGGTCACGAACTTGCCGACCTCGTCGATGAAGAGCCCGAAGCCGATGCCGCCCGCGACCGCGGCCAGCTGACGCACCGAGGGCGTCACGAACGCCAGCAGGAGCGAGAGCGAGATGAGCATCAGCAACCCGCCCCAGAGCAGGTGGGCGATGTGCAGTCCGTGCCCGCCGAGCTGCGGGTAGTTCGTGAGGTACAGCTCCGTGCGCACGACCAGGATGGTCAGGACAGCGCAGATCAGAAGGGTGTCGAGTAACGCGCCCAGGTCCACGCGCCGCGGCAGCCGACGCGTCTTCACCTTCAGGGCTCCGGGCTCGCTGATCCTGTCGCCGGGCCGGGCGCGGCCTGCGGTGCCGGTACGAGATGTGCCGAGGCGACGTAGGAGACGACCACCGACACGATCACGAGCGGTGTGAGAGCGACGACGTCGGCACTGAGGAAGAGCACGGCGAGCAGCACGGAGGTCAGCGGCAGGCCCAGCATCGCAACGCACATCGCGCCGATGCCCATGGCGGCGCCGGCGATCATGGGCAGACCCGCGAGTGTGGGAGAGCGCGATGCCGCCCGCCGCGCCGATGAACATGCCGGGGAAGGTCGGGCCGCCGCGGTAAGCAGCTCAGCGCGAGCGCATAGGCGATGCCCTTGAAGACCATGACCAGGATCAGCGCTCCGACCGTCCAGCCGGCGGCGCCTTCGATCAGCCCGGCAGGGCGTCCTGGCCGGAGAAGAGCACGTCCGCCGAATCGTGATCGGTGAACTGCTCGAAGAGCACCGCGCACGCCCCGATCCCGAAGCCGACGATGGGCATCAGGAGCACCATCCGCTGCTCGACGATCGGCTGCAGCAAGAGCGCCGCCCGCCGGATGGCCGAGCCGAGGACGGCGGCGGCCAGGCCGATCCCGATGGCCCAGAGAAACTCCGCGACCGTCGGGGTCACGAACGGCGGGATGTCGGGGATGGCGAGCGATTGCGTGCCGTAGCCCGTCCAGCTGTTCAGCCCGATGAAGATCAGCGTGCCGATGCCTGCGGCCAGCAGGCCCGGGATCAGGACCACGGCCATCAGCGAGCCGCCGATGCCGGCTGCCTCCATGAGCAGGAATGCGCCCACGAGCGGCGAGCCGAGCAGCGAGCTGATCGCCGCGAAGCTGCCCGCCGCGCCGATCACCAGGAACGCCGTCTCCGGCGCGTCCTTCTTGAGCAGTTGCAGTGCGAGCACGCCGAGCCCGCTGCCGATCGCGATCAGCGGCGCCTCGGGGCCGAGCACGACGCCGAGACTGAGCGTGAAGAAGGCCGCGAGGAAGATGCCCGGCAGCTCGATGGGAACGGTCGCTCCGCCGGCCTTGAAGCCCTCGGCGGGCTTGTGTCCGCCCGTACCCGGGAGGTAGCGGAGCGTGAGGGCGACGAGCAGGCCGCTCACCGTGAGCGGCAGAAGCGGCCACAGGAGCGGCTCGCTGGAGAAGCCCGAGGTCGCCGGGCAGGGTCGTGAAGACCCATGTCGACGACTTGCTGACGGCCTTCAGGAAGAAGTACGCGACGGCCGCCACGGGCGCCCCGATCAGCGCGCCGACCACGAGCATCACGACATAGCTGCGGCTTCGCAGCAGCTGCGCCGGATCGGGCGGAGGCGCGCTGGAGGCCGGTGGGGTTTGGCGCGCTCACGGCCCGCGAGTATAGGGGGCTGCCCGGGCCGGGGCGGCCCCCTCCGTACGCGTGTGCCGCCGGACCTACCGGCTGAGCGGCGTGGCGTTCGAGATCGCGCTGTCGGCGCCCGGCACCGAGGCGACGACGCGGAGGTTGCCGCGCTCCGCGGGCTTCAGGATGGTCTTCGAGAACGTGCCGCTGTGCGTGGCGTAGCCGGTGACGAGCGTCTTGGAGCCGAGCTTGATGGCCACGCGCACGTGGTCGTCGGCTCCGGGGATGCGGATCGAGAAGTGCAGGAGCTTGCCGCCGGTCTTGCGCTGCAGCACGAAGCGCGGCTGCGAGAGGGCGACCTTCGTGTCCTGTCCGGCGATGCCGTAGACGGTGGCGTTGCCGCCCTCGACCGATGCGACGGCGTAGCGCCCGCGGGCCGACATGGCGAGGTCGCCGTCATCGGTGAAGAGCGATCGCAGCGTGGCGCGGATGACGAACGTGCCGTCGGGCCTCACCATCGTGGCGCCGCGGGGCGGCACGAGCCCGGACGTCCCGAGCGACTGCAGGCTGACGGTGTCGCCCGAGCGGCCCGTGCCGCCGATCGAGTAGCGGAAGCCGTAGGTGGCGGTGACCGGGGCGGCGAGCGTGACGGTCTTCGGCAGATGCACCGTGGCGCTGCTCGAGGTCGTCGTCGCGCGCCAGCGTCGTGCAGGCCGGAGTCGGCGCAGGCGCGAGCGGTGACGGAGTTCGTCATCGCCGTCTGGCCGGTCGGGTTGAACGTGATGCCGTGGCTCTTGCCGCCGTAGACGATCGAGCTGCGCAGGGCGAGCGTGACCGTCTGCAGCGTCGAGTTGGCGCCGCGCGCGGCGAGCTTGCCGACGGCCGCCTGCGCGTCGAGGACGAACGTGACGGGGCCGATGGCGCTCGAGCGGCGGATGACGAGACGAGGTTGTCGTCGCCGACGATCGCCGCGGTGCTGCCGGGCAGGTCGACGCCGGCGCGGACGTAGGCGCCGCTCGAGTCGGTGCCGTGCGAGAGCACGCGCAGCGGGCTCGTACCGTTGAGGTCGCTCGTGAACGTGCCGAGCTGCGTGCCCGGCGAAGCCGCGAGCAGCGAGGCCCAGGCGGACGAGGTCAGGTGGTGGGAGTCGACGTTGAAGCGCAGCCTGCCGGTCGGACGGGCGGGCCGCCGCTGCCGTTGTCGAGCACTGCACGGAGCGTGATCGAGGGACGGGCGCCGGCGAGTCCGCTGTTGAAGCTCTCGGAGAGCTGCGCCCGGTAGTCGGCCGCCTGCGCGGCGAGGGGTACGGCGAGCAGCGCCACCGCACCGAGTCCTGTGGCGCGGCGGAGGCGTCGGAGGGAATGCTGCGTCACGGTGTACCTCCTGTAGTCGATCGAGGATGGAACCTGCCGTTCCAGCAGTACCACCGCCCGGCCGCCGCTCGGCGTCCCGACCTGTTTGTTTACGGACGATTGACGCCGGCAGGCGGATCCTTCACCGATTCCGAACGTCTTCAGCCTCGGCCGAGGGATGCAGCAGGGGCACGAGCGGCGACCATCCGGCGGCCAGGACGGCCACCAGCGAGGGCGGCGTGACGACGACCGCGGCGCCGCTGCGCGGCCGCGGCCGGCGCTCGCGCGTAGCCCGCGGGCGTCCAGCGCAGCAGCTGCGATCCGAGCACGAGCCAGGGCTCGTCGTGCGAGCACGACGAAGCGCCGTCGGGGAGATCCTCGAACGCAGCTCGCATGGTGCTGTTGCGCCCGCGTGCCGGGGGCGACGCGCTCGCCGTGCAGCTGCAGGTCGATCGCATCGGCGCCGACCTGGCCCGGGGTGCAGATCGCGCCAGAGCTCGCCGAGGCGCACGTAGTCGGCGCGCCGGCAGAGTGCGCAGGGGCGGTGCCCCGCCGCGAACGCCGTCACCTCGTCGAGGAAGAACAGCTCGGTGAACAGCCCGGGCTGCAACAGCGGCCCGCGCTGCCAGCCGCGGAACTCCAGCCGGCAGGCGATCCAGCGCCTCGTGCCGTAGCGCCGCCGGATGCGCCCGGCGTCGTCGTGCATGCACCCGCGGTTGCCGTACAGGAGGCCGCGCGCGGGATCCGCGACGAGCTCCGAGAACGGCGTGACGCGGTTCTGCAGCGGCATCGTCCTCAGCCGACGAGGCGGAGCTGCGCAGGAGGCTCCGGAGGGGCCGGCGGCGGCGCGCTGCGCAACTCGAAGGGCGTGTCCGAGCGGGCTTCGCGCGGACTCCTGGCGCAGCCGCCGTGCTGCTCGACCAGGCCGCGCACGAGCGAACCGAGGCGCTCCTGCTCCTCGCGCACGAGGTAGCCGCTGCGGGCGCTGTAGAGCCGCTCGTAGCGCGCCACGAGGTCGGGCCGCACGCGCGCGAGCCAGGGCATGAAGAGCTCGCGCACGCCCGGCCGCAGGTGCAGGCCGATGCTCGAGATCGAGAGCGCGCCCGCCTCGATGCAGGCCTGCACGACCTCGGAGAGCTGCTCCTCGCCGTCCGAGAGGCCAGGCAGGATCGGCGCCACGAGCACGCCGCAGGGGATGCCGGCGCGGGTCAGCCGGGCGAGCGCCTCGACGCGCCGGCGCGGCGGGGGCGTGCCGGGCTCGCTGATGCGCCAGACGGGCTCGTCGAGCGTGCCGATCGAGAAGTTCACGCGCACGCTCGGTGCGCTCGCGCGGCCGCCGCGAGCACGTCGCAATCGCGCTGGATCATCGTCGACTTCGTGAGAATCGAGAAGGGGTTGCGCGCCGCGCCGAGCGTCTCGACGATGCCGCGCGTGAGGCGGTAGCGGCCCTCGCACTGCTGGTAGGGATCGGTGTTCGTCCCCATCGCGATGTGCTCGCCGCTCCAGCTCGGCCGCGCCAGCTCGGCCGCGAGCCGCTCGACCGCGTTCACCTTGACGACGATGCGCCGCTCGAAGTCGTCGGCGCCGTTCAGCCCGAGGTACTCGTGGGTCGGCCGCGCGAAGCAGTACGTGCAGGCGTGGCTACAGCCGCGGTAGGCGTTGATCGTGTAGCGGAACGGCATGCGCGAGGCGCTGCGGCACCTCGCTGATGATCGTCCGCGCCCGCACGTGCAGGTACTCGACCTCGCGCAGCTCGCGCAGCGGATCGACGTCGTCGTTCGAGCAGCGAGCGCTGCGGCTCGGTGCCGGCCAGCGACCAGCGGAGCGAGCGTTCGGCGGGTGCCATCGCGCCAGCATAGCGAACATACGTTCGTATGGCGAAACGAGCTCGTTCAGTGAATCGGCATGTGGCGCTGGAACCACGCCACGACGCGCGTCGTGCAGTCGATCAGCGCCGGGAACGAGCCCACGCCGTGGCCCTCGCCGGGATAGATGACCACGTCGCTCGCGACGCCGTGCTCGACGAGCGCGTTGTGGAACTCGATCGCCTGGCCGGGCGGCGTCGCGCGGTCGAGCGCGCCCGAGGTGAGCAGCGTGGGCGTGCGGTCGGCGTGCGGCGAAGAGCACCGGGCTGCGGTCGTAGTACTGCCCGCCGGCCGGGCGCGGCTCGCCGTCGAGGAAATCGCCCACCCACGCGCCGAGGTTGCTCCCGAAGCGCTCGGAGTACCAGTCGGACACCGGCGAGATCGCGACGGCGGCGCGGAAGCGGGCGTCCTGCGTCGGCAGCCAGCACGCCATGAACCCGCCGTAGCTCATGCCCATGATGCCGAGGCGGTCGGGATCGGCGAGCCCGTCGGCGACCAGCTGGTCGAGCCCGGAGAGCATGTCGCGCGACGTCGCCGCCGCCCATGTCGCCCACGACGAGCGACGCGAACTCCTGACCCGCGCCCGGTCGACCCGCGCACGTTCGGCTCGAAGATCGCGTAGCCGCGGGCGATCAGCGCCAGGTCGGCGTCTCCCGGCGGGCGGTCCTGGAAGGCCCCGATCGGCCCGCCGTGCACGTGCAGGATGGTCGGGAACGGCGGATCGCCGCGCGGGAGCGTGAGGAAGCCCTCGATCTCGAGCCCGTCGGGCGCCGTCCAGCGCACGCGGCGGCGCTCGGCGATCCAGTGGTTGCGCACCGCCGTGCCCGCATGCGCGAGATCGGCGACCGTCACGCGAGGCGTCCCCGTCGATGACGGCGACCGCCTGCGCGCGGTCCCAGCCCTCGATGACCGCCGCGAAGGCGCGTGCCGGACCCCGACAGGCGACCCTGCGGGATAGGCGCCGCCGCCGCAGGCGCCCGAGCCGACCCAGATCTCGCGTGCGGCGCCGGCGTCCGCGCCGACCTCGAGCGCGACGGGCTCGAGCCCGCGCAGGCCGAAGCGCGAGCAGGCGCTCGTCGTCGCGCCAGGCCGTCCAGGTGACGTCGACGCCGTGGGTGTCGACGCTGCGGCGTCGCGCCCGAGGCGGGGTCGACCAGCAGCAGGTCGCCCGCGACGATCACGCGATCGCTGCACACGGCCTCGACCACCGCCACGTGGTGCCGCCGGGCGAGCCGGCGACCCAGCCGAGCTGGACGTCGCTGCGCGCGCAGCGTGCGCGCCCGTGCGCGCGGCCGGATCGATGAGCGCCAGATGGGCGCCGTACCAGGCGCCCTCGCCGGCGCCGGCGGAGACGATGGCGACGACCGCGCCGTCGCCGCACCAGCTCGCCTCCCAGACGTTCAGCTCGAACGGCGAGGCGACCTGCAGCTCGCCGCTCGCGACGTCGAGGACGTAGAGCGCGCGCCGCCGCTCGCTCGGCGTCCTCGCTGGAATCGACGAGGGGCATCCAATCGGGCAGCTCGGCCTTCGCGCCGAGCGTGCCCGAGCCGAGCGCGTCGGTCTGCTCGGCGCCGTGACCGGCCACGAGCAGCAGGATGCGCGAGCCGTCGGGCGACCACTCGTGGTGCTCGACGATGCCGGGCGCCTCGACGAGCTGGCGCGCCTCGCCGAGGGCGCCGAGCGCGAGCGCGAACAGCTGCGCGTTGCCCGCGGCGCGGCGGTCGGAGAGGAAGCTCAGCGTCGTGCCGTCGGGCGACCAGCGCGGGCCCGAGTCGCTCGTTCGGGCCGTGCGTGATCTGCCGCATGCCCGGAGCCGTCCGCGGCGGCCAGGCAGATGCGGCCGCTGCGGCTGCCCCTCGAGCGCGTCGAGCCGGGAGCCGGCAGATCGCGATCTGCGTGCCGTCGGGACTCGCGCGCAGATCGCCCGCCCGCGTGACCTGGCCGAACCCGGGCGCGGCGAGCCGCAGGTACTCGTCCTCGATCTTCTGGTACAGCGGCGTGTCGCGCAGGTCTCGTTGCATCCGGCGGAGGATACGGTTGGCGCGGATCGGGGAGCGCGCTACGGCGTCAGGCCTGTGCAAGGCGCGCGAAGCGCTTGAGCGCCGGTAGTCCGCGCAGGCGCCCGAGCACGATGGTCCGGGCGACCAGGGGGCCGGGATCGAGCGCGCGCGTGAAGGCCCAGGCCGTGTGACGCTGCGGTCGCAGGACGGCCATGAGCTCGTCGCTCCGGCCGGCGACGACCGCGCGCAGGAGCGCCCGCACCTCGCCCTCCTCCCAGCGGTAGTGCAGGCCCGCGCGCGCCACGACCGGCGGCCGGCGCTCGCCCTGGAGGAGGCCGACCCAGATCGCCGGCAGGTTGGCGCCGGCGGCGATGGCGAGCGCCAGCGAGCCGTAGACGCGCGGGTTCAGATCGATCGTCGCGTAGCGGCCGTCGGCAACTCGAGGAACTCGAGCTCGAAGATCCCGCGCCACCCGATCGCGTTGAGCAGGCCGAGGCTGCGCTCGACGAGACCCTCGGGCGGGACGATCGTGGTCGAGGCCGACGCGGAGCCCGCCGACGGGGGCCACGTGCGGTCGTAGCGCGCGACGGCCGTGCCGAGCAGCTCGCCGCCGTCGATGACGCCCGCGACCGACACGACCGGGGCGCCTTCGTGGAAGCGCTGCAGCGTGTACGGCGCGGCCAGCGTCGCCGCGGCCGGTGCGAGCTCGTCCGGGCTCGCGCACGATCACGGACTGCTGCTGGCGCCAGGCGCCGTCGGTGCGCACCGAGCGGGCGGGCTTGAGCATCAGCGGATAACCGACCTCCTGCGCGCCGGCCGCGAGCTCGGACGGCGTCTCGCACGTGCGGCTGGCCGGCCCGGCGAGCCCGTGGCGTGCAGCCTCCTCGAGCAGCAGCAGCTTGTCGAAGGCCCGCTCCGTGGCGTCGCTGGGCAGGCCGAGCCGCGTGAGCGGCTCGAGCTCGTCACGCCGGCGCGAGAACGCGCGCAGCGCGGCATCCGATCCGGGGACGAGAGCGGCGTAGGGCTCGCGCTCGAGCTCGCGGCGCACGGCCTCGACCAGGCCGGCGCCTCGGTCGGCGGCGGCACTCGGCGCGTAGAGCCGCCGCGCGCAGTCGCGCGACCACTGGGCGGCGGCCGGCCGGCTGCTCGCCATGACGCTGACGGCATAGCCGGCGCTGGCGAGGCCGCGCACGGCCGCGACGACCGCGCGCTGCTCGCCGTCGGTGATCAGGACTCTCGGGGTCACGCTTTCTCACCGTAGTTCACGCCCGGAGCGGGCCTAGGATGAGAAACGAGGAGTCGCGCCGGTCGCCCCTCGCTCTCGCATGGCAGCCCACTCCGCAACCGCGACTCTGCAACGCCGCACGCTCGGCGTGTTCACGACGAACATCGTCGTGCTCGGCATCGGCTACGTCGCGTCGATCATGCTGGCGCGCTTCCTCGGCGCCGACGGACGCGGACTCGTCGCCGTGATCCTCACGGGCGCCTCCGTGCTGGCCGGGATCGTCGGAATCGGCACGCAGGAAGCCGCGACCTACTACGCGAGCCGTCGCCGCACGCGGCGCGGCGTCGTGCTCGGCAACGGGCTCGCGCACGCCGGCGTCCTGCTGGTCCTCTCGCTGGCGGTCGCCTTGGTCGCGATGGGCGAGCTGCAGCAGCACGTCGCTCCGGCCTACGACGCGCGCATCTGGCTGCTCGCCGCGCTGCTCGTGCCGACGTTCTACCTCGACGTGCTCGTCTCCAACCTGCTCTCCGCGCAGAGCGCGTTCGCGCTGCGCAACCGCCTCAGCATCGGCGGGCGCATCACCACGGCGGCCGCCACGCTGGCCATCGTCGGCTGGCTCGGCTGGGGTGTGGCGGGCGCGCTGCTCGCGACGGCGCCGACGCTGCTCGTGCCGGCCTTCGGAGGCCTGCGCCTGCTCGCGCGCAACGGCATCGCGTTCTCGCGCCACGTCCATGCGGCGTCCCTGCGCTACGGCGCGCGCATCCAGGTCGGCGCGATGCTCAAGGTCCTCAATGCGCGCTTCGACGTGCTCGTGCTCGCGGCCTTCGTGCCTCTCTCGACCGTCGGCGCCTACGCGATCGCGCAGATCGTGGCCGAGCTGGTGCTGTTGTTCCCGAACGCCATGGGGTACGTGCTGCGGGCACAGGTCGCCAAGGGCGCGGCGCGCAACGACTCGTTCTCGGGCGCGGCGCTGCGGCTCAACGGCACGCTCGTCGCGATCTGCGTCCTCGGCGTGTTCATCGTCGGGCCGCCCATGATCCTGTACGGCTTCGGGCCCGGGTTCGATGCTGCGCTCGTGCCCTTCCTGATCCTGCTGCCGGGCATGTGGTTCCTGGCCGCCGGCGGGCTCGTCGAGAACGCGCTGGCGGGCCGCGGCCGGCCCGGCCTCTCCTCGATCCTGGCCGGCGTGGAGGTCATCATCACGATCGGCGCTCGACCTGCTGCTGATTCCGAGCCACGGGGCGATCGGGGCCGCCATCGCGTCGGTCTGCGCCTACACCTTCTACGGCGCCGCGAGCATCGTCACCGTCGCCATCCTGGACGGCGTGCCCGTGCGCAGCCTGCTCTTCGCGAACCGCGACGAGCTGCGCGAGCTCGTCAAGGCCCTGCGCGCCCGGCGCGGCTAGCCTGCTCAGGCGGCGCGCGAGCGGCGGGCGTGCAGCGCGCGGCGCAGCACCGTCTCGCCGTCGAGCGCGCCGCCGAGCTTGGCCCGGAACGCGGCCAGGTCGTCGGCGCCGTAGATCAGCGTGCGGCGCAGCTGCAGCAGGTCGCCCTCGCCCGCGTTGACGCCGGGATTGGTGGTCACCGCGGCCGCGTAGCCGGCCTCGCGCACGAACTCGACCTCGCGCGGGCCGTAGAGGCCGGCCGGGTAGCAGAAGCTCGTCAGCGCATAGGGCACGTGCTGCTCGATCGCGCGCTTCGAGTCGACGATCTCCTCGCGCGAGCGCTGCCGCGTCGACCTGCGGCAGGAGCGGGTGCGTGAGCGTGTGGGACTGCACGTCGATCAGCCCGCCGCGCGAGGAGCTCTCCGACCTCGTCCCAGGAGAGCGCGGGCGGCGGATCCTCGTACCAGTGGAACGGCAGCTCGCCGTCGATGATGCGGCTCGGCAGGTAGATCGTGGCCGGGATGCCGTACTCGCGCAGGACCGGCGCCGCGGCGAGCAGGTTGTCGCGGTAGCCGTCGTCGAACGTCACGCAGACGTAGCGGCCGTGCACGGGCGCCGCGCAGCAGCTCGAGCGCCGCGTCGAGGCGGATCGGCGTCGCGCCGCTCTCGCTCACCGCGCGCATCTGCTCGCGGAAGTCGCGCGGGCGAGACCGCGAGCGAGTCGCGCGCGTCGGCGATGCGGTGGTAGCCGAGGATGCGCACGCCGCTCCAGGCCTGCGGGCGCAGCCGCGCCCGCGCGATGCGCGCGCGCTGGTAGGCGCGGGCGGCCCGGTAGCCGGCGCTCGCGCCTGCGACGTGTCCCTGGTGAGGCAGCGGCAGAGCTCCTCGATGCGGTCGATCATCGCCGCGGTCGAATAGGTGCGCGCGACGAGCGCGCGGCCCAGCTGGCGCGCGGCGGGCGCGCTCGTCCGGCTGCGAGAGCGCCGAGATGATGGCGTCGGCGAGCGCGGCCGGATCCTCGGGCGGCACGAGCCAGCCCGTCTCACCGTCGCGCACGACGTCGGGCGTTCCGCCGACGGCCGTCGCCACGACGGCGCGCCCGAGCGCGAACGCCTCGAGCGCCGACACCGGCAGGCCCTCGCGGCGCGAGGGCAGGACCACGAGGTCGGCCGCGGCGAGATAGGGCGCGGGATTCGTGCTGGTGGTCCGTGAACGTCACGGCGGCGGCGATCCCGAGCTGCTCGACGCGGGCCATCAGCGCGTCGTACTCCGGCCCGCCGCCGACGAGCAGCAGCCCGGCTCCGGGCAGCGGCTCGAGCACGCGCGGGAAGGCGTCGACGAGCACGTCGACGCCCTTGACGGGGTAGTGGCGCGCGAGGCAGGTGACGAGCGGGCGGCGATCGGGGATCGGCGTCGCGGGGCGCGAGCGCGCGCGCGCTCGAGCTCGTCGATGTCGACGCCGCGCGGCACGATCACGACCTGCGGCGCCAGCCGGTGGCGCTGCAGCCCGTCGGCCGAGGCCTGCGAGACGGCCGCCACGCGCGCGCGGCTCGGCGCGCAGCGCGAGCGCGGCGGCGAGCTCCTCCGACTCCTCGATGCCGTGCACCGTCGCGAGCAGCGGCGTGCGCGGCGCCGCCAGCGCGACGGCGACCGTCGTGCGCACCGACTGCGTGTGCACGACGTCGGGCTTGAACTCGCGGACGAGGGCATGCAGCGCGCGCAGCCACGTCGGGCAGCGTGCGGCCGAGAGGGGCGCTCGCTGAGGACGCGCCGCTCGATGCCCGCTGCGTCGGCGTTCGGCGAGCGGCAGCGGCGGGCCGTGCGCGATGAGCGTCGTCGTGGCCGCGCGCGCCGAGGCCGCGGGCATACGCGAGCGTCAGCCGCTCACTGCCGCCGAGCCCGAGTCCCGGCGTGACGAGAAGGATGCGCACGGCTCTCACTATGGTCGAGGCCGCCGCGCTTGCGCGCGAGGGCATCGCTCCGACGGCGCCGAGCGCTCGCCGTGCTACGGGGATGATCCGGGTGTCGGCGGCGGGTGTCGCGGTGAGCGGGGATTCGGGCTGCGGGAACGAGTCGTGCCGAGGCGACGTAGGACGACGACGACGGAAACGATCACGAGGGGGGTCAGGGCGAGGCCGTCGGCGCTGAGAAAGAGCACCGAGAGGAGCACCGAGGTGAGGGGCAGGCCGAGCATCGCTGACGCACAGGGCGCCGATGCCCATGGCGGCGCCGGCGATCATGGGGAGGCCGGGGAGGTGCGAAAGCGCGATGCCGCCGGCGGCGCCGATGAACATTCCCGGGAACGTCGGACCGCCGCGGAAACTGCTCAGCGCCAGGGTGTAGGCGAGGCCCTTGAAGAGCATGAGCAGGATGAGCGCGCCGACGGTCCAGCCGGCGGCGCCTTCGATCAGCGCCGGGCAGGGCGTCCTGGCCAGAGAACAGCACCTCCGAGGAATCGTGATCGCTGAACTGCGCGAAGAGCACGGCGCAGCTGCGCCGATCGCCGAAGCCGACGATCGGCGTCAGAAGCACCATCCGCCGCTCGACGATCGGTTGGAGCAGGATCGCCGAGCCGCCGGATCGCGAGCCGAGCACGGCAGCGGCCAGGCCGATGCCGATGGCCCAGAGAAACTCGGCGACGGTCGGGGTCGTGAACGGAGGGATGTCGGGGATGGCGAGCGATTGCGTGCCGTAGCCCGTCCAGCTGTCGAGCCCGATGAAGATCAGCGTGCCGACCCCGCGGCGAGAAGGCCAGGGATGAGCACCACGGCCATCAGCGGGCCGCCGATGCCGGCGGCTTCCATGAGCAGAAACGCGCCTACGAGCGGCGAGCCCGAGCAGCGCGCTGACCGCCGCGAAGCTGCCGGCGGCGCCGATCACCAGCACGGCGGTGTCGGGCGCGTCTTTCTTGAGGAAATGCAGCGCGAGCACGCCCAGCCCGCTGCCGATCGCGATGAGCGGCGCCTCGGGGCCGAGCACGACTCCGAGGCTGAGCGTGGCGAAGGACGGCGATGATGATGCCCGGCAGCTCGATCGGAAGCGGTCGCGCCGGAGGTGTGGAAGCCCTCGGCGGGCTTGTGCCCGCCTGTTCCCGGCAGGTAGCGGAGCGTGAGGCCGACCAGCAGACCGCTCACCGTGAGGGGCAGAAGCGGCCACAGGAGCGGCTCGCTGGAGAAGCCCAGATCGCCCGGCAGCGTCGTGAACACCCACGTCGAGGTGTTGGAGATCGGCTTGCAGGAAGAAGTATGCGACCGCCGCGATCGGCGCACCGATGATGAGCTCCGAGCACCAGCACGACGACGTAGCTGCGACTGCGCAGCAGCTGGGCGGGATCGGGCGGAGGTGCGCTGGAATCCGTTGGGCTCGTCATGAGAGGGGAACAGTATAGTTTGCGTGATCCTAGTGGTGGAATGTTTGTAGTGATAAATGTAATTTATTTGTGTGGTTGGGGGATTTGAATGGAGGTTGAGTAGGAGGTCGTGCAGCGGTTGGCCGCTAACGTGCCGCTGTGCGGATCGCGACGTGGAACGTCAACTCGGTCAAGCAGCGGCTGCCGCGCCTGCTGCCGTGGCTGGATGAGCGGAAGCCGGACGTCGTCTGCCTGCAGGAGACGAAGCTCGCCGACGACAAGCTGAGCGAGCTGCTCGGCTCCGAGCTCGAAGATCGCGGCTACGAGATCGCGGCGCACGGCGAGGCCGCCTGGAACGGCGTGGCGATCCTCTCGCGCGTCGGGCTGGACGACGTGGTCGCGGGACTGCCGGGCGGCCCGGGCTTCCCGCATCAGGAGGCGCGCGCGGTGGCTGCGACGTGCGCCGGCGTCCGGGTGGTCTCGGTCTACGTCCCGAACGGCCGCACGCCGGACTCGGATCACTACCGCTACAAGCTCGCCTGGCTGGCGTCGCTGCGCGAGCTGCTCGCGGCCGCGCCGGAGGCGACGGTGGTGTGCGGCGACGTGAACATCGCGCCGACCGATGAGGACGTCTTCGATCCCGACGCCTACGTGGGACAGACCCACGTCACGCCGCCCGAGCGGGCTGCGCTGGCGGCGCTCGAGGAGCTCGGGTTTCACGACGTCGTGCGCGACCGCTGGCCGCACGAGCGGGTGTTCACCTACTGGGACTACCGGGCCGGGATGTTCCATCAGGACTGCGGGATGCGCATCGACCTCGTGCTCGGCCGACGGGGCGGTCGCCGAGCGCGTGCGGGCCGCCTGGGTCGACCGCCAGGCGCGCAAGGGCAAGGGGCCGAGCGACCACGCGCCGGTGATCGTCGATCTGGACGAGGCGCCGGACGGCGACATCGGGCCGGTCGTGCCGCCGCCGTCGGCTCCGGCTGCGCGGCGCGGCGCGAAGAAGCTGCCGCAGGCGGGCTAGTCGCCGCGGGCGGTCGCGGTCGCGCGAGGGCTGGACGCGCTTCGGCTCGCCCGGCATCTTCGGATAGTCCGGCGGATACGGCATGTCGGCCACGCCGTCGCTGGCGTCGCGCTCGTACATGTCGAGCAGCGGCTGCAGCGAGTGGGCGACGTCGTCGATGGCCGCGTGGCGATCGCCGACCTCGGCGAAGCGCGCGGGCATCGTCGCGACGGTGAAGTCCTCCGGCGCGACCTGCGGGAGCTCGTCCCACGTCAACGGCGCGGAGACCGGCGCGCCCGGCTTGGGCCGCACGCTGTAGGCGGATGCGATCGTGCGGTCGCGGGCGTTCTGGTTGTAGTCGACGAAGATGCGCTCGCCGCGCTCCTCCTTCCACCAGTTCGTCGTCACCTCGCCCGGAAGCCGCCGCTCGAGCTCGCGGCCGAACGCGATCGCGGCGTGGCGCACGTCGGTGAACGTCCAGCGCGGCTCGATCCTGACGTAGATGTGGATGCCGCGGCCGCCCGACGTCTTCGGGAACCCCGCGTAGCCCAGCTCCTCGAGCAGCGCGCGCGCCTCGGCGGCGACGCGCACGGCGTCGGCGAAGTCGGTGCCAGGCTGGGGGTCGAGGTCGATGCGCAGCTCGTCGGGATGGTCGACGTCCTCGTCGCGCACCGGCCACGGATGGAACGTGATGGTGCCCATCTGCGCCGCCCAGCCGACGACGGCGATCTCGGTCGGGCGGATCTCGTCGGCGTGCCGGCCCGACGGGAAGGTGATCCGCGTGGTCTCGACGTAGTCGGGGGCTCCGCGCGGGATGCGCTTCTGGAAGAAGGCGTCGCCGCCGCCGCTGCTCCCGCGTCGACAGCACGATGCCCGGGTGCACGCCCTTGGGCCAGCGCTCGAGCGTCGTCGGACGCCGCGCGAGCGCGCGCATGATCCCGTCCTCGACGGAGAGGTAGTACTCGACGATGTCGAGCTTGGTCACGGCGGCCGTGCGCTCGGTCGCCGGGAAGATCACGCGATCGGCGCTGCTCACGCGCAGCTCGCGCCCGCCGGCGTCGATGGTCGTGCTCTCCTTCGGTGCCATGGTGGAGTTCTCCGCGAGTTGGGCTCCGGCCGCGAACGGAGAAGGAGGGATTCGAACCCTCGACAGAGGTTAACCCCCTGTAACGCCTTAGCAGGGCGCCGCCTTCAGCCACTCGGCCACTTCTCCCGCGCTCCCAGGATACCGGCCGCGCGCAGGGGAGGGGTCGTCAGCCGAGCGGCCGGCGGACGGCGATCTCGGCGTGCATGCCGCGGGTTGCGAGCGCTGCGAAGAAGGCCTCGACCGGCACGATCACCTCGGGGCCGCCGACGCCCGTGCGCAGCGCCTGGCCGCTCGCCAGCAGCTGCGCCGTGACCGACGGGCGGCACGCCCGTGGAGTACGTGCCGGAGTCGGTTCCCCACTCGGGGCGCTGCGTGAGCGGGAGATCGGCGTCGATCTCGACGCGCTCGCCGGCGCGCGCTCCGACGACGTGGGCGCGCAGGCGCTCGAGCGCACCGGGATCCTCGGGCGCGCCGCCCTGGCGGGCGAGCACGGCGACCAGCACGTCGCGCGGCGAGCACGTCGCGGCCGTCGATCTGACGACCGGCGTCGGTCGACGCCAGGCCGCTCGGCCACAAACGCGCGCAGCGGCAGCGTGTGCGCGGGCGGCAGGCCGAGGCGCCACTCGACGTTGCGGATGCCGCGGTCGGCGTAGGAGCGGGGGAGGGTGGCCGGCTCGGAATGGATCGTGTAGACGCACTCGACGTCGCCCTCGGGCAGGTGATACGTCCGCGCGCCGCCGCCGGCCTCCATCAGCTGCTCGCGCCCGTCGATGAACATCGGCGCGGGCACGCGTGAACTCGTCGATCAGCGTGTCGGCGGCGTAGGCCGGGACGTAGGGCTCGTCCGGGTCGTAGGGGCGGCCGGCGACGCAGGCGTCGAGCACCTCGATCGACTCGACCGTGTCGAGCTCGGCGACGGCGGCCGCCGCCAGCATGTTCGTGATGCCCGGCGCCGCGCCCATCGAGATGGCGGCCGAGAGCCCGGCGCCGCGGAAGTCCTCGTCGAGCTCGTACTGCTCGATCGCGTAGTAGTAGAGGCCGCCGAGGTCGGTGTAGTGGGCTCCGACCTCGAGGCAGGCGCGCATGACGGCGAGGTTGAGCCGGTGCGAGGCGGCGTTGACGACCGCGTCGGCGCCGCGACAGCGCCGCGCGCAGGCCTTCGGCGCCCTCGCCCGGCGACCGCACCTCGACGTTGGCGTGGGCCGCGGCGAGCTCGCGCCGCGCCGGCCTCGTCGCGATCGACCAGGATCACCTGCTCGACGCCGTCGCTCTTCGCGGCGTCGGCAGTCGTGACGCTGCCCATGCCTCCTGCTCCGCCGATCACCGCAATGCGCATCGGGCGAGCGTAGCGACGCCCGCGCGCGCGGGGAGTCACGCCCCGGCGGGCAGCGCGAAGCGCTCGGCCGGGAAGCGCGGCAGCACCTGCCCGGTGTAGCCGCGCAGGTCGCGCCCGGCGCAGAGGGCGTTGAGCACGGCCTCCTCCGCCGCCTCGGCGCAGGCGGCGAAGAGCACGCTCAGGAGCTCGTCGTCGAGCATGCGCAGCGCCGTCTCGGCCGGCGCCTCGCGCGTGCAGGAGGTTGGCGGTCGTCCAGGCGAAGGCGATCTCGCCCGAGCCGTGCGAGCCGTACGAGCCGGTGCGCGCGAGGCCGATGAACGGGCGCCGCGCCAGCCGCCGCAGCTGGTGGGGCAGGAGCGGCGCGTCGGTGGCGACGAGGCAGATGCAGGAGCCCTCGCCGCTGGAGGCCGTCTCGCGCGCGAGCTCGACGCCCGACCGGCCGGCCGCACAGGACGAAGCGTTCCGTGAGCCCGAAGTTCGAGAGCACGAGCACGCCGACGACGTGCTCGCCGACGACGCGCGAGGACGTGCCGATGCCCGCCGCGTAGCCGAACGTCTCCATGCCCGACGCCGGCGCCGACCTGGCCCTCGGCGATCGCACCGCCGCGCGCGTCGTCGAGCGCACGGGCGACCAGCTCGTCCCCGGGCTCGGGGCCGTCGCGCAGATCGCACCACGACGACGGATCGCACTCGCCGACGACGGGGATCATGCACGTCGTCGCGCGCCATCGTCGGCTCGCGCGCCGTGAGCACGTGGGTCGCGCCGTTGTAGACGGCACCGACGTAGGAGGTGCCGGTGAGGAACACGGGCGTCGTGCGCGCGCCCCATTCCTCGATCTCCCAGGCGCCGGTGAGCTCGCCGGCGCCGTTGAGCGCGGCGGTGCCGCAGAAGTACGGCTGGCTGCCACGGATCGCCCGCGTGCGGCCAGACCGCGGTCACTCCGGTGTGGTCGGGAGGGCGTTCGCGTGTCCTACGCGCACGCCCGGCGACGTCGGTGATGGCGTTGGCCGGGCCGGGCGGGAGCTGGCCCACGACGAAGCCGTGATCGCGGGCGCGCACCAGGCGAAGCTAGCAGACGAAGAGCGCAATGCGCTCTAAGTTGAGAGCGTGGATCGCATCGACACCGCAGTCGTCGGCGCCGGCCCCTTCGGGCTCTCCGTCGCCGCGCACGCCTCGCGCTGCACGGCACCACCCGCACGTTCGGCGAGCCGATGCGCACGTGGCGGCGGCTGATGCCGCCGGACATGCTGCTGCGCTCCGACTGGGAGCACACGAACCTGTCCGCGCCCGGGCGCGCGGGCACGCTCGAGGCCTGGGTGCAGAGCGGCGACGGCGAGCGCATCGAGCCGCTGCCGCTGCCGCATTTCCTGCAGCTACGCCGAGTGGTTCCGGCGCAGCTTCGTGCCCGAGAGCGACCCGGGCGACGTCAGCAGGATCGAGCTCGCCGACGGCGGCGTGCGCTTGACGACGGCCGCGGGCGACGAGGTGCAGGCCCGCGCGGCCGTGCTCGCGCTCGGCGTCACGCCCTTCCCGCGCGTGCCCGCGGCGCTGGCCGCGTCCGGCGATCCGCGCATCCGCATCGTGCTCGAGCGCAGCGGCTACGACGATCTCGCGGGGAAGCGCGTCGTCGTCATCGGCGCGGGGAACAACGGCGTCGAGAGCGCGCTGCTCGCCCATCGCGCAGCGACCGGGAGCGTCGAGCTGCTCGTGCGCTCGCGCGTGCGCTGGTTCACCGAGCGCGAGCCGCACGCGCCGCGCGGGCCCGTGCGGCAGCGGCTCTACGACCTGGCCTATCCCGTCGTCGGCTTCGGGCCGCCGCCGATCAACCGCTTCGCCATCCATCCGGATGCGTTCGCGCGGCTGCCGCACGCGTGCGCGCATGCGCATCAACGCGCGCCTGCTGCGACCCGGCGCCGCGCCCTGGCTGCGCGAGCAGGTCGAGGGCGTCATCCCGATCAGCGAGGGCGTCGAGGTCGTGCGCGTCGAGTCGCGCCCCGACGACCTCGTGCTCAGCCTCAGCGACGGGACGAGCCGCGCGGTCGACGCCTGCATCGTCGCCTGCGGCTTCGCCTTCATCGCGACGGGCTCACGGTGCTGGCGCCCGAGCTGCGCAAGTCGCGTCGCAGTCCAGGACGGCTGGCCGGTGCTCGACCGCTCGTTCCGCTCGAGCGTCCCGCAGATCTCGCTCGTTGGCTTTCCGGCCGAGGGCCGCTTCGGGCCGCTCTCGCGCTTCGTCGAGGGCGCCGACTTCGCCGCCCTGCGCGTGGCCGGGTCGCTCGCCACGCAGCTCGCTCGCGGCCTGATCAGCCGGCGAGCAGCGAGCCGAAGAGCGCGTCGTAGCGCCGCACCATCTGCTCGCGCGAGAACGACGTCGCGTGCGCGCGCGTGCGCCGCGGCGCCCAGGACGGGCAGGCGGGAGGGATCCGCTGCCCAGGCGGCGAGCACGCGCGCGGCCGCCGCCGGCGTCGCGCGCCGGGACGAGCTCGCCGGTCTCGCCGGGCACGACGAGGTCGGCGATGCCGCCGACGGCGGTCGCGAGCACGGGCAGGCCGGCCGCCATGGCCTCGAGGATCGAGTAGGGGAGGCCCTCCCAGTCGCTGATCAGCGCGAAGGCGTCGCAGTCGGCGAGCTGCTCGGCGACGTCGTCGCGGTGGCCGAGCAGCGCGCACGCGATCGGCCAGGCCGAGCTCGTCCACGTGGCGCTCGATCGCCTCGCGGTCGGGGCCGTCGCCGAAGACGCGCAGCTCCCAGCGCTCGCAGCCGGGCTGTGCGAGCGCGTCGAGCAGCGTGATCAGGTCCTTGGGCGGCGCCAGCCGCGCCGTGCAGCCGAGCACGAGCCGCTCGCCGGGCGGCCGGCGACCGCGCGGAGCGCGGCGGCGCGTCGACGCCGTTGTGGATCACGTGCAGCCCGCCGCGCGGCTTGATGCGGCGCTCGTGCGCGAGCTGCAGGTCGTGGTTCGAGACGCAGACGATCGCGTCGCTGAGCGGCGCGACGGCGCGCTCCGCCGTCGTGTAGACCGCGCCGGCCGCGCCGCCGCGGCCCGAGAAGGCCCAGCCGTGGGCGGTGAAGACCGTCTTGGCGCCCGTGCGCGCGAGCGCGAGGCGCGCGAGCACGCCGGCCTTGGACGAGTTGATCTGCACGATGTCGGGCCCGACCGCGCGCGCCAGCGAGCGCAGCTCGCGCACGGCCGCCGCGTCGTGGTACGGGATGCGGGTCGCGCACCAGGTGGCGCACGTGATGGAAGGGGACGCCGAGCGCCGCGCAGGCCTCGACCAGCGCCCCGCCCGGGCCCGTGCGCGGCGACCTCGATCGCGTAGCGCTCCCGCAGCCCCGCGACGAGCGTCGGCGACGAACGTCTGCGCTCCGCCCGCCTCGGCGAGCGTCACGACCACGAGCAGCCGCGGCGTCACGCAGCGAGGGTGCTCGACGCGGCGGGTGCGGCGGCCAGGCGGCGCTGCGTCGGTCGCTCCGCCGAGGCGGGCGCGGAACAGCCACAGCGGATCGAAGCGCTCGATCGATCGTGCGCCGCAGCTCGAAGCTCGTGAACGGGGCGTGGTTGGCGCCGAACTCGCAGGTCACGCGCCGCGCGCAGGCCGCACTCGCGCACGAGCTCGACCTCACGCTGCGAGTGAGTACCCGGCCGGGTAGCAGAAGATCTTGCGCCGGGCGGCCGAGCTCGCGCTCGACGGCGTCCTTCGAGCCCGACGATCTCGCGCTGCGCGCCGCATCGTCGCGAGACGTCGGTCAGGACCGGGTGCGTGAGCGTGTGCGGCTCGAAGCGCACGAGGCCGGCCCGCTCCTCGGCGCGCAGCTCGTCCCAGCCGGCCAGCGCGGGCATGGCGCCGGGCGGGTACCAGGAGAACGCGCTCTCGCCGTCGATCGCGCCGGGCACGACGAAGACGGTGCTCGGGAAGCCGTGCTCGCGCAGCACCGGGCAGGGCGTTCTCGAGGATGTCGCGGTAGCCGTCGTCGAACGTGAGCGCGACCGCGGCCTCGTCCGGCGCGAGGCTGAGGTCTCGATCTCGTAGAGGTCGACGACGCGCTGCCCGCTCTCCGCGAGCGCGTCCATCTGGCGCCGGAACGCATCCGGCGTGACCGCGAGCGGATCGCGATCGTCCGAGACGCGGTGGTAGATAGAGGATGCGCAGGCCGGGCCGGGTCGCGCCGCCGCGGAACGCGCCGGCGAGCACCTGGCCGCGCACCAGCGCCGCCTTGGCGAGGCCGACCGCTCGCGACCGGCGGCGCGAGTTCGGGGAGCGGCGTCATCGCGTCCCATGGTGGTCCGCAAAACACCGCTCGGTCCGGCCGGGCTGCGACTAGGGTGAGAAGCAGATGCCAAACCTCTCCGCAGTCCCTCCGCCCGCGTCGATCCGCACGCTGACGGCCGGCGAGCAGCTCGCCCAGCTCGACTCGGCGCGCCTGGGACGAGCTCGTCGCTGCGGCGCCGCGGCCGAGCCCGTACCTGCTCTCCACCTGGGTGCGCGCGTGGCTCGCCGAGCCGAGCTTCGAGTGCGAGCCCGTGCATCGTCGTGGCCGAGCGCGCCGGCGGCCTCGTCGGTGTCGCGCCGTTCATCGTGCAGCGGCACGGGCGCGGCGCGCATCGCGAGCTTCGTCGGCTCGCACGAGTCGGCGCTCGGGGACATCCTGCTCGGCGCCGGGCGAGGCGCCCTGCGCACGGCGCGGATGCTGCTCGACGCCGTCGTCGCCTCGGCCAGGCCCGACGCGCTCGACGTCTTCGGGCTGCCCGCCGCGAGCAATCTCGCGCGCGCCGCCGGCGAGCGCATGACGCTCGTCGAGCGCGTCGAGGCGCCGGTGACGGAGATGCCGGAGGGGTGGGAGGAGGCCTACACCCGCCACGCCAGCTCGAAGCGCCGCAGCACCGACCGGCGGCGCGAGCGGCAGCTCGAGCGAGCTCGGCAACCTCGAGTACTCGCTCGCCACCGACGGCGAAGGCGTGCTCGAGAGATCTGCCGGCCGCGTTCGAGCTGCATCGCCTGCGCTGGGAGGGCCGCCCCGACGGCTCGACGTTCGGCACGCCCGGCGGCCAGCGGTTCCAGCGCGACGCGCTGCCGCGCCTCGCCGGACGAGGGTCACTTCGCGATGCTGACCGTGCGCATCGACGGCAAGCCCGGTCGCGTTCATGAACTGGTTCGTGATCGGCAGCATGCATCTTCCTCTACCGCAACGGCTACGACGAGGCCGTGGGCCGCTTCGGGCCCGGCCTCGTGACGCTCCGGCGCGCGATGGCGCTCGCATCGGAGCGCGGTGCGCGCCGCATGGAGTACCTCGGCGGCGGCGAGCGCTACAAGCGCGAGCTCGCCGATCGCTTCGACCCGATGTACCAGGGCTACGGCCTGGCGCGCGGCCCGGTCGGCCACGCCTACGTCGCTCGCGCCCGCATGTCGATCGCGCTGCGCCGCCGGCTCAAGAAGAGCGAGCGCCTGCACAAGCTCTACACCTCGGGCGCGCTGCGCGGCCGCCGCTCGTCCTCGAAGAGCTCCGCTCCGTCCGAGGACAAGGCCGCGGCCTGACGGTGGTGCGGTGCGGCCTGCGCGAGCGCACGCCGCGTGTCAGCTGCAGTCGGTGAGGCGGGGGTTCTCGACGCGCGCGCGGGCGCAGGCGCGCGCCGCGAGCGCCTTGTCGTCCCCGGCGAGCTGTGCGACGAGCACCCAGGAGCTCCACTCCTGCGGCGCGCGCCGGGTGGCGGCGAGCGCGTCCTGCAGGCCGCGTGCGGGCGGCTCGAGGCGGGCGGCGAGCCGGAGCGGAGCCGGGTTGAACGGCGAGATCGTCGCCGCGAAGCGGGCGGCCGCGGGATCGCCGTTGTCGACTGCGCGCTCCATCAGGCGCTCTGCGGCGAACCCGGGCAGCACCCACAGCAGCGCGAGCGCGAGCACGACGCCGCCGCCGATGCGCGCGGCGCGCCGCGGAATCGCGGGGCCGCAGCGGGTGGAGGGCCGCGCCGCACGCGAGGAGCGCCACGACGGGCAGCGCGACCGCCGGCACCTGCCAGTGCCAGTCGACCTGCGCGTGCGCGAGCACGCACGCGACGCCCACGCCCGCGCCGGCGAGCGCCGGCGAGCGCCCCGGCGACGGCGCAGCAGGCCGGCGAGGCCGATCGCGCCGACGGCGCACCCGAGCAGCAGCCCGGGCAGGCCGAGCGTCGCGGCGAGCTCCTGCAGCTGCCCGTGGGCCTGCGCGGGCATCTCGCCGCTGTTGCCGTTGCGCAGGTAGGTCGGGCCGAAGCTGCCTGCGCCGTAGCCGTTCAGCGGCCGCGCCTCGAGGTCGTCGGCGGCCACGCCCCAGAAATCCCAGCGGTTGGACTCGACGGACAGCAGGTGCGGGCCCGCGTCGCTCTGCGGCGTCGACGAGCGTGAACGAATGCCAGGCGTTCTGGATGCGCGCGGGCGCGTCCTTCTGGACGCCGACCGCGACCACGAGCACGGCGGCGATCGCGACCGCCACGGCCGCACCGCGGCCGAGCAGGCGCCGGCGCGCCGGCGAGATCGAGATGCGCTGATCGGCGATCGCGATCACGCGCGGCCAGGACGGCGACGATCACGCCGCCGAGCAGCAGGCGGGAGGCCGCCGTTCCGGCGGAGGCGGCCGTACCGTCGTCGACCGCCGTGCGCAGCGCGGGCAGGGCGGGCAGCAGCCCGGCGAGCGCGACGAGCAGGAACGCCGTCAGGCGCAGCCGCTCGCGCACGAGCGCGATCGCGAACGGCGAGACGAGCAGCAGCGTGACGGCCGCGCCGCGGCTCTGGGTGAGCACGGCGAAGCCGAGCGCCGGCACGGCGGCGGCGAGCGCCAGCGAGCGCGCCGGCCAGGCGAGGGCGCGCTCGGCCCCGACGCCGACGAGGCGTCCAGAACCCGAGCACGCCGAGCGCGGCCGAGGTGTTGGGGTAGCCGGTCGGCCAGCCGAGGCGGTCGTAGATCATCATCGAGTCGGGCGCATCCGCGGCCAGGCGCACGCAGCCGTAGAGCGTCACGAGTCCCGTGGCCGCGGCGATCAGGCCGACCATGGTCGCGGCATCGCGCTGCGTGCGCACGGCGAGCAGCACGATCGCGAACGCCGCCGCGTAGAAGAGGGTGCGCGAGGCCTCGGTCGCCGCATCGCCCGGCAGCCAGGCCCAGAACACCGAGAGCCCGCTCCAGAGCGCCAGCCCGCCGAAGCAGCCCAGCGCGACGAGCCCGAGCCCGCGCCGCAGCCGCATGACGTCGAACGCGAGCATCCCGCCCGCGGCGAGCACGGCCACGAGCGCCCACGGCATCCAGTCGCCGGTGGCGGAGCCGCCGTCCTGCGCGGCGAGCGCAAGCGTGGCGATCGCGGGCAGCGTCAGCCAGGCGATCCGGGCAAGTACGGCGGCACGCGGCCGCGGCAGCGCGATGGCTGCAGGAAGACTCATGCAACTCACACTAGTCCGGCGCTGCGGCCGATTTCACGATTCGCGCAAGGGCAGGGTCAGACCCGCAACGGGCGGGTCTGACCCGGGTCGTTGCAAGACTCGAGCTGAGGTAGAGAGTCACGCTCAGTGGTGGTCGACCGGCTGCGGGTGCGGGCGGTCGCGCACCTCGGCGATGAAGCCGGCGATCTCTTCCTGCGCGCGGGCCAGCCAGCGCGCGCCCTTCTCGGGCGTGGCGACGGTCGCGTCGCCCGTGACGCCCGACTGCGAGAGCGCGCTCCAGTGCGGCATGTACGAGAGCGGGCCGTCGCTCCAGTCCATCCACATGTACTCCGTCTGCGGCGGGATCTCCTTGACCGCCTTCTGCATCTGCACGAGCCCGGGCTCGATCGCGAGATAGAGCGAGGTCTCGAGCTCGCAGGCGTGCGCCATGCCGCCGCGGCCCGACTCGCGCAACTCCTCGAGCAGCTGCTTGGACTCGGGCGTCACGAGGTACCAGCACGACGCGCAGATGGCTGCGGGGTGCTCCACGTTCACGAGGCGCGCGGCAATGTCGACGAGCGGCTGGTTCGAGCCGTGGCCGTTGACCATCAGGATGCGGTCGAAGCCGTGGTGGCAGAGCGAGCGGCCGAGGTCGAGCAGGTACTCGACGAAGACGTTCCAGCGCAGCGTGACGGTGCCCGGGAAGTGGAGGTGGTGGGGCGTGTAGCCGTGCACGGCCGTCGGGAACAGGAGCGCCGTCCCGCCCGCGGCGTTGACGCGCTCGCATGCGCCGCGCGCGACTTCCTCGATCAGGCGCACGTCGGTGTCGATCGGCAGATGGTGGCCGTGATCCTCGAGCGTCGCCGTCGGGATCACGACGACGACGTCGTCGCGCGCGGCGAGCTCGGCGAGCTCCGGCCAGGTGTGCTGCTCGTAGCGGAGGTGGGCCATCACGCAATGCTCGCAGGCGGCAGCGCGTCGGTGCCGGGATACCAGCACGCGGCGGTCTGGCCGGCGGCGCCGCTCGGGCGCAGCCCCACGTCTTCGGCGGAGCAGCGCTCGCGGGCACGCGGGCAGCGCGGGTGGAAGCGGCAGCCGCCCGGGATGCGCGAGGCGTCGGGCGCCTCGCCCTGCAGCAGCGCGGGGCCGTTCGCAGCCGGCCGCGTGCGCGTGCTCGGTGCCACGGCGACGAGCGCCTGCGTATACGGGTGCTGTGGCCGCTCGAGCACGTCCGCGGCGCTGCCGAGCTCGACGATGCGCCCGAGGTACATCACCGCGACGCGGTCGCAGAGCGCCCACGCCATGCCGATGTCGTGCGTGATCAGCAGCAGGGACAGCCTGCGGGCGCGCCGCAGGGCGAGCAGCAGATGCAGCACCTGTGCGCGTACGGAGACGTCGAGCGCCGAGACCGGCTCGTCGCACACGAGTCCCGCGGGCTCGGGTGCGAGCGCGCACGCAATCGCGACACGCTGGCGCTGCCCGCCCGAGAGCTCGTGCGGAAAGCAGTTCCAGAAGTGCTCCGCGGGCGCGAGTCCTGCGTCCTCGAGCGCGCTCGCGGCGCGCAGGATCCGGTCGGCGCGCGACATGCTCTGCATGTGCAGCGGCTCCTGCACGAGCTCGCTCACCCGCATGCGCGGGTTGAGCGACTGGTACGGATCCTGGAACACCATCTGCAGCTTCTCGCGGAGCGTGCGCAGGCCACCGCGATCGAGGGGGGCGCCCTCGAAGCGCAGCTCGCCGCCGCTCGGCTGCTCGAGACCGAGCAGGGTGCGCGCGAGTGTCGTCTTGCCGCAGCCCGACTCGCCGACGACGCCGAGTACCTCGTTGCGGCGCCACTCGAGGTCGACGCCGTCGAGCGCGCGCACGGCGCGACCGCGCCGGTAGAACTCGACCTCGAGTCCGCGCGCCTCGGCCAGCGGCGTGACGGCGGTGGCGAGGGGAATGACGCTCATCGCACGGCTCCGCCGACCGCGGCCTGCGTGAGCGGGGCGAAGAGGCACGCCGACTCGTGGTCCTCTCCGAGCGGCCGCAAGCTCATCTCGCCGTGCTCGCAGACTTCGCGCGCGAGATGGCAACGCGGGTGGAAGCGGCAACCGGAGGGCGGATCCGCCGGGTCGGGCGGCGAGCCCGGGATCGCCGGCGGGAGGCTGCGCTCGCGCCCGATCTGAGGGAACGCGCCCAGCAGCCGCTGCGTGTAGGGGTGCTGCGGGGAGGCGAACACCGTCTCGGTGGGTCCGGTCTCGACGATGCCCCCGGCGTACATCATCGCCACGCGATCGCACGTCTCGGCGATCACCCCGAGGTCGTGCGTGATCAGGAGCAGCGCCAGGCCCAGGTCGCGCCGCAGCTCCTCGAGCAGGGCGAGCACCTGCGCCTGCGTGACGACGTCGAGTGCCGTCGTGGGCTCGTCGGCGACCACGACCTGGGGATCGCAGGCGAGCGCGAGCGCGATCATCACGCGCTGCCGCATCCCGTCCGAGAACTCGTGCGGGTACTGACTGGCGCGGCGCGGGCTGATGCCCACCCGCTCGAGCAGCTCCGCGACGCGCGTGCGCACGGCCGTGCGGTCGGCCGCGGGATCGTGCAGGCGAATCGCCTCGCCGATCTGGCGCGAGATCCGCTGCACCGGGTCGAGCGCGTCGAGCGCACCCTGGAACACGAGCGAGATCTCGGCCCAGCGCAGGTCGCGCATGCCGCGCTCGGTCCGCCGCTGCACCTGGACGACGCCGTGCTCGGTGGCCAGGTCGATCGTGCCCGAGAGCTGCTGCAACCCCGGCGCGAGCAGCTGCACGATCGCGAGCGCGGTCGTGGTCTTGCCGCAGCCCGACTCGCCGGCGATCCCCAGCACCTCGCCGCGCGCCAGCTCGAAGGAGACGCCCGAGACGATCTCGACGTCTGCGCCGCCCGTGCGATACCCGACGCGGAGATCCTCGACGCGCAGGACGGGTGCGTCGCTCACGACTCGTCCCCGGAGCGTGGGTTCCCGGCTTCCTTGATGGCCTGGCCGACGGCGAAGAACGCCAGCACGAGGAGCGTGATCGCGGTGCCGGGCGGTACGAGGTACCACCACGCGCCCAGGTTGATCGCCCCGGCCTGGAAGCCGTTGTAGAGGATGGTGCCCCAGGAGAACGAGTCCGGGTCGCCGAGGCCGAACCACGAGAGGCCTGCCTCGCCGAGCATCGCGAGCGCGATGATCAGCACGGAGTTGGCCCACACGACGGGCATCACGTTGGGCAGGATGTGGCGCCGCATGATCCAGAGATGCGAGGCGCCCTGCGAGCGGGCCCGCTCGACGAACTGCCGCCCGCGCAGCGAGAGCACGTGCGCGCGCACGATGCGCGTCGTCCCTGCCCAGCCGGTGATCGCGAGCACGATCACGATGATGCCGGTCCTGCCGCCCGGGATCTGGTTGACGTCGTCCTGCAGGAGCGCTGCCAGGAGGAGTGCGAACGGGACGAACGGGATCACGAGGAACCAGTCGTCGAGGAACGTCAGCGTGCGATCGACCCCGCCGCCGAAGTAGCCCGCGCAGATGCCGACGATCGCCCCGAGCACGACCGAGGCGAGGCCCGCCACGACGCCGACCACGAGCGAGACACGCGCGCCGATCAGGAACTGCGAGAGCAGGTCGCGGCCCGCCTCGTCGGTGCCGAACCAGTGCGTGCTGGACGGGCCCTCCATACGGTGCGCGAACTCGAAGCTGCTCGAGGCGAGCGGCTCCTGCGGCGCCAGCAGGGGGCCGAGTATCGCCATCACCACGACGATCCCGATCGTGATCAGGCCGAACGCCCCGATCGGGCGGCGGCCGATCGCGCGCACCACTGCGATGGTGGCGGGCAGCCCGCGGCCGAGTGGTTTGCGCTCGGCGCCGAGCAGTCGTGCGACCGTCTCCGACGAGACCGCCATCAGCGGGCGCGCACGCGCGGGTCGAGGGCCATGATGATCACGTCGGCGACCAGGTTCATGAGGATCACGACCGCCGACGAGAACAGGAAGACGCCCTTGAGTACGGGCAGGTCGCGGTTGAGCAGTGCGTCGTAGGTAACCTGCCCGATTCCCGGCCACGAGAACACCGACTCGATGAAGATGACGCCGCCGACGACGTAGCCGAGCGACATCGCGGTCAGCGCGATCACGGGCAGCAGTGCGTTCGGGACCGCGTGGCGCAGCGCGGCGCGTCTCGGTGAGAAGCCGATCGCGCGCGCGGTCGTCATGTAGTCCTCATCGAGCGTCTCGGAGAGCGAGGCGCGCATGATCAGGCTCCAGCTGGCGAGGATGCCGAGCGTCAGCGCGATCACGGGCAGCGCTGCGTGCTGCGAGACGTCCCAGACGTGCGAGAGCCCGGTCGCGGTCGTGCCCGGCTCCTCGGACAACTGGCTGGGGAACGCCTTCGACCAGATCGCGAACACGAGCACCACGACGATCGCGAGGAACTGCACCGGCATCGCGGAGAACGTCAGAGCTCCGCCCGTGAGCGCGCCGTCGGTCTTGCTCCCGCGCCGGCGCGCCGAGACGACCCCCATCCAGGTGCCGAGCAGCGCCGCGAGCAACGTCGCGGGCAGCGAGAGGATCAGCGTGTACGGCAGGGCGTTGCCGATCACGTCCGTGACGGGGCGGTTCGACTGGTAGCTGACCTCGAGCTCGCCGCGCAGCGTGTTGCGCACGTAGATCCCGTACTGCTCGAGCAGCGAGCGGTCGAGGCCGCGTTCCTCGATCAGGTGCGCCCGCTCCGCCGCCGTCATGCGCGGGGCGCGCAGGAGGTCGTTGCGCGGGTCGCCGACCGCGCGGAAGAGGAAGAAGTTGAGTGTCAGCACGAACGCGAGCGCGATCACCGCCAGGGCGAGCTTCTGCGCGACGAGCCGCCTCATGCGGGGGCGTCCGCGATCTCGATCGGCTCGCGCTGCTCGCGGCGGTGCGCGCGGTACGACGAGCCGAGGGCGAGCGCCGCCAGCGCGGCCAGCCCCGCGAGCGCCAAGGGAACGCCCGGATAGCCCGGCGATGCCGGCGTCCCCGGGCGCAGCGCGATCACCGTGTCGTAGCCGAAGGAGGTGATCGGCTGGCCGTCCGGCGACGGTTGCGTCGTCCAGTTCGACCAGGTGCGCGTGTTCACGGCGCTGATGTCGTCGGCCTCGTACAGCTCGATGTACGGCAGGTGCATCGTCGCGATGCGCTGGAGCTGGTGGATCGTCACTCTCGCGCGCGGCTCCATCGGTCGCCTGGAGCTCGCTCTTGTAGAGCTCCTCGT
>CAVQLU010000005.1:0-306776 GCA_963713435.1 uncultured Actinomycetes bacterium
AGCGGATGCTCGTCGTGGGCGGCGAGCGGCGTACGCCGAGCTCGGCCGAGCCGTCCGCAGAGCCATCGTCGATCACGACGATCTCGATCGGCACGCCTTCTGCCGCCACTGCGCTCTCGACGGCCTCCGCGACGAATGCTGCCTGCCCGTAGCTCGGAATGACAACGCTCACCGCCGGCGCCGCGGTCTCCCACGCGCTCGTCGTCGATGTCTGGGCGTCGCGGCCGGATCGCGCTTGCATCCGCCGGGAACGTGACGCCTCGGCGGCTGCGAGCGCACCCTCCATGTCCACCGCGGCGGCGGCAGGGGGGAGGGCCTGCGCCGCCTCGGCGGCGAACGGGTCGCCCACCGGCCCTCGCAGCCGACCGACTGGATCGCATCGATCAACGGAGATACGTCAAGCGGGGTCGCGGAAAGATGCGCACGTGCGGACTCGCGCATCCTCGCGCGGCGCTCGTCATCGGCGAGCAACCTGCGCAACGCGTCGGCGAAGCCCTCGCTCGTAGCGGTGGCAAAATCCTCGCCCGGCTCCAGCGGCCCGTAATCCGACTCTGCCGTCGTCAGCACGACGGCACCATTCATCAGCGCGGGCACCATCTCGCACCACTCGGTGCCCGGGCCAGGCTCGGGCGGGAGCGAAACAAGGACGTCGAGCTGGGTGAGCCATGGCAGCCAGTCGTGTGCCTCGAGATGACCCGGCGGGTGATCGCTGGCGCTGTGCGAGAGGCGAAGGTCGCACGGATACAGGTCGAGCACGTCGCGCGAGCGCGCGAGAAGGTCCTCGCGGAAGCTCGAAAAGCGCGCATGCGCTCCCACCGTTGCGGAGCGCTCCCCCTCGTGCTCCGAATACATGCGGGCGTGGCTCCCGGGCTTGAGATGCCACGTGGGCACGCCGTGCGCGCTGAGGTAGCGCGACGCGTCGCGTGAGAGCGCGACGGAGCCGGGTGCGGCGCGGTGATAGCTTCGATCGGCGCCCAGGGAGCCCGAACCGAGCCTGCTCAGCGACATGCAAACCGAGTGCTTGAGCAACCCGGCGATTCGCACCGGATCGTCTGCCAGCGGACGCAGCGCCGAATGCGGTGCCACGATCACCGCCGTCGCTGCTTCAGAAGCATCGACGACGTCCACGGACCTGACCTCGAACCCGCCCTCGCGCAAGCCTGCCGCCCAGGCTTCCGAGCACGTGCGCACGCCCGGGTCGGCGTCGCGCGAAACGATCATCTCTACCAAGAGCGACACAGACGTAGTATGGCGAGGCGCATTTCGGCTGCGGCAGCGCGACGGCTCTGAGACTCACACAGCCAGCTCGCGCCAGAGACCCGCCACCGAGCCGGCCACGTCGTCCCAGCTGATCCCGCGACGCGGTGTGGGTCGAGGGCGCGAAAGCGCTTCGAGGATGCCGTCGGCGATCGCCTCAGGGTCGGTCGGATCGAAGTAGGTCGCGTCCTCGCCTGCCATCTCGCGCAGTGCCGGCAGATCCGAGCAGGCCACGCGCGCGCCCGCCGCGAGTGCCTCCCCGACCGGGAGTCCGAAGCCCTCCCAGAGGCTGGGAAGCACCAGCGCCTCCGAGTGCGCATAGAGGTCACGCAGCTCCGTGTCGTCGACGCGGCCGAACGCGACGACGCCCTCGGTCGTTCCCATCGTCACCTCGCCCCAGCCATCGGCGCCCACCAGCGCCAGGCGAACGCGCCTGCCGGCGCGGCGGACGCGGCCGAATGCGTCGAGCAATGCAGGCAGGTTCTTGCGCGGTTCGGGTGTCCCGACGCACAACAGGTACGGCTGTTCGAGTGGCGGTGGGCCCGGCGGCTGCGAGAACACCGGTTCGATGGCGTTCGGAATCACGCGGATATTGCGATGGGGCACATCGAGCAAGCCCACCACATCTCGCGCCGTGGCACGAGAGACGCAGATCACACGGTCGGCTCCGCGCACGGCGCGGGGCATGAGCGCGCGTCCATAGGTGCGGCTCCAGGCCGGAAACCACGAGGGCTCGCGCAACACGGCGAGATCGTGCACGGTCACGACGGTTGGAATTCCCGCGTGTCGCAGCGGTCCTCGGAATGTCGGGCAGTGGATGATCTGCGCGCCGCTCGCGCGCGCCTCGCGCGCCAACCGCAACCCGTACCAGGCCAGATCTTGCCGCAACGCATCGCGCTTCTGACCCAGCGAGCCGCGCTCCAGCCGCTCTCCGGTACCCACCTCGATCAGCTCGATGTCGGGTCGGGTGCTCAAGGCCTCGACCAGTCCACTGGCAACGCGCGCCGTTCCCGCACGGGACTGCGTCAGGCACGCGACGTCGAACGCAACGCTCAGGCCGGCCACGTGCGCCTCCCCATGCGGCGCTGCGACCAGTCCCGCACACCCGCCAGCTTGGCTTTTGCCACTCCGCGGCGCGATGAGCGCAGCGCGCGAAGATGGGCGCGTACACTCGTCCGCACCGCCTCCCGCCGCGCTGCAAGCGCACCCCGCTGCTGCTCGAGGAGCCAGAGGCGGTTGCGAGTCGCGTAGTAGGCCCAGATCTCACCCTGCTCCCCGCCGCTCGAAGCACCGCCGACATGCACTGCCCGCGCGTCCAGAGCGACGGTCAGCGGCACACCGCGGCGACGGGCACGCAGGCACCAATCGACGTCCTCGTAGTAGAGAAAGAGCGCTTCGTCGAATGGCCCGACAGACTCCCAGGCGGCGCGCGAGATGCAGATGCACGCACCGGTGAGGTAGTCGCGTCCCCCGTCGACGTGGCGCCCGAATCCCCGCCGCAGATCGAGTTCGGCGCCGGTGAAGGCAACGCCGGGAGGCCCGTCGATACGCGGAGATGCGGCTCCGCTGTCGCCGGCCGCCCCGACGAGCGTCTCGATGCAACCGGGCTCGACGAGCACATCGTCGTTGAGCAGCACAACATGCCCCACGCCGCTGCGGAAGGCATGCTCCAATCCGGCATTGGCGCCGCCGGCGAAACCGCGATTGTCCTCCAGCGGGACTGCCTCGACGGTGGGACGCACACTGAGCAGAGTCGCGAGCGCCGCGGGTTCGGATTCACAGTCCACGAGCACGCGTGAAACGCCGGACGCCACCTCTGCGAGCCGGTCGAGGCACGCACCGGCGCGCTCGCCGGCGCGCCAAGCGACCACGACTGCTCCGCTACTCACGAGAGCCGAGTCTAGCCGTGCGCGGCCACCGCTAGAGTTGCCGGATGCTCTCGGAGATCCGAGCGCGCCTCGCGCGCCGCAGTTTCGACTACCAGTGGGGCTCGCTGCCGACCGGCGACTGGCTCTCCGACGACCCGCGCTTCGGTGCGCAGGTCGAGCGCATCATCAGCGAGGAGGAGTTGGCCATCGAGCCGGAGTGGTTTCGCGGCCGGCGCGTCCTCGACGCGGGGTGCGGAAACGGCCGCTGGACTGATGGATTCGTCCGGCTCGGCTGCGATGTGACGGTGATCGACGCGAGCGTCAACGCACTGGCGCACATACGAGAGCGCTTCGGCGAGAACGTACGCACGCTGCACGGCGACGTGCTCGAGGCCGACAAGCTGCTGGCGGGCGAGCGTTTCGACCTCGTCTGGTCCTGGGGCGTCTTGCATCACACGGCCGACACCGGGCGCGGCATCCGCGCACTCGAGCGCCTGGTAGCGGACGACGGTCTGCTGTACGTCTACCTGTATGGCCGCGAGAACATGCCGACGCGCGTCTCGAACTTGAAGTTGAACTCCGCCCGGATCGCGCTCAACATTCTGCCCCTGAGGGCACGCCGCGCGCTGCTCCTGCGTCTCTACGGAGAGCGCGGCGCGCACGAGGCGTTCGACCTGCTGAGCACGCCGCTCAACCGGCGCACGACGGTTGCCGAGGCAACGCAGATGCTGAATGCGGCGGGCCTGCCGCGCGTCGTGAACACAATCGACCATACCGAGGTCTTCCTGCGCGCCGATCACGGCAGCTCGAGTGCCGACCCGTACCTGCGCCCTCTGGCACGTCCGCCGTACTGGTTCCAGCAGGCCGCCGCCGAAGGTGCTGCCTGAACGCGGTGTCGCCCGCGCCTAGGATGGCGTGATGGGAGCCGTGCGGACCACCGTCGTGATCCCTTGCTACAACGACGCCGCGACGGTCGGCGAGACGGTGGACTCGGTGCGCGAGGACGAGCCCGTCGAGATCATCGTCGTCGACGACGGCTCACGCGATCCGGCCACCATCGCCCTGCTCGACGAGCTCGCCGCAGCCGGCCGGATCCGGCTCGTGCGCAAGCCCAATGGCGGGGTCGCCTCGGCGCTGCGCGCCGGCTTCGAGGCAGCCCAGACGCCGTACGTGTTCGTGATCGCGTCGGATGATCTCATCGACGCCGGTGCGGTGGGCGCTCTCGCCGATGCGCTCGACCGCGAGCCCGGATACGACTTCGCGTACGGGCACAGCCACCACTTCGGTGCCGTCGACTTCGTGCGCAGGGCCGCGCCGTGGAACCCGTGGATCCTGCTCTACTCGAATCTCTGGGAGGCGGCCTGTCTCTACCGGCGAGAAGCCGTGAACGCCGCCGGTGGCTTCCCGGACGGCAGCGGGTATGAAGACTGGGAGCTCTTCATCGCACTGGCCGAGCGCGACAGCGCCGGGCTGCTGGTCGATCGTCTTGTGTTCCACTACCGTATCCACACCGGGAGCGGGCGCGTCAACCAGGGCGCGAAGATGCGCTTCCGCGAGCACTACGGCACGCTGCGGCGCAACCACCCATCCTTCTTTGCGCGTGAGCGCGAGTTGGAGCGGCGCTATCCGCTTCCGCTCTGGTCGCGGCAGCTCTACCGCCTGCAGCTCGCGGTCGCCCTCCACGTGCCACCCGGGCTAGTGCGACCGTTGCTCGAGGTCAAGGGGCGCCTGCGTCCCGTCGTCGCCTGGGTCGACGCGGCTCGGCGCTGACTCACACCGCAGGGCCGCTGCCCGCCGGTGCGTGCACCGGCGGCACGACGGCTGCGCGGGGCGCGTGATCGGGTTCGCCCGTGAGCCTGCGCCGCAGACGCAGCGCAGGTCGCTCGACAAGGCGCCAGGAGAAGAACGCGAAGGCGTATGTGATCGGCACGGTGTAGGCGATCAGCCGCGTCACGGAGATATCCGGGTCGTAGTGGATGATCGTCTGCTGGATCGGGAACGCATAGATGTACGTGCCGTACGAGAGGTCGCCGATGCGGCGCATGAAGCGGTCGATCGCGGCCGGACCGCGATAGCCGAAGACGAGCACCGCGTACGGCAGCGCTATCTGGCCGACGATCGTGACTGCCGCCGTGTCGAAGCTGGCAAGCCAGAGAGCCAGTCCGAGCGCGGCCGCGATGAACGACAGCCGCACGTATTCGCGGTAGAGGAAGAAGAGCGCCCCGACCATGTAGAAGAGCCCGAAGTGCACGACCCAGTGCAGCACGCTGCCGGCCGTCGTGACATTGAAGCTGTTGGCAGCCGGGAGGAAGCGTCTCCTGGAAGGCGAACAGCAGCAGCGTGGCCAGAGCCACGAGCTCGCGACGGCGCCCAAGCAGGCCCGTGATGCCGAGCACGAACGTCGCGCCGTAGGCCGTGACCTCCACCGGCAGCGTCCAGAGCGAGCCGTTGACGGCGGCGCCGTAGGGGTTCGTCGTGAACACGCCCGGCAGGTCCGGGCGCGTCGAGAACACGACGGATCGCTCGAGCAGATAGCGCCAGGTCGAGAGCGACGTCAGATAGCCGGTCGTCGAAAGCGCGGTCACGATCAACCCCACGAGCGTGGTCAGGAGCAGCACCACCCACAGCCCGGGCAGGATCCTGAGCGCGCGTCGCAGCGCGAAGGAGCGCGTGCGCGGGTCGGAGATCCAGCTCGCCGTCACGAGGAACCCGCTGATCGAGAAGAAGACGGCAACGGCGATATCACCGAAATCGGGGCCGCCGAAGCGCCGGAACGGCTCGGCGTGGAGCGTCAGGTTGTAGGAGTGCGCAACGATCACGAGCGTCGCAGCGCCCAGCCGGAGCACGTCCATCCCCGGCGCCCGCGCTGCGGTCACCTCTCCGAGCAACGGCAGCGAAACCAGCGACCGCCGCACGCGCTCTCTCAGATGCGTGAGCGGCTCCATCCCGGCCTCAGGAGCTGGGATCCGGCCGCATGGCGCGCGGGAGGGTCACCTGCGGCGGCAGCTCGCCGTCCAGGAAGAGGCGGTTCCACCACTCGAACGAGAGCAGCGACCACAACAGCAGGCGGTGGTTGACCCGCCCCTCGATGTGCTCGGTGATCGTCCGGCGCACCGCGTCGGGCTCGAACCAGCCGCGCGAGAGGCTGCGGTCGTCGAGCAGGATGGCGCGGATGTAGTCCATCGTCGGCCCGCGGTACCAGGAGCCGTCGGGCGGGCTGAAGCCCTGCTTCTTCCCGCGCACGATCTCATCGGGCAGGAGGCCCGCGGCGGCCGCGCGCAGCACGGGCTTGCCCTCGCCGCCGCTGCACAGGAGCTCTGACGGGATGCGGCCGGCGAGGTCGGCGAGACCGTTGTCGAGGAACGGCACGCGGGCCTCGAGCGAGTGCGCCATCGAGACGCGGTCCTCGACCACGAGCAGCCCGTTGAGGAAGGTCTTGCGCTCGAAGTAGAGGGCCTTGGAGTACGGGTCGAGTCCGCTGCACCGGCGCGAGCACGTCGCGGAAGCGCCTCGAACGTGTCCATGCCGGCCGCCGCCCGCGCGCGTCGAGGCCGTGAAGAACGACGCGTGCTCGGCGGGCGGCACGAGCCGGCACCAGTAGTCGAAGTAGCGTGCGGTCGAAGGCCGCCGGCGCCGTGCAGGTCGGCGACGCGCTCGTAGCGCCAGGGATAGCCGCCGAACAGCTCGTCGCCGCCGGCGCCCGAGAGCGCGACCTTGACGAACTTCGAGGCCAGGCGCGCGATGTAGTAGTTCTGGTAGCACATGCCGACGCGCAGATCCTCGAGATGCCAGATCAGATCGGGCAGCGCGTAGGCCATGTCGCCCTCGTGCATGACCATCTCGTAGTGCTCGGTGCGGAAGCGGCTCGAGAGCGACTCGGCCGACGCGCGCTCGTCGAACACGAGCTCGAGTCCCTCGACGGACGTGAGGTCGAAGCCGCCCGTGAACGTCATCAGCCGCGGCGCGCGCTGCGACGCGAGCGCGACGAGCGAGCCGGAGTCGAGGCCGCCCGAGAGATAGCTGCCGACCGGCACGTCGCGGTGAGCTGGCGATCGACCGCCGCCTCGAGCGCGCTCGCGGACGCTCGCCGCCCCAGTCCTCGAGCGAGCGCGATCCGTCGGGGTCGAACTCGTAGTCCCACCAGCGCCGCACCTTGACGCCGTCGGCGTCGGCCGCGATCAGGCAGCCGGCCGGGAGCGCGTGCACGCCGGCGAACAGCGTGCGGTCGGAGAAGAGGTTCTGGAAGGTGAAGTACTCGACGACGGCCTCGGCGTCGATGCGCCGCGGCACGCCGGCCGCCAGCACGACCTTGAGCTCCGAGCCCAGCACCAGCCGCTCGTCGTGGTCGCTCCAGTAGAGCGGCTTGACGCCGAAGCGGTCGCGCGCCGCCATGAGGCGCTTCTGCCGCGCGTCCCAGATCGCGAACGCGAACATGCCGTCGAAGCGGCGCAGGCAGTCGTCGCCCCACTCCTCGTAGGCGTGCACGATGACCTCGGTGTCGCTGGCGCGAGCGGAACCGGTGGCCCGCAGCCACGAGCTCGCGGCGCAGCTCGCGGTAGTTGTAGAGCTCGCCGTTGTAGGTGATCCAGACGGAGCCGTCCTCGTTCGACATCGGCTGGTGCCCGCCGGAGGTCAGATCGATGATCGCGAGCCGGCGGTTGCCGAGGCCGACGCCGTGCCCCGCGTACCAGCCCTCGTCGTCGGGCCCGCGATGACGCATCGCGTCGGTCATCCGCAGCAGCTCGGGCTGCTCGACCCAGCGGCCGGAGCGGTCGAGCACGGCCGCGATGCCGCACATCCGGCTACACCTCCGCGACTGCGGCAGCCGTGCGCGCCACGCCGTCGGCGAGCGAGCACGAACGGGCGGTCGCCGAGCCACGCGCGGAAGGCCGTGGTGTCGGCAACGACGTCGCCGGCCGCCGCGCCACCCGCATCCTCGAAGACCGGCTCGGCGCCCACGGCCTCGCCGGCCGCCTCCGCGATCTCGCGGATCGTGACGACCTCGTCCCCCGCGACGTTCACGATCAGGTGACCGTCGACGTCGAGCGCCGCGAGGATCGCGCGCGACGGCGTCGTCGACGTAGATCGGATTCATGCGCGGCCGGCCGCCCTCGACGAGCGTCACCGTGCCGGCCATCGCGCACGCGGCCGATGATGCCCGGGACCATGCGATTGACCTGGCCCGGCCCGTAGGGCGCGAAGAAGCGCAGCGAGACGGCGCCGTCGAGCACGTCGGCGTAGCGCGCGACGAGCTCCTCCGAGTGGATCTTGGTCGTGGCGTAGAAGCTGGTGATGCTGCGACCGGATCGCTCTCGCGGAACGGGCGCGTCGCCGAGCCCGTAGACGGATCCCGGAGGACGCGTGCACGAAACGGCGCGCACCGGTGCGCGCGCAGGCATCGAGCAGCCCGAGCGTCGCGAGCGTGTTGACGCGGTAGAGCTCGCAGGGCCTGCTCGGGATACGGCACGTTGGCCTGCGCGAGGTGCACGATCGCGTCGACTGCGGGCAGCGCGACGTCGTCGAGCGGCGCGGCGAGATCGAGCGGCAGCGGCTCGACGCCGGCGCCGCTCGGGAATCCGGTCGGCGTCGCGCGCGCTGGCGACGACCTCGTCGCCGCGCGGCGACGAGCGCGCGGATCAGGTGCGGCGCGACGAAGCCGGAGGCGCCCGGTGACGAGCACCTTCACGCGGCTGCCGCCACGTAGTCGATGACGGTGCGCAGGCCGGCGTCGATGTCGTGCTCGCGGCTCCCAGCCGAGCAGCTCGACCATGCCGCTGGTTGGAGCCGACGCGCCGGAACATCGCGCGCCTGCGGCGCCGGCCGGTACTCGGGCTCGAGATCGGAGCCCGTCGAGCCGCAGGAGATGCTCCGACGATCTCCTTGACGCTGACCTCGGTGCCGCTGCCGACGTTGAACTCGATGCCGGTCAGATCCGGACGCCATCGCGCGCACGTTCGCCTCGGCGACGTCGGCGACGTGCACGAAGTCGAACGAGGCGCTGCCGTCGCCCGTGATGATCGGCGGCTCGCCGGCGTTGATGCGGTTGAGCACGCAGGCGCACGAGCCCCGCGTCCTGCCGCGGGCCGTACACGTTCATGTAGCGGAGGATCACGTACTCGATGCCCGTCTGCGTCGCCGAGCGCGCGCAGGAACGTCTCGCCGCAGATCTTGCTCGCGCCGTACCAGCGTGCGCGCAGCCAGCGGGTGCGACTCGTCCATCGTCTCGTTGGTGTCGCCGTAGACGCTCGAGGCCGACGAGAACACGATCTTGCTGCACGCCCGCCTCGCGCGCTGCCTCGAAGACGTTGAACGTGCCGACGACGTTGACCTCGAGGCACTTGCCGCGGATCCTGCGGTGCAGGCGTTGAGCGGCAGCACGGCGGCGTGGAAGAGGCCGTCCACGCCCGCGAAGACGGCGGTCAGGCGCTCGCGGTCGCCGACATCGCCGGCCTCCAGGCGCACGCGACCGCTCTCGAGCGCCTCGCCGAGGTGCGTGTCACGCGGATCGAGGTCGAGCACGACGACCTCGGCGGCGTCGGCGGCCAGCAGGCGGTCGACGATGTGGGAGCCGACGAAGCCGGCGCCTCCGGTGACGAGGAACCTGTGTCCTGGGATCTGCATGCGGGCGCTTCCTGGCGGGGAACTCGGACGGACGCGCGGGCGCGACGCACGCCGTCAGCCCCGCCACGCGCCAGCGAGCACGCTACCAAAGCCTCCCTCCGAGCGACGCGCCACGGCCGCGCGGTAATCGGCGGCCACGTCGGCCGCGACGCGCAGCGGGTCGTGCCAGCGCTCGACGAACGCGCGGCCCCGCCGGCCGACCTCCGGCAGCTCGCTCGCGCCGCTCGACGAGCCACGTGCGCAGGACGTCGTGGATGCTCGCCGGCGTGGCGTCGATGATCGGGAGCTCCCGGGCGAAGGCACGCGGCACGTGCTCGAGATCGGCTGCGCGCACGTGCGCGATCACCGGGACGCCGAGCGCCATGCTCTCGACCGCCAGGCCGCCGTACCAGCCGAGCATCAGCTGATCGACGAGCAGGTCGGCGCGCGCGTAGACCTGCCGTGCCTCGGCCTGCGTGCGCCCCTCGACGAGCTCGAGGTCGAAGTCGACGCCCTCGGCGCGCAGGGCGTCGGCCGCGGCGAGCAGGTGATGCGTGCCCTTGATCGTCCGCGCGGTCGGCGCATGCACGACGAGCGGCCGCGGGTCGGGCGGGCGCGGCTCGGGTCGCCACTCGCGCGGGTCGACGTGCGCGTAGGCCACGAAGCGCGAGCTCGGGCGGGAGCACGTAGGCCAGGTCGGGATTGAGGTAGTAGATGCTGATCCGCGTAGCGCTCGAAGCGCCGGGCGACCGTGCGCCGCGCCCGATCCATGCCGAGTTCGACGGAGGTGGGCTCGAGCTCTCTCGCCGGCGCCCAGTCGAAGCGCGGGCGGCAGACGTCGGCCTGACGGACGTCATCGCCCTGGAACGTCACGAACAGCGCCGATGCCGCGCCGGCGCAGGAGCGCCAGGTCGCGCATCCCGAGGACGGCCGACCAGCCGCGATAGAGCTGCTGCAGCGGGCGCCGGGAAGCCCGCCACGGCGGGCGAGCCGGGAACGATCGGGCGCGGGAACAGCGACTGCCCGAAGTTGTAGTGCACGACGTCGTAGGCGCCCGCGAGCGCGCGCGCGAGCAGGCGGAAGCGGTAGGCCTCGAGGCGCGCGCGCTCGGCCAGCGACGGGGACAGGCCGAGCACCACCTCATCGGCCTCGTAGCCGAAGGGCGAAGCCTCGAAGACGATCGAGCGGCTGTCGAGGCCGAGCTCGCGCTCGGCTCGCGCCAGGCCCTGCGGATGGCCTCCGGTCGCCCCGGGCACGTGCAGGACGCGGAGCGGACGGCCCTCGCCCTCCCGTTGGCCCTCAGCGCGCGGGGTCGTCATCGCGCACTGGCACTCGGCTGCATCGGCGCATGGTACCGTCCCGCCCCGCCGCATGGCTGAAAGGCTCCGCACATTCGGGTGGCTCGGTGCGAACGCCGCGGCCGGCGGGGTCACGGCCGTGGCCTACGCGCTCGTCGTCGTGCCGATCTCTCGCGTACGACGCTCGCGCAGGCGGCGCGCGGGGCGCCTGCCCGATGTGCTCTGGGGACCGCAGCCCATCATCAGCAACCGCTACGCCACGCGGGCCGAGCGTGTCTACGGCTACCGCTCGGACACGATCATCTATCAGGTCTACCGCATCAACCAGCGCGGCGACTTCGACGTGCGCCTCGACCGCGCGCGCAAGCTCCCGGGCGTGGGCTGGCTCGTCCCGTACGGAGCCTTCCTGTGGGCCGGGGTCCGTTACGACCACTTCGGCTGCCTGTTCGACGGCGGACTGCTGGGAGGCCCGGGCCTCGCGCTGGAGCTGCCGCTGCTGCGCCTGGCCGGCAAGGGCATCATCGTCTCGCCCTACGGCGGCGACGCCCGCGTCGCTTCGGCGACACGTGAGCGCGGACCCTGGCACGCCTACAGCGACATTCCCGTCGGCGAGGAGGACAGCGACGAGCAGGCCGTGCGCAGGCGCCTCGCGCTCTTCGGTCGCTGGGCCGATGTCGTCCTCGGCTGCGCCGATCTCGTCGAGGACATGCCGCGACTCGACGGGGTGCTCGCCCTGCCCTTCGACACGACCGACTGGCAACCCGTGCCCGAAGTCGATGATGGCGTCGTGACGGTCGTCCACGCTCCGAATCATCGGCACTACAAGGGCACGCGCTTTCTCGAGGCTGCGATCGAGCAGCTGCAGGCCGAGGGACTACCGGTGGAGCTGGTGGTCGTCGAGGGGATGACCAACGACCGAGGCGCGCGAGGTCTTCTCCCGCGCCGACATCGTCGCCGACCAGTTCCTGCTGGGCGCCTACGGGCTGTTCTCGCTCGAGGCGATGGCACTCGGCAAGCCGGTGCTCTGCTACCTCAACGACCGCTTTCGCCCATTCCACCCGGAGTGGGACGAGCTCCCGATCGTGAGCGCGAGCCCCGACACGGTGACCGACGAGCTGCGAAAGCTCGCGCTCGACCCCGCGCGGCGGAGCGAGCTCGGGGCTCGCGGGCCGGAGTACGTTCGTCGCTACCACTCACTCGAGGCCGTCGGCGCGGTGCTGGACGGCTTCCACCGCAAGCTCTGGGAACGCTGAAGTCGCGATCAGACCGAGGGGCGGCGCCCACGTGCCAGCTCGCGGAGCCACGCCCGCTCCATCGGGCCGAGGACGCCCGTGACGAAGAGCAGCACGAGCGTCACGACGAGGGCGGCCAGCTTGATCACGAGCGTCGCGGGGCTCGGCTCGAGCAAGGCCCCGAGCGGCAGCGGCGCGGCGCAGATGAGCAACGCGAGCACCACGCGTGTGGGCTCGAACGGCGCGCGGTCGAATTTCTGCGCACCTCGGTATTGCAGCACCGCGAGCAAGCCGTACGACACGAGCGTTGCAGCGGCGGCCCCCACCTGGCCGATCGGCGGGATGAGGGCGAAGCAGAGCGCGATGTTGACCACGAGGGCGGCCACGGTATAGGTCACGAGCACCGGCGTCTTGCGAGCGATCGTGATGCCCGCGGCTGCGACGACGCCCACGCCTTGGCATGCGAGACCGAGCGCGAGCAGGCCGACCGCATTCGCCGCGTCCTCGAAGCTGGGCGCGACGATGTCGAGCGCCTCTCGCGCGAACAGGCCGAGCAGCAGCGCCACGAAGCCGAACAGCACGGCGACATAGACGAGCACGCGCGCACGCACCCGCCGCTCCTCGTCCGCGTCGTCGGCGTGGAGGGAGAGCATGAACGGCCCCCAGGCCGTCGAGAAGGCGACGACCGCGAGCAGCGCGACGGAGGCGGCGCGGTTCGCGACCCCGTAGAGGCCAACCTCATCGAGGCCGTCGAGCTTTTCGAGGATGAAGCGATCGAGCAGCGCCAAGCCCCAGAGTGCGAGGCCGCTCGGCACGAGCGGCAGCCCGTAGCGCAGCATCACGCCGAGCTCACTCCGCGAGTACGTCAGCGCGAGCTCACGCCGCACGACGACGACGCCGTAGAGCGAGGCCAGGACGGCGCCGACGAGGGCGCCCCACTGCACCTCCTGCAACTCGGCCGTGCCGGAAGTGACGAGGTAGATAGCCGCCGCGGCACCGACGACCGCGGAGAGCACCGAGCTGACCATGAACGGCCACGGTCTCAGCGTCAGCCGCATGACCTCGCGTCCCAGCTGCGCGAGGACGCCGACGGGGAGCACGAGGGCGGTGACTTCGACGAGCGTCCGGTAGCCCGCGGTGCCGAGCAGGAGATCCGAGATCTGCCCCGCGAACGCGATGATGAGCGCGGCGGCGAGACAGGCGGTCGCGATGCTCGTCGCAGCGGCCGTCGCGATCACCGCGCGCCGCTGGGCCAGGTCTTCAGCGCGGTAGTGGTAATAGCTGCGCTGTGCCGCCATGCCGAGACCGAGATCGATCACGACTGCCACCGCCCCGGCGGCGACAACGACGATCTCGAGCGCCCCGTACTGGCTCGTCGAGAAGACGTGGGTGAACACCGGCAGGGTGATCAGCCCGATCAACGGCAGCGTCGCTCCCGCGATCCCGTAGACCGCCGTCTGGCCGGAGAGCCGGAAGAGGTGCGCTTTCACTGGCCGCTCAGGCATCAGGTCGCGCGCCGGGTGTCAGGGCCCGGTCGCAGCCTCGAGCCGGGCGTTGATATCGGAGTTGATCTGCTCGGCCACACGCAGCGCTGCGATCGCCTCGGCCGCCGAGACGATCGACCCGTCACCGCGCACGGCGTCGAGAAAGCCCTCGATCTCGAGGCGCAGCGGCTCAGCGCGGACGGTCGCGAGGAGCTCGGCCTTGCTCTCGCCGTAGCGCCGGACGAACTCCTCGAACGTCCCGACGGGGCCGGGGTCCGGCGTGCGGTAGTGCAGGAGCTCCTGCGTGACGTAGTTGAGCTCGCAATAACCACTTTCGCCCGTGACAGCGAGCGTCCGGATTCTGACCGGCGTCTGCCAGTTGACCTGGATGAAGGCGCCGACGCTGCCGTAGTCGAGCAGGATCTCGGCATGATCGGTGCGGTCGGACAGCCACGCCCGACCGCCCGTCGCGCGCACGCGCTCGGGATAGGAGCCGAGCAGATATCCGAAGACGTCGATGTCGTGCACGGCCAGGTCGATGACGATGTCCGCATCCCGCACGCGGGGAGGCATCACGCCGACGCGGCGCGCGAGGCAGGACGTGACGCGGCCGATGGCGCCCTCGTCGATCAACGCGTGCAACCGGCGTACCGCGGGATTGAAGCGCTCGATGTGACCCACCGCGAGGATGCGGCCGGTCGCTTCTGCCAGCCGGGCGAGCTCCTCGCCCTGAGAGCTGGTCGCTGCGATCGGCTTCTCGACGAGCACATGACAGCCCGCACGCAGCGCCGCGCCGGCGATCTCCAGGTGGGCCGAAGTCGGCACGGCGACCGAGACGATGTCCGGGCGCTCGCGTTCGAGCAGCTCGTTGTGGTCGCTGTATCCGGTTGCTCCAAAGCGCTCCGCGAGCGCGGTCAACTCATCGCCCTGATCGGCGATCGCCACCAGTTCGACGTTGTCGATCTCGCCGTAGAGACGGGCGTGGTTGGCACCCATCAGCCCGACACCGAGCACTGCTGCGCGTAAGGTCGACTGCATTGTCATCGACTGTAGCCGGGCAGCTTGCGGGAGGTCCGGTCAGGTTCCGATGGCGGCGAGCAAGCGCTGTGCCACATAGCGCACGTCACTCTCGTCGATCCCGGCGTGCAACGGCAGCGCGAGCGACGACTCGAAGGCACGGAACGAGTTGGGGAGATCTCCCGCACGCAGTTGCAAGGTGCGTGAGAAATACGGCTGTGCATGCAGGGCGTATGTCCCGAGCGTCGTCTCGATCTCGTCCTGCCGCAGCTGCTCGATGACCCGGTCACGGGAGAGTGCCGAATCGAGGAGGACGACATACGACTGGTACGTGTGCTCCGCCCAGGCGGGCGCATCCGGTGTGCGGATCCCGCTCGCTCCCGCCAGCTCGCGGGCATACCAACCCGCCACGCGGCGCCGTGCCGCCAGCAGCGCGTCGAACTTGCGCATCTGGGCGACACCGACGGCCGCCTGGATATCCGAGAGCCGGTAGTTGAAGCCCGCTGCCTCGAAGGTGAAGCGGCCGTGCTCGCGAATCCCACCATGGCTGCGCAGCAGAGAGATGCGGGCAGCGAGCTCCGGGTCGTCGGTTGTGATCATCCCGCCCTCGCCGGTCGTGATCGACTTGCGCGGATGGAAGCTGAAGCAGCCGGCCGTGCCGATGCCGCCGCACGGCTGACCGCGATAGGTGGCGCCAAGAGCACAGGCTGCGTCCTCCACGACGGGCAAGCCGTGGCGCTCCGCGATCTCCATCACGGGAGCCATGTCGGCAGACAGGCCGAAGGCGTGCACCGGCATGATCGCACGAGTGCGACTTGTGACCTTGCGCTCGAGATCGGCCGCATTGACGCCGAAAGTCTCGAGATCGATCTCGACCAGCACGGGTACGGCGCCTTGCTCGACCACGACGTTCGCGGTCGCGGGGAAGGTGAAGTCGGGTACCAGCACCTCGTCGCCAGCGCCGATCTCGAGTGCGGCGAGCGTCAGGTGCAGGGCCGTCGTGGCCGACGACGTCGCGAACGCCTGCCGATCGCCGATGCGAGCGGAGATCAGCGACTCGAACTCGGCAACCTTCGGCCCCTGGCTGAGGTGGCCGGAGTGCGAGCACTCCCCGGACCTCCTCGACCTCCGCCTCGTCGGTGTACGGCCGCGCGAGCCGGACGGGGCGATCACCCACCCTCGCCCTCTCCTCCTGCCAGGTACCAGGCGACGGTCTCAGCCAGGCCGTCTTGCAGCGACGTCGCGCGGCTCAAACCCGATCAGGCGGCGCGCGAGGCCGATGTCCGCGGCATGCCGGCGCACGTCGCCCAGCCGCGGTGCGACGTGCACCACGCCGACGTCGGATCCAGCACCTCGAGGAGTTGGCGCACGAGATCGTTGACCGATACTTCGCGCCCGCTCGCGACATTCATGATCCTGCCGCGAGTCGCGGGCTCGGCGTAGCTACGCACCGCCGCATCGACGGTGTCGCGGACGAAGACGAAGTCGCGCGTCTGCTCGCCGTCGCCGAAGATCTCGATGACCTCGCCCGCGCAGCGCGCGATGGACGACGATCGGGATGATGCCCGCGTAGCTGCCCGCGTTCTGCCGCGGGCCGAAGTTGTTGAACGGGCGGATGATCGCCGCATCGACGCCGAAGGTGTGGTGGTACGAGAGCACGATCTGGTCGCCGGCCGACCTTGCTCGCCGCATACGGCGTCGAGGGCACCGACGGATGGGCCTCGTCCATGGGCACGTACTCCGCGGAGCCATAGCCCTCCGAAGACGAGAAGTGCATGAGGCGTGGCGTAGCGCTCCTCGCGCAGCAGCTCGCACGGCACGGTCGCGAGCTGCACGTTGTGCTCGGTGCTCCAGCGCGGGCGGGTGAGCGAGGCGGGCAGCGGCACCACCGCGAGGTTGTAGACGACGTCAACGGCCTCCTCCGCGAGGATGCGCGCCAGCGCCTCGGCGTCGGTTGCGTCCTGCGTTGCAGAAGCGGACGCCGTCGAAGCGCGCGCGCGCGTCGGCAAGGTTCTCCTCGCGACCGAGGAAGAGGTTGTCCACGACGGTCAGACGACGAGGGGACTCGTCGATCAGCCGGTCCGTGAGGTGACTGCCGATGAACCCGGCGCCACCGGTGACGAGCACGCTCTTGCCTGCGAGTACGGGCCGTTCGGCCAAGGCGCCTCCATGCGGGAACGGGGCGGGGATGACTACCGGTCGGAGCTCCGGCCCGGAGGGCAGACAGCCGCCAGCTATCATGCCAGCGCGATGGACGACTCGCTGCATGCTCAGCTGAGCCGTCTCATCGCGGCCGAGCGCGAGGAGGCGCGTCGGCGCTGGGATCGCGATCTCCCGCTCGGTGAGCTCTTCAGCGACCGCTGGGAGCGGGCTCGCCGCCTCGGCTTCGACGAGGGCGCGAACATCTACGAGTCGGCCTACGTCTACGGCACCGTGTCCGTCGGCGCCGGCACATGGATCGGGCCGCACGTGCTCCTCGACGGAACCGGCGGTCTCACCATCGGTGCGGGCTGCCACATCAGCGCCGGCGCGCAGATCTACTCGCACGACACCGTGCGGCGAGCGCTCAGCGACGGCACGGCCGACATCGAGCGCGCGCCGGTGAGCATCGGCGCGTGTTGCCACATCGGCCCTCAGGCGGTCATCGCCAAGGGCGTGACGATCGGCGACCATTCGGTGATCGGCGCCTGCGCGTTCGTCAATCGCGACATCCCGTCCTACACGGTGGCGGTCGGCGTCCCGTGCCGGCCGATCGGCCGAGTCGAGGTGGACGCGGACGGCGGCATCAGCGCTCGTCTACGAGCGCAGCTAGATCAGTACGCGCCGCGGCCGCGCAGGACGGCGAACGGCGTGCGCGCGATGATCTCGATGTCGAGCCAGACCGACCAGTTCTCGACGTAGTAGAAGTCGAGGCGCACGAGGTCGTCGAAGCCGAGCGCGGAGCGGCCGGAGACCTGCCAGAGGCCCGTGATGCCGGGCAGCACGCGGTAGCGCCCGCGATGCCAGGGCTCGAGCAGCTCGTAGTCGCGCAGCGGCAGCGGGCGCGGGCCGACCAGGCTCATCTCGCCGCGCAGGACGTTCCAGAGCTGGGGCAGCTCGTCGATCGAGAAGCGGCGCAGGATGCGGCCCACCGGCGTGATGCGCGGGTCGTCGCTGCATCTTGAAGATGGCGCCGTCGGCCTCGTTGTGCTCCTCGAGCTCGGCCTGCTGCAGCTCGGCGTCCTCGTACATCGAGCGGAACTTGAGCATCGCGAACTCGCCCTCGCCGACGCCGATGCGCGGGTTGCGGAAGATCGCCGGGCCCGGGCTCGTGAGCCGCACCGCCAGAGCGACGAGCAGGCCGGGGATCGCGAGCAGGAGGATCAGGAGCGCCGACACGACGATGTCGAACGTGCGCTTGATCGCCCACTCGATGCCCGTGAGCACCGGCGGGCGCACCTCGAACAGCACGACGGCCTGGCCCGGGCACGAGCACCGCGCGCTCGAGCAGCAGCTCGGTCGTCGTCGGCACGACGCGCAGGCGGGAGCCGTACGCGCGGCAGGTGTCGACGAGCGATACGAGCTCGGCGGTCGAGAGCTCGAAACCGGTCATGACGACGTCGTCAGGGCGGTGCTCGGCAACGATCTGCTCCAGATCGGCCAACGCGCCCAGGCTCGGGGAGTCGGGCAGTGCGTCTCCGCCGGCATGCTCGCTGACCGTGCCGATCACGTCGGAGGTCGGGCCCACGGCCGTCGCGGCGCAGCGTGCGCTCGAGCGCCGAGAGCTCGCCGAACGGGCCGACGAGCACCGTGCGGCGGTGCACGCCGAGCAGCCGCATCAGCTCGAGCGTGACGCTGTTGTAGCTCGCGCGCAGCAGCGGCACGAGGATCGCCGCGAGCACGAACGTGATCCAGAAGATGCCGTAGATAGCTGTGGAACGTCATGCCCGCCACCGCCACGGCGTAGAAGGCCGTGATCAGCGTGACGAGCGCGAGCGAGCGGATGACCGCGTCGGCGCCCGGTCGCGCCTCGCGCTGCCGGTAGAGGCCGGCGCGGGCGAACACGAGCACCAGCACGAGCGCGATGAACTGCAGCCAGGTCGAGACTGCCGCCCAGGGGAGACCGAAGAGCACGTCCTCGCCGCGGTAGGCGTTGCGGATCACGAGCGCGGCGTAGAGGGCGAGCGTGACGCCCGTCAGATCGACGATCACGAGCACGAGCGCCGACAGCAGCCGCCGGCCGCGGTGGAACAGGACGAGGGCGTCGAAGCCGACGCCCTCGGCGCGGACGTCGTGCGCCGGAGGTGCCTCGGGCGCCTCGGCGGAGCGGACGGGAGGGGCTACCACGTGGGTCAGATGGTACGCCCCTAATCGCAAGGGCGCGGCTGTCCGCCGCGGCTGCGGGCGCGGGAGGCGGGGGTAGACTCGGGCCGATGAGGCGCTGGCGCGAGGCCGCAACCGACGCGCTGGCCATCTTCGCGGCTTCGCGCCTGCTCGTGCTCGCGGTGCTGCTGGTGCCGCCGACGCGCGTCCATTCGTACCTCACGACGTGGGATGCGGGCTTCTACCTCGAGATCGCCCGCTGCGGCTACGACCCGGCCTGCGGGCCCCCGGTTTCGGCCTTCCTGCCCGCGTTCTTCCCGCTGCAGCCGCTCGCGGCGCGCGCCGGCGGCGCGCTGGGCCTGACGGATGCCTGGGGCGGCGCTGCGCTCGCCGCGCTCGCGAGCTTCGCCGCGCTCGTCCTGCTGCACCGCCTCTGCAGCGACATGCGCGGGCGCACGATGGCCCGCCTGGCCTGCATCGCCCTGGCGTTCTTCCCGTTCTCGTACGTGCTCAGCACGAACTACTCCGAGGGGCTCTTCCTGCTGGCCTCGATCGGGGCCTTCACCGCCGCGCGCTCGCGGCATCCCGCGCTCGCGTTCCTGGCCGGACTCGCCGCGGGACTCTCGCGACCGGCTGCGATCCCGCTCGCGCATCGGCCTCGGGGCCGATGCCGTGCTGGCGCCCGAGCGCCGCCGCGCGTCGATCGCCGGCGCGCTCGGCGCCGTGGCCGGCGTCGCGCTCGTGTTCGCCGACCTCAAGCGCCGGCGCGACGACTGGTTCGCCAGCCTGCACGCGCAGCAGCTCGGCTGGAACCGCTCGACGAGCATCATCGACGCGCCCGGCGAGCTCGCTTCGCTACATCCGCGACGGCATCACCCTGGGCCACTCGCAGAACCTGCTCTACCTGACCGGCGTGCCGCTGGCGGTCATCGCGCTCGTGGTGCTGTGGCGCAACGGCGTGCGCGACGGGATGTTCGTCTTCGCCGTGATCGCGGTCGTCGCGCCGCTGGCCACGGGGAGCGCGATGTCGCTGCCGCGCTTCCTCATGGGCACGTTCCCCTACGCCGTGGCGGGGGGTCTGCTGCTCGAGCGCTTCGATCCGCGCCTGCGCACCGCCATCATCGCCGTCAGCGCCGCCGGCCTCGTGGCGACCATGTGGGCGACCTACCACGGCGGCGGGCTTGCGCCGTAACGTCGCCATCATCCTGGCGTTCGCCGTTCTGCACGCCGGAGCGGCGCTTTCGTACAACGCCGACGGAAAAGACCTGCCTGCGACCTATTTCTGGCCGCGCGCGCACGCCATCGCGAACGGGACGCAGGCCTACCGGGGGCTGGACTACGAATACCCACCGGCCACGCTACCCCTGCTGTTAGCCCCTCTGCTGGCCGGCGGGGACGAATCGGGCCAGGCCTACCACCAGCGCACGATCTGGCTCTACGGAGCGCTGGACGTCGGCTGCGTGCTGCTGCTCGGCGGAATGCTGCGCCGCAGACCCTCGAGCGAGCTCGTGCTGGCGCTCGCGCTCTACAGCGTGACGGTGCTCGTGCTCGGCCGGCTCGCGCTCACGCGCTTCGACCTCGTGGCCGGCATCGCGATCCTCATGGCCGGCCACAGCGCGCGCAGTCCGGGCCGCTCGGGCGCCTGGCTGGGCCTCGCGGGAGCGATCAAGCTCGTCCCGCTCGCGGCCGCTCCCGCCATGACGCGCCGGGGCTCGACCGCCCGCCTCCTGGTCGCCGCTGCCGCAGTGCCGATCGTCGCGCAGATCGTCTACGCCATCTGGGCCGGCGAGCCGGGCCTCTCATGGATCGGCTACCACACCGGGCGCGATCCCGAGATCGAGTCGTGGGCGGCCGTGCTCGCCGATCTCGCTCGCGGACTCGGAGCCCACGTCGGGGCCTCGTTCGATCACGGCAGCCAGAACCTCACGGGCACGACCGCGCGCTGGCTGGGGCGCATCTTCGCGCTCGCCTCGCTCGCGGGGGCGCTGCTGGTGGCCGTGCGGGCGCGCAGGGTCAACGCGGACGGCGCGCTCTCGCTGCTGGCGGCGCTCGGCGTGCTCGTCGCGCTGGCGCCGGTGCTCTCGCCCCAGTACCTGCTCTGGATGGCGCCGCTCTCGGCGCTGCTGGCCCCGCGCTACCCGCTGCAGGCCGTGCTGCTGGCCGTGACCGCCGTGCTCACGCGCGCCGAGCTGCGCTGGGCCTTCGACGACCTGCCGCATTTCGAATGGGGCGCGGTCACGCTCGTCGCGCTGCGCAACGCCGTGCTGATCGCATTCGCCGTGGTGCTCTGGCGGACGCTTACTGCGCGAGCGAGCGGAAGACGCCCCACGACGGCTTGAGCTTGCCGTTCGTGAATGAGAGGCCCGTCTGGAACCCGGCGGCGAACGGCTTGCGCGCCTGCTCGTCGCGAATCAGGAACCACACCAGCATGTCGATGCGCGGATTGGCGCGCGCCGAGGCCACGTTGCGCCGCAACTGCAGCGACTGCGTGCCGAGGCTGACGCCCTGGAAGGCGTCCGGCGGGTTGGTCTGCAGCCCGAACTCGGTCACCCAGAGGTGCAGGTGCTTGCCCGGGAAGGCCGTGTCCAGCCCCTTGAGCAGGCGCGGGAGGTCGGCGAACGCGATGTCGTTCGGGCCGGCCTTCTGACCCGCCTTCTTGCCGACGTCGGTGCGGTACGGGTGGTGGGAGTAGACGTCGAGCGGCGGGTGCTTCTTGCCGAGCAGCAGCGCGAAGCGCAGCGGTGCGACGGCGGGCTCGTAGGTCTTGGGGCCCGAGTAGTTGGGCTTCGTGGCGCCGCCTGCAACGGTCTCGATGACCCCGGCCCGCGTGCCGGCGGAATGCACGCCGCGGTAGACCGCGGTCAGGATGCGCGCGTAGATGGCCGGCGAGACCGGCACCGCCGTCGCGCAGCGACAGCTGTACTGCGGCTTCAGGTGGCTCGTCGTGTTGGGCTCGTTCCAGGCCTCCCAGCGCGTCACGGCGGGCAGCACCTGGCCGGTCGACGGCACGATGTGCGTGCCGCTGTAGCGCGTCGCCGCGGCGTACGCGAAGGCCTGCAGCGAGGCCATGTTGACGGGCGCCTTGTTGCCCGTGCCGCCGCCGGCCCAGCGCGGCGTCACCTCGAGCGTGAGCAGCACCGGCACGCCCAGCGCGTCGGCGCGCAGCACGACCTGATCGACCATCGACCAGTCGTAGGCGGGATCCTCGGGGTCGGTCGCATCGGCGGGCTTGCGCGGCGCGGTGCGCGCCCAGGAGACGTCGTAGCGGATCACTTGCGGGTGCAACTGCTGCACCGCGGGGAAGGCGATGTCGGGGACGTTGCCGAGCAGGGCATCGTCCATCACGCCCAGCAGCATCGGCGCCGAGCGCGCGCGCTTCTGATCGGCAGAGGCGGTCGTCGAGGCCACGGCGACGAGCACGAACACCGCGAGCAGGAGTGTCAGCAGGCGCCTCATGCTCCCACCGTCCTGCCCAGGAGCTCGGCGCGGCGGGAGCGCTCGAGCAGCATGCGCAGGCCGTCGTCGAGGCCGATGCGGGGCGCCCAGCCGAGCAGCTCCTTGGCGCGCGTGATGTCGGGGCGGCGCTGCTTCGGATCGTTCACGGGCAGGGCTTCGAACACGATACGACTCTCGGATGCAGTCAATGCGATCACCTTCTCGGCCAGCTCCAGCAACGTGAACTCCTCTGGATTACCGATGTTTACGGGGAGATGCTCGTCGGACTCGGCCAGCCGCAGGATCCCGTCGACCAGGTCGTCGACGTAGCAGAACGAGCGCGTCTGCCCACCGTCGCCGAAGACCGTGATCGGCTCGCCCGAGAGGGCCTGGCGCACGAACGTGGGGATGGCGCGCCCGTCGTGGGCGCGCATGCGGGGTCCGTAGGTGTTGAAGATTCTCACGATTGCGGTGTCGACGCCCTGCTGCCGGTGGTAGGCCATCGTCAGGGCCTCTGCGTAGCGCTTTGCCTCGTCATAGACGCCGCGCGGGCCGATTGGATTGACGTTGCCCCAATACGACTCGGGCTGCGGGTGCTCGTGGGGGTCTCCGTAGACCTCGCTGGTCGAGGCCGTCAGGAAGCGCGCGCGGTGGGCCTTGGCGAGGCCGAGCATGTTGTGCGTGCCGTAGGCGCCGACCTTGAGCGTCTGGAGGGGCAGCCGCAGGTAGTCGATGGGGCTCGCCGGGCTGGCGAAATGGAGCACCAGGTCGATCGGCTCGCCGATCTCCAGGTGGTCGAGCAGATCGTGCTGGATGAACACGAAGCGCTCGTCACGCAGGTGATCGATGTTCGTCAACGACCCCGTTTCGAGGTTGTCGACGCACAGCACGCGGTGACCGCGGCCGAGCAGCGCTTCGCAGAGGTGGGAGCCGAGAAACCCGGCCCCGCCGGAGACGACCGTCGTGGGAATCGGAGTGTCCTTGTGAGGGGGAAGCCGCCGAGGCGACCTTCCTGCATGCTAGCGACGCTGGAAAATCACGCGGCAGCGCGAAAGCCGTCGACCATCGCCTCGTAGGTATTCGCGAGGCCGTCGGCGATCGTGATCTGCGGAGCCCAGGAGAGCTCCTTGCGGGCGTGCGAGGCATCCAGGCAGGAACGGCGCAATTCGCCCGTTCGCAAGTCTGCAAGCGCAGGTTGGGCGGTCGAGCCGGCCGCCTCGGCGAGCCGCGCATAGAGCGTGGCGACGTCGGTCTCGATGCCGGTACCGACGTTGTAGATGCCGCTCGAGCCGCTGGCGGCGCGTAACGCAGCCACAACATCGAGAACATGAACGTAATCGCGCGTCGGCGATCCGTGGCCGTAGAGGGTGCAGGGCTCGCCCGCCCACAGGCGGTAGCTGAAGATCGCGACCACGCCCGCCTCGCCGTGCGGCGTCTGGCGGGGGCCGTAGATGTTGCCGAGCCGCATGACGGCGTTCGGGATGCCGTGGGCGGCCGACCAGCTGCGCACGTAGGCCTCGGCGGCCAGCTTGGAGGCGCCGTAGGGGGAGAGCGGCAGCGGCACCTGGGCCTCGGACGTCGGCAGCGGGGCGTCGTCGCCGTACAGCGCGCCGCCCGTGGAGGTGAACACGAGCGGCGCCGAATGGCGCCGAGCGGCCTCGACCACATTCAGCGTGCCCAGCACGTTGACTGCGCAATCACGACCGGGATCGTTGACCGAGGCCGTCACGCTGGCCTGCGCCGCGAGGTGGAAGACGGCCTGCGGCCTGAAGGCGTCGAAGGCCGCGGTGAGCGCGGCATTGTCGGTGATGTCGAGCTGAGCCAGGCGCGCGCCGCCCGCCAGCCGGCTCGCGTCGCCCGCCGAGAGGTCGTCCACGACGAGCACCTCGTGGCCGTCGCGGACGAGCGAATCCACGACGTGCGAACCGATGAAGCCGGCCCCGCCGGTCACAAGTGCTCGTGCAGCCATTTACGTCTCCTTGCGTCGCGAAGGAACCACTACATATGACAGTAGTGCCACCGCGATGCCGATGAGCGCTCCGAGCACGATCGCGACGCCGAGGCTCGCGCTCTTGCCGCCGGCCGTGACCTTCGTCGCCCTGGCCGGCGTGATGATCTGCGTCAGCTCGACGTTGCGGATCTGCTCGAGCAGCGACTGGTCGTCGCCGATGAACTGGTCGAGCTGGTTCTGGCGCTGCGTGATGTTCGAGATCGTGTTCGACGAGAGCGTCTCGGCCAGCAGCCGGTCGGTCGCCGAGAGCGACTTGTCGGCCTGGATCTTGCTGAGCAGGTTCTGGGCGTCGTCGAAGCGGGTGTTGAGCGCGTTCCGCTCCGCCAGCTCGCCGTCGAGCCGGCGCTTCGTCGTGGTCTCACGCGCCAGCGCGTACTGGCTGCAGGCGCGTTGCACCTGTGCGGCCAGGGCATTGGCGGCGTCCGCCGTCGTCGCGCCGGCGAACGGCCCCTGCACGATGATGTTGACCGCCGGGGTGAAGTTGAGCTTGGTCACGGCGCCGGCCACGGGCTGCGACGACACGTGGCCCTTCAGGGCGCCCAGCTTGAGCCCGGCTTGGCGCTCGGCGGCCCGCCGGATCGCCTCCTGCTTGATCAGCGTCGCGGGCGCCACGGGAGAGGTGCAGAACGCGCTCGTGATGGCCGCGCCGCCCGTCGCCGTGAACGGCGTGCCGAGGTTGATCAGCGTCGACGCGCGGTAGGTCGTATGCCCGCTGGACGAGCCGGCGAGCGCGATCGCGATCGCGACGATGACCGCCGCCGCCACGATCCACCAGCGCCGGAGAACCCGGCGAACGTAGACCCCAAGCGCGATCTCGACGTCGTCTGCCCCACCGGCGTCCACCGCCTGAGGGTAGACGAGTTTCAGACGGCGGGCGGCGTGCGCAGGCCCGAGTCGTCCTCGGCCACGTGCAGTCCCTGCGAGCCGTCGCGCTCGAGGATCACCTGCGACAGGTAGCGCACCATGATCACGCCCGGGCGATAGGAACCGACGCGCGGCTCCGGGTGCTCACCGCGCGCCAGCGCGAGCACGATGTCGGGATAGCCGCCGCCGGCTGCCACGTGCACCGGGAAGCCCCCGCCGAAGCGCGCGTTCACGTCGGTCACCAGATAGTCGTCGCCGTCGCGGAAGCACTGCACGCAGGCCGGGCCCTTGAGGCCGAGCGTCTCCGCCACGCGCACGGCCACGTTCCGCAGCGCGGCATCGTCGAGCGACTCGCCCTTGATCGTCTCGCCGCCCTTGGATTCGATCATCGAGCGCGGCACGGCCTCGAGACAGCGCCCCGAGAGGTCGCTGATGAGGTCGATCGAGAACTCCTCACCCGTGCAGAAGGCCTGCACCATCGACTCGGCCGTCGTGTAGCGCAGGAAGAACGCGAGCTCGTCGGCGTCGTGCGCGCGGTAGATGTGCCGCGCGGCGAAGCCGCGGCGGGCCTTGACGAGCACGGGAAACGGCACCTCGGCGGGCAGCTCGCCGGGCAGCCACGTGGCCGGCGAGCCGATGCCGTGCTGCTCGAAGACGCAATGCGCCGCGTACTTGTCCAGCGACAGCTCGCAGGCCTCGGGATCGGACGCGACGACCGTCGCCCCGACCGCCGCGAAGTCGCCGCGGCGAGCGGTCAGGATGGCCTGGTCGAGGTCGGTCAGCGGCAGCACGGCGCGGATGGCGTGCTGCTCGCAGAGCGCGAGCAGCGCCGGGACGTAGCCCGCGTCGTCGACGCGCGGCACGAGCGCCTTGCGGTCGGCCAGGTAGAGCGTGGGCGCGAGCGGGCTGGCGTCGGCTGCCACGACGACTCCACCCTCTCCCTCCCGGGCGAGCGCGGCCTTGAACGCAGCGACCATGTCGCCGCGCATCCCTGCACAGGTGAGCAGAACGTTCGTCGGCGGCATCGGCGCGCGCAATCCTCGCAGATCAGCTGACCGACTCGGCGCGACGCAACTCCGCGCCGGAGATGCCGACCCTGACCATGCCGATCGCGCCCAGCACGATGAACGGCAGCGTGCTGACGGCATGGAACACGAGCCCTGCCGAGAGCGCCACCGCCGGCGGCACGCCGTAGGCCACGAGTGCCGAGCGCGCCGCCAGCTCGAACACGCCGACCGAGCCGGCGCTGGCGGGAATCGCCTGCGCCAGCGAGACGGTGACCAGCAGGAAGAGCGCGGCGTGCCAGGGCAGGCCGAGGTTGAAGGCCTGCAGGACGCACCAGGCCGCCAGTGCCAGGACGAGCCAGGAGGCGACCGTCCAGAGCATCGCCACGGCGGCCAGGCGCTTGTCGCGCAGGGCGGCGAGCCCGGTGCGCAGCGATTCGATCACCGTCGGACTGCCGTTGTAGAACGGCAGGCGCATGACCAGACGGCCTGCAGCCCGGCGCACCGGCGTGATCGCGAGCACCGCCACGATCACGGCGCCGACCGCCAGGATCGCCAGGGCGAGCACGGTCAGCCGCTGCGTGATCGCCACCTGAGGCAGCGCAGAGGCGATGACCAGCTGCAGCAGGGCGAGCGCGACCAGGTCGAAGACGCGCTCCACGCCGACGGTGGCGAGGATGGCGGTGCGCCGCAGACCCGTCTCGCGGTGCAGCGCGAGGATGCGCACGAGCTCGCCGGCCCGCACCGGAAGCACCGTGTTGGCGAGCAAGCCGATCTGCGAGGCCCAGAACGTCGGCGCGAAGCCCGGGCGCGAGTCGCGCGGGAAGAGCGAGCGCCAGCGCTCGGAGCGCATGGTGACGGCGACGAGCGTGATCGCCACCGAGGCCAGGATCCAGGCCGAGATCGGCGTCGGCGATGGCGGTGCGCACCTCGTCGAAGTTGAGCCCGCGAATGGCCAGCCAGCCGAAGACCAGCGAGATGGCGATTCCTACCGCGGCCGCGATCGCCCGCCGCATGCCTAGCGGTCCTTGAAGCGGTACTTGACGAGTGCATAGACCGCGGGAATGCCGTCGCGCCAGGTGATCTTCTTGCCCTCGTCGTAGGAGCGGCCGTAGTAGGCGATCGGCACCTCGTAGATGCGGAAGCCGCCGCGGCAGATCTTGGCGGTGAGCTCGGGCTCGATGCGGAAATCCGACTCGTAGAGCGGCTCGATGGCCCTCAGGACGTCGAGCGTGAAGGCCTTGTAGCCGGTCTCCATGTCGGAGAGCGTGGTGTTGTAGAGCACGTTCGTGAGCAGCGAGAGCGCGCGGTTGCCGACCTTGTGCCAGAAGAGGTGCGCGCGCTGCGGGCGGCCGCCGATCAGGCGCGACCCGAAGACCGCGTCGGCGACACCGGAGCGGATCGGGGCCACGAGCTCGGGGATGTCGATCGGGTCGTACTCGAGGTCGGCGTCCTGGATCACGATGATCCGCCCGCGCGCCATGGCGAAGCCCGAGCGCAGCGCGGCGCCCTTGCCCTGGTTGCGCTCGTGCCGCACGAGTTCCACCGACCCGAGCCCCTCGACGATCGCCGCGGTGTCGTCGGTCGAGCAGTCGTCGACGACGACGATCTGGAGCTCGAACGGCAGCGCGCGCAGCCGCTCGATCACCTCCGCGATCGTCCCCGCCTCGTTGAAGGCCGGCACCACGATCGTGAGCTCGGGCTGGGCGGTCACCGCCATCCTCCCGCCTCCCCGCGGTAGACGACGTCGCGGCGCAGGAGCACGCCCGCGGTGCGAGCGAGGATCTTCGCATCCAGCGCCAGCGAGCGGTGCTCGACGTACCAGACGTCGAGCTCGAGCCGCTCGGGCCAGGGCAGGGAGGCGCGGCCGTGGATCTGCGCCCAGCCCGTGAGACCGGGGCGGACCTCGAGACGGCGCTTCTGCCGCTCGTCGTAGCGCTCGAGATGCGGGATCGGCACCGGCCGCGGCCCGACCAGGCTCATGTCGCCCGTGAGCACGTGCCAGAGCTGCGGCAGCTCGTCCACCGCCGTGCGGCGCAGCAGGTCGCCGATGCGCGTGATGCGCGGGTCGCCGGCCTCCACCACGCCGTCCGAGCGCACCTTCTCGGCGTCGACGGTCATCGTGCGCAGCTTGAGGATCTCGAAGTGCCTCGCATCGCGGCCGAGCCGCATCTGGCGGAACAGCACCGGGCCGCCGTCCTCCAGCTTGATGGCGGCCGCCGCGAGTGCCAGCAGCGGGGCGGCCAGCGCCAGCCCGGCGGCGGCGCCGACGATGTCGATGGCGCGCTTGACGTACTCGCCCTCGCTGCTCATCGCGTGCCCTCCGGGCGCTCCCAGACGGCGGGTACGCCGCGCGCGACGTCCCCGAGCGCGAGCAACGTCGCCAGCGTGACGAGGAAGTAGTACTGCGCCAGGGCGAAGATCCGCACCCGCCCGCGCAGCGCGATCGAGGCGAGCACGCAGAGCCCGAACACCACGTGCAGCCCGAGCACGACCGCATACACGCCGCCCAGGCTGAAGGCGAGCACGAACGAGGTTGCGAGCAGCGCGAGGTGCAGGATGCCGCTGGCATAGCGCAGGAGCCGGTGCGAGACCATCTCGACCCAATAAAGCGGACCCAGCTTGCGCAGGCTGAACATCCGCCCGTGCAGGACGAGCAGCCAGCAGTGACCGAACATGCGCACCTTGCGCTTGAACTCGTCCGAGAGGTCGGTCGTCATCTTCTCCAGCGCGATGGCGCGGGGCGCATAGACGGCACGGAAGCCGCGCTTGACCATGAGGTACGGGAACGAGAGGTCGTGCCCGAAGCGCGGGTCGACCTCCTCGTAGCGCTCGCGCCGCAGCGCGTAGATGGAGCCGTTGCCGCCGGTCACCGAATGCACGAGCGATTCGCGCGCGCGCAGCCAGATCTCGTAGCGCCAGTAGGCGCCTTCCTGGTTCGTGCCCTCGGGCGAGCGCAGCTGCAGCCGCCCGCAGACGTAGGCCACGCGCTCGTCGGCGAGCGGAGCGACCAGCTGGGCGAGCGCGTCGGGCCGCCACTCGCAGTTGGCATCCGAGAACGCGATCACGTCGACGTCGCCGAGCGTGCGCACCGCGTGGTTCTGGGCATTCACCTTGCCCCCGCGCGGCGCGCGCACCAGCTCGACGCCGCGGCCGGCGAAGCTCTCCACGATCTCGTCGGTGCGGTCGCTGGAGGCATCCGAGGCCACGACGATGCGCAGAAGCTCGCGCGGGTAGTCGAGCGCGAGCGCGTTCTCGAGCTTGGCGGTGATCACGTCGTCCTCGTTGTAGGCCGCGATCACGAGCGCCACGCGCGGCCGGAAGCTCTCGTCCGCACGCACGCGCCGCGGGCGCAGACGCGCGAGCGCGGCGACGAATAGCGGGTAGAGCAGGTGCGTCCACACGAGCGCGACCAGCGACACCCAGAAGATCACCTGCAGGACGATCACCGGGCCACCTTAGAAGCTCTCATGCGGACGGCCGTCCGCGAGCAGCTCCTCGACCGACTGCGAGGACAGCCAGCGGGCCGCCTCGCGGTAGGCGCCCGAGCGCCCGGCGCGCAGGCGCAGGCCCGCTCACCAGCACGATCCGGGCGCGCTTCGCGGCGGCCCGCGACTCGTGCTTGTCGAGGTAGCGGATGTGGCTGCGCGCCTGCTCCCGGAGGGTCAGCGCCGAGGCGCGCCCGGCCGTGCCGCCCCACACGTGCACGACCTCGGCGGCCGGGTCGAACCAGGTCTCCGCGCCGAGCTGCGCTGCCCGGTAGAGCAGGTCCACTTCCTCGGAGTAGAGGAAGAACGCCTCGTCGAAGCCGCCCAGTTGCTCGAACAGCTCGCGGCGCACGAGCAGGCAGGCGCCCGTGAGCCAGTCGACGCGGCGCGGCGAGCGCGTGGTCGAAGTCGCCGCAGTAGAAGCCGTTCAGCGCTTGCGAGTGCGGCGCGAGCTTGCGCAGGTAGAAGTACTCGGTGGCCAGGCGCGAGACGGTCGGGAAGCGCCTGCACGAGCGCTGCAGCCGGCCATCGGGCCAGAGCAGCTTCGGGCCCACCGCACCTGCGGACGGCTGCGCCTCGGCGAACCGCACGAGCTCGTCGATCGCACCCGGGCGCACGAAGGCGTCGCTGTTCAGGAGCAGCAGCCAGCGGCCGGTCGCCAAGGCGGCGCCGCGGTTGTTGCCCGCCCCGAAACCGATGTTCTCCGGCAAAGCGACGAGGCGCACCTCGGGCCGCTCGGCCGCCAGCCAGGCCGCGGTTCCGTCCTGCGAGGCCTGGTCGACGACGATCACCTCCGTGCTCGCCCTCCGGCCGGCGTCGGCCGCCAGCGCGGCCAGGCAGCGCTCGAGCAGCGGGCGGGTCTCGTAGCTCACGATCACGACCGAGACGTCGGTCATGTGCGCCGCACGCGCTCGACCGCCAGCGCCGAGGCCGCCGCCACGATCAGGACGAGTCCGTAGAAGTAGTAGAACTGCATCGTGAGGTAGAAGACGTTCGCCACCAGCGTGGCGGCCAGCGCCGCGGTCAGCCCGATGCCGAGCGAGCGCCAGTCGCCGGCCTCCTCGTCGCCCCGGCGGCGCAACGCCCGCGAGGCGCGCAGGATCACCGCCAGGCGGATGCCGAGCCAGGCCAGGAACGCGGCGAAGACCACGGCGCCGACCAGCCCCGTCTCGTCGAGCAGCGCGATGTAGAACGAGTGCGGCCCCCAGTTCGTCTTGCCCGTCAGGAACTGGTAGTAGACGGAGAACGTGTTGAGGCCGAGGCCGAACACCGGATGCGCGTCGATCACGGGCTGGACGAGGTCGAAGAACTGGAAGTGCACCTTGGCCGAGTTGTCGCTGACCGTGACCCGCGAGCGGATGACCTGGCGCGCGTAGGGCGACGAGGCCAGGGCGACGCCGATCAGCCCCAGGGCGGCCAGCACCGGCACCACGACCCGCGTGCGTAGAAGTTGCCGGCGCAACGGCCAGGCGAGGACGAGCAGCCCACAGGCCAGCCCGAGCATCCCCGAGCGCGACAGCGTGAGCAGCTCGACCACGACGAAGCCCGCCACCAGCGCCGCCAGCAGCGCGCCCCAGCGCGTGCGCAGCCCCTCGCGCAGCGCGAACGGCAGCAGGATCAGGATCGGGACGGCCAGCATGATGCCGAGGTGGTTGGGGTCGAGCGCGAGCGCGTTCACGCGGTAGACGCCCAGCGAGACGTAGCTGCCCTGCTGCACCGCGGTGGCCTGGCCGTAGACGTTGATGCCGCCCAGGCTGCCCTGACCGAACGTGAGCGGGCCGATGATGACCTTGTCGAGGTTGATGCCGGCGCCGACCTGCGCCGCGAGCTGCGCCACCCCGTAGGCGCAATTGATCAGCAGGCCGAGGATGAGCGCGCCGATCGTGCGGCGCAGCATGCGCTCGCCGCGGTCGATCACGTACTGGGTGCCGCACACCAGGAAGCCGAAGTGCAGGGCGAACTTGGTCATGCCCTTGGCGTACTGCGACAGCTCCTGCCCGTTCTGCAGGGCGAAGTAGCCGCCCAGGTAGACCGCCTCGAGCACGCCCATCGCGAGCAGCAGTCCGAGCGAGACCCGGTGCATGCGCCAGTCCTTGCGCAGGCAGCGGTCGGTGATGAAGAGCGCGACGAAGCCCGCGGCGAGCACGTCCTCGAGCGTCACGTCGCCGGCCCCCGGCGCCCAGTGCAGCTTGTGCCAGGTCGTGACGACGAGCGTCGCCAGCAGCAGGCGGTCGAGCCAGGGCCGCAGCGTGATCACGCCTTGCCCCCGCGGCGACGGTGCAGAGCGCGCGCGATCGGCGCCGTGACGAGGCCGCCGGCCTGCACGATCGCGGGCAACGGGTCGCGCAGGTCGAACGTGCCCTCCACGGTGCCGGGCCCGAGCTCGCGCAGCGCGCGCCGCAGCGGCGTGCCCTCCTGCCGTGCGGCGCGCAGGTGCGCCGCAGCGACGGCCCAGCGGCGGCCGTCGTGCTGCGGGCCGGTGCTGACGGGCCTCTGCGAACGGCCGAGCACGTCGAAGTAGGCGATGCGCGGCAGGTCGACGCCGCAGGCCCGCGCCAGGCCGTGCCACTGCCACAGGCGCGGGTTCACCTCCATCAGCTTGAAGCGGCCGTCGCGCGGGTCGAGCCGGAACTCCGTCTGCGCGATGCCGTGGAAACCCAGAGCAGCGAGCAGCGTCGAGCGCCTGCTCGACGACATCGGAGCGCCAGCGCGCCTCGCCGATGCGGCAGGTGCCGAAGCCGCGCGGCATCTGCACGAGCTTGCGGCCGCAGAAGACGCCGAGCGCGCTGCCGGAGGCGTCCGTGTAGGAGCCGACCGTCCAGAGCGTCGCGTCGTCTCCGGGGATGACCTCCTGCAGCAGCGGCTCGCAGTCGGCCGCGCTGTGCCAGGCCTCGATCAGCTCGTCCGGCGTGTTGCAGACGATCACGGGCCGCCCGAAGCGCCGCTTGAACGGGATCGGATCGCCCGGCTTGACGACGGCGGGATAGCTGAGCGCCACCGACGCGACCTGCGCCTGGGCCTCCGTGTCGGCCGCGAACGTGAGCGGCACGCCGATGCCCGGCGCCCTCGGCGACGGCGTACTGATGCCGCTTGCTCTGCAGCGGCTCGAGCACGTCCCAGCCGCTGCCGGGCAGCTGGTAGGCGGCCAGGCGCCCGGCGTTGCGCGCCACGAGCTCGAGCGGTGCGTCGTGCGTCGGGAAGACCACGGCGGGCTCCGAGAAGGACTGCTCCGCCAGCTCTGCCAGGAAGGCGACGTAGGCCTCCCCGTCCTTCGGGATCGGGCGCCAGCGCGTGATGCGCCAGGCGCGAGCGGAAGCCCAGCGCGCTCTGGCCGGTGGTCGACGGCGATCACGGGCGCGCCCGCGGCCGCCAGCGAGCGGATGGCCTCGAGGCCGTTGACGAAGCTGACGTCGAGCACGACCGCGGGCGGCAGCAGCGAGCGCGCGATGCGGCGGCCGAGCGCGTCGCTGCGGGTGCGCCTCATCGCGGCCCGGGCGCCAGCCCTGCGGAGGCGACGGCCGACGGGTGCCCGACCTCGTCGAACGCCTGCACACGTACACGGACCCGGCCGCGCGCCAGCATCGGCGCGGCGATGCGCGCCCTGGCGCTGCCCGCGGCGAATGTCAGCGGCAGCGTGCGCTGCACGTGCAGCGCGCCGGTCGGATCGTCGATCTGCACCGCGAGGCTGCCGGTGCGCGACTCGGCGTCGGCGACCGTCACCTCGAGCGCGTTGCCGCTGGAGGAGAGCGCGATGGTCGGCACGGTGGCGTCGCGGACGAACGGCACCGCCAGCTCGGAGCGGTTGCCCGCCATGTCGCGCGCCCAGAAGAGCGCCGTGTGCGGCCCCGGCGCGAGCGCGCTGGTATCGAGCCGCCGGTGCAGGATGCCCGTCGACCTCCGCCAGCGACAGCGCCGTCGATCGAGACGCCCGAGGCCTCGATCGTGCCCGCATCGTCGACGTCGATGTCGAAGCGCGCCGAGTCGCCGACCGGCTGCCCGGCGGAAGGCGCCGTCGAGACCCACGTCGGCGGGTCGAGATCGAGCCGGATGCGGCCCGCGCCCGTGACCTCGTCCGGGCCGGCCGGGGCGATGTCGAGCGCGCTGCCGATCAGCTCCCTGGCGATCGTGTCGGGATCGCTCGGCTGTCCCGCCGCGCGGTCGCGCTGCATGAGCAGCGCCGCGGCGCCGGCTGCGTGCGGCGCCGAGGCCGACGTGCCGACCATCGCGACGCCCGGCCAGACGGCGGTCGACGCCGGAGCCACGACATCGGGCTTCAGCCGCCCGTCCTCGGTCGGGCCCTGCGACGAGTAGTCGGCGGCGGCGTCGCCCTGCCAGTCGCGCGCGCCCACCGTGAACGAGCCGCGCGCGTCTCCCGGCGTCGGAATGCTCGACTCCGTGGTGGCCTCGTCGCCGAGCTCGAGGCCGCCGCCGAAGATCTCGAGGTCGCAGACGACGCCCGGCGTGCCCTGCTGGATGCGCAGCCCGTAGGTGCCGGTGGCGTTCGCCTGGTAGCCGACCGAGGCGGCCGGCCGCGAGGCGTCCTTCGTGCCCCTGGGCGTAGACCGACGGCGAGCTCGGCGCCGGTGTCGGTGATGTCGAGCTGGAAGCTCGACGCTCGAGGCCGGCACGGCCACGCCGCTCTTGCTGCAGTTGCTCCAGTAGAGCGTCGCGCCCATGCCCGCGTTGACGGTCAGCGGGAAGGTCAGGTAGCCGCGTCCGTCGGGCCCGATGTTGGCCCAGCCGTCCTTGTCGGGGTCGCCGGTCGACGCCCTCCCAGTGGCGGCGCGCGTAGTTGCCCGCCGAGTTGGCCCAGAAGATGCCGGCGTCGTGCGCGCGGTTGACGGCCTGCGCCGCCACGCCGGTGCCGTCGAACGGCCCGTCGAGGAAGGAGTTGGAGTGCACGACGATGTCGACGCGCGGCTTGCCGTCGGGCCCGTTGATCAGCCAGTCGACGGCCTGCGAGAGCTCCAGCTGCGTGTGGTAGTTGACGAACGTGTAGCGCGCGCCGGGCGCGATGTCCCACACGACCTGGGCGACGTTCGCGCCGTGCCCGGTCAGCTCGTCGGCGTTCGAGAGGCCCTCGATCTCGGGCTTGCCGCTGGTGTGGTCGAACGACTGGATGGCGTCGATCTGGCGTCAGCGGCGGGAGCTCCTTGCCGAGCAGGTTGCGCCAGCTGGCGCCGAAGCCGAGGTCGAGGACGGCGATGCGGATGCCTGCGCCGGTCAGCCCGCGCGACTGCAGCGCGTCGGCGCCGATGCGCTCGACGCCCTGCGAGATGACCTGGTCGGGCAGCGGCACGGATGCCGGGCCGACGCCGCGCACGCCGGAGACGCGCCTGCAGGCGCCGTGCGAGGCCCGGGGTGTCGCGCACCTGCAGCAGCGAGCCGACGCGCACCGTCACGGGCGATCCGAGGCGCGCGAGCTCGCGGCTCACGGCCGAAGCACGGCCGGGCGCGGCGGCGATTGTGAGCGAGCTGGGCGGCGGCGCGGAGGATCGCTGCCCTGTGCTCCAGAGCGCCACCCCCGCGACCGCGCAGAGCGTCGCGGCTGCGAGCACGAGACGGCGCATTGCAACTTCACGTTACTGGACGCGACTCGCCAGTCCTGCCGCGGCCGGGCAGAATTGCCCGGCGTAGAAGCGCCAGACCGCCGAGCGCGCCGGTCACCAGACCGACCGCGAAATAGGCCAGGCCGAGCGCGAAGGCGTCCTCGCGCGACATCCCCGCGCTGCCCAGCACGACGACGAACGTGGCCTCGCGCAGGCCGATGCCGTTGAGCGAGACGGGCACGATCGTGACGAGGAAGAGCACCGGGCAGAGCACGAGCAGCGTCGCGAAGCTGATGTCGATGCCCATGCCCTCGGCCAGGAAGCCGATCGAGACGGCGCGCATGCCCTGCGCGAGCACGCCCAGCGCGAAGACCCACGCCAGCGTGCCCGGACAGGAGCGATAGGCGTGCAGCGCGCGGTAGAGCGCGCGCAGCGAGCCCTCCATGCGCAGGCGCGCCGCCAGCGGGGCGCAGCGGCGCAGGTACGGCTGCAGGCGCCGCGAGAAGACCGCGAAGCCGGCCAGCGCCGTGACCGCGAGCACGCCGAGGCCGAGCGCGACCGCCGTGCCGCGGCCGATGCCCGAGCCGCCGGCGAGCGCTCCCGCCGCCGCCAGCGCGCCCAGCGCCGCCAGGCCCACGACGCGATCGACGACCACCGACGAGACGGCCTCGGCGGGCTCGCCGGTGCGCCGCGTGAGGTCGATCGCGCGCACCGCGTCGCCGCCCACCGCGGTGGGCAGGATCTGGCCCAGCAGGAGCGCGATCAGATAGGTCTCGAAGAGCCACCAGTAGCCGGGCTGCCGGCGCCCGACCGCGACCAGCAGCAGGTGCCAGCGCAGCGCCATGATGCCCGTCGCCACGACGTTGATGCCGACGGCCGCGGCGAACCAGGCCGGGCTCGTGTCGCGCAGGGCGTTGCCGATGCTTGTGCAGGTCGGCCTGCCACAGCACCGCGGCGATCAGCCCGACCGAGAGGACGACCTGCAGCGCAAGCCGTGCGGCGCGGGTCATCGCGTGAAGTGCGCGTGCAGGCGGCGCACGGCCGCGACGACGTCGTCGACGTCGGAGAGCGAATGGGCCGGCGAGAGCGGCAGGGAGAGCACCTCGGCGCCCGCCTTCTCGGCCACCGGCAGCGGCGGCGTCGGGTGGGCCGCGCGGAAGTAGGTCAGGTCGTGCACGGGCAGGAAGTGCAGGCCGGTGCCGATGCCCTCCTCGCCGAGCGCCTCCGCATAGGCGTCGCGATCGGCGCCGGCGCTCTCGCGGTCGATGCGCACGACGTAGATGTGCCAGCCGTGCACGCCGGCCGGCGCCGAGGCGGCGGCCGAGCGGCGCGATGCCCTCGAGGCCCGTCCAGGCCCTCGTCGTAGCGCTCGGCCTGCGCCACGCGCCGCTCGTGATGCTCCTCGAGGCTGTGCAGCTGCCCGAGCGCGACCCCGGCGTGCAGATCGCTCAGGTTCAGCTTGTAGCCGGGCTCGAGCACGTCGTAGGCGCCCGGGCCCTTCTTCTCGTAGCGCTTCCAGGAGTCGCGCGTGAGGCCGTGCAGGCGCAGCGACGTGATGCGCGAGACGAGCGCTTCGTCGCTCAGCGTGAGCATGCCGCCCTCGCCCGCGGCGAGATTCTTGTTGGCGTAGAAGCTGAAGCAGGTGATGTCGCCCACCGAGCCGATCTTGCGGCCGTCGGCGAGGCGGCGTCTCGGTGGCGTGGGCGGCATCCTCGATCAGACGCAGGCCGTGGCGCTCGCAGGTCGCCTCGATGGCCGCGAGGTCGGCACGGATGCCCCGCGTAGTGGACCGGCATGACGGCGCGCGTGCGCGGGGTGACGCGCGGCCTCGACCGCGGCGGGATCGAGGCAGAGCGTCGCCTCGTCGACGTCGCAGAACACGGGCCTGGCGCCCGCGCGCACGATCACGTTGGCCGTCGCGGGCCAGGTCAGTGGCGTCGTGATGACCTCGTCGCCCTCGCCTTCGCCGATGCCGAGGGCGCGCAGCGCGAGGTACATCGCCGCCGTGCAGGACGACACGGCGAGCGCGTGCTCGGCCTCGGCGTACACGGCGAACTCGGCCTCGAGCTGCCGCGCGAACGGCCCGGTGGTCAGCCAGCCCGTCTCGAGCGAGCGCAGCACGTTCGCGCGCTCCTCCTCGCCGAGGGCCGGTGGGGCGAAGTCGAGCCGGCGCTCGCCGCGCAGCGGGCGGCCGCCGGCGATGGCGGGGAGATCGACCGGAACGGCCATGGGGCGCAGGATAGGCGGCCTAGGGCAGGCGGTAGACCATGAGCTTGCGGCTCCAGGTCACGACGGCGACATCGCGGCCGACGGCGATCGGCGCGACGAAGGCAGCGCCGCCCAGAGCGCGCTCGGCCACGAGCCTGCCCGAGCGGGTGGCGTAAACCAGCAGCTTGCCCGTACCCGTGGCTGCCAGCACCGTGTTGTTGGCGACGGTCGGGATGGCATTGAGCTGACCGCCGAGCGACCTCGTCCAGAGCCGGCGGAGCTTGCAGCCCTTGGTCACGGCGAGCGCATCGAGGCCGGACGGCTGGCCGGCTGTAGCCCTGGGTCGACGGTGAGGAACAGCCTCTGGGTCGCCGGATCCCAGGCGGGCGATCCGTAGAGCGTCGCCGGGAAGGCGAGCACGAGCCGCTGGACCGGCCCGGCGGCGAGCTTGGAGCGCTGCCAGACATAGAACGCACCGTCCTTGCCCTCGGAGGCGACGAGCGGGCTGCAGCCGGCAGGCGAGAAGTTGATCGGGGTCGAGCCGAAGCCGAAGTCGCCCTTGGACGGCATGCCCGCGGCGTGACTCGCGGCGACCAGGGCGAGCGCGGAGCTGAGCTCGACGACCGACTCGGCGTGATCCTGCGCCTCGTCGGCGCCGGCCGAGACGTTGGCGTTCGCGCTGGCCGCCCAGACGTGGCCGTCGGCCGTCATCGCCACGCCGCCCCAGCCCCAGATGCCGCCACCGCCGGGCGCGCCGTCCGCGGTCGCCACGACCGTCCAGGAGTGGTCGACCGCGGCCGGTCTTGGTCGAGACGGCCAGCACGCGGCCGCTGTAGGGCCGCCGGTCGCAGTAGGAGGCGATGCCGAAGTAGACGTGCCCGTTGCCGAGCGCGAGCGCTCCCCAGACGTGCTCGTGGTACTGGTCGATCGGCAGCGGCGCAGGCCAGCCGCTGCGGACGGCGCCGGTGCGCGCGTCCAGCGCCCACAGCTTGTCGGTGGTCGAGACGTAGACGTAGCCCCCGACGGGGTCGTAGACGGGCGTGCCGGTCACGCCGAAGATTCCCTTCGGCATCTGCTGCGCAGCCCGTGTTGACCGCGCCGAGCTCGCGCTTCCAGATGATCCGCCCCGTCCGGGCGTCGAAGGCGGTGATGCGGCCCGACTCGCTCGCGGCGACATAGAGGTCGCGCTTCTTGCCGTCCGTGGCGATGCGCGAGAGATAGAGCGGCTGCGCCGCGCCGACGCCGCCGAGCGGACGCGACCAGGCCAGCTTGAGGCGCTTCGCGTTCTTGACGGTCAGCTTCGACGTGGTGGCGCGCGACTGGCGCTGCGGGCTGTTGCCCCAGGTCGTCCAGCCCGGGCCGCCGGTGACCGCCGCCGGCGCCGGAGCGGCGGCCGCGAGGGACAGGACGGCGGCCAGGACCGCGAGCGCGGCCGCGGCGCGCATGCGCGCCGTGTTCACGAAACGTCCCGACACGGCCGCGACGATAGCGCGAGCGCCCCGGGCACCACCCCGCCGCCCGGTAGACTCCCGCGCATGGAGGCGCTGACTTCGACCGTCGAGGAGTACCTCGAAAAGCTCTTCTGGATGAAGGAAGCGGGCATCGACGCCACGCAGGCCAACCTGGCCCGCGCCGTCGGCGTGTCGCAGCCGACCGCGCTCGAGATGGTGCGGCGCCTCGTGGACGACGGCTTCGTCGTGCGCGACGAGCGCAAGCGGCTCCGCTTCACGGAGATGGGCGAGGCCTCCGCGAGCCGCATCGTGACGCGCCACCGGCTGATCGAGGCGTTCCTCGTGCAGGTCTTCGGCATCCCGTGGGACGAGGTGCACGAGGAGGCGCACTCGTTCGAGCACGGCATCTCGGAGAACCTCGAGGAGCGCATGCGGACGCTGCTCGTGGGCGTCACGACCTGCCCTCACGGGCACCCGATCGGCGACGCGCCGCGCGAGCCCGGCGTGCCCCTGGTCACGGTGCCCGTTGGCTCGACCGTGCGCATCCTGCGCCACGAGAACGAGGCCGAGGAGCTCCTGCACGCCTACAAGCGGGCCGGCATCGAGCCCGGCGACTCGATCGAGATCACGGGGCTCACCGGCGAGGATCTCGAGCTGCTGACGCCCGCGAAGGGCGCCACCAGCCTGAGCATCCCCGAGTCGCGCGCGGTCACCGTCGCGGTCGATCGAGACCGGCGATGGAGAGATCGCCGAGGTGGACGTTCCGGGTGCCGCCGTCGCGCTGCATACATCGTGGGGACGATGAAAACGCCCTCATAGTTGCGCGTGCGAGCTATCCCAGGATCAGCTGGGAGAGCAGGAAGATGTTGAGCGAGACGATGATCGCCACCACGAAGTAGGCGGCGATGTTCGTGCCGCGGCGGTTGACGAGATCGCCCATCAGCTCCTTGTTGCGGCAGAACATGAGCAGCGGGATGAGCGCGAACGGGATGCCGAACGACAGCAGCACCTGGGAGATCACGAGCGCGCTCGAGGGATTGACGCCGATCGCGAGCACGATCAGCGCAGGCACCATCGTGATGATGCGCCGCGCAAACAACGGGATCTGGCGATTGAGGTAGCCCTGCATCACCACCTGCCCGGCCAGCGTGCCGACGCTCGAGGACGAGAGGCCCGAGGCGAGCAGCGCGATGCCGAAGACGACGTCGGCGTGCGAGCCGACGATCGTCCCGAGCGCGTGGTAGGCCTCGTCGATGTCGCCGATCTCGGTCAGGCCGCGCGAGTGGAAGACGCCCGCGGCCATGATCAGCATCGCCATGTTGACGAGGCCGGCGATCGTCATGGCGATCACGACGTCGATCTGCTCGAAGCGGAAGATGCGGCGGCGCTCGTCGGCGTCGCGTGCCGATCACGCGGTGCTGCGTGAGCGACGAGTGCAGGTAGATGACGTGCGGCATGACCGTCGCGCCGAGGATGCCGGCCGCCAGCAGCACGCTCTCCGTGCCGTCGAAGCCCGGCTTGAAGAGGCCCTTGAGGACGGCGCTGCCGTCGGGGTTCGCGTGGAACATCTGGAAGGCGAAGCCGGCCACGATGATCCCGACGAGCGCCGTGATGACGGCCTCGAGGTGGCGCACGCCGCGCAGCTCCGCGGCCAGGATCGCGAACGCGACGACGCCCGTGAGCACGCCCGCGGGCAGGAGCGGGATGCCGAAGAGCAGGTGGAATCCGAGCGCCGCGCCGATGAACTCGGCCAGGTCGGTGGCCATCGCGACCGCCTCGGCCTGCAGCCAGAGGAAGATGCGCGTCGGGTTCGAGAAGCGTCGACGCGCTGACCTCGGCGAGGTTGTGTCCGGTGGCGATGCCGAGCTTGGCGCTCATCGTCTGGATGAGCATCGCCATCAGGTTCGAGGCCAGGATGACCCACAGCAGCAGATAGCCGTACTTGGCGCCCGCGGCGATGTTGGTCGCGAAGTTGCCCGGGTCGATGTAGGCGATCGCGGCGATGAAGGCCGGGCCGAGGAACGGCCACAGCCCGCGCAGGCCCCCGCGGCGCTCGGCCAGCGAGCGCTGCGCCGCCTCCAGTACCTTCTGCTCGCCGGGGAGTGCGACCGCGGGCAGATCACTGCGCGCAGGCGGCGGCGGTGGATTCACGCGCACTCGCCGATGCGGATGCGCGCGGCGAGCTCGCGCGAGATGGCATGGCGCTCGCCGGCCACCTCGACCGTCAGCGGGCCGTCGAAGGGCGCGGTGGCGAGCATGACGACGCGCTCGTCCGGGCACGAAGCCGAGCTCGGCCAGGTAGCGCAGCAGCCCGGGATCGCCGTCGGGCACGCGCCGGATGACGGCGGCGGCGCCGTGCTCGAGCTCGCTCAGCGGGCGATCGTCCTCGTCGGCCAGCTCGAGCGCGGCGGTCGGGATCGGGTCGCCGTGCGGATCGTGCGTGGGGTGGCCGAGCGCGGCGTCGATGCGCGCCTCGAGCGCCTCCGAGAGGTGGTGCTCGAGCCGCTCGGCCTCGGCGTGCACCTCGTCCCAGGACAGCCCGAGCGCCTGCATGAGATAGAGCTCGAGCAGGCGGTGGTGGCGGATGACCTCGAGCGCCGCCTGCGTCCCGGCCTCGGTCAGCGAGACGCCGTGGTAGGGCTCGTGACGCACCAGGCCGACGCTCGCGAGGCGCTTGATCATCGCCGTCGCGGAGGCTGCGGTGACGCCCAGCCGCTCGGCCAGGGCGCTCGTTGTCACGTTGCCGTCACTGCTGCGATCGAGCATCCAGATCGCCTTCAGGTAGTCCTGCACGGTTTCGGTCATGACGAGCATGAATTTGATATTAGACGACTCTAAACCTGACGGCAAACGCCACCGGCTCGAGGCCTACACTCCGCGCCGGACGGATCCTCCTTGCGTCTTTGGATGCCCTAAGTCATACTCCCTCCTTAGGGGCTCCTAAGCGCCCCTGCGTCGGGGCGGCGCGCACCGACTTCGTCCTACGGGGGACCCAGACTTCCATGCGCAACCGAACTCGTATTGCACGCGCCGCCGCCGTTGCCGTCGCGCTGGTTTCGTTGGCCGCCGGCGCCAGCACCGCCGGCGCCAGTGACAAGGCCGGCTTTCCGGGCCTGCAGAAGCGCCTGACCGGGCAGTCCAAGCTGCTGGTCGCCTTCACCACCGAATTCAAGGCCGACGCCGAGCAGCTACAACAAGCTCGCGGCCGCCGCCGGCTACGACTACGCCGCGCTGTGGGCCACGCAGGCAGCTGCCGCTGAAGCCGCTGCTGGCCGAGATGAAGCGCGACTGGCTCAAGCACAACTCCGACTACGAGCGCATGGAGGGCATCGTCGCCGGCACGCCGTCGCTCGTGCAGTACGACGTCGACATCGACGCCGGAGCGAGCTTCAAGGAAGACCCCAAGGGCGCCGTCTCGTTCTCGCTCAAGGCGCCGAACGGCAAGACCTTCCGTCAGCCCGGCGCGCTCTACAACATCACCGAGGCCGCACTCTGGGGCGAGGATCCCTCCCTCACCGCCAAGGGCGTCAAGCCCGACCTCGACGGCGACGGCAAGCCCGGCGAGTTCGGCGAGGTGCTGCCCGACGCCGCCTTCCTCGTGGCCGCGACGCGCGAGTTCGACCGCCAGAGCCACAAGCTGCTGAAGTCGGCCACGGCCTATGCGCCCAACGAGACCGACGCGCTCGTCGGCGCTCGTCGTGATGGTGCCGACGATGGGCGAGTACTTCGGCGACTGGAAGAACTCGCGCTTCGTGATCGGCGCCAAGGCCAAGACGACCTCGTTCAACGTCGCCTCGCGCCTCAACGACATCCACGACATCCTCGGCAGCCTGCAGGTCGTCTACACCGACGTGCGCCCGTCGATCGCCAAGGTCGACCCCGACCAGGCCGCGCAGACGCGCAAGGAACTCGACGGCCTCGCCGCGTTCATCGAGAAGATCTACCAGCGCGAGAAGGCCGGCCACCGCTTCACGCCGCAGGACGCCGACACGCTCGGCAAGCAGGCGCAGGATCGCGCCACCAAGGTCGCGGGCCAGGTGTCGCAGGCCGCCGCCAAGCTCGGCATCAAGGTCGAACAGGGCTAGTACAGTGCAGCGAGCGCTCCTGCTTGCGTTCGCACTGCTCGCCCTGGGGGTCTCGTCCGCGCAAGCGGCGAGCACCCCGGGGCAGGCGGCGACGCAGGTGCGGGAGCGCCTCGGCAACGCCTCGCAGGCGCTGATCCTCGGCTCGCCGGCCGAGGCTGCGGCCACGATCGCGCTGGCACAGCGCGAGTACCGCGCCGACCTGCGCGGGCCGCTCGCGGCGGTGCCGGCCGAGCGCGCGGCGCTGGAGTCGGCGCTCGAGCGCGCGCACACCTGCGGCGAGCGCCGATGACGAGACGGGCCTCGCAGTCGCCGGCGCGCAGGCCTGGACCGCGCTCGCCGCTGCGGGCTACGTGCTGGCGCTGCGGGCGACGGAGCGCGGCGACGCCGCGGAGGCGGCGCGCTGGCTGCTCGTGCGCGAGTTCCGGCCGCCCACGAAGCTCAGCCGGCCCGGGTCCGGACGCCACGCTCGCCAACGTGCAGCTCGCGGCCGGCAAGCTCGCTGCCGGCCAAGGCCGCGGCCGCGCTGCGGGCCGACCTGCTCGACACCTACCAGTCGCGCCTGCGCGACGCCCTGAGCGCAGTGGCGCCGGCGCTCGCGAACGAGCTGCCGATCACCGCGGCCCAGCAGGCGGCGCTCGCCGAGGGCTTCTGGCCCGTCCTGGCGCCGTCCTATCGCACACAGGTCGGAGTCGCCCAGGAGGCCGCGATCGCCGGCGGGCTCGCAGCCCTCACGCGCGCGGCGCGCGCAGGGCGCGACAGCCGAGGTCGCGACGCTCGTGCGCTCGCTCTCGGAGCGCCTCGACGCCTTCCGCGCCGCGCCGCTCTCGGCCCAGGAGCAGCGCCGGCGCGCGAGCCAGGTGCGCACGTTCACCCCGCTCGTCTCCGTCGAGTACGGCCGCGGCGTCTCCGACGGCCGCGTACTGCGCGACTTCGAGATCCAGGAGGCGATCACGTTCCAGACGGGCGCGCTGAGCGCGTTCCGCGACATCGAGCCGATGCTGCTCAAGCGCAACCAGGTCGCGACGCGCAGCATCGCCAGGTCACTGGAGCAGCTCGGCAGTGATCTCGAGGCGGCCTCGAGCGGCAAGCACGTGGCCGACCCGTCGGTGCTCGACCGAGCACACCAAGGCGATCATCGCGGCCACCGACACGGTCTTCCCCAAGCCCTGGCTGGCACACGACGCGAGCGCCGACTTCGACCTCATCGCCGGCTCGCTCGACCGCATGCAGAAGGCCGTCGAGGCCGGCCAGTACCACGTCGCCGAGCAGGCCCGGATCGAGGCCTACGCCTTCTTCGAGCTCGGTCCCGAGCAGCGCCTGCGCGGTCTGGCCCCCGAGCTCTTCGCCCGCAGCGAAGGCCTCTTCTGGTACGGCGTCGGGCGACAGCGACGGGCTCGCCACGCTGATCAACGGCCGCGGCTCGCCCGCCGAGATCGCGGCCAACCGCCTGGCCCTCAACCGCGCGCTGAACGAGGCCGAGGAGGCCGTCGGCACCGGCCCGAAGAGCCGCGCCACCGTGATCACGAACACGGCCATCATCGTCTTCCGCGAAGGCCTCGAGGCGGTCCTGATCCTGGCCGCGCTGATGGCCAGCTTCAAGGGCGCGCAGCGGCACCTGCGGCGCCCGATGTGGCTCGGCGTCGCGGCGGCGCTCGTCGCCAGCGCCGCCACCTGGGTCGTTGCGCAGACGATCATGACCGGCCTCGCGCGCTACGGCGAGAAGCTCTCGGCCGTGGTCGGGCTGATAGCCATCGGGATGCTGCTCGTGATCCTCAACTGGTTCTTCCACAAGACCTACTGGACCGGGCACCTGGCCGGCCTGCACGGCAAGAAGCAGGCCATGCTCGTGGGCGGGGGCGTGGCGTTCGCCCAGCTGCTCGCACTCGGCACGCTCGGCTTCACGAGCGTCTACCGCGAGGGCTTCGAGACCGTGCTGTTCGTACAGGCGCTGGTGCTCGCGACCGACGTCGCGACGGTGCTGACCGGCGTGCTGATCGGCATCGCCGCGACCGTGCTGGTCGGCTTCGCGGTGTTCAGCCTCGAGCGCAAGCTGCCGCAGAAGAAGATGCTCATGCTGACCGGCCTGATGGTCACCTGGGTGCTCGTGGTGATGGTCGGCACGACGGTGCAGATCATGCAGACCGTGGGCTGGATTCCCGTCACGCCCATCGCCGGCCTGCGCCTGCCGTACTGGTCGGGCGTGTGGTTCGGCACCTACCCGACGTGGGAGGGCGTCCTGCTCCAGCTGGCGGCGTTCCTCTTCGTGATCGGCAGCTACCTGGGAGCCGAGGCCGTGCGCAAGCGCCGCCGCAATCGCATGTTCTCGCGCAGCCCCGCGCGCACTCCCGAGCCGGTGCGCGAGACCGTTTCCTGACTCCCTGCGCGAGCCTGTCGAGTGAGACCTCACTCCACGACGAAGCGGATCGCCGCCTCCGCGCCGCGAGCCGCCGCCTCGGCCTCGGATCGGGTCGCGCCCGAGGCGAGCACGAAGCCCGCGCGGTCGGGCCCGCGCAGCAGCGGCTCGATCACGTCGCCCGGCGCGCGGTAGGAGTACGCGAGCTCGACGCCGGGAAGCTCGCGCGCCTCGTCGAGCCCCTCGACCCGCGCGAGCCGTCCGGCCGGGGCGATCAGGAAGCGCACGACGGCCGCCCGCTCGCGGGACGGCGTCAGGCGCCCCGGCTCGAGAGCCAAGCGCGGCGCGCACGGCGGCCCCGCTGAGGTCGACCCCGAGCGCCGCGGCGCACAGCTCGCCGTCGTGACCGCCGCCGAGGCGCGCCGCGACCTCCATCACGCGCGGCCCGCCGGGCGCCAGCAGCACCTGGGTATAGGTCGGCCCGCGCGTCAGGCCGAGCGCGCGGCAGGCGGCCTCCGCCGCTGCGACGACCTCCGCGACCGGATGGCCGCGACGGGTAGAGGTGCGCGGTCGCGACGCCGAAGGCCAGGGCGCGCTCGCGATCGGTCACGGTCAGCGGGACGAAGCGCCCCTCGTCGAGAAACGCGTTGACGGTCAGCTCCGGCCCCTCGACGAACTCCTCGCACAGCGCCAGGCCGTCGCGAGAGGCCTCCTGCGCGCTCGCCACGACCCGGCGGAGGTCGCCGCCCGGCTCGACGATCTCGAGGCCGCGCTGGCCCTGGGCCGCGGCCGGCTTGACGACGACGCGCGCGGCCGGCGGCAGGCCCGTGCCGTCCTCGCTCCAGGCAGGGTGCGGCACGCCCTCGCGGTCGAACGCGCGGCGCTGCTCGCGCTTGTCCGTGGCGCGTGCAGCGGCAGCGGGATCGATCGGGTGCGGCAGGCCGAGCGCGAGCCGCCACGTCGGCGGCCACGCGCACCGGGCCGTCGGTGCCGGGCGCGATGAGACCGCCTGCGCGCTCGCGCGCGGGCCAGCGCCGCGATGGCGGGCGCATCCATCGCGGAGATCGGCTCGAAGCGGTCGACGAGGCCCTCGCGCACGCAGAACGCCGCCGGATCGCGGTCGCACGCGATCGTCTCGATCCCGAGCCGCCGCGCCGCGGCGTAGGCGCCGAACTGGCCCGCACCGGCGCCGAGGACGATGAGAGGCGGCGTCGGAATGGCGTGCGCTTAGCTGAGGGCCGCGACGTGCGCCGCCCACCACGCCGGGTTGTCGGCGTACCAGCGGATCGTGCGCTCCAGGCCCTCGTCGAAGCCGATGCGGGCGCGCCAGCCGATCAGCTCGGCGGCCTTGTCGGTCGAGCCGATGTGGCGGTCGACCTGGCCGGGCCGGTCGGGCACGTAGGCGATCAGCGAGCGCGGCTTGCCGAGGCTGTCGCAGATGCGCTCGGCGATGCTCTGGACGTCGACGTCGACGCCGGTGGCGACGTTCAGCACCTCGCCGGCGATGCGCTCGAGCGGGGCGGCGATGACCGCGGCGATGGCCTCCGAGGTGTCCTCGACGTGCAGCCAGTCGCGGCTCGCGGTGCCGCCGCCGTGCACCGTCAGCGGGCGATCCTGCAGCGCGGCGGTGATGAAGCGCGGGATGACCTTCTCGGGGTGCTGGTAGGGCCCGTAGTTGTTGAAGGGCCGCACGACCACCGCGGGCGAGCCGTAGGTGCACCAGTAGCTGTAGACGAGGCGATCGCCGCCCGCCTTCGTGGCGGCGTACGGCGAGCGCGGGTTGAGCGGGTGCTCCTCGTCCATCGGATCGCTCTCGGCGGTGCCGTAGACCTCGCTGGACGAGACCAGGATGAAGCGCTCGACCGGATGTCGCCGGCAGGCGTCGAGCAGCACCTGCGTGCCCTCGACGTTCGTGGTCACGAACTCGCTCGCGCCGTCCAGGATCGACTTCTCGACGTGCGACTCGGCGGCCGCGTTGACGATCACGTCGACGCCGGCGACGACCTCCTCGACGTGCGCGGCGTCGCGGATGTCGCCCTCGACGAACGCCAGGCGCTCGTGCCCCAGCAGGTCGGCGATGTTGGCCGTGTTGCCCGCGTAGGTCAGCGCGTCCATGATCACGACCTCGTGATCGGTGGCGCGCAGCAGGTGCCGGCAGAGATTGGAGCTGATGAAGCCGGCACCGCCGGTCACGAGCACGCGCGTCATTCGAGCACCTCGTCGATTACGTAGAGCGGGCGCTGCTCGACGTCGCGCTGGATGCGCATGACGTACTCGCCGAGCAACGCGAGTATGAAGCCCTGCACCGCGAGGACGCCCACGACGAGCGCCGCGAGGAAGGTCAGGCCCGGGAAGTTTGCCTCAGCGATCCAGTAGATCACGCCATAGACCGCGAGACCGACCGACACGAGCGACATCACGATCGCGATCACGGCGCCCGCCCACTGGATGGGCTGCGGCCAGAAACCGAACAGGACGTGCAGCGCGAGGCGCACGAGCCGCATCGACGAGTAGCGCGAGGCCTGGCCCTCGCGCGCATGGTGCTGCAGGTCGACCTCGACCACCGAGGCGCCGGTCGAGAGCACGAGCGCCTTCGTGAACTTCTGCCTGCCGATGCGGTGCAGCACGGGCTCGAGCGCGCTGCGGCGATAGGCGTTGAACGCGCAGCCGTAATCGGAGATCTCGACGCTCGTGAGCCTGCGCAGCATGCCGTTGATGGCGCGCGACGGGAGCTTGCGGCTCATGAGCGCATCGGCTCGCGCCTGACGGCGCCCGGAGGCGACGTCGACGCCGTTGTCCTCCACCGCGGCGACGAGCTTGCCGATGTCGTCGGGGTCGTTCTGCAGGTCGCCGTCCATCGTCACGACGATCGCGGCGCGGGCGTGCAGCATGCCCGCGGCCATGGCCGGGTGCTGGCCGAAGTTGCGCTTGAGCAACACGATGCGGAAGCGCGGATCGCGCGCGTGAGCGGCCCGCAGGAGCGCGCGGGAGCCGTCGCTCGAGCCGTCGTCGACGAGCACGACCTCCCAGGGGCGCCCCCAGGCCGTGAGCGCTCGCTCGAGGCGCTCCACCAGCTCCTCGACGTTGCGGGCCTCGTTGAAGACCGTCACGACGACGCTCACGTCGGGCCGCGCTACGCCCTCGCCGATCACCTCCGGCTCCAGCACGGCCTCTTCTCCAGCGGCCGCCGACACCTCACGAGGGTACCAAGTGCGGCTGGATCGCGGCTCTGCAAGCCGCTCGGGAGGCCACTAGGTTGAGACCGTATGGCGGCGGCAGTGGACACCACTCGCGGGCGGCGGCGGCTCCTGCTCGCCGGCTGCTGCCTGACGGCCGCCTATCTGGCCACGCGCCTCGCGCTGATGTGGCGCTTCCCGCTGTTCGTCGACGAGACGACGTTCGCGAGCTATGCGCGCGACGTCCACGCCGACCTCGGCCAGTTCTTCGTCGCGGAGACCGACAAGAAGGGCCTCCTGCAGTCGTGGCTGGGCGCTGCGCTGATCGGCACCGGCATCGCCCCCATCACGGCGATGCGCCTGCTGGCCGCCGCCGGGGCCGCGATCGCGGCCATCTGCGGCGGGTTCCTGATGCGCCGCTTCTACGGGACCCGCGAGGGGATCCTCACCGCAGGCCTGATCGCGCTGGGCCCCTACTTCCTGGTGACGGCATCCGTCGGGCTGTACGACGCGATGGTGACCGGCCTGATGGCCGCCGCCGTGCTCGTCTCGCTGTGGCTCGCCGAGCGACCACGGCTGTGGACCGCGCTGCTGCTGGGGGTGATCCTGGGGGCCGGCGGTCTGACGAAGCCCACGACCTGGGCGGCCGTCGCGGTGCTGCCGCTCACGCTGCTCCTGTTCGACTACCGCTCGCCCCGGCTGCGGCCGAGGCTGCTGGCCTGGGGCGGCTATGCCGCCCTCGCCCTCGCGCTCGGCTATGCCATCACCTCGGTTGCCCGCTTCTCGTCGCTCTACGACCAGCCGATCGCGGCGGAGAACCACCGAGGAATCGGCCAGGTGTTCGACGACTTCTCATCCGTCGTCTCGGTCAACGGGCCGTGGATCGGCGCGGCGCTGCTCGAATACCTCACGATCCCGGGCACGATTCTCGCGGTCGTCGGAGCCGTCGTCGCCTGGCGCCGCCACCGCTCCGCGGCGATCATCCTGATCGTCTGGGCGATCGCCGTGATCATCTCCGCCGTCCTGCTTCCCCGCTGGCCCAATCCCCGCTACTTCGCGACCGCGATGGTGCCCCTGGCGGGATTCGTCGTGCTCGGCACCCTGGCGCTCTGGAACGCCGTGATCCGCTTCTGGAGGCACGGCGCGCGATCCGGCCGCGTCGTGGCGAGCATCGTCGTCGTCGCCGCGTTCGTGCCCGCAACGCTGTTCGACGCGAGCGTGCTCGCGGACCCGGTGCACGCGACCTATCCGGGCCTGGATCAGAGCCAGTACGTCACGCAACCCCGGTGCCTTGCCCTATCTCGGGGAAATCGCGCAGGAGATCGAGCGGGGCGGCGGCCCGTACCCCGTGCAGATCGACGCCGGTCCGTACCCGGAGCGCCTCGATATCGGCCCGTGGGGTCTCGACCTCTTCCTCAACGGCAACTCGATCGGCCCGGACGTCCGCTACCACGTGTTCGTACACGGAACGCCCGCACAGCTCGCGAGCGCCCGCTACGTCGTCACCGACGGCCTGCACAGCGACGCGCCTCCGCGGCCGGGCTACCGGCTCATCAAGCGCATCGCCCGCAGCGACGGCGGGGCCGTCATGCGCCTCTACGAGCGCGTCTGAGCCGCCGGTGTCCTAGTCGCGGGGCCTGAGGCCGGTCGCGGCGAGGTTGCCGACCGGCAGCGAGAGCGACAGCGACTCAGGGACCCGCGCCGCGCGCCGGCGACGAGCGGTCGCTTGAGGCGCTGCGGCACCGGCGCCAGCTTGAGCCAGTAGTGCAGGGGGTAGCGGTTGGCGAAGCGGCGCACCTCGACCTCGGCGAACCCCGTGCCCTCCAGCAAGGCGCGCACGCTGGCCTGCGAGAAGAGCTGCAGGTGCTCGATGTCCATGATCGGCGAGCGCTTCCCGAAGGCGCGGTTGAGCGGTGCCCGACGGTCGTGGCACACGATCATCAGGGCGCCGCCGGGGGCGAGCAGGTCGAACGCATCGCGGCACAGCTGCGCGGGGTCCGGCACGTGCTCGATCGTCATGCAGCACGTGATCAGGTCGTAGGGGCCGCGCCCCGCCGCGGTGGTCGCGTCGAAGACGTCGTGCACGATCAGCGAGCGCACGCGCGCCGAGGCCGCCTCGAGCGGCGCGGCGGACGGCTCGAAACCCTCCACCCGGTCGAAGCCGAGGTCGAGCAGTTGCTCGAGGAACGAGCCCTCGCCGGTGCCGATGTCGAGCGCCGAGGACGGTCGCGGGGAGTTGCCGCAGCAGTGGGCGCACGAGACCGGCGTAGGTGCGGCTTGCGAACTCCGCCTCCTGCTGGCTGTCGAAGGCCGCCACGTCGTAGGCCGCCTCGATGCCGCCGAAGTCGTGCAGCGGGCTGGCGTAGACCGTGTCGCAGCATCAAGCACTCCACCAGCCGCTGGCGCATGTACTCGGGGAACTTGCGCGAGGCGAAGGCGTACTCGTCGAGCGCCGCCTCATCGATGCGGGCCGAGGCGAACTCGCGACCGCCCACCGCGGCGCAGACGGGACAGGCGCGCACGCTGACGCGCGCATCCACGGCGGTCACCGCGACAGCACCGCGGTGCGCGGCTCGGCCGAGGGCGAGACCGGCCGCACCTCACCGTCGCGCACGATGCTGCTGCGCACGTAGAGCGGCCGCTGCTTCACCTCCTCGAACACGCGGGCCAGGTATTCGCCCACGAGCCCGATGGCGAACAGGTTGAGCGAGCCGAACAGGAGCACCAGGATGACCACCGTCGTGGTACCGCGCGGTGCGCTGTCGGGCGCGACCAGGCGCGCCACGCCCTGCGCAGCGGCCAGCACGAGGCTGATCACGAAGAGCACCGTGCCGACGAAGCTGAGCATCGTCAGCGGCACGTTGCTGAACGAGAAGATGCCCTTCTTGGCCCAGCCGATGTTCTTTCGCAGGTTGTTCGTCGTCTCGCCGAACATGCGCTTGGGCCGCACGTAGTCGATGCCCGTCTGGCGGAACCCGACGAACGCGCGCACGCCCCGCAGGAAGAGGTCGCGCTCGTCGCACTGCAGCATCGCGTGCACGACGCGGCGGTCCATGAGCGAGAAGTCGCCGGCGTCGCGCGGGATCGAGAGGTACGAGAAGCGGTCGAAGGCCCAGTAGAAGGCGCGATAGGCGCGCTGCATGAACCACGTGGTCTCGCGCGAGACCCGGCGCCCGTAGACGACGTCGTAGCCCTCTTTCCAGCGCTCCACGAACTGCGCGATGAGCTCCGGGGGATCCTGGAGGTCGCCGTCGAGCAGGACGACCGCGTTCTTCGTCGCCAGCTCCATGCCGCTTCTGAAGGCCGCCTGAGAGCCGAAATTGCGCGAGTGGGAGATGCCCAGCACGCGCCGGTCGCGCTCGCTGATCTCGCGGATCACCTGCTCGCTGTCGTCGGGGCTCGCGTCGTTGACGAAGATGATCTCGTAGTCGATTCCGAGCCCGACGAACGTGTCGGTCAGCCGCTTGTGCATGATCGGGATCGCCTCGGCGTCGCGGTAGCAGGCGATGATGGCGGTGACGCTGTGCTCGGCGTCGAGCGCGACTTCCTTGGTGGTGCTGCGATAGCGATCGGGGTCGGGGAGACCGCGGTACCAGGCGGTCATGCGCCCGAGGCCATCCTCGAGCGGCGTGCGCGCCTCCCACCCGAGCACCTTGTGGGCGCGGTCGCTGTTGGCGTACCAGTCGCCGACGTCCCAGCGGCGCGGCGGCATCGTGAAGCTGGCCGGCTCGTCGATCCCGTAGAGCTCCCGCGCGACCTCGGCGAGCTCGCCGATCGTCGTCTGGCGGCCGGTGCCGACGTTGAAGGAGTCGCCGTAGTCATCCTCGCGCAGCTCGCTGGCGGCCGCCACGAAGGCGTCCACGACGTCGTCGCTGTAGACGAAGTCGCGGGCGATGTGCGGGTCGACGAGCGGCGGCAGCTCCCCGCGCACGCCGTGCTGGACGATCTGCGGCATGAGCCGCGAGGGATCCTCGAGCGGCCCGTAGACGGAGTAGAGGCGCAGGTTCGCCGCCGGCAGGCCGTGCTGCTTGCCGTAGTAGTGGATGAGGTGCGCGCAGGCCGCCTTGGAGACCGCGTACTCGCTGTTGACGGCCAGGAACGCCTGCTCGTCGGGCCCCGCGGCGTTCTCGCCGTACTCCGACGAGCTGCCGGCGTGGATGTAGGCGGCGAGGTTGCGCTGCGACAGCCGCTCGAGCAGCGTGTGGGTGCTCATGAGGTTGGTGCGCAGGATCAGCTCGCCGTCGGTCTCGAACGAGTAGGCGCCGTAGGCGATGCAGTTGAAGACGGTGCGCGGGCGCACCTCGTCGAGCATGCGGTCGACGTTGAGCGCCACGAGCGCGTCGAACTCCCGCACGTTGCCCGCCGGTAGATCCTCGAGTCGCCAGGCAGGGGTGCGGCTCGTGGTGGCCACGACGTCGGAGCGGTGCTCGAGCAGCGTGCGCGCGAGATTGGCGCCCACGAATCCGCTGGCCCCGAGCACGAGGATCGGGCCCTGCAGCGAGCGGATGCGATCGCCGGGCTTCATGCGGAGCGCCGCAACGGCCGCGGAACGCGCCCGAGGTGATCGAGAGCGGTGCTCGCCAGCGCCTGCGCCGAGAGCCCGTGGAGTCCGTGGAGGAACTCTGCGCTGCCCGTCTCGCCCACCGGCGAGCGGCGCACGCCGGCGCGCACGAGGCGCGTGGCGAGAGCGTTCTCCGCGACGACCTCGGCCGTCAGCGAGCCCACGCCTCCGTCGACGTAGTGCGACTCGATCGAGATCGTCAGCGGCACGCCGGCGAGCGCCGCGACGAGGTCGTGCGTGGGCGCGGGGCGCACGCACGAGACGATCACGACGCGCGCGCTCACGCCGCTCTCCGCCAGCAGCGCCTGGGTCTCGACGGCGGTCGTCGCCATGTTGCCGAGCGCCACCAGGGCGACATCGCCGCCATCTCCGAGCACGTGCGCGCGGCCGAATGCGAAGCGCCCGTCGAGACCCGCGATCTCGGGGCCCATGCGCGCCAGCCGCAGGTAGGCCGGGCCGGGAAGGCCGGCCGTCGCGCGCACCGCGCTCGCGGTCTGCAGGTCGTCGGCCGGGGCGACCACGGCGAGCCCCGGCAGCGGGCGGAGCACCGCCACGTCCTCGAGCGCCCAGTGCGTAATGCCGTTCGGGCCGTAGTCGAGGCCCGGTCCGACGCCCACGATCCGCACCGGGAGGTCGTGCAGCACCGGCCCGTTGCGGATGAACTCGTACGACCGGAGTGCTGCGAATGTCGCGATGGAGTAGACGAACGGCACGTAGCCGCCCTCGGCGAGGCCCGTCGCCATCCCGACCATGTTCTGCTCGGCGACGCCCGCGTTGATGAAGCGCCCGGGGTGGCGCTCCGCGAACGGCTCGACGGCCATGAAGCCGAGGTCGCCGGTCAGGAGGACGACGCGCGGGTCGTCGTCGGCGAGATCGGCGAGCGCCTGGAAGAAGGCCTTTCTCATGCCGCCAGCTCCCTCTGGGACTCGGCGCTGCCGAGCTCCGCGAGCGCCGTCGCGTACTGGGCGTCGTCCATCGGCAGGTAGTGCCACTTGATCTCGCGCTCCATGTAGGAGACGCCCTTGCCGAAGACGGTCTGAGCCAGCAGGACGTGCGGCCTGCCCTCGCCGCGCGAGAGCCCGCCGATGGTGTCGCGCAACGCCGCGCAATCGTGGCCGTCGACCGTGTGCACGTCCCAGCCGAAGGCGCGCCAGCGCTCATCGAGCGGCGAGAGATCGATCACCTCGTGCGTGTAGCCGAGCGCCTGCTGGCCGTTCACGTCCACGATCAGCACGAGATCGCCGAGCCGGTGGTGCGCGGCGAACATGACCGCCTCCCAGACCGAGCCCTCGTTGCACTCCGCGTCGCTCATCAGCACGTAGGTGCGGCGCCGGCTGCCGGAGAGGCGGGCGGCGAGCGCCGAGCCGGTCGCCAGCGAGAGTCCGTGGCCAAGCGAGCCGCTGGAGAAATCGACCCCGGGAACGACGTGATCGGGATGCGTTCCGAAGGGGCTGCCGTCGACGCAGAAGCTCGCCAGCTCGTCGGCGCCGATGACGCCGGTCTCGTGCAGCGCGGCATACAGGGCCAGGCTCGCGTGGCCCTTGGAGAGCACCATGCGGTCGCGTTCGGCATCGTCCGGCCCCTCGCCCTGCAGCACGCCCGCGTAGAGCGTGCCGAGGAGGTCGGCCACGGACAGGCTCGAGCCGATGTGCCCGACATTGGCGCGCTTCGACTGCTCGATCACGATGCGGCGGATCCGGTCGCTCAGGATCTCCGCGGACGCGGGTACTCGAGACACCTACGACTCCCTCGTGCATAACCGTCTCAGAAGGTTCCGGCAGGCGCCGTGAATGACGTGCGCCGGCCTGCTTTCAAACCTATAGCCGACTAGGTTGAGACTTTGGATGGGGGCGACGAATTCGTTGGAAGGCAGCGTCAAGGCACGCGCGGGCTCCCGCGCGGAGCCGGCGACGCCTGAGGCCCCCGAGGCGCTGAATGTTCCGCGGCTCGCCGCGGCCGCGACGCTCGCTGCGACCCTCGCGCTCGCGGCCGCCGCCGGCGTGTTCGGCGCCGTGCTCCTGCTCGAGCCACACTCAGAGACGCTCGAGACGATCTGGTGGCTGGCCGCCTTCGGCGTGGTGACGCCGCTGGCGGCGCTCGCCACGGGGCGCCTGCTCGGCCGCACCAGGTCGCCGGCCGGCGGCCGTGCACTCGCCGCCGCCGCTCCCTGCGCGCTGCTCGCCCTGTGCGCGCTGCTCGCGCTCCTGCGCGCGACCGCCGCGCTCGCCGGCGGCGGTGTCTCGCTCCGCGCAGCGCTGCTGCTCCTGCTGGCGCTTCCGGTGGCGCTGCTCGCGCCGCCCACCGGCGTCCTGAGCAGGCTCGCCGAGCGACCCGACGCGAGCCGTCTGGCAGCGCTCGCCGTCGCCGCGGCGGGGATCCTCGGCGTGGCCGCCTTCCTCCCCGTCGCCAGCTTCGCTCCCGCGGTGCTCCTGCTCGCGTTGCTCGTCGCCTGCATCGCCGTCGCCGTGGGCCTCCCGCTGAGCAGGCGCTCGCTGCATCCGCACGCACGGACGGCCCTGGGGGTGCTGATCCCGCTGCTCATCGCGCTGCTCGCCTGGGACGTCTCCTTCCAGAGCCTGACGAGCCACCAGAACTTCTATCTCGGCCCGGCCAACGACATCCGGCACGGGCGCTACATGCTGGTCGACGACTACTCGCAGTACGGCGTGGCCGTCATCTACTTCCTGGTCGCGCTGCTCGCGCCGCTGTCGTTCGGATACGGGACGTTCGTGCTCGTCCTGGGCCTCCTGACCTCGCTGGTGATCGCCACCGTCTACGTCGTGCTGCGCGTGGCGACCCGATCGCTCGTGTTCGCGGCGCTCGGCACGCTGCTGGCCTTGCTCTCGAGCTCGATCGCCACGCTCGGGCGCTCGACGCAGTATCCGAGCACGGGCTTCCTGCGCTTCGGCATCCCGTGGCTGCTGATCTGCGCGCTGGTGCTGGCCCACCGCCGCGAGCGGCCGGCGCGCCTCCCCCTGATCGCCGCCTACGCGCTCGTCGGCGCCTCGGCGGTGTGGAGCTTCGAGACGGCCTTCTACACCGTCGCGACGTTCGTCGTGACCGTGACGGCAGTGGCCTGGACGCTCCCGCGCGAACAGCGGGTGCGAGCCGCCGCCACACACCTCGGCGCCGGCGCCGGCGCCGCGCTGCTGGCCGTCGCGGCGCTCGTGATCGTCACCGAGCTCGGGCGGGGGCGGGCGCCGTCGATCGCGGGCTACCTCGACTTCCTGCGTCTCTACTCCGTCGCCGGTTTCGGGCAGCTGCCCGTGCCCGGCTGGTCGCTCGGCTTCCTCATGGGCGCGCTCTACGTCTTCTCGCTGACCGCCCTCTGCGCAATCGTCCTGCGCGGACGCGGCGGCGAGCTCGCGCGCGCCTCGACGCTCGTCCCGCTGGTTGCAGTGACCACCTTCGGGGCGGTCTCCCTGACGTATTTCCTCGGCCGCTCGCATCCCAACAACCTCAACAACATCGCGCCCCCTTGCGTCGTGATGATCACCCTCTGGAGCGCGCTCGCCTGGCGCGGCTGGGTGCGACGGCGCGCCCCGGTCGCCGCCGTCGCCGTCGCGCTCGCCGGCGCCTGCGCGGCGCTGCTCGTCGCGCAGCAGGTCCCGCAGCTGGTGGACAAGGCTCCGGACTCGGCTCTGGCGGCCGTCGTCGAGAGCGCGACGGGCGGCACCGGGCTCGCGCAGAGGGTGCAGGCGCTCACCGACCTGCCGGTCATCAGCCCGCAGACGCCGGCAGTCGTCGCACTCGTGCGCGCCAACGTGCCGCGACGCGCGCCGCTGCTCGTCGCCGTCGAGCCCGCCGTCGCCACCGAGACGCTGATCCGGCTCGATCGCTCGGACGTCATCCCGATCGGGACGCCCGAGCAGGATGGCCTTTCCCGGCAGAGGCGCCAGACCTTGCTGCGCCAGGCGCTCGCGATCCCCTGCGGCACCTACGTCGTGACGCAGACCACCGGCCTGACAGGCCCCGGCCGCCTCCTGCTGACCGACCTCGTGAGCAGCCTCCGGCAGCGGCACCCGTTCCGCGCCGTGGCCGCCGCCGACGGCTACCAGGTCTTCAGGCTCGGCTGCGGTCCGGCCTGACCGACTGCAGCAGCTCGGCCAGCTCGGCTGCGCGCGTGCGGCGGTCGAGTCGCTCCCGCCACTCCGGGGTGAGCCGCCGCTCGTCCAGTCGCGCGCCCTCCCAGGCGGCGACCGACTCGCGGATGGCAGCCGCGATCGCGTCCGCGTCGTCGGGGTCGGCGATCCAGGCCGAGCCGGTGTTGCGCAGGAGCGACGCCGCGTCGCCCTCGGGCGGCACGAGGGCCAGGATCGGGCGCTCGGCGGCGAGGTATTCGAAGACCTTGCCCGAGACGACCGAGAGCCCACGGCCGCCGGCGCGCGGCACGAGCAGCAGGAGGACGTCGGCCGCCCGCATGGCCGCGAGCGCCTCGGCGTGGGGGCGGAACCCCTCCAGCGAGAGCGCATCCCCGAGGCCGAGGCCGAGAGCCCACTCGCGATCGGCCGGCCGCAACTCGCCCAGGAAGGCCGCCTGCACGCGCTCGCGCAACTCGGGGCGCTCGCCGAGGACCGCCGCGAGCGCTCCCAGGAACGGCCGCGGTGTGCGCTGACCGAAGAACGAGCCCGCGTGGACGATGCGCATGCGCTCGCCCCGCACGTACTCGAGCCCCTCGAACTCGTCGAAGTCGCAGCCGTTCGCGACGACGCGCACGGGCGTGCCGCCGGGCGCGAGCTCGGAGGCCTCCTCCGCGATCGTGGGCGTCACGGCGCTCACGGCGGCGACGCGGCGCAGCGCCGCGCGGGCGATGCGCTCCTCGACGGCCCGCTTGGCGCGGACGCTGCGCTTCTCGTAGCTGCGGTGCGGGTTGGCGAGCCAGGAGTCGCGGAAGTCGGCCACGAACGGCACGCCCGCCCGGCGGGCGATCGCAGCGCCGATGACGTGGCCCGAGTTGGGCGGCGAGGTCGAGAGCACGACGTCGATTTCCCGCTCGCGCACGGCGCGCAGGCCGGCGCGCAGCGCATCGGGAAACCACGCGATCTCGGGGTCGGGGAGCAGGACGCGCCGCCCGAGCAGCGCGGCGCGCACGCCGAGCGAGCGCAGCCCTTCGGCCGCGGCCAGGCGCGCGGCCGGCGTCTGGGCGTGCGACGGCCCGCGGTAGCGGGCCCGGTGAACGGTCGTCGAGGCCGGGATGTCGGCGGCCAGGCCGGGATCGACCGCGCCCCACTTGGGATCGTCCGGCGCCAGGACGTCGACCTCGACTCCGAGCTCGGGCAGATGGCGGCAGAGCTTGAGCACGCGCTGCACGCCGCCCCCGCCCGCCGGCGGGAAGTAGAACGACACGATCAGGACGCGCATCGCGCGTCCCGCCAGTGCGCCGCCAGGGCCCCAGCGCTGTCGGCGCGGCCGCCACGGGCGGCGATGCCCTCCAGCAGGCGTTCGTAGAGCCGATCCCAGCCGCGCCCGTAGACGCCGTCGAAGCGGTCGTTGTGCCACAGGATGCTCGCGCAGCCGCGCACGTCGTGCAGGTGATCGAGCACGCGCTCGATCTCATCCCAGGCGGCCTCGGGCGTGAGGCCGAGGTAGCGCTCCTCCGCGAGCGTGGCGTCCATCAGCACGAGCGGCAGCTCGAGGATACGCATCGGGCCGCCGGCGATCTCGTCCCAGGGGCGGAACGGGAACGAGAGTCCCGCGCGGGGGCCCGTGCGCTCCGCCCAGCCGAGCGTCGAGTCGTAGGCGAATCCCAGCCGGTCGAGCGCCCGGATGCCCGCATGCCAGGGCAGTCGCAGGTAGTGATGGCGGTTGCCCGCGATCGGGCCGCCGAGTAGGCGCGCGAGCTCGGCGCGCTCGCTCGACAGCAGCCGCTCGCTCGCGAGGCAGCTGTAGCTCGCATGCAGCCCGACCTCGAGCCCGAGCTCGTCGAGCTCGCGCACGAGCCGCGGCCGGCGATCGTTGTAGGCCTCGGGCGCCGCGCCGTCGTGCGGATCGCGATGGGCCGCGAGGATGAAGCAGGTCGAGCGGTAGCCGTGCTTGCGCTCGAGCGCGGCGAAGCGCGCGTGCGACCAGTTGGGATCGCTGCCGCGCAGGCGATGGAAGGGAGCCAGCGCGAGCCCGGTGGCCTCGAGGCGGGCGGCCTCCGAGTCGCCGCGCCCGAGCGCGCCTTTCAGCCGCGCGGCTGCACCGAGCAGCCCGCGACCGCTCCAGCGCCAGGGCGTATCGATGTCGTGGGTGAGCGCGACCGCGAAACGGGCGCCACCGGGGTAGTCGGGCGCGGGCACCGCCCCGACCGCAGCGGCCGCCTCGCGCAGCGCGAGCACGAGGTCGTCGAGCGGCGCCGCGCCCGCCGGCAGCGTCGAGGCCGAGGCCGGAAAGCGCCCGTGCTCGTCGACTGCCCCGTTCAGCTCCTCGGTGCGTGCGAGCGTGGCGGCGGCGGCGGCGAGATCCCAGCTCGGATCGACCGTGAGCGCCGCGGCACCGGGGGCGACCCCGACGCCGGCCGCGCCGCACAGCTCGCCGAGCAGCCAGCGAGCCTGCGAATCGAGGCCGTCGGGGAGCGACACGACGGCGCGTTGCACGCGCGCATCCTACCCTTGCGGGGTGCGACCGACCCCGGCGCTGGCCTTCCGCGCGAGCATCGCCGCCTCCTGTGTCGTCGCGGCCGCCCGCCTGCTGCCCTATCTCGGGGATCGCGTGATGCACCGCGACGAAGCCCTGGCGGTCATGATCGCCCGTCGCCCGCTGGGCGAGCTGCTCGAGACGGTGCAGCTCGTGCGCGGCGGCGCCCCCCTGCATTTCCTGCTCGCGAAGCTGGTCGCCGAGCTCGGAGGCGGCCTCGTCGCCACGCGCGCCATCTCGGTGGTCGGGACTGCTGCTCGCGATCGTCGGCGTCGGCCTGCTCGGCCGCGCGCTCACGGGCCCGGCGGTGGGTGCCGCCGCGGCCTGGATCGTCGCGCTCTCGCCCGTCGCCCTCTACTACGGCGACTTCGCGCGCATGTACTCGCTCTTCCTGGCCTTCAGCGCGCTGGCGCTGTGGTGCGTCGTGCGGGCGATCGAGACCGACGCCCCGCGCTACTGGGCGGGCGCGGCCGGGTTCCTGATCCTCAACACCTACACGCACCCCTACGGCGTGATCGTCGGCGTGATCGCGGCCATCACGGTGCTCTGCGAGCTGCTGCACGCGCGCGATCGCGCGGCCTGGCGGCGGCCGCTGTACGCGGCGGCGGCCGTGATCGCGGGAACCGCACCGCTGGCCATCGGCTACGTCGTGCTGGCCTCGCGGCTCGACAAGGTGCCCCAGCCACCCGGGACGGCGATCCCCAAGCCGTCGCTCCCCGACGTCGCGGCCCAGGCCGGTGCGCACTTCATCGGCGTCCCCCGCGGCGGCGGACCCTGATCGCGATCTACCTGGTGCTGTGCGGCGTCCTGGCGGTGGTGGGGCTCGTGACGCTGGCGCGTGCCAGCGTCGGGCGCATGGCGCTGGTCGTGACGTGGCTGGCCCTGCCGCTCGCGGTCCTGGCCGTCGTACGCATCCCGAACACCGACAACCACGTGCGCTACGTGATCGAGACGCTCCCGCTCGTCGCGATCGCGATTCCCTACGGCGCGGCGACGCTCGGTCGCCTGATCGGGTGGCGCGAGGCCGCCGTCGCGGCGCTCGCCGCCGCGCTGCTCGTCGGCGCCGTCGAGGCGACGCGCGGCGCACGGCTGCCGGACTACCGCTACCGCGGTGACTCCTGGGCACAGCAGAAGGCCGACCTCGCGGCGCGGCGCCGTCATGCTGCGCACCGATTTCCGGCGCAACGACCTCTTCCTGGGCTACGACGAGGCCTTCGCCACCGGCGTGCTGGACCCGGGCAGCAACGATCCGCTCTCCTCGGCGCGCGGCACGGCTCGCTCCGAACCGGCGCTGATCGTTCGCTCGCTCAAGCGTCTGCACGGCCCGATCGCGCACGGCTGGTACGTGGCGCTGCGCGGCTCGAGCGACGCTCGCTACGAGCAGTTCCGCGCGCAGCTGGGCGACCGCTTCGACGTGCAGTCGTTCGGCGGGCGCTTCGTGCTCGTGCGCACGCGCGAGCCGGTGCCGACGCCCGCGGCCTTCGCACGCGCCGGTCTGCGTGTCTTCGAGGCGGCCGAGGGGCTCTCGGCGCCGACGCGCGCCCCCAGCCGGCAGGCGGCCGTCACCGCCGAAGCGCTACGCGGTGCATTGCCCGATCTGCGCTGAGCGCCAGCGGCACGAACAGTCCCGCGACGACCAATCGCCCCGCCACGCCCCCCGCGCCGTAGGGCAGGAAGAGCGCCTCGCCCAGCGCGAAGAGCAGTGCCGCGAGCGCGCAGAGGCCCGCCAGTCGCCCCCAGTCGTAGCCCACGGGGAACACGCGATTGCCGCGCGCGATCATCAGCACGGCCATCAGGAAGTAGGCGATCGCCGAGGCCGCGCCGGCCCCGGTCGCCCCGTAGTCGGGGACGAGGACGATCAGCAGGAGGACGTTCGCGATGGCGGCGATGCCGGTCACGATCCAGTTCAGCTGCGTCTTCTTGACGCGGCCCACGGCGACGCCGACCACGTAGTACGCGCCGAAGAAGGCCAGGCCGAGCGCCGTCAGGGCCATCGCGTCGGCGGCTCCGAGATACTCGTCGCCCGCCAGCAACGTGAGGATCCAGTCGCGATCGAGAGCCAGTGGCAGAACGACCGCGAGCGCCACGAGCAGCCAGAGCGTGAGCACGGAGCGGTAGACGAGGCGCGCCTCGCCGTCGTCCTTGATGCCGTACGCGAAGGGCGGCCAGGCCAGCTGGAAGGCGACCACGAGCAGCGCAACGGCCTGCGCGAGATTGGCGCCGACCACGAAGACGCCGGCGATCGCGCCCGTCGCGAGCCAGGCCACGAGAATGCGGTTGGAGAGGTTGAGCGCCCAGATCGCCAGGCGCGAGGGCATGAACGGCAGCCCGAAGTGCAGCAGCGGCCGCACGAGCTCGCGGTCGATCGCGCCGTACAGCACGGCGCGCCGATCCCAGAAGACGACCAGGAGCGCGACGAGCGTTCCGGTGAAGGAGCCCGTCACGAGCCCGATCGCGCCACCGTCGAAATGCACGACGAAGAGGATGCTGAGCACGACCGTGACCGCGACGTTCACGAGCGTGACGGCGAGGAAGCGCTGCGGTCGCTGCTCCAGGCGGTAGAGGCCGGCCGTCGGTTCGTAGAGCAGCGAGATCAGCATGCCCGCACAGGCCACGAGCCAGAGCGCCTCGTTGTCGTCGCCCAGGAAGAGCGGCGCGAGCACCGGGGTCGCGAGCGCCGCCAGGAGCGCGAGCACGACCCCCGAGAGGAAGCACATCGCGATGGCCGTGCGCGCGACGACGAAGCGGTCGTCGCCCTCGCGATCGGCGGCGAAGCGGAAGAGCGCGTTGACGAGACCGAGTTGCGCGATCGTCGCTCCCACGGCCACGAGCGCCACGATCTCGCCCACGTTCGCAACCTGTTCCTTGGTCAGGTGACGCGTGTAGATCGGCAGCAGCAGCAGGCCCGGCGAAGCGGGCCACGACCGGGCCGACGCCGTAGATCGCCGATTGCGTGGCCAGCGTCCGCAGGCGCGCGCGAGGGGCGCCGGCAGCGCTCACGGCTCGTCGTACTCGACCTGGTCGTAGTAGCGGAGCGCGCGCCGGGTGGTGCGCACCGCGCCGGCGTACGCGCCGAGCTGCTCCTCGTCGAGCTCGCCGAGGGCGTGCCGGACGGCCAGGTACGGCAGGTTGAGATCGTCCTGGTAGACGATCGTTGAGATGCGCGGATTGATCTCGAGCAGGTGCTCGCCGATGAACTGCACGTTGACGAACCAGTCCAGCTGCAGCGCCGCGACGAGACGCTGCGAGGCCGCCTCGAGCTCGGGCACGCGGGCAGTCTCGAAGTACATGGCGAGGCCTGCCCGCATGGCCTCGCGCGTCTTGGCGTGGCCGAGCACGAGCCGGCCGCTGCGGCAGATGCCGTCGACGGTGTGCTCCTTGCCGGTCGCGAGCTCCATCACGAGCAGCGGCGGGAAATCCTCGTCCCCGATGGCCTCGAGCGCTTCTTCCACCGAGAGCGGCAGCGGGCCGGGGCGCGCCTCCAGCAGCGCATGGCGACGGTCGACGTTCGCCGACAGCACGCGGAAGCCGCGCGAGCCCTTGCTCTGCGGCGGCTTCATGCAGACATCGAGCGCGGGATAGCCGAGCTCGGCGGCCGCGGCGCGAAACTCGCCAGGCGTGCGCACGAGGTGCGTGCGCGGAGCCTTGACGCCGGCGCGCTCGGCGAGCGTCATCGTCTGAGCCTTGTCGTCGCAGGCCTCGATCGCCTCGGGCGACGCGACCAGCAGCGGCATCGGGAAGAGCGCGCGATTGGCCGCGAACTGCACGACCTCTCCGCTGGACTGCGGGAAGACGACGTCGGCGCCCTCGCGGACCGCGAGCTCGGCCAGCGCCGGTGCGAACTCGTCGCTCGAGCCGCGCGGCACCACGTGGAAGGAGTCGCACAGGAAGCGCCCGCCGCTACGCGTGCTCATGTCGGTGCCGATCACGGCGAGCTCTCGCTCCCCGTTCTGCTGCAGCGACCGTATGAGCCGCGCCGCTCCCGGCGCGCCCGTCGCTGTCAGGAGCACCCGCAGGGGACGCAGGGTCACACGACCCACCGCACGACTTCGAAGCACTCGGCGAACGGCCGGCCGATCTCGATGCCGTGCGTGCGAGCGAGGTTGCGGATGTACTCCTCGTTCGCGTAGTTGCGGTGCTGCTGCGACCGGTAGCAGTCGAGCGCGGCGCACCTTGGCGTCGAGATGGCGCTCCTCGAGCATGACGTACGACTGCTTCGCGAAGCTGAACTGGTTCCACGGGATCTCGTAGCCGAGGATCGTCGTGCGCTTGAACGCGCGCAGGCCCTCGCCGGCGATCGTGTGGTGGTCCTGGTGGATGTCACCGAGCGTGGGCATGAGCACCATCTCGGGAGCGAAGTCGCGCTGCACCTCGATCAGGAGCTCGAGGATCTCCTGGCGCTTCTCGGGAAACGTGCGCACCTCGAAGTCATGCACCGTGAGCGCCTCGGGAGCGAGCCCGAGCGCCTCCGAGGCGGCGCGCGACTCGTGCACGAGCGTGTCGGCCGCGAACCCCTCGGGCAGCGAGCGGGAGGCGATGGAGAAGGCGATCTGCCGCACGTCGGCGCCGCCCTCGGCCAGCCGCGCCATCGTGCCGCCGCACCCGAATTCGCCGTCGTCGGTGTGCGGGGCGAGCACAAGCACCCTGCTCAGACCGTCGATCATCGCTCCTCGATCATGCCAGGCGCGGCGCAGGCGACGAGCAGCGCGGCCAGCGCCCAGGTCAGCGGATCCTCGAAGAACGCGGCGTAGAAGAGCGAGTGCACCGCGATCGCGAGCAGGCCGAGGCCGAGCGCGAGGCGCTCCGGCCGGCGCTCGCCGCGCTGCAGGGCCAGCCGGGCCAGGACCGCGATCAGCCAGGCGACGAGGGCCAGGCCGACGACCCCGAGCTCGGAGGCCACCGTCAGCGGCATCACGTGCTGCGCGTGGCGGATCGCACGCCCCTGCGGCGGTCTGTTCCTTGGCCGCCTCGGTCGAGCCGCCGAGCCCCACGCCGACGAGCGGGTGCGCACGGAAGAGGCGGAGGCCGTCGCCCACCAGCTGGGAGCGCTCGGACGTCACTCGGTCGACACCGGAATGCCGCACCGACGGCACTGCGAGCAGGCCCAGCCCGACGGCCACCGCGGCGATCAGCAGCACCCAGGCGAGACGGCGCCCGAAGGCGAGAATGAGCCCGGCGCCGACGGCGACACAGAGGGCCAGGAAGGCCGACTGGGAGTACGACGTGAGGATGCCGACCCAGACCAGCGCTGCGGCCACCGCCGCCGCGATCGGCCGGCGCACGACGGCGAACATGAGCGCTGCGAAGACGAGCGTGATCGTCACGGCCTGGTAACGGCCGAAGATCGAGGGGTCGTAGAAGATCGAGTTGGCGCGGAAGAACGAGCTGAAGGCGTTCGAGACCATCAGCTTGCGGTTCCACCAGACGTCGTGGGCCAGCACCTGGTAGACGCCGACCGCCGCGAACGCCAGCGCCAGCGCCACCTGGACGCGCAGGAGGCTCGGCAGGCGCGGCCGTGGCGGCGGGTGCGCCACGAGCGCGGCCAGCAGCACGCCGAACGGCAGCGCGTAGAAGGCGATCGCCTTGGCGCCCTCCGTCGCGCTCGCGCTCCAGGCCAGCGAGAGGCTCTCCCAGGCGACCAGCAGGAGCAGCGGCAGGCTGAATCGCCGCAGCGGCACGCGCGCCGGCTCGCCGCTGCCCAGCCCGTCGAGCACGAGCGCGATCCAGGCCACGCCGATGACGGCGTAGAGGGGCACGAGCAGGTTCGCGTCCTGCCCTCCGAGATGCACCGGGAAGCGGAACGGGAGGGCGACGCAGGCGGCGAACGGCAGGATCAGCGGCCAGCGCTGAAAGGCGCGCGCGGCGGCGATGCCCAGGGCGAGCGCGACGACCAGCGCGACGGCCGCCGGCGCCGCATGGGCGCGCAGCGTGTGGGCCACGCCGAGCCAGCCGAGCAGCGCGAGCGCCCCCGCGGCGATGAGCGCGAGCGAGACGAGCCGCGCCGCCCTGTCGCCGCGCAGGAGGAGCCCGGCGAATCCCGCGGCGCCGACCAGTGCGAAGAGCGCCGGGATCACGTGCCCAGCCCGGCCTGGATGCCGGCGAGAGTGCCGATCACGGGCACGCCCGCGAGCTCCACCGCGCCCTCGCCGCCCGGCGGCACGACGAGCGTCGAGTACCCGTCCAGCGCCCCCTGCGCGACGTCGCGGCCCGTGAGCGCGTCGAAACGGATCCCGAGCGCGTCGAGACGCTTCTGGAAGGCCGTCAGCGTGGCCGGCGGCTGGCCTCTGACGAGCAGCGCCACGCGGGCAGGGCTCGCGCCTCGCACCGGCAGCACGGTCGTCGACGTGCGCCCGGCGTGCCGGTTGCTGACGACGTAGACACCGCCGGCCGCGCCGGCCGGGATGCGAGCGATCGCTGCAGGGGCGTGCGCGCCGCGCACCAGCACCGCCGGGGCATCGCCGATCCGTGTCAGGTCGAGGCGCAGGCTGCGGGCGTCGGACGAGATGCCCACGCGCACCCGCCGGCCCGCGACGATCGCGCGGTCGGGCGCCGACAGGACGACGCCGCGTGCGACCACGTCGCCGAGATCGATCGCCCGGGTGTTGCCCGGCACGTCGCGCGCGATCACGCGCAGCTGATATGTCCCGTCCGGGGCGGTGGTGCAGCGCCCGCCCTCATACGGCGGCCACGCGACGGCCAGCGCCCGCGCACGGCGGCCGACCCGCACCGTGCGCACCAGTTGCCCGCCGCGCCGCACCTCGAGCACGAGGCGCACGAGCTGCTCGCGTCCGCGCACGACGACGATCACGCGGTCGGCGTAGGAGTCGCAATCGGGCGAGAACACGCGGCGCGAGACGTTTGTGCCCGCAATCCGCACCACCGTGTCCAGCACCAGGGGATTGAGCAGATCGATGGTGCGGCCCGAAACGTGCACGCGCAGGCGGTAGGAGCCGTCGCGCGCCGGCCGGCCGCCGTCGGCGCGGCCGTTCCAGTCGGCCACGACGCGCCCTCCCGCGTGCGGCAGGCGCCCGAGGTCGCGCACCACCGGCCCGCCCGGCGCGATGACTTGCGCGCGCACCGGTCCCGAGGTGTGCACGCGGAAACGCACCTGGGCGCTCTTCAGGCACGGCTCGGTGCAGCGCGGCGAGAAGAGCGCGCTGTCGTGGCGGTCGAGCACGCCCCGTCCGTGATTGGGCGTCGGGTCGACCCGGACGGCCTCGATCGGCGAGCGTTCGAGCTTGAGCACCTGCGCGAGTGCGAAGGCCCCCGCCGAGGCGGCGAGCAGTCCCACCGCGAGTGCGATCGCGACTGCGCGCTGCATCGGGCGGATCGTACGCGCAGGGACGCACCCGCCCATGTCGTAGGTGGAGCGGATGCGGCGACGATTCCCCCTGCTCGCGGCGCTCGCGGCCGCGTTCGTCACGCTGCCCGCCTCCGCCTCCGCCGCGCTCCTCGAGGTCCGGATCGACACGGCAGCGGGCCCGTCGTTGTGCGTGACGACGAACGCGGCGGCCGGCGCGGTGACGGTCGCGGTCGGCCGCCCCGGCGGCGGATCGCTCGCGACCGTCGGCAGCGCGACTCCCCTGGCGACGCAGTGCGACGGCACCGCGGGCCGCAGTTTCAGGCCGCTGCTGCCATTCGGCGGCCTCGACGGAGCCGCCGGGTCGACGCTCGCCATCAGCGACTCCACGGGCGCGAGCACGACGGTCGCGTTCCCCGTGGCCAGCTTCGAGACCGCAACCGGCGGCTTCAGCGGGAGACTGCATCTGCGCAACCTCCCGGCCGTCGCCGGCACGCAGATCACGAACGGCGGCTCATTGCCGCTCACCGCCGTGACCGCAGCGAGCTACGACAGCGCCGAGATCGCCGCCCCGGCCTCGACCGTCACGATCACTGCGACTCGGCGGCGTGCCGTTCCGAGCCGACATCGCGCCGCGGGCCTTCTCCGCCGACGTGACCTCTGCCGACGGCTCGACTGCGATCAGCGTGCACGGAGCCGATCCGAACGGCGGGCCGGTCGCGATCGATCTGCTCGCCGCGGCGGGCGGCTCCACGCTGGCGACGGTGTCGGCGCCCGCCCGCATCGGATCCGGGCTCGATGCGACCGCCGCGTTGCCGTTCGCGGCCAGGGGCGGCGCGGTCGCCGTCGTCAAGCAGGGAGCGTGGTCGGCCACGACGCAGCTCGGCAACGCGGGCTACACGCCGGACGGATTCAGCGTTTCGATCGCGGCCTCGCCACCCGGTTGCGCGGCGCAGCACACCTGTCTCTCCGGCTCCTACGAGTGGTCGCTCGCGCTGCACGATCCGGGGGCGTCGCCCGGAGCCACGGATGCGCTCGGGCCGTGCCACGCGCTCGGAGTGGACGTCTCGGCCGCGACCGGATGCGGCGGGTTCTCTGCCGCGCGCGCAGCGACTGAGCGCCACGGCGGGCGGCGAACTGCCCGTGGTCGACGACACGGTCAGCGTGAGCATGACCAGCGCCTCGCTCGGTACCGCGACGCTGCGCGTCACCGCTACCGGCGTACGCGGCTCTCTCGACGACGGCAGCCTGCACGTGCGCGGTGCGCGCCGGCAACCCGTGATGGCGTCGATCTCGTCGCCGCGCGGCGCGCTGCCCCCGCTCAAGCAGAGCCGGACCGTGCTCACGAATGCCGGCGGCACGGCCGACCTGGGGCCCGAGCGCAACGCCTTCGCGCTGCGCGTGGCCGACGGCGCGACCGTCAGCCTCAGCGGCGCCGGCGTCGGCTCGGTGCCGATCGGGTTCGCCTACCGGCTCTCCGCGGCCCTCGCGGGGGCCGTGCTCTCGGGCAGTGCGACGCCGGGCGCGCGCGTGCTCGTCGCCCACGATCTGGGCGCCGGGAGCGACAGCCAGGTCGTGACCGCATCCGCCTCGGGCGCGTGGGCAGTCACGCTGCGCGACCCGATCGCGGGCGACCGCGTGGTCGTCTCGGCGGGCGACCCGGCGACACACGGCGTGACGACGCTGAGCCTGATCGCCGGCGGCTTCGCGCCGCACATTGCCGGCCTCGTGGACCAGCAACCCGTACGCGCGGGAGCGCGTGGCGAGCGTGACGGGCCTCGCTTCAGGTGCGAGCGTGCTGTGGGGCGGCGACGTGCCCGAGACGCTCGGCGGGACCAGCCTGACGCTCCCCGTCGAGCGCATGCCGGACGGCCCGGCGCGGATCACCGCGACCGCCACGGCGGGCCCGAGCGCGACCGACTACCTCTACGTCACCGTCGACGCCACACCGCCGACGGGCGGCGCAGGCCCCGACCAGACCGTGCCCGTGGGGCGGCGCGCGGTCTTCGTGACGCAGGCCGCCGACGCCAACGGCCTGGCCGCGGTGCGCTTCCAGTTCAAGGCCGGGGGAGCCGGCACCGGGCAGGCAGTGAACCAGCTCGGCCAGCCGTTCCGGCACGTCTTCTCGAAGCTCGGCATCTACGCGGTCACGGTGACGATCACCGATCTGGCGGGCAACGTGACGACCGACCGGGCGATCGTGCGCGTCGTCAAGAGCCTGGCGTCGTCGATCAGCGGGCGCTGGCCCGCTCGCGCGACGCGCGACGCCGGCCTCAAGCTCAAGCTCAGCGCGCGCGTGCCCGGCGACCTCTCGCTCCAGATCCTGCGCCCGAACGGCAAGCTCGCGGTCGCGCGCACGGTCGCGTTCGACAAGGCGCGCGTGGGCAAGAAGCTCGCGATCGCGCTCAAGCGCTTCCCGAGCGGGCGCTACCTCGCGGTGCGGCAGTTCGTCGACGCCAACGGCGTCGCCGGACCCGTCGTGGTCACGCCGCTCGTCGTGGCCTGAGCTGCCGACCGCAGCGATCCAGGCGCGTCAGGCGCCACGGGCATTCAGTGAGAACGTCTCAGGCGAGGTGGTGCGTCTCGACGCCGCTGGCGCGAGTCGGTTCCGGCGGCGTCGGCATCGACCGCACCTCCGAACGTCTCGTCGGCGCTGTACCCCGGCGTGGTGCCGAAGACGTACTGGAGCGTGCCGCTGAGGCGTTCGCGTGCAGGCCTGGGCGCGGCGGCCGGAGCGGGCGCGGGTGCCGGCGCGGGGCCGGCGGAGCGGCCGGGAGCGGCGGCCTCCGCCGTTGCCTGGGCCTCGCCGACGAACGCGGGCTGCGGCTCGTCGCGCTGCAGGAACTCCGGGCAGAGCACCATCGAGGACAGCTCGAAGCCGGGCGGCAGGCAGACCGGAAGGACGATGCTCTCGTCCTCGGGGCCGCGGATCTGGAGGCCGTAGCCCGTGGGCAGCGGCATGCCGGGCATCGTCGCGCGCTCGGAGCGGGCGGCCTCGGCGGCCTGGAGGTGATCCTCGACTGCCTCGATCGCCTCGCCCAACTCGCCGACTTGCCGCGATACGTGGTCTGCGCGGCGGTGCGCCATGCCCCCGAAGAGCATCGCGCCTCCGAGGATGATCGAGTCGAGGCGGCGTTTCATATCAGGGCCGAGACACTTCCGTCGAGGGGACGATCCTACTCCTCGAGTGATAGCGGAGACGTGATACGGCAGCACGTCCCCCGAACGGGTGTGACTCGGGCGACGAGCCGGTCGCGGGGGTGTCGCCGACGAACCGTCAGGCGACGTGCAGGCCGCACTCGGTCTTGCCGCTGCCGGCCCAGCGGCCGGCGCGTGCGTCCTCGCCGCTGCCGGCGGCGCGGGTGCACGGCGTGCAACCGATCGACGGATACCCGCGATCGTGCAGCTCGTTGTACGGGATGCCGTTCTGGAAGATGTAGCGCCAGCAGTCGCGCTCGCTCCAGTCGACCAGGGGCTGCACCTTGACGACGCCGCGGCGGGCGTCGAGCACCAGCTTGGGAGCCTGGGCGCGCGCCTTCGTCTGATCGCGGCGGATGCCGGTCAGCCAGCCGTCGGCGTCGCGGATCGCCTGCTCGAGCGGCGCGACCTTGCGCAGCCCGCAGCAGCTGTCGGGATCGCGCTGCCAGAGCGCCTCGCCGTGCGTCGCCGCCTGCTCCTCGACGGTCTGCAGCGGGCGCAGCGTCTCGACCTCGAGCCCGTAGTGGTCGACGAGGCGCTCGCGTGTGGCGTGCGTCTCGGGGAACAGCAGGCCCGTGTCGATCTCGACGAGCCGCGTCTCGGGCGCGACCTGGCGCGTCATGTGCACCAGGATCGACGTCCCGAGCTGCCACGAGCACGTCAGCACGAGACGACCGCCGAAGGCCTCCGCCGCGAACTCGACGAGCTCCTCGGCGCGCAGCGGCTCGAAGTGCTGGGCGAGGCTCGCGACCTCCTCGGAGGTCAAATCGCCGGAGAGCGGGGCAATCGGCACACACCCACCCTAGCAATCAGCCTGGCTTATCTCAACCAGAAGGCGGACTCATGCGAGCCGAGGCGCTCGAGCGTGTCCTCCGGAAGCGGCACCGGGCCCACGTCGCCCAGCTCGAGCCCGTCGGGGCGCCCGTGCCAGTCGGATCCGCCGGCCGGCACGAGCTCGAGCCGCGCGCACAACCCGCAGCGTGAAGGCGCGCTGCTCCTCGTCGTGGTCGGGGCGGAAGCACTCGATCCCCCGCAGACCGTGCCCGACGAGGCCCGCGGCGAAGCGCTCGAGCTCGGCCTCGGTCATGCGCAGCGTGTACGGATGCGCGAGCACCGCCGCGCCCCCGCTCGCCGCAACGACCTCGACGGCCTCCTCCGGGCCGAGGGATCCCGCGTCCACGTAGGCCGGCTGACCGTCGGCGAGCAGGCGGTCGAAGGCCTCCTGCGGGTCGCGGACGTGGCCGGCGTCGACGAGCGCCGCCGCGATGTGCGGCCTGCCCACGCGGCCCTGCGCGCGGCGCGCGACGTCCTCCCACTCGATGGCGTAGCCGAGCTCGTTGAGGCGCTCGACGATGCGCTGGTTGCGGCTCGAGCGGTAGTCGGCGATCGCGCCGATGCGGCGTCGCGAGCGGCTCGGCATCGGCCGAGGGCAGGTAGGCGAGCAGGTGCATCGAGCCCGAGGGGGGCCGCACCGAGATCTCGGTGCCGGGGACGAAGCGCACTCCCAGGCGGTGGGCCGCCCGAGCGGCTTCGGCCAGGCCGCCCAGCGTGTCGTGGTCGGTCAGCGCGAGCGTGCCGATGCCGAGCGCGTGCGCGTGCTCGACCAGGGCCGCGGGCGCGAGACGCCCGTCGGAGGCCGAGGAATGGCAGTGGAGATCCTGAAGGTTCAGACGTTGAGCAGCAATGCGCTCATCGTGTCGGATCGCAGCCCGAGCCGTAGCGTTTCGAGCGGGATGACCTCGTCGGGCGGAATGTTGCCGAGGTTGACCGCAGGCCCGAACTGCCGGATGAACCAGGCCTGCTGCGACTTCTGCGGCGCCTCGAAGAGCAGCCGCTCGAGCGGCAGCTCGTGCACGATCTCGTCGATCAGCCCGCTGCGCACCTCGCCGCTGCCGCGGAAGATGCCGGCCGTGCCCGACTCGCGGGCCTCGGTGATGACCTTCCAGGAGCCGGCGGCGAGCTCCTCGCGGATCCACTCGACCCACTGGTAGGGCGCGAAGATCGCCTCGGCGTCCTTGGAGCCGACCTCCGAGAGGACGCGGAAGTCCTGGGCGAGGGTCTCGATGATCTCGAGCTTGCGCTCGCGCGGCAGGTCGATCGTGCCGTCGGAGACCTCGACGCTCTCGAAGCCGTTGTCGCTCAGCCAGCTGCGATAGCCGTCGAGCTTGCCGCGCACCTCGGCGATCTCGAGCAACGTGCCGCCGCACACCACCGGGATCCGAGCGAGCGGTAGAGCGCCAGCTTCTCGCGCAGGTTCTGCGTCACGTAGGACGTGCCCCAGCCGAGCTTGACGATGTCGACGTAGTCGCCCGCCGTCGCCATCAGACCCTCGATCTGCACCGGGGACAGACCCTTGTCCATGACGTGCGTGACGCCCGTCTCGCGCGGCTTGGCCGGCCGCAGCGGGAGATCGAGAAAGCCGTTGACGCTGTTTGCGATGCTCATCGCCGCCGAGGATACCAGTCCCCGGACTGATGGATCAGAGTAGCGGGGCTTCTAGGAACCGCTCAGGCGGCCACGGCCGCCGCCGCGCGGCCGGCGCGCCAGCCGAAGACGGAGCCGTCGAGCAGCGAGTTGCCCATCATGCGGTTGCGCCCGTGCACCCCGCCGCTGATCTCGCCGGCCGCGTACAGGCCCGCGACGGTCGTCGCCCCGTCCTCGCCGATCACGAGACCGCCGTTCTGGTAGTGCAGCACCGGATAGGTGTGGATCGGCTCTGCGAGCGGATCGATGCCGGCCGCGCGATAGCGCTTGAGCATGTACGGCAGCGAGATCTCGGCATCGGCGACCGGGATCGGCCGGCAGTCGAGCAGCACCGACGGCCGGCCCTCGGGTGTCGTGAGGCCGCGGCCCTCCTCGCACTCGCGCACGATTGCAGCCGCAACCACGTCGCGTCCGCCGAGCTCGTCCACGAAGCGCTCGCCATTGGCGTTGAGCAGCAGCGCGCCATAGGCGCGCGTCGTCTCGGGGATCGAATACCCCTGCATCGTGACCGGCCAGAGCCCGCCGTTCGGGTGGTACTGCAGCGCGTCGAGGTCGCGGGCCTCGCAGCCGGCCGCGAGCGCGATGTCGGTCACCTCTCCGGTGGCGCCCGCGGCATTGGTCGAGAAGGTGCCGAGGCGCTTGGCCTCGGCGAAGCACCGGCCACCGGCTGCGAGGACGATCGCGCCCGGCGGTCACGACGAGGCCGCCGCCGTCGCGCTGCCCCAGCGTCGCGCGCCAGCTCCCGGGGCCGGCCTCGAGCGCCTGCAACGGCGCGTGGTCGAGCGTCTCGATGCGGCCGTCCTCACCCACGGCCCCGCGCAGGGCCGTGGCGATCGCGTGGCCGGTGCGGTCGCCGACCTGCAACAGGCGCTTGCGGGTGGCGCCGCCACAGCGCGCGAGGCGATAGCGGCCGTCGGCGTCGTGCGTGAACGCCACGCCGAAGCGCTCGAGACGGGCGATCGCATCGGGCGCATCGCCCGTGAGCGCGGCCACGAGTCGCGGATCGGCCGTCTCGTGCGAGCTGTGCATCACGTCCTCGGCATGCACCGAAGGCGCATCGTCATCGCCGAACGCCGCCTGGATGCCGCCCTGGGCCTTGGCCGTGTTGGACGAGGCCAGCCCGAGCTTCGTCGCCAGCAGGACCTTCGCGCCGCTCTCGGCGGCGGACAGCGCGGCAGTCAGCCCGGCGACGCCGGAGCCGATCACGAGGACGTCGCAGCTTCGCTCGGACACGGCAACAGGCTAGTAGCGTGGTGGCCCGTGGACGTTCGGTGGCACGCGAGCGAACGCGCCGGGGTGCGCCTCTGCTGCGCCGACTACGGCGGCTCCGGGCCGTCGGCGCTGCTGCTGCACGGTCTCGCGGGCCACGCGCGCGAGTGGGACTCGACCGCGGCCTGGCTGACACGGACGCACCGCGTGGTGGCACCCGACCAGCGCGGGCACGGGCGCAGCGAGCGAGCTCCGGCCGATCGGTCGATCGAGGCCTTCGCCCTCGACGCGGCCCACTGGATCGAGCGGCTCGAGCTGGCTCCCGCGATCGTGATCGGCCAGTCGTTCGGCGGCCTCGTCGCCCTGCGACTGGCAGCCCGCCGCGGCGATGGGCCGAGCGCTCTCGTGATCGCCGAGGCGACACCCGCCGAGGATCCCGGTGGCGCGGCCGCCGTCGCGAGCTGGCTCGCATCCTGGCCCGTGCCGTTCCCTTCCGAGCACGAGGCGCTCGCGTTCTTCGGCGGCGACACGCTCTGGGCACGGGCCTGGTGCGATGGACTCGAGGTGCGCGCCGACGGACTCCGGCCGGCCTTCGACGCGGACGTCCTGCTGGACGCCCTGCGGCGGGCGAATGCGCGCGATTACTGGGCCGAATGGGCCGCGATCGGCTGCCCGGCGCTGATCGTCCGCGCAGCCGGCGGCGTTCCGCGCGAGCAGACCGACCGCATGCTCGAGCTGCTCCCGGGCAGCCGCGTGGCCGAGATTCCCGAGGCCGGGCACGACGTTCACCTCGACCAGCCCGAGCGCTGGGAGAGCGCCGTCCGGGACTTCCTGGGCGAGCTCGGTCGTTGACGTCAGAACGGGCGGTTTGAGAGCGCTGCGAAGCGGTTATCCATCACTCGCGCGCGTGGATTTCGGCGCGGACGAATCCGACTGGCCCGCCCGTGCGAATGTCCTGATGCAGATGCCTTCGTCCACACCCGCCTTCGGTCGCGCGTCGCTCGGTCTCGTGGCACTGGACAGCCCCAGCTGGGCGCTGCGGCGCGGCCTGAACTCGCTCGAGGGCGACCTGCCCGCGGCGATCGTCCGCATCGACGCCAACGCGACGCCGACCGAGGTCCGCTCGGCCAGCACGCTGGCGGCCGGCGCGGGCGCAGCCGTGGCGTGGATCCCCGAGAGCGCTCCGCTGGCACTCGCCGAGGAGCTGGCTCTGTCCTGCCCCGACATCGTGCTCGATTCCGCGCTCTGCGGCGACGAGCTGGCGAGCGCGCTGGTCGGCTGGACGAGCGTCTGCGACCTCGCCGATCTGCGCACCGACCCGTGGCGCGTCGCGATTGCGCTCGGCAGCGAGGGCGACGGCGCGCTGGACGGGCCTCGACGGCGTCGACGTGCTCGGCCGCGGCGCCGACGCGCGGCGGTTGGCCGACTGGCTCTCCGCAGGCGTCAAGGTGCCCGTCTGGACGGTCGGTGATGAGCCCGGCATCCACGGTGTGCGCCTGCGCTTCGGCACGCACGAGCGCCTCGTGCCGCCACCCGCGATCGAGCCGAGTGCCTCGCTGGGCGATGCGCTCGATCTGGTGGCCTGCGGGCACGAGCTGGTGCGCGCGCTCCAGGGCTCGGCCGCCCGGCTGCGCCGGGCCGACGACTGACCGAGCTTCTGGTGTCCTAACGCTCGAGCGTGACCGGGTTGCTGAGCGTCCCGACACCGCCGACCGTGACATCGACGACGTCGCCTTCGCGCAGGTAGCGGCGAGGGTCGCGGGAATCGCCGACCCCGCCCGGTGTGCCAGTGGCGATCACATCGCCCGGTTCGAGCGTCGTCGCGCGCGAGACGTACTCGACCAGCTCCTCGATCCCGAAGATCAGGTTGCTCGTGTTCGAGTCCTGCATCGTCTCGCCCGAGACGACGGTCGTGACCTGGAGCGAGCCGAGGTCGACGCCGTCGGCGTCGACCAGGCAGGGGCCGAGCGGCCCGAACGTGTCGAAGCTCTTGCCGTACGTGAACTGGCGGAGCGGCGTCTCCAGCTGCGCGCGGCGCCCGGAGACGTCGTGGAAGCAGGTGTAGGCGCCCACTGCCGCGCGCGCCGCGCCGCCCGTGACGCGCAGCGCCGGCCGGCCGATCACGACCGCGAGCTCGCCCTCGTAGTCCGGACGCGTCTCCTCCCGCGGGATCACGATCGGCTCGCCGTGACCGATCAGCGAGGTCGTCCACTTGGCGAAGATCACCGGGACGTCGGGGATGTCGAGCTCGGACTCCTCCGCGTGGTCGCGGTAGTTGAGCCCGATGCAGATCAGCTTGCGGGGCACGACGGGGTGCAGCAGCGTCACGGCGTCGAGCGGAGTGCTCGGCCCGACGGCCGCGGCGAGCTCGGCCCAGGCCGCCCGGGTCGGCACGAAGCCCTGCTCGCCGGCGGGCCCGGCATCGATGACCTGGGCGTCCTCGAGCCTGCCGATGCGGATCTCGCCGGACGCGTTGCGGTAGCGGACTGCCTTCACCCTCGTGCCTCCTCGTGATTCGTCGGGCCGCAGGGTACCCTTGCCGCATGGCGACCCGCACGCTTGAGCTGGGCGACGTCAACCTGCTCGACCACGATCTGTTCGCCGAACGCGAGCCCTGGGACGTGTTCGAGCTGCTGCAGCGCGAGGCGCCGGTCTTCCGCCATCCCGAGCCCGGCGGTGACGGCTTCTGGTGCGTGACGCGCTACGACGACGTCGTGCGGGTGCTGAAGGACACGGAGGCCTTCTCCTCCGAGAGCGGCGGTGCGGCGCTGATCGAGCCCGTGCCCGACGACGTGCTCGAGGCGCGGCGCAACTTCATGGAGACCGACCCGCCCCTGCACTCCCAGTGGCGCCGCATGTTCGCGCGCGACTTCACGCCGCGCTCGCTCTCCGACCGCTACGGCGAGTTCCTGCGGGATCTGACGCGCAACCTGCTCGACGAGACCCTGCCGAAGGGCGAGTTCTGCTTCGTCGAGGAGATCGCCGGGCCGATCCCGATCCGCGTGCTCGGCCACCTGCTCGGCGTGCCCGACGAGCACCTCGACAAGCTCGTCGAACTCGGCGACCGCATGCTCGTGCCGACCGACCCCGACCTGACCCCGCCCACGACGCTGACGCCGGAGCAGTCGAAGTACCTGCCCTTCGGCTCCGAGGCCGGGGCCGAGCTGCTCGAGCTCGGGCGCCCGCTGATCCAGGAGCGCAAGGGGCACCCCTGTGGCGACGTGCTCTCGATTCTCGCGAACGCCGAGATCTCCGGCTGCCCGGTCTCCCAGCACGACCTCGACAACAACCTCGCGCTGCTCGTCGTAGCGGGCAATGAGACGACCAGGCAGGGGATGGCGCTCGGCCTGCTGGCGCTCATGGAGCACCCGGACCAGATGGAGCTGCTGCGCTCGGACCCGTCGCTCATGCCGACGGCCATCGACGAGCTGATCCGCTACGCCTCGCCCGTCTGGCACTTCCGCCGCACGGCCGCGGCGGACACCGAGCTGCGCGGGGTCAAGATCCGCAAGGGAGAGCGCGTGGTCGTGTGGTTCGCCGCCGCGAACCGCGACCCCGACATGTTCCCCGATCCGCACCGCCTCGACCTCACGCGCAAGCGCGACGTGCACGCCGCTTTCGGGCGCGGCGGACCGCACTTCTGCCTCGGCGCGCATCTCGCACGGCTCGAGATGGCGATCCTGTTCGAGCAGCTGCTGCCGCGCCTCGCCTCGATCGAGCTCACCGGGCCGCCCGCGCGCCTGCGCTCCAACTTCACGAACGGCCTCAAGCGGCTGCCCGTACGGGTCGTCGAGAGGTAGGCGAGCCGGGACTTCTGCGCTGGTAGGCTCGCCCCGTCAGCAACGGGCAACGAAGCGTGCGGAGGCGAGATGACGGAGTTGGCGGCGCTCAAGGAAGAGGGCGTGCGCATCGTGCGCGTGACGTACCCCGATCTGCACGGCGTGCTGCGGGGCAAGGACGTGCCGATCGAGGTGTTCGAGTCGTCGGTCGTCTCCGGCGGACTCGGCTTCTGCAAGGCGATCTCGACCGTCGACCTCCGGCACAACGTGGTCTCGGGCTTCGAGCACGGCTTCCGCGACATCCACGTGACGGCGCTCCCCGAGACGCTCGTGCAGCTTCCCTGGGCTCCCGAAGTGGCCTGGTGCCTGGCAGATCAGAGCGCCGACGGCGAGCCGTACGGCGCCGACCCGCGCGCGGCGCTGAAGCGCGCGATCGCGGGCTTCTCGCGAGCTCGGCCTGGAGCCCGTGATGGGACCCGAGCTCGAGTTCTATCTGCTCGAGCCCAGTGAGACGGCGCCGGGCGGCTGGACGCGCTATGTCGAGAACCCGACCCACGTCTACACCGTCGGCGATCACGCCGATCCGCGCGGCGTGCTCGACAGCATGCTGTTGCAACTCTACGACGCCGAGCTCGGCGTGATCGGCGCCGCGCACGAGTACGGCATGAGCCAGTGGGAGATCAACCTCGACCACTCGCCGGCGCTGGACGCCGCCGATCGCGCGTTCCGCTTCAAGGCCGCGGTCAAGGACCTCGCCACCCGCGAGGGGATGCTTGCGACGTTCATGGGCAAGCCATTCAACGGCGATGCCGGCTCGGGCTTCCATCTCCACCTCTCGCTGTGCGGCGAGGGAGGGGCGAATGCGTTCGCCGATACGGCCGGCGACGCGGGGTGTGCCGAGCTCCTGCGCCACTTCATCGCGGGTGTGATTGCGCACGCACCGGGTTTGATGGCCTTCCTCAACCCGACCGTCAACTCCTACCGGCGCATCGATCCCCACGAGCTCGTCCCGACGCGGGCCTGCTGGGGCTACGACAACCGCTTCGGCCTCGTGCGCGTGCCGCCCGAGCGCGGGGGCGCGACGCGCGTGGAGATGCGCCTGGCCGACGGCTCGGCCAACGTCTACCTGGCGACGGCCGCGCTGCTGTTCGCAGGGCTCGACGGCGTCAAGCGCGAGCTGACGCCGCCCGCCGCGGTCGAAGGCCTCGTCTACGAGCTACCGGAGGAAGACCAGGGCGAGCCGATTCCGCTCTCGCTCGACGCCGCGCTCGATGCACTGGAGGCCGACGCGACGCTGCGCGACGCGATGGGCCCGGCGCTCGTCGAGACGTTCCTGACCATCAAGCGCTACGAGCTGGAGCGCTACCACCGCCACGTCTCCGACTGGGACCTGGCGGAGTACGCACACCACCTCTGAGAAGCTCGAGCTGAACTGAGCGTGTGTGCCTGGGGTGGGTGGAGCGAGAGCTTCTGCTAGCCCTGCACCCAGCCGCGCACGGCGGCGACGTCGGCGAGCGTCGAGAAGCCGTCGGCCTGCGCGGCCAGCGTGGCCGCCTGCACGTCGCGGTGCGGCACGACGCGATCCTCGAAGGCGAGATCGCGCGTTGCCGTGCCGTCGGTCAGGAAGACGACCGACATGCCGCGCTCCTGCGCCTGACGGGCGGTCGTGTCGCAGCACATATGTGTCATGAAACCGGCGATTACCAGGCAGTTCACGTTGAGTTGCGCCAGCACGGCACTGAGCTCGGTCTTCGTGAAGGCGCCCGGCGAATGCTTGACGACCGTCGGCTCGATGCCGCGCGGCGCCACCTCGGGCATCGTCTCGACGAGCGGGCCGGACGAATCGAAGACCGGCGCTCCGGGAGCTTCCTCGTGCCGCACGTGGACGATCGGCAGCAGATCGGTCTCGCGGCAGGCCTCGACCAGCGTGCGCAGCTTGCCGAGCACGAGCGGGCCGTCCGGGATACGCAGCGGGCTCTGCTCGGCGAAGTACTCGCGCTGCACGTCGATCATCAGCAGCGCGGCGTACTCGAGGTTCAGCTCACTCATGCAAAGGCACTCCGCAACTGGCGGACGCCGACCATGGCGGCCGCGGTGTCCGCCACGCCATCCGCCCGCAGGCTCGCGACGAGGCGCTCGACGCGGGCCACCGCCGGGGCCCGATCCGCCAGGAAGCGCTCGACGGCCTCGTCGACGGGCGCCCCGCGCCCGGCCACGAGCACCTGCTCCGTGAGCTCGCGGCGCGTCGCGTGCAACTCGTCGCGCACCGCGGCGAGTGCCCAGCGCTGCCAGCGCGTCTCGGCTGCGATCTCGCCGAGGCGGTCTTCCAGCCAGTCCAGGTGAAGCTGCTCGCCGACCGCGAAGAACGCATGCGCCGACTCGGCGAGTGAGCAGCCCGTGGCGCGCGCGGCGGCGATCACGTCGGGCGCGTAGGTCAGCTCGGGGCGCCAGGCGGCCGCATCGGCCAGGGGGAGCGGCACGCCGCGCTCGGCCAGCGCCTCGCGCCGCAGGGCGTGGTCGGCTCTCCAGGCGTCGCTGCCGATCCCCCGCAGCGTCTGGGAGAGCTCGCTGAACGACGCGCGGTCGCGCGCGATCACGCCCGCCGCGTCGCCCTCGCTGGCGTGCTGCAGATACCAGCGGGAGACGCCCTCGACGAGCCCGTCGACGCCGCCCATGACCTCCATCTGCACGTCGGTGTCGACGGCCGGATCCTCGAACAGCGCCTCGACCTCCTCCCAGCGCGCCACGGCGCCCGTGACCTCGCGCGCGATCCAGTAGGCGCGCACGACCTCGGCGGCCTCGGCGCCCGTCTCGGCCATCATCTGCCAGACCCACGCGATGCCGAGCGAGTTGACGATGTCGTTCGTGACGGCCGTGGCCACGATCTCCCGCCGTAGGCGGTGCCCGCGATAGAGCTCGCCGGTGGCCTCGACGATGCGCTTCGGGAAGTACGTGCGCAGGATCGCATCGAGCGCCGGGTCGTCGGGCATCGACGAGGCCAGCACCTTCGGATAGAGGCTGCGCTTGGCGTAGGCCAGCAGCACGGCGAGCTCGGGCCTCGTCAGTCCGCGCCCCTGGCGCCGGCGGTCCGCCAGGTCGTCCATGGCGGGCAGCGCCTCCAGCTTGCGATCGAGCAGTCCTTCCAGCTCGAGCTCGTGCAGCATCATCTCGTGCGCCTCGACGCGCTGCGGTGCCGTCGCCTGTTCCTGGCTCAGGATCTGCGCCTGCAGGTAGTTGTCGTAGAGCACGAGCTCGCAGACCTCGTCGGCCGCGGCGGCGAGCAGCGTGTCCCGGCCCTCGGCGGTGAGCATCTCCGCCTCGAGCGCGGCGCCCAGGAGGATCTTGATGTTGACCTCGTGGTCGGAGCAGTCGACTCCGGCGGAGTTGTCGATGGCGTCGGTGTTGATGCGCCCTCCGGCGGCGGCGTATTCGATCCGCCCGAGCTGGGTCAGTCCGAGGTTGCCGCCCTCGCCGACCACGCGGGTGCGCAGCTCGCGCCCGTCGACGCGGACCGCGTCGGTGTCGCGGTCTCCGACCTCCGCATCCGTCTCCTCCGAGGACTTGACGAAGGTGCCGATGCCGCCGTTCCAGAGCAGGTCGACGGGCGCTCGCAGGATCGCCCGCACGAGCTCGTCGGGATCGAGCGCCTCGGCCTCGATCCCGAGGGCCGCACGCACCTCGGGCGAGAGCGGCACCGACTTCTCGGTGCGCGACCACACGCCTCCGCCGGCGGAGATCGCGGCGCGGTCGTAGTCCAGCCACGACGTGCCGGAACCGAGTGCGAAGAGCCGCTCCCGCTCGGCGAACGAGACGGCCGGATCGGGCGACGGGTCGAGGAAGACGTGCCGGTGGTCGAACGCCGCGACGAGCTGGATCTGGCGCGAGAGCAGCATGCCGTTGCCGAACACGTCGCCCGACATGTCGCCGATGCCGACGACGGTGAACGGCCGCGCATCGACGTCGCGGCCGAGCTCGCGGAAGTGCCGCTTGACGCTCTCCCAGGCCCCGCGCGCCGTGATGCCGAGCGCCTTGTGGTCGTAGCCCTTCGAGCCGCCCGAGGCGAACGCATCGCCGAGCCAGAAGCCGTACTCGATCGCGATCGCATTGGCGGTGTCCGAGAGCGCGGCGGTGCCCTTGTCGGCGGCCACGACGAGATACGGATCGTCCTCGTCGAACGCTCGCACGCCCGCCGGGTGGACGACCTCGCCGCCGACGATGTTGTCGGTCACGTCGAGCATGCCGCGGATCAGCGTCGAGTAGCGCAGCCGCACCTCGTCGCGCAGCGCGTCGCGGTCAGCTCGGCGGATTGCGCAGCACGAAGCCGCCCTTCGCGCCGACGGGCACGATCACGGCGTTCTTGACCATCTGCGCCTTCATCAGGCCCAGCACCTCGGAGCGGTAGTCCTCGCGCCGGTCCGACCAGCGGATGCCGCCCCGTGCCACGTGACCGCCGCGCAGGTGGATGCCCTCGACCTGCGGGTGGTAGACGAAGATCTCGAAGAGCGGCGCGGGGGCCGGCATGTGCGGCACGTCGTGCGAGCGCAGCTTGAACGAGAGGTAGCTGCGCGAGAGAGCGGCGTTCGTGCGCACCGTCGCGTCGATCAGCGCCAGGAAGCCGCGCAGGATGCGATCCTCGTCGAGGCTGCCGACCGCGGCGAGCTGCTCGTCCAGCGACGCGCGCAGCTCGGCCTCGCGCGCCTCGCTCGCGTTCTCGCAGAAGCGCGCGCGGAACAACTCGACGAGCAGCCGCGCCGTGCGCGGATGGGCGCAGAGCACGTCGTTCTGGTACGCAGCGGTGAATGTCGGCGCAACGATGCGCCGGTAGCGCCGGTAGGCGCGCAGGATGACCACGTCGTCGCATGCGCAGGCCCGCGCGCACCACGAGCGCGTTGAGCGTGTCGGACTCGCAGCGCCCGCTCCAGACCGCCGTGATGGCCTCGGCCAGCCGCTCGGCGTCGCGCTCGCAGTCGAGCTGCTCGTCGTCGACGAGCACGCCGAAGTCGTGCAGGTAGGCGCCGTCGTCACCGCCGTCGAGCCGCGTCGGGACTTCCTCCATGACCGTCAGCCCGAGCGCCTCGAGCACCGGCAGGAGCTCGCCCAGCGGGATCTTGCCGCCCAGCGTCGCGAGCGTCACGCGCGTGAACGGCCGAGCCCCCGCCTGCGTGTGCGACGGCAGCTCGTTCTGCAGGCCAACCGCGAACGGCTCGCCCGCGGCCACGCGCTCGAGCAGCTCGATGTCGACGAGCGCGAGCTCGGGCGAGGTGGCGGTCTTGTAGTAGTCGGGCAGGCGCGGGCAGTAGATCGCCGCGAGGCGCCGTCCCTCGGCGTCGCCGTGGCGCGCGACCAGCTCGTCGATCAGGCGGTCGTCCCAGGTGCGGGCCAGGCGCGCGACCTCCTTCTCCAGCTCGTCGAGATCGACCTCGGGAGCGCCCTCCTCCGGAATGTGCAGCAGGAAGAAGAGCTGCGCCGCAGCGCCCTCCACGAGCGCGAGGTGATACTCGACCGACTGGGCGCCGTAGCGGGCGGCGAGCAGGTTCTGCAGGCGGATGCGGAGCTCGGTCGACATGCGGTCGCCCGGCATCGCGACCATCACGGTGATGTTGCGGCTGGCCGCGTCGCGCCGCTCGGTCAGCGTGACGCGCTGCGCTTCCTCGGCGCGCGCCGCCGCCACGATCTCGGCGCGCAGCGCCTCGACCGGTGCCTGGAACAGCTCGTCGCGGGGGAACGACTCGAAGGCCGCGACCGTCGCCTTGTAGTCGTGCGACCCCTCGATGAGGCCCTCGGCCTCGAGGATCGCCTGCAGCTTGCGGCGCAGGAGCGGGGTGCGCGAGGCCTGCTCCAGATACACGAGCGACGTGAACAGCCCGATCACGCGACGCAGGCCGGCGAGCGTTCCGTCCGGCCGCAGCACCCGCACCGAGACGTCGTCCATGCGCGCGCGCCGGTGCACGCGCGAGATGCGGTTGGTCTTGCCGATCACGAGCAGATCGCCGCTCGCCGTGAGGCGCTCGCTCAGGAACTCGGGCAGCGTCCTGAGCGAGGACGGCAAGGCGAAGCGCGACGACCCGTCGTCGCGCAGGATGCCGAGCCCCGAGCCGAGCTTGACCTGGACGCTCGGCCCCTCGGCCCCCTCCGTCATCTCGTACTCACGGGCGCCCAGCAGGATGAAGTGACCGTCGCGCAACCAGTCGAGGAACGCGGCGGTCTCCTCGACCTCCTCGGCGTCCCGCACCGCCGCCGCGTCGTGCACGGCGGCTGCCATGCGCTCGACCACCGCCTGCATCGGCGCGAAGTCGCCCACCGCGAGCTGCAGATCGGCCAGCGCGTCGTGCACGGTGGCGACCAGCGCCTGGCCCTCGTCGGGCGTCAGCGGCCGCTCGAGCTCCACCCGCATGACCGACTCGCGACCACCGGATTCGCGCGCATCCGTGACGCGGACGATGCGCCCCTCGGGGTCGCGCTCGAAGCCGACGATCGGGTGCAGCAGCAGGCGCACACGATGCCCGGCGCCCTGGACCGCCGCGCGCACGGTGTCGACCAGGAACGGCGCGTCGGGCACGTTCAGCTCGAGCGCCGTGCCGGCAGGAGGCGAGTCGATGATGCGGACGGCGATCGGAGCAGCGGCCGCGCGCGTCGGCGAAGTCGTAGAGCTCGGTCGTCTGCCGGTAGAGCTCCTCGAGATCGAACGTGCGCAGCCGCTCGTGCAGGGTGCGGCCGAGCAGCGCGCGCGCGAAATGGATCAGGCGCTCGCTGCGGGGAGCGCTCGTCACGACTCGCGATCAGCACTTCGAGCTCGCGCAGGAGCGGGTGCGCGGCGTGGCGGTCGCTCACACGCTCACGCTATCCGGTCGAGCCCCGCGCGTGCAGGGCCGGCGGCACGATCGCCGTGCGCGCCAGCGCCGCCTCCTCGCTGGCGCCGATCGCCAGCCGGACGGCGATCTCCGCGATGCGGTCGGTATGCCAGCGCACGCTCGTGAGCGGCGGGTCGAGCAGGCGCGAGACGGGCTGGTCGTCGAAGCCCACGACGGCGACGTCGGCGGGGATGCGCAGGCCGAGCTCGCGGCAGGCCGCGTAGACGCCGAGGGCCACCGAATCCGAGAGCGCGAAGATCGCGGTCGGCCGGTCCGGAGCCGCTGAGCAGGTCGCGCGCGAGCGGCTGGGCTCCGTTGAGGCTGTACTCGCAGGCGTGCACGCTGCGTCTCGAGTCCGAGGCGCTCGCGACCACTCGACCACCGCCTGCTCGGCGCTGCGCGCGGGCGCGCGCTCGATCGCCCACGAGAGCACGCCGATGCGGCGGTGCCCGCGCTCCGCGAGGTGCTCGAGCACGGCGCGCACGGCGCGCTCGTGGTCGAACAGCACCTGCCCGGCGAGGGCGGCGCCCGGCATCCGCTCGCCGATGCTGACGGTGGGCACGCGCTCGGCGATCTCGATCCAGCCCTCCGCGAAGGGCGCGATCGGCGAGACGATCAGCGCGTCGACGCGGCGGTCGTAGAGCTCGAGCCCGAGCTCGACCTCGAGCGCGGGGTCGCCGTCGGCGTCGGCGATCAGCAGCTGCCGTCCGCCGGCGCGGAGGTGGCGCTGCACGCCCGCGACGAGCTCCTGCAGGTAGAGATCGGCCAGGCTGCCGACCACCATGCCCACGCTGGCGGTGGCGCCGCCGCGCAGGGCGCGCGCGATCGGATCGGTGCGGAAGCCCAGCTCCTCGGCCGCGGCCTGCACCCGCGCCTGTGTCTCGGAGGACACCTGCAGCCCGCGCAGCGCGTACGACACCGCGGCGGGCGAGAGGCCCGTGTGCTCGGCCAGTTGCCGGATCGTCGGTCGTCGCGGGCGCGCGGACTCGTGGTCGCCGTCACCCATGCGTGCCGGACGTTACTTGACGAACGGAAGGAGTGGAGCGATAATTGGTGAAACGATTCACTCAACCGTTTCGCTGGACTTTGAGGAGCCGATCGTGAACGACACCCCCAGCATGGCCATCAGCGTCCTGGCAGAAGCCCTGCCGGATGGCCGCTCGCTGACGATCGCCGAGTGCGCCGAGGCCGCCGCGGCCGCGTCTGCCGTGTACGACCTGGACGCGCTGGTCGAGTTCGAGCAGGGCGAGCGGACCTACACGCAGCTCTGGCGCACGGCCTACAGCGAGGCCTACGCGATCGGCTGGAAGCAGGCCGCCGACACGGGCTTCCACGACCACGACGGCTCGGTCGGCTCCGTCCACGTCGTGCGCGGCACGGTGGCCGAGGAGCACATCGTGCTGCGGCCGAACGGCGACTGGCTGGCCCGCGTCGAGTTCGCCGCCGGCGAGACGTTCCGCTTCGACGGCGCGCACATCCACCGCATGCGCCACGCCGCGGGCGAGATCGCGCTGACGGTGCACGTCTACTCGCCGCCGCTCGGCCGCGCGGGCGCCTACGAGCTGTCCGCCGACGGCACGCTGCGCCGCCACAGCATCGCGGGCGACGAGGAGCTGCGCGCGAGCGACACGTTCCAGGAGCGCCGCAGCGTCGAGGATCCCCCGACGCCCGACGACGTTCACGCCCCGGGGCACCGGCCGAGTCAGCCGCGTAGCCGCAGCTCCACGCACACGCCCGGCTCACCGCTCAGCTCGCTCCACACGCGGATCAGCGCCGCTCCCGCCGGCAGCGTCGGATCGCGGCGCGCCTCCTCCTCGCTCGAGCACGCGCGCCTGCGGCAGCCGCGAGGCCTGCTTCTGCAGCCCGAAGGCGTCGGTGCGGCGGGCGTCGACGACGTAGAAGCAGCCCAGCGCGAGCGGCTCGAGCGCGGGGTTGTCCTCCCCCGGCGCGTACGCCGCGAGCTCGCGCACGCGCTCGGCGGCGTCGGCTGCGAGCGCGACGACCTCGCGCGGACGGCCGCCCGGCGCGGTGGCGCGGCTTGGCGCCGTGCGGCTGCTCGAAGATCGCCGCGATCGGCGCCGCGAGGTGCAGCGCGGCGCCCTCGCGGACGAGCCCGGCGATCGCATCGTGCAGCGAGTAGCGCGAGCTCGGACGTCTCGTCGAGCAGGACGGCGGCCAGCGCATCGGGGTCGAGCTCGCTCATCCGAGCAGGTAGCGCCCCGAGAGCGCCACCTCCTCCAGCGGCGGTGCGGCGAGCAGCTCGCCGTCGAGCGTGACGGCCAGCGTGCGGGGATCGACGCGCACTTCGCCCGTGCGCCCGTGGCGCACCATGCTCGCGGCGGTCAGGTCGCGACAGCCCTCGACGGCGGCGCGCGGGCGCGTCGTCGGGAGCTCGGCGTCCATCGCGGCGCTTCGCCATGAACGCCAGCGAGAGCAATGCGCGGGCGCGCGCCCGTGCCGCCGACCTGGCGGCGCAGCAGCAGCGGCTCGGCGAACCCCGTCGTGGCATTGCCCTCGCCCGAGGCGCCGTACACGGCGACGCCCGACTTGAGCACCAGCTCGGGCCGCACGCCGAAGAAGTGCGGGAACCAGAGCACGACGTCTGCGAGCTTGCCCGGCTCGAGCGAGCCGACGTGCCCCGCCAGCCCGTGCGCGATGGCCGGGTTGATCGTGACCTTCGCGAGGTGGCGCAGCACGCGCTCGTTGTCGGCCGTGCCCTCGCCGGCACCGCGCAGCGCGCGCATCGCGGCGGCGTTCTGGAAGGCGCGGCGCACGACCTCGCCCACGCGGCCCATGCCCTGCGAGTCGCTCGAGAGCATCGCGATCACCCCGAGGTCGTGCAGCAGGCCCTCGGCGGCCATCGTCTGCGGGCGCACGCGATGGCGCACGATCGCCGAGTCGCCGTGCACCTCGCCCGGGCGCGAGCACGTGCACGGCCGGCACCATCGCGAGGTGCTCGGCCTCGGCGTGGACGCCGAACGGCACGGTCGGCGTGGTCGAGGACGTGAGGATCCGCTCGCGCCCCGCGAGCGCCAGCGTGTCGGGCCAGTGCCCGCCGCCGCAGCCCTCGACGTGGAAGGCGTGCCAGGTGCGGCCCGCGGTGACGGCGAGCGTGTCCTCGACCGAGAGCAGCTCGTTCATGCCGTCGGTGTGCACGGCCAGCTGCACGTCGTGCGCGTCGGCGAGGTCGAGCGCGCTGCGCAGCTGCTCGGGCCCGGCGCCGACGTCCTCGTGGATCTTGAGGCCGCCTCCGCCGGCGCGCAGGCCGTCCTCCGCCGGGCCCGAGCGCGCCGAGGACGCGCGCACGAGCAGGCAGGCGTTGAGCGGCTGGGCCTCGAGCGCGGCCCAGGTCGCGCGCAGGCCCTCCTCGGGGTTGCAGCCGAGGTTCCAGACCGGGCCGTAGTCCTGGATCACGAGCGTCGTCAGTCCGCCGGCGAGCGCCGCGTCGCAGATCTGCGGCGAGAGCCAGTGCACGTGGGAGTCGACGCCGCCGGGCGTCGCCACGAGGCCGCGCCCGTCGATCACCGCCGTGGCCGTGTCCAGCACGACGTCGATCGCGTCCATCGTGTCGGGGTTGCCCGCGCGGCCGACGGCGACGATGCGGCCGTCCGTGACGCCGATGCTCGTCCGGACGCACGCCGAGCACGGGATCGAGCAGCAGCACGTCGGTGATGGCGAGCGCGACGCCGCCGCGCTCGGCGCGCGCGGCGAGGCCGTCGCGCATCGTGCCGCCCATGCCCGGGGCGATGCCGGTCGCGTCGTCGCGCTCGGCCTCGACCACGAGCCCGGTGTCGCCCAGCGCGACGCGGCGGCTCAGGCACCGAGGTACCCCGCTCGCGCGCCAGCTCCAGCGCCCGCTCGCGCGCGCCCGGAGCGTCGAGCGGGCCGTCGACGAGGCCGCCGTGCCCGCGCACCACGCGCAGGCCGGCGATCGGCAGGCCGTACAGGTCGAGCGTCTCGCCCGGCTCGATCACGACCTTCGCGCCCGCCTCGAGCGCGGGGCGCAGGCCGTAGACCGCCGCCCGGTCGAGCTCGAGCGACCGGTTGAGCTCGAAGAGGTGCACGTGCGAGGTGAGGCCGATCGCGACCTCGCCCGCGTTGCGCGCGGCGAACGGGCCCGAGCGCACCTTCGCTCCACTCGAGCGGCGGCTCGGGCGGCAGCGCCGGCGGCGCCTCGCTGCGCCCGATCGGGTCGTGCAGGACGATCAGCCGCATGCCGTCGCCGAAGAGCGCCTCGACCTCGATGCGCGGCACGAGCGCCGGCACCCCGTCGAGCACGTCGGCCGGCCCGAGCACGCGGTAGCCGCAGGCCACGACGTCGTCGTAGCCGAGCCCGTCGCGCGCCGCCTCGCAGACCTCGTCGGCGATCAGCGCGGTGGACTCGGCCTGGTTCAGCCGCAGGCCGCGGCCGCGCCGGCGGCGCGCCAGCTCGGCCGCCTGGAAGAGCAGCAGCCGCTCGACCTCGCGCGGATGTCAGCCGCACGGCCGCCTCTCAGGCAGCGACGGGCTGAAGCCGCATGGCGTCGTCGACCGCCAGGCGCAGGCGCCGGGCCATCTCCGCGATCTCGTCCTCGGTGACGACGAACGGCGGCGAGACCTGCATCGCGACGCCGCGCAGGGGCCGCGACCGATCAGGCCGTGCTCGAGCGCCTGATCGGCGACGACGTCGGCCAGGCCGCGGGTTGGCGGCCAGCGCCTCGGGCGTGAACTCGATGCCCGCCGCGAGGCCGGCCGAGCGCACCTCGGCGACCAGCGGATGCCCGTCGAAGCGCTCCTGGTAGGCCTCCGCCAGCACCGGCTCGAGCTCGCGCACGCGCTCGACAGAGCGACTCGCGCTCGAGGATCGCGAGGTTCGCGAGCCCGGCGGCCGCGGCGGCCGGATGGCCGCCGTAGGTGTAGCCGTGGCGGAACATCTCGCCGGATCCCTCGGCTCAGAACGGCTCCTTGACGCGGTCGGAGACGACGACCGCGCCCATCGGCACGTAGCCGGACGTGAGGCCCTTGGCGCATGTCATCAGATCGGGCGTGATGCCGTAGCGCTGGCAGCCGAAGGCCGTGCCGAGGCGGCCGAAGCCGCAGATGACCTCGTCCGAGATCAGCAGCACGTCGTGCTGCCGGCAGAGCTCCTGCGACGCGCGGCCAGAAGCCCTCGGGCGGCGGGATCACGCCGCCGGCGCCGATCACGGGCTCGCCGATGAAGGCTGCGATGTGGTCGGCGTGATCGACGAACAGCGCCTCGAGCGCATCGGCGTCGCCGAAGGGGATGTTCTCGATGTGCGGCATCAGGTCGCCGTAGCCCGCGCGGTTGCCCGGGATGCCCTGCAGGCTCGTCCCGAAGCCGTTCGTGCCGTGGTAGCCGTGCTCGCGCGAGATGATGATCTGCTTCTCGGGGCGGCCGACGGCGCTCCAGTAGCGGCGCGCCAGCTTGGCCGCGGTGTCGACCGCGTCGGAGCCGCCGCCGGAGGTGAAGAAGACGGCCGCGTCGTCCATCTCCGAGAGCTCGGCGACCTTGTCGGCCAGCTCGAGCAGCGGCGGGTTGGCGAACGGGCCGAAGGTATGGAAGGCGGCCAGCTGCTTGAGCTGCGCGCCGACCGCGTCGGCGATCTCGTCGCGCCCGTAGCCGACGTTCATGTACCAGAGCGAGGCGGTCGAGTCGAGGTAGGCCTTGCCCTGGTCGTCCCACACGGTCGAGCCGCGACCCTTGGCGATCACGACCTCGCGGCCGGCCGTCGCCGCCATGTTCGCGAACCCTCGCCACAGCTCTGTCATGTCACCGCATCCTTTGTCGCAGGGACTTCCGAGCCTAGCGCGGCATGGGGTACGCCCGCGGCGGCATAGGCGGCGTCCTCATCCAGCGTCTCGGCGTCGAGCAGCGCATGGGCCAGCGCGTCGAGCCGCGCCCGCTCGCGCACCAGCAGGTCGAGCGCATCGGCGTGGGCCTCGTCGGCCAGCCGCCGCACCTCCGCGTCGACCGTCTGCTGCGTCAGCTCGGAGGTCTGGGAGACGCCGGGGAGCAGCGGGCCGTCGCCGTCGGAGGGGAGCACCGCCACCGGCCCGATCGCGCTGGCTCATGCCCCAGCGGCCGACCATCTGGCGCGCGATCGCGGTCACCTGCTGGAGGTCGGACTCGGCGCCCGAGGTGATGCTGTCGTAGACGATCTCCTCTGCCACCCGCCCGCCCAGCGCGACCCGCAGGCGCGCCTTGAGGTACGCCTCGTCGTAGTTGAAGCGATCGGTGTCGGGCGACGAGAACGTCACTCCGAGGGCCATGCCGCGCGGGATGATCGAGACCTTGCGCACCGGGTCGGCCTCGGGGGTCAGCATGCCGACGAGCGCGTGCCCGGCCTCGTGGTAGGCCGTGCGCTCGCGATCGGCCTGCGTCATCATCACGCGCCGCTCGACGCCCAGCAGGATCTTCTCGACGGCGTCGGTGAAGTCGGCCATCTCGACGGTCTTGTGGCCCCGGCGGGCGGCCAGGAGCGCGGCCTCGTTGACGAGATTCGCGAGATCGGCGCCGACCATCCCGGGCGTGGTCGAGGCGATCGAGCCGAGATCGACCTCGGGCGAGAGCGGCACCGAGCGCGTGTGCACCTGGAGGATCTCGAGGCGACCCTGCCGGTCGGGCGGCTGCACCGAGACGCGGCGGTCGAAGCGGCCCGGGCGGCAGCAGCGCCTTGTCGAGCACGTCGGGCCGGTTGGTCGCCGCCAGCACGATCACGCCGCTGTTCGGGCTGAAGCCGTCCATCTCGGTGAGGATCTGGTTGAGCGTCTGCTCGCGCTCGTCATGGCCGCCGAGGTTCGCGCCGCCGCCGCGCGCACGGCCGATCGCATCGAGCTCGTCGATGAACACGATGGCCGGCTGCGCTGCCTTGGCCTGAGCGAAGAGGTCGCGCACGCGCGAGGCGCCGACGCCCACGATCATCTCGACGAACTCGCTCGCGCTGGCCGAGAAGAACGGCACTCCGGCCTCGCCCGCGACCGCGCGCGCGAGCAGCGTCTTGCCCGTGCCGGGCGGGCCCGAGAGCAGCACGCCGCGCGGGATCTTGCCTCCCAGCGCCCCGTATTTCGAGGGGTTCTTGAGGAAGTCGACGACCTCCACGAGCTCCTGTTCGGCCTCCTCGATGCCCGCGACGTCCTCGAACGTGACCCGCTCGGTGCCCTCGTAGCGCTTGGCCTTCGAGCGGCCGAGGGAGCCCAGCGCGCCGCCGCCGGCCGTCGCGCGGCGCATCGCGAAGATGATGATCCCGAGGATCAGCAGCGTCGGGCCGAAGCCGAGCAGGATCTGCTGCAGCAGGCCGCGCCCGGAGTCGGGCGACTTGGCGTTGATCTCGACCTTGTTGTCCTTGAGCAGCGCGAGCAGCGTGTCGTCGGTCGGGAGCGCGGGCTGGTTGGTGGCGAAGCGCGTGAAGCTCTTCTTGTCGATCGTGACCGGCTTCTTGAACTCGCCCTCGACGTCCTGCTCGGTGATCGTGACCTCGCTGACGTTGCTCTTCTTGACCTGCTCGAGGAACTGCGGCGAGTACGCGATGCGCGCCCGCTCGGGCTTGTCCGGGATGGTCGAGGCCACCCAGTAGTTGATGACCAGGAGCCCGAGCAGGAACGGCCAGAGGCGCCAGAACTGCCTGCGCTTGGGGGGCACCGCGCCGCGGCCGTCGGCACTCGGGCTGACCTTCCAGCCGGGCTGCTCGCCGGGGGCCTCCTTCTTGGGGGCCCCGCCCCAGGAACCCGGCCGCGGAAAACGCGATTTCCCCTCGGGCCCCTGCGGGGGCGTCGGCTCGGGCGGCATGGCCCGGATCCTACGTCACGGCCGGATCGTCCCGTCCGCATCGATGTGCGCCGCCGACGACCCGAAATCCTCGCGCGAGAGTTGCGCGACGAGGCGAGCGCTGGCGTGCGAGGGGTCCGGATGCGGGAGCGCGCTGCCATCCAGGGCGAGCGAGACCCACGTGCCGCCGGCGAAGCCGCCGTCGCCGCGCAGCCGCACCCGCAGGATCGCGCTGAGCGAGAGCGTTCCTCCGGTGCCGAAGTTCTTGTAGCCGGCGAAGTTGCCCGTGGAGTAGGCGATCAGGCGGCCGTGGTAGCGCTCGATGCCGCGGATGACGTGCGGGCCCGAGCCGACGACGAGGTCGGCTCCCGCATCGATCACCGCGTGCGCGAAGCGGCGCGAGTCGCCGCGGTTCTCGCCGAGGAACGTCTCGGTGCCGTGCGGGACGTGGATGGCGCCGGAGCCCTCGGCGCCGGCGTGCATGGCGACCACGACGAGGTCGGCGCGCGCGGCCGCGCGGCGCACCAGCGCCTGGGCGCTCTTCACGTCCTCGAGACGGGAGGCCCACTTGTAGGGCGCGAAGCCGAGCAGGGCGATGCGCAGCCCGCCGCGGCGGACGATCGTGATCTGCCCCGGCCTGCCCGTCCAGCGCACTCCCGCGTGCCTCAGCGCGGCCTCCGTGGACCGCTCGCCGCCCGTGCCGAAGTCGTCGGCGTGGTTGTTGGCCAGGTTCATCACGTCGAAGCCGGCCGCCGCCAGCACGCGCGAATACGCAGGCGGTGCCTGAAACGCGTAGCAGTTGGAGGAGCTGCCGCACTTGGTGTCGGGCAGTTGCGAGAGCGTCTCCTCGAGATTGCCGAAGGCCAGATCGGCGCTGCGCAGCGGCGCGGCCACGGGCGTGAGCGAGTTGCGGGCGCCGTCGGGCGGGGTGCCGAAGCTCGAGGCCAGGACCGTGTCGCCGACCCAGGCGATCGTGACGCTGCGCTTCGCGAGCCCGGGCGTCGTCGCTGCGGCCGTCGTCGTCGTGACCGCCGTCGTCGCCGTCGTCGTCGTCGCGGTGCCCGGATCCATCGCGCTCAGGGCGATGGAGGCGACCGAGTCCGTCGACTGCGGACTCTCGTCGTGGCCGGAGGCCAGCGTGGCCGCCGCCCAGACCCCGATCCCCGCCAGGGCCACGAGCAAGGCGGCTCCCGCGGTGCGGCGCCGGCGCACCTGGCGGCGCCTGATCTCCGCACGGCGCGCCCGGCGCCGCTCGCTCTCGGGATCGAGGCTCACCGCTCGACCTGGAAGGAGACCTCGAGCTCGCCCGCTCGCGGACTCCAGGCGCGCACCGCCCGCAGGCGCCGCCCGTCGCCGGCGTCGAAGAGCTCGCCGGCGCGGGCGGGAGCGTCGAGCGACCAGGCCTCGACGCCGGGGATCGTCGCGACGGACGCGCCGGCGGCGAGTGCGGCTGCGAGCTCGGCCGGCAGAGGACGGGCTGCCGCGGGCGCGAGCGACGGTGTCTCCCAAGGCTGGGCGCGCTCCCACGCCGCGGCGGCGCGCAACACCAGATCGTCCTCGAAGCGCCGGCCCGCGATCTGCAGGCCGAGCGGCAGGCCGCCCGAGCCGGGGGCCATCGGCACGCTGATGACCGGCTGGCCGGTGAGGTTGAACGGGTAGCAGAAGTGGCAGTAGTCGTCGTAGAACTCGCCGATCGGCTCGCCGTCGAGCTCGCGCGGGGCCCAGTCGGCGAGCGGGAACGCGACGCACTCCATGGTCGGCGTCAGCAGCAGGTCGTAGCGGGCGTGGAAGGCCGCCCACGCGGTTGCGATCTCGTGTGCCTGGTTGCGGGCCGCGACGTACTCCTCCGCGCTCAGGCCCTGGCCCGCCTCGATCAGCGCGCGCGCGTCGTCGCCGACCAGTCCACCGGCCAGCATGGGGCCCTCGCTGGCACTGTTGTCGCCGCAAGCAATCGCATTCCAGACATCGAGCGGCGAGGGGAGGCCGGGGTCGGCCCGCTCGACCGTCGCGCCGGTGGCCGCCGCGAAGGCCGCCACGGCCTCCGCGAAGCGCTCCCGCACCTCGCGATCGAGGCGGATGTAGCCGAGGTCGTCGGAATAGGCCACGCGCAGCCCGGAGAGGTCGCCGGGCTCGCGTGCGGCCGCGATGTAGTCGCGGCCGAGGATCCGGCAGGCAGAGCGGGTCGAGCGGGTCGGGACCCGCCATCACGGCGAGCGCGCGGGCGCAGTCGGCGACGCTGCGGGCAAGCGGCCCGAAATGCGTCAAGAGCAGCCAGCCCGCGCCGTCGGGGTTGCGTGGCACGAGGCCGTAGGAGGCCTTGAACCCGACCGTGCCGCAGAAGGAGGCGGGAATGCGGATCGAGCCGCCGCCGTCGGAGCCGAGCGCCAGATCGCCGACTCCGAGTGCCAGCGCGCTGGCCGCGCCGCCCGAGCTGCCGCCGGCGGAGCGGTCGGGCGCGAAGGGGTTGCCCGTCTGCCCGTACAGCTCGTTGCGGGTCGTGCCGCGGTAGCAGAACTCGGGCACGTTGCTGCGGCCGATGGCGATCGCGCCGGCCGCCTCGAGACGCGCCACGCAAGCCGTGCTGGCCTCGGGTGTGAAGTCCATGAGCGAGCGCGAGCCGCAGGTGTTCGGATAGCCCGCCTGGCGCATCGCATCCTTGACGGTGAACGTCCAGCCCGTCAGCGGCCCCGTGTCCTCGCCGCGCTCCAGGCGCGACTCGAGCTCGTGCGCCCGCTGCCTCGCGGCGTCGGCATCGACCAGGCAGAGCGCGTTGACGACGGGATTGATCTCGGCCGCACGCGCGAGCGCCGCCTCGACGCCGGCCAGCGGCGTGAGGGCCGTTCCCACCGCTCAGCCCCGCTCGACCCGGCTGCCCGGGACGATGTCGTCGCTCCCGTCGGCCCAGCGCACCCAGGCCTTGTAGCCGCCGTCGTAGTCGTCGCCCCAGAGGATCAGGGTGGCCGGCTCGCCGAGCGCCGTGCAGGGCTCCGAGCCCTCGCCGTCGAGCCCGCGCCACAGCCGCACGAACGGGTTCGTCTCCCACTCCCGCGCGACCGTGGTGTGGCCGATGTGACCGGGGTTGATCACGCAGCCCGGGTCGAGCTTGAGGAGCCGCTCCATGATCGAGCTGCGCAGGTCCTCGAAGCTGGTCGCGGTGGCGCCGCGCACGCCGCCCACGGAGCCCGCGAAGAGGGTGTCGCCCGTGAAGCACTCGGCCCCGTTGACGACGAACGAGAGCATGCCGTCGGTGTGACCGGGCGTGTGCAGGGCCTCGATGCGCAGATCGCCGCTCTGGACGATGTCGCCCTGGGCGAGCGTCCCGTCGGCACCGCCGGGCAGGCGCGGGCCTTCGAGCGCGTGCGCCAGCACGGGCGCGTCCGGGTAACGGCCGCGCATGGCCTCGAGATGCGCCACGTGATCGCCGTGGTGATGCGTGACGAGCACGTGCGTGACGGTGAGGCGATGACGATCGATGGCGGCAACGATCGGCTCGGGCGGCCCACCGGCATCGATGAGGACGGCGCTGCCACCCGGGCGGTCGCCGACGACGTAGGAATTGGAGAGCCAAGAGGGCTCCATGCTGCGTTCGAGGATCACGCCAGGAGCCTACTGAGAATCGCCGCCACGCAACCGCCACACACATCGAGGGTCTGGCCCGTACAGCGCGGGTCTGACCCCAGCTGTACGGGTCTGACCCCAGCTGTCCGTTTTCGGCCGCAAAGCCACTGGGCATGGGGAACAGTCGGAGCTCGGCGGCCGCGATCCGAGATCCGTCGGTCGGGGCGATCGGGGCGCCGAAGTGCCAGAAACGGCTTGGTTGCGTGCCCGTACACCTGGGGTCAGACCCGTACAGGTGGGGTCAGACCCCACCTGGACGCGCCAGACCCCGTTCGTACGGGTCGCGGGTCGTGGTGCCGAGCCGGACCTCTCAGAACGTCAGGATGGTGCGGATGCCGTCCTGGTTGTGCATCAGGTCGAAGGCTCTGTTCACGTCGGCCAGGGGCATTCGGTGGCTCAGCATGCTGTCTACGTCGAGCTTTCCGTCCGTCCAGAGCTGGACCAGGCCCGGTACCTGGCTTCGGCCCTTCACGCCTCCGAAGGAGGAGCCCGTCACGCGGCGGCCGGTGATCAGGAAGCGCGGCACGATTTCGAGGACCTCGCCCTTGCCGGCCACGCCGATCATCGTCGCGAGGCCCCAGGCCTCGCGGGCGGATTCGACTGCCTGGCGCATGACCTGGACGAGGCCCGTGGCCTCGAAGGTGTAGTCGACGCCGTAGCCGCCGGTTGCCTCCCTGAGCGCGTCGACGACTGCCTCCCCGGCCAGGAGCGTGTCGGTGGCGCCGTGATGACGCGCCATTGCCAGGCGCTCTTCCGAGAGGTCGATGGCCCAGATGCGCTCGGCGCCCCGCAGCCGGCAGCCGGCGATGGCGCCGAGGCCCACGAGGCCGCAGCCGAACACGGCGCAGGTCGAGCCCGGCTCGACCTGGGCGGTGTAGATGGCCGCGCCGAGACCGGTCGAGAGGCCGCAGGCGAAGATGCTCGCGCCCTCCGCCGGTACCTCCGGCCCGACCTTCGCAAGCGCGATCTCGGGCATCACGGTGGCCTCGGCGAACGTCGAGGTGCCCATGAAGTGACGCAGAGTCTCGTCTCCGCGCGCGAGGCGCGAGGTGCCGTCCGGGAGGTAGCCGAGGCCCTGCTGCTCCCGGATCGCGATGCAGCGGTTGGTGCGCGGGCTGAGGCAGTGGATGCACTTGCCGCACTCGGGCGCGAACAGCGTGATCACGCGATCGCCGGGACGCACGCTCGTCACGCCCTCGCCGATGGCCTCGACGACGCCGGCGCCCTCATGCCCGAGCACGCACGGCGCATAGCCCGTCGGATCGGCACCGCTCGCGGTGTAGAGGTCGGTGTGGCAGACGCCGCAGGCCTCGAGGCGCACGAGCACCTCGCCCGCCTTCGGGCCCGCCAGCTCCACGTCCTGGACGACCAGCGGCCGGCCGAACTCCTCGAGCACCGCAGCGCGGATCCTCATCCCGACTCCTCCTCAGGCAGCTTGCGCGGCGAGTCTAGATGCTCCCTCAGAGAAGCAGTGTCGACGGCCCCGGGCGCTCGCGATCGCGCTCGTGCTCGTCGATGGCGTCCGCGCGCTGCAGCGTCAGCCCGATGTCGTCGTGCCCGCCCAGCAGCCGGTAGCGCACGTCCTCGTCCACCTCGAACTCCACCTCGCGGCCGGACGGCAGCGTGACGATGCAGCGCTCGAGATCGACCGTCGCGACGGCCGGCGCCGCGTCCATCAGCTCGCGCACGTCGGCCTCGGACAGCTCGACCGTGAGCAGCCCGTTCTTGCCGCAGTTGGAGCGGAAGATGTCGGCGAACGACGGCGCGATGATGGCGCGGAAGCCCCGGCCGCCGAGCGCCCAGGCCGCGTGCTCGCGCGATGAGCCGCAGCCGAAGTTCGCGCCCGCTACGAGGATCGGAGCGCGCTCGAACTCGGGACGGTTGAGCGGGAAGTCATCGTCCTTGGCCCAGTCCCAGAAGAGGAACTGGCCGTAGCCCGTGCGCTCGATGCGCTTGAGAAACTGCTTCGGGATGATCTGATCGGTGTCGACGTTGTTGCGGTCGAGGGCGGCGACCGGTCCGGTGACGATGTCGAAATGCTCCATCAGTCGAGTCCCCTCACGTCGACGAGGCACCCCGTGATGGCGGCTGCCGCAGCCATCTCCGGACTCATCAGGTGGGTGCGGGCGAGACGTCCCTGGCGGCCCTCGAAGTTGCGGTTGGAGGTGGAGGCCACGCGCTCCTTCGGCCCGGCCACGTCCGGGTTCATGCCGAGGCACATCGAGCAGCCCGCATTGCGCCACTCGAAGCCCGCGTCGGCGAAGACGCGATCGAGGCCCTCGGCCTCGGCCTCGGCCTTGACCCGCATCGACCCGGGGACGACCAGCGCCTGCACCCCGGAGGCGACGCGCTTGCCGCGCACGACCTCGGCCGCCGCGCGCAGGTCGCCCAGGCGTCCGTTGGTGCACGAGCCGATGAAGACGCGATCGACCGGCGTGCCCGCGAGCGGCTCGCCGGCCTTCAGGCCCATGTAGTCGAGCGCGCGCTGCTCGTCGTCGTCGGCCGGCGTCGGGACGACCGCGGTGATCGGCGCCGTCTGGCCGGGGTTGGTGCCCCACGTCAGCTGCGGTGCGAGCGCGGCGGCATCGACGGTCGACCTCGCGATCGAAGACCGCGTCGGCGTCGCTCACGTAGTGCGACCAGCGCTCGACTGCGCGCTCGAACGGCTCCTGCACGCCCGGCCGGCCTTCGAGATAGCGGAAGGTGACGTCGTCGGGCGCGATCAGGCCGGCCCGCGCGCCCCATTCGATCGACATGTTCGAGACCGTCATGCGGCCTTCCATCGAGAGCGCGCGGATGGCCTCGCCGTCGTACTCGACGACGTGGTTCGTGGCACCGGCGGACGTCTCCTGGGCGATCAGGCCGAGGATCAGATCCTTCGCGGCGACGCCGCGCCCCGGCTGCCCCGTGAACGTCACGCGCAGCGTGTGCGCGCGCTTCTGGGGCAGCGTCTGCGTGGCCAGCACGTGCTCGACCTCGCTCGTGCCGATGCCGAACGCGAGCGCCCCGAAGGCCCCGTGCGTGGAGGTGTGCGAGTCGCCGCACACGATCGTCATGCCGGGCTGCGTGATTCCCAGCTCGGGCCCGATGACGTGGACGATGCCCTGGCGCCGGTGACCCATGCCGTAATACGGGATGCCGAACTCCTCGACGTTGCGCGCGAGCGCCTCGAGCTGCTGGCGGGCGATGTCGTCCTCGATCGGCCGCGAGAAGTCCCACGTCGGGACGTTGTGGTCGGCCGTCGCGATCGTGCGATCGGGCCGCCGCACCGTGCGCCCGGCGAGCCTCAGACCCTCGAAGGCCTGCGGGCTCGTGACCTCGTGGACGAGGTGCAGGTCGACGAACAGCAGGTCGCTGCCGAGGGCGTGATCGTCCCAGATCTTCTCGTAGGCGGTGCGTGCGCTCACGCCGGTAGTCTGGCACGGCGATGCTGCTCGACGGGAAGGTTGCGTACGTCTCCGGCGCCGGTGGGGCGATCGGCGCCGCGATCGCGCGCAAGCTCTGCGAGCAGGGCGCGCGCGTGGTTGCGGGCGATCTCGATCCGGGCAGCGCCGAGAGCGTGTGCGCCGAGCTGCGCGGCGAGGGCCACGACGCCCGCGCCGTGCGCCACGACGTCACCTCGCGCGCACAGACGCGAGGCGGCGCTCGCCGCCGTGCTCGACGCGCACGGCCGGGTCGACATCGCCTGCGCGAACGCGGGCATCGGCTGCAACGTGCCGGTCCTCGAACTCGACGACGCGACCTGGCAACGCGTGCTGGCCGTCAACACGACGGGCGTGCTCCTGACCCTGCAGGCCTTCGGCTCGCAGATGGTCGAGCAGCGCTCCGGCGCGCTGGTCGTCACGGCCTCCATCTCGTCGCTGCGCGGCGCGCACTCCATGGGCGCCTACTGCGCCTCGAAGTTCGCGGTCATGGGCCTGGTCGAGTCGCTCGCGAAGGAGGTCGGCGAGTTCGGCGTACGCGTGAACTGCGTCAATCCCGGGCCCGGTCGAGGGCGGGCTGGCCCGCGCGATGATCCGCGAGACGGCCGAGACGCAGGGGCGGAGCGAGCAGGAGTCCTACGACGAGCTGACCGCGCCGATCGCGCTCGGGCGCCTCGTCGAGCCCGCCGAGGTCGCCGACGCGGTCGTCTTCCTGGCCTCGCCGCTGGCGGGCTTCGTGACCGGCCAGCGCCTGGTCGTCGACGGGGGCATGCTCGGCGAAATAGCCGGGCGCCAGTTGTGAGCATCCTGTGTGCAAAGGCACAGAGATCACGCCGAATTCGACCGGAAGCTCTCGATAGCCCCATCGACGTGGGCGGCCGGATTCGACCAGACTGGGACCTTGGTGCTGGTCTCGACCCCACACCAGCCGGCTTCGCAGCCGCCTGCCCGCCTGCTTGCGTTCGCCTCCGAGTACCGCCTCGGAACGAGTCGCACACAGGCGCCCGCCGGCGTGCTCGTCGCCCAGCTGAAGAACAACGGGCAGGACGACCATGACCTCGCCGTGCGCACCGCGCGCGGCAAGATCATCGCCTCCACCGGGGTCGTGCGACACGGCGCCCTGGGTCAGCTGCGGGTTCGCCTGCGGCCCGGCCGCTACGTGCTGGTCTGCACGCTCGCCGATCACGAGGCGCGCGGCATGCGCTCCGTGCTCGTCGTGCGCGCGAGGGGGAAGGGGGCGTGATGGCAGGTGCGACACGAGAAGCCGCGATGATCGAGAGGCTGTGGTGGCGCGCGGGATACGGCCCGCGCCCGCGCGATCTGCGCGGGAAGCGCACGCACGCCGAGCTGGTGCACGAGTTCCTGCACCCGCGCGGGGCGACGCTGGAGGGACCGGAGCCGCGCGTCGAGGGGCGGCCGCTGAATCCGGTCAACCAGTACGGCCACGACGTGCTCTGGTGGCTCGACCGCATGGTGCGCGGCCGCCACCCGCTGGTCGAGCGGATGACGCTCAACTGGCACGACCACTGGGCGACCTCGAACGACAAGGTCGGCGACGTCAAGCTGATGCTGCGCCAGCAGCGCACGCTGCGGCGCTACGCCCTCGGGAACTTCCGCACGCTGGCGCGCGCCATGGTGCGCGACGGCGCGATGCAGATCTGGCTCGACCTGGCGGGCTCGAGCGACGAGGCGCCCAACGAGAACTTCGCCCGCGAGTTCTTCGAGCTGTTCACGCTGGGCGCCAACAACGGCTACACGGAGAAGGACATCCGCGAGTCGGCGCGCGCGCTCACGGGCTTCACGTTCGACTACGACACGAAGCGCTTCGGCTTCGACCCCAAGCAGCACGACGGCGGCACGAAGCACATCCTCGGCAAGCGCGGCCGCTTCGGACCGCTCGACGTCGTCGATCTGGCGCTCGACAACCGCCATCACGCGCCCTACCTGTGCTCGCAGCTGTGGGGCTACTTCTCTCCGCGCACCTGCCCGCCGAGGCTGCTCAAGCGGCTCGTGACCGCCTACACGCAGTCCGGCTACGAGATCGCGCCGGTGCTCGCGCTGATCCTCGCCGACGGTGCGCTCTACGCCGACCTCGAAGAGCCCGACATGATCAAGCCGCCCGTCGTCTACGTGGCCGGGATGCTGCGCCAGACCGGCACGTACATCACGACGGACGACTGGGTCTGGATGCTCGACCAGATGGGCCAGCGCCCGTTCTACCCGCCCAACGTGAGCGGCTGGGAGCAGAACGAGGCGTGGCTCTCGACGAGCTCGCTGCGCATGCGCTTCCAGGCCGCGGCGTCGCTGCTGCGCGACGCGATCAAGGACGGCGAGGTGCCGCAGAAGCGCACTCCGGCCCAGGCGCTCGAGCGCTCGCTCGTGTTCGCGGGCGAGCCCTGGACGAGCAAGGCCACGAGCTCGGCGCTCGCCTCCTACAGCCGGCGCAGCGTGGCCGGCCGGGACGAGAAGTGGGAGGTCAAGCACTACTGGCCCGAGCGCGAGCGCGTGCTCCGGCAGGTGCTGCTGGCCGGTCCCGACGCACAGGTCTGCTGATGCCCCGCGGCTGCAGCGACTGGCACGGCACCCGTGCCGCCCTGCGCGGCGAGGCCGGGCCGCGTCGTGCCGATCCCCGAGCGCGCGCTGGACGGGCTGGCGTCGTTCGAGCGCCGCGGCGGGCTCTCGCGGCGCAACCTGCTGGCGGGCGGCATCGGGCTGCTGGTGGCGGCCAACGGCCTCCCCGGCCTCTCGACGCGCGGCCTGCTGGAGGCGGCGGCCGCGCAGGCCGCGGACGCGCCGGACGCGACGATTCTCGTGTCGCTCTACCTGGACGGCGGCAACGACGGGCTGAACACGCTCGTCCCGGTCGGCGATCCTCGCTACGCGCAGCTGCGCTCGCGCATCGGCATCGATCCCGCGACCGCGCTGCCGCTCGCGGGCACCCCCGGCTTCGGCTGGCACCCCAACCTGGGCGGGCTGCGCGAGCTCTACGACGCGGGCAAGGTGGCCGTCCTGCCGGCGGTCGACTACTCGCACCCCGATCAGTCGCACTTCAACTCGGGCGGCTTCTGGCGCAGCGGCATCGTCGGGCCCGCGCCGGATCGCACGGGCTGGATGGGACGCACGCTGGACGCGATCGGGACACACGACAACCCGCTGCAGGGCATCCACGTCGGCTGGGGTCAGGATCCTTCGCTCAACGGGCAGCGGGCGCCCGTCGCGACGGTCTCCTCGCCCTCCGACTTCGGCTTCTACATCCCGGACGTGTGGGAGGAGAAGTCGTTCCTCCCCCTCTACCGCCGGCTCTCGCACGCCCGCGCCAAGCACCCGGCGCTGGCGGCCGTGCGCGGCATGTACCGCAACACGATCGAGACGCACGATCGCCTCGCGCCGCTGGCCAAGGAGGACAAGCCGGCCCCGCCGCCGCTGCCCTACCCCGACTCGAACCTCGGCAAGTCGCTCGGCAACCTCGGGCGCATGCTCGCCGCGGGCTTCGGCACGCGGGTGGCGGTCGTCTCCAGCGGCGGGTTCGACACGCATGACGACCAGGCCCAGAACCACGGAGCGCTGCTGCAGGACCTGGGCGACTCCCTGCGCGCCTGGCAGGCCGACCTCGACGCGCGCGGGCTCTCCGAGCGCGTGCTCACGATGATCTGGAGCGAGTTCGGGCGCCGGCCGGAGGACAACGACTCGGGCGGCACCGACCACGGCGCGGGCGGGCTGCTGCTGCTCGTCGGCAACCGCGCGAACGGCGGGATCCGCAGCGAATTCCCCGGCCTCACGCAGCTCGACGACGACGACAACCTGGTCGTCACGACCGACTTCCGCAGCGTCTACGCGACGCTGCTCGAAGGAGTGGCTCGGCGTCGAGGCCTCGCGCGTGCTGCCGCGGGTGCCGGGCGGGGGCCACCTGCCGCTGCTGCGCGCGGCTTGACCGTACTCTCAGCCGTCGTGACCGCCACCCTGCCTCACGGCTACCTCGACCGCCTGCGCCAGCTGTGCGCGATCGATTCGCCGACGGGGCATCGCGACGGGCTCGACGCCTGCGCCTCGCTGATCGCGCAGTGGGCGGACGCGGCCGGCTGCGCCGTCGACCTCGTGCCCTCCCCGGTCGGTCTGCATGTCGTTGCACGCACACACGGCACGGGACCGGGACGCGTCCTCCTGCTCGGCCACCACGACACGGTGTTCCCGGCGGGGACTGCCGAGGCGCGCCCGCTGCGCCTCGAGGGAGAGCGCGCGCTCGGCCCCGGCGTGGCCGACATGAAGGGCGGCGTGCTGGTCGCGCTGGCTGCGCTGGAACGCCTCGCCGGAGGCGACAGCGTCGTCGAGTTCCACTGCGTGCCCGACGAGGAGGGCCGCAACGTCGCGCCGTTCACCCTCAAGAGCATGCACGGCGCGGCTGCCGCCATCTGCCTCGAATGCGGGCGCGAGTCGGGCGCCATCGTCACCTCGCGCAAGGCCGGTTGCTGGGTCACGGTGACGGCGCACGGCGTGCCGGCGCACGCCGGAACCTCCCCCGACGAGGGGCGCTCGGCCCTGCGCGCGCTGGCGCGGGAGCTGCTCCGCATCGAGGGCGAGTTGCATCACGCGCGGCCCGGCATGACGGCCGTCGCGACGCAGCTGCACGCCGGCGAGGTCAAGAACACCGTGCCGGCCGAGGCCTGGGGCACGATCGACGTGCGCGCGAGCGACGACCTCGATCTCGACTACGCACTCGGCCGCATCCGCGCGCTCGGCCACCACGCCGGCATCGTGTTCGCCGTCAGCGACGAGCGCGGCTTCCCGCCCATGCAGCGCGCGCCCGAGCTGGCGGGCGCGGCCCTGCGCGAGCTCGCCGCGCAGGGCCAGCCTGCGCTCGAGGAGGCGGCCGGCGGCGTCTCGGACGGCTCCTGGACGAGCCACATCGGCGTCCCCACGGTCGACGGCCTGGGGCCCGTCGGCGGCGACGACCACACCGAGCGGGAGTGGATCGAGCTGCGCGAGCGTCGAGCCGCGCGTGGCGGCCATCGTCGCGCTCTGCGAGAGCGTCAGCCGAACGTGATGACGCCGCGCCCGGGAGCTCCCGCGCGCAGATCGTCGTAGGCGGCGTTGATGGCCTCGAGCGGGTAGCGGCGGGCGATCAGCGAGCCGAGCGAGAGCAGGCCCGCGTCCTCCAGCTCGACCAGCCGCGGCACGTCGTAGTGCGGGCGCGACGAGCCGTAGAGCGAGCCGATCAGCGAGAGCGCCTGCCCGGCGAGACTGAAGGCGTTGATCGTGATGGTGGCGTCGCGCGCGGGCATGCCGACGATCACGGCGCGGCCGCCGCCGGTCAGCGAGGCATAGGCGGCCTCGATCGTGGCGGGGAGCCCGAGCGCCTCGAACGCGACGTCCGCCCCGCCGCCCGTGGCCTTCCTGATCGCGCGCCGGTCGTCTTCCGAGCCGGCCAGCACCGTGTCGGTCGCCCCGGAGGCGCGCGCCAGCTCCAGCGCCGCTTCCGTGACATCGACCGCCACGATCGGATACGCGCCGGCCGCTCGCAGGCCCTGGACGATGCACTGGCCGACGCCGCCGCAGCCGAACACGACGGCCCGCTCGCCCGGTTGCACGCGAGCCGTGTTGAAGACGGCGCCGACGCCCGTCATGGCGGCACAGCCGATCAGCGCCGCGATCTCGAGATCGGTGCCCTCGGGCAGCTCGATCGCCTGCGTGGCGGGGACGACCACGTGCTCGGCGAAGCAGGCCGTCGCCATGAAGTGGTTGAGATCCTGCCCGCGTGCCTGCAGACGGGACGTGCCGTCGGGCATGCGGTGCAGGTGCGATCCGATCTCGCACAGCGCCGGCGCGCCCGAGGCGCACGCGCGACAGCGGCCGCAACCGGTCACCCACGCGAGCGCGACCGCGTCGCCCACCTTCGGCGCGAGCACGCCCGGGCCGACGGCGTCGACGACGCCCGCGCCCTCGTGGCCGAGCACCATCGGCAGGTCGTACGTCCAGACGCCCTCCATGACGTGCAGATCGGAGCGGCAGACTCCCGCGGCGGCTATCCGCACGCGCACCTCGCCCGCGCGCGGGTCGGCCAGCTCGACCTCCTCGACGCTCAGGGGCGCCCCCGACTCCCACAGCACAGCGGCTCTCGTCTGCATCGCGCAAGCATAGGCACCCCTCGCGGAAATGACCCTTCCGGCTGTAGGGTGGAGAGATGAGCCGGAGGCTGGTCGCGGGACTCGTCGCGCTGGTCGCGGTCGGCGGCGTGTTCGCCTACGGGCTGAGCAAGCAGGACGACGTCTCCAAGGTCGACACGAAGCACGTGGTGGTGCCGCCGTCGGGCTTCAAGACCTTCCCGGCCGCCTCGATCGCGGGCTCGACGCTCGACGGCAAGCGGTTCACGACCTCCTCGCTGCGCGGCAAGCCGGCCTTCATCAACTTCTGGGGCAGCTGGTGCCCGGGCTGCAGGGACGAGGCGCCCGATCTGCGCGCGTTCGCGAACGGCCTGGGCTCGCAGGCCAGCCTGGTGGGCGTCGCGATCGACTCGCCGCCCACCGACACGACGAGGTTCGTGCGCAAGGTCGGCTGGCGCTACCCGATCGTGCGCAAGGCCTGTTGCGACGACGTCAACCGCTACGGCGTGACCTTCTTCCCGACGACGGTCGTCGTCGACAGCCAGGGGCAGGTCGTCGACCGCCTCATCGGCCCGCAGACGGTCGCGCGCCTGCGCGCCGAGCTGCGCGCGCTCGGCGCCTGAATGCCCGTCCTCGCAGAGATCGCCCTCTCGCCGGTGGGGCTCAGCGCGGCCTTCGCCGCGGGCGTCGTCTCGTTCATCTCGCCCTGCGTCTGGCCGCTCGTGCCCGCCTACCTGTCGTACGTCTCGGGCGTCTCGTTCTCCGACCTCGGCGATCAGACGCGGCGCGTCACGATCGCCACCGCGTGGTTCGTGCTCGGCTTCGGCACGATCTTCACCGCGCTGGGCGCGGGCGCCGGAGCGATCGGCGACCTGCTCCGGGAGCACCGCCGCACGCTCGAGCTGATCTCCGGCCTGGTGATCATCTTCATGGGCCTCCTGCTGGCCGGCTGGGGCGGCCGCCTGCTGCAACAGGAACGCCGCCTTCAAGTGGGGCGCAAGCCCGCCGGGCCGGTCGGCGCCCTGGTCGCGGGCGCAGCCTTCGGCATCGGCTGGACGCCCTGCGTGGGACCGACGCTGGCCGCGATCCTGGCCCTCGCCGGCCGCTCGGGTCACGCGGTGGACGGCGCCCTGCTGCTGGCCGTCTACTCGCTCGGCCTGGGAGTGCCGTTTCTGCTCTCGGGCCTGCTCTTCACCCGCGGCCTCTCGAGCCTGGCGCCGCTGAGAAAGCGCGGGCCCCTGCTCGTACGCGCCTCGGGCGTGGTGCTGATCGTCTTCGGCGCGCTGCTCGCGCTCGGCCAGATGACGGCGCTCACCAGCGATCTCGCCAGCGCATTCCCGGCGCTCGTGTAGCAGGCCAGCGGCGTCGCGGCTCCGTGCACGCCCGGGGTCAGGTCCGCACGCTCGGGGTCAGACCCGCACGTTGCGGGTCAGACCCCAGGCGTGCACGTGCGGAGGTCGTCTGACCGCCCGGGTTCGTTCCCGGGCGGTCAGAGGTCTCGCCGCATCACGCGGACGGCTCTTCCGCAGGCGTAGAGGGCGAGGCCTGCGGGCCACATGACCCAGAGAGCGACCAGATCCGACCGACACGCGCGCCTCCCGGTGCGGGCCGCGCCGATCGCGGCCTTCACCGGGGGAGTCGCTCGCGGTCGCCGAAAGGTCCCAACACTCGGTCACGAGAGCGGGAGCAGCAGGCTGCGCGACGCGCTCGACGGCGTGCGCCACGGCCACGTGCTGGACGGCGCCGCGAGCACCAGCCGGTACGTCCAGGCTCGGCCGCGCGCGCTCGGCGGGATGCGACAGGTACCGGTCACCCGCCGTTCGGCTCGAGGTGGACGTCCGGGCTTCCCGTGCTCCAGGCAGCCCTCGACCCAGCGGCCGCCGCGGACGTCATGCACCAGGAGGTGCAGGCGCGTGGCCTCGCCACGACCCTCGAAGCGGGCGCGCACGACCAGGCGGTCGCCGCGCACGCGCACCTGCAGCGCCTCGATGCGCGCCGTCACGCGCAGCCGGCCGGCCGCGCGCTCGGCGAGTCCGCGGAACGTCTGGCTCTGCGGCACCGCCACGGCGTAGCGCGTCGTGCGGCGCGGGTGGACGCGCACCGCGAACGTGCCGTTGCCGCGCACCGCGAACGTGCCGACGACATGGGGCTCACGGCCCTTCGGGTAGGCGCGCACCGTCACGCGGGCCGCCCCTGGCGTCGCCAGGCGGCCCGTGACGAGGCCGTGAGCCACCCTCAGGCTGCGCAGGACGGGCAGGGAGCGCACCGGCAGGGTTGCGCTGCGCTCGCTCACGTTGGCGGGGCTCGAGGCGTCGAGGACGCGCACCGCGACCGCGGCACCGTCCAGGGCGCGGCCGGCCGGTACCCGGGCGACCGCCGTGCGGCCGTCGGCCGAGAGCCGCGTCTCGAGAGCCGCCCCGGCCAGGCGCACCTCGACGCGCGCGACACCCGAGAGCGCATCGGCGACGCCGACCCGCACCTCACGTGCCACGAAGTCCGCCGTCACGGCGCCGATCGACGGCGCGCTCGCATCCACGCCGAGCGAGCGCTCCACGACGGTCTCGTTCCCCGCGCTGTCGTGCGCCACCGCCCGCAGGACGTGCGCGCCCTCTCCGGCGATCGAGAGCGTCCCGTCGCCGAGGGGCACGGGCGCACCGTCGAGCAGCACCTACCGAGAACGCGGCACCCCCGGCATCGCTCACCACGAGTGCGACGGTCTGCGCCCCGCCGCTCCAGGCCAGCGCTCCGCGCAGCGTCACATCCGGCGCCAGCTCATCGACCGGCGCGCAGCGCACGCCGGCCGAGAGCGCGGCGACGCCGGCGCCCGAGATCGGCCGGATCGCAACGCAGGCCTGCTGCGAACCGTGAATCACGCCGGCAGGCAGGCCCGACTCGCTCGTCCCCGGCGCCCCCGCCTCCCACTGCGGTCGCGGCGAGGGCACTGCGCGCGAGCAGCAGCTGCCGTCGGGCCCGATGCCGACGAACGCTCCCGCGATGCCGCTGCCGCCCGCACCAGCGGCCGGATCCGGCCAGGTCGAGGTGCGATCCGTCGCGCGCGGCGAGCGATCCGAGCGGCGGCGCCGAGCCGTCGACGGGCACGGGAGGCGGGTCGCCGTCCCAGCGGAGCTCCGCCCGTGCCGACGTCGTGCAGTGGGCCGCGGCGTCGCACTCGACTACTTCGACGCCGTAGAGCCCGGGCGCCCCGAGGGCTGACGGCGGGCACGACGGCCGCGGTGAGCGCGCCGGCGGAGGTCTCGTCGAGCACGAGCGCCCCCGCCGGGCCGTAGACGAGCAGCCTCGAGCTGACGACGTCGGCCGCTGTCCCGGTCGAGAGCGAGAGCGCGATCGGGGCGTGACCCCACCAGCCGGCGACGGGTCGCGGACGGGTCGGGCGCGACGTGGATCTGCGGCTGCGCGGGCGCCGTGCGATCGACGCGTGAACGGGAACGGGCCCGCGCCGGCACCTCGCGTCCGCGTAGGACGACGCGTAGACCGCGATGGAGTGGGGCCGTCGCCGAGTCCGCTGAGGTCGATGCGTGGCGTCGCCACTGGCGGCGGTGCCGCAGAGCCAGGAGCACGACAGGCCCGCGGAGCCCGACCGGCGCGCCGCCGTCGAGCGCGTAGGCGACCGCAGGAGCTCCGCTCTCGGGATCGGCGGCCGACCACTGCAGCTGCGCCGAGAGGCCGGTCTGAGCACGCCGGCCGGGAACGCGGCGGCGAGGCCGGGAGCCGTGGGATCGGAGAGCGTCACCGATCCGCTCACGAAGACGACGTTGTTGGCGCGGGCCGTTGCGAGCGCAATCGGCACGTCGCCCTCGTTGTAGAGGCCGAGCTCGACCCAGCTCGAGCCGTTCGGCGCGATCCCGTCCTCGAACGTGCCCCCTCCGCAGCGGCGCAGCGTGGAGCCCGCGCAGCGCCGAGAAGGAATACGCGCAGAGCGCGGTCGCCGCACTCGCCTTGCTGTAGGCGTAGGTCGTCGCGAGCGAGACGATCTGCGCGGCTCCGGGTGCGTTGAAGAGGTAGAAGCAGCCGGAATGGGCGGGCAGCGAGCCGGCGTTCAGGAAGCACGGTGCCCGTGCCCTCGAAGCCGCAGATGGCACCGGCATCGGCTTTCGCGGCCCAGCCGGCGCCTCCCATGGGCGCGGCGGTGTTGAAAGGCACGACGAACGTGCCGGCCAGCACGGGCGCCGGGAGCGGCGAGTGCGAGCAGGACGAGGGCGAGCATGGCAGTGGGGCGCATATGGCTCCTCAGAGCGGTCAGCAGTCGTACGTGGACGGGTCGTAGATGCACGGCGTCTTGCGACGCAGCGGCGAGCCCGGCACGGGCCGGTTGGGAGTGGTGGAGCGGGAAATCGGTGCGCCGACGGCCGTGCGGCGGCGCAGGGCGCGCGCGGCGAGGCGGCGCGGCGGCGACGGGTGCGACGCGGCCGCCCGAGGCCTGCACGGGGACGAGGCGCGCCTGGTGGGCGCCGTCTCCGGGCGTGCTCAGCACGACTGCGGCGGTGATGGCCACGGCCGCCGTGGCAGCGACCGCCACGGCGTGCGCCGCCTCGACGTGCGCGAAGACGTCGCGCATCCAGCGCGCCGCCCCGCCGCCGAGTGCCGCGAGACCGGCCAGGCGCCCGCGCAGCTCGCTGCCCAGACGTGCCTGAGCAAGAGCGAGCGCGCGGTAGTAGGTCGAGCGCGGAAGGCCCGCAGCGAGGCGCAGCGCCGCCCTCGGCATGCGCGCGGATGGCGGCCAGCTGCGGAGCGTCCAGCCGCTCCAGGGCCTGCACCAGATCGGCTCTGACGCGCCGCCGGTGGGCGAGCGCCGCGACCTCGTCGAGACCGTCGGCCAGCGATCCGGGCCGCGTGCCCTGCACGTCGCGCTCGGGCAGCTCGCCGACGAGCGCGTCGGGCCGGCGCGCCTGGCGGCGGCCGTGGTCGACGGCCTTGTTGCGCGCGATCACGGCGGCGCGGGCGCAGGCCAGCTCGAGCGGCAAGCGGGAGCTCCGCCGCCGGCGAGCCGAGCAGGGCGAGGACGACCTCGGTGCGCACGTCGTCGGCGTCCTGTGCCTCGACTCCCGCACGGCGCAGCTGCGCGTCCACGGCGCGGCGAACACGCGCACCCGAGATCGGGTCGCGCATGTCTCCCGCCAGCATGCATGCCGCGGCGCGCAGGCTGACGCTGCGCGCGGAGCCCTCCAACTCCTCCATGCGGCCAGGTTGCACCTGTTGCTAACACATTGAAACCCCTGCAAGTACAGGTGGTCTACGGCTACCCTTCTCGGCGATGCGGCTGCTCTCCGTCACCGGGACCCGGCCCCAGTTCGTGAAGGCCGCGCCGCTGCACGCCGAGCTCGCGAAGCACATCGACCTGGTCGTCGCCGACACGGGCCAGCACTACGACCACGAGCTCTCGCGGGTCTTCAACGAGGAGCTCGGGCCTGGCTGAGCCGGACGTGCGCCTCGCGGTGGGATCGGGTTCGCACGCCGAGCAGACGGCCGCGATGCTCGTCGGGATCGAGCGCACGGCGCTGGATCTCCGGCCCGATGCGATGCTCGTCTACGGCGACACCAACTCGACGCTCGCCGGCGCGCTCGTCGCCGCCAAGCTCGGGCTGCCGCTGGCGCACGTCGAGGCAGGACTGCGCTCGTTCGACATGCGCATGCCGGAGGAGGTCAACCGCGTCGTCTGCGACCGCCTCTCACGGCTGCTGCTCTGCCCGTCGGACACCGCCGTGCAGAACCTCGCAGCCGAGGGCATCGTGCGGGGCGTCGAGCTCGTCGGGGACGTGATGGTCGACCTGGCGCGCGTGTTCGGGCCTCTGGCGAGCGGCCGCTCCTCCTACCCCGCGGCGCTCGGGCTCGAGGCCGGCTCCTACGCCCTGGCCACCGTTCACCGCCAGGCCAACACCGAGCAGCCTGCCCTCGGCCGGCTGGTCGAGGGCCTCACGCGGGTCGACGGGCCGGTGGTGCTGCCGCTGCACCCGCGCACCCGCGAGGCGCTCCAGCGCGCCGGCCTGCTCGCGACGCTCGAGCGTGCCGTGCGCGTGCTGCCGCCGCTCGGCTACCTCGACTTCACGGCACTGCTGCGCGCGGCCCGGGTGTGCCTCACCGATTCGGGCGGGGCGCAGAAGGAGGCGTACCTGCACTCCGTGCCGTGCGTGACGCTGCGCGACACCAGCGAATGGGTCGAGACCTTGCAGCTCGGCTGGAACGTGCTCGTGGGGGACGACCCCGCCGCCATCGTGGCCGCCGCCGCAGCGCCGCCGCGCGGGCCGACTCACCCCGACGTCTACGGCGATGGGCACGCCACCGAGCGAATCGCCCATCTGGTTGCCGGAGCCGCCTGGCTCAGCGGCTACGCTGCGCCATCGTGAACAGGAACATCGCCGTAATCGGGGTCGGCTACGTCGGCCTGCCGCTGGCCGTCGCCTTCGCCGAGGCCGGACATGCGGTGCTCTGCGTCGAGCCGGACGCCCCGCGCGTGGACCGCATCAACGCCGGCGACTCGTACATCAAGGACGTCACCTCGGAGACGCTCACCGGCCTCGTGACCAGCGGCCTCCTGCGCGCCACCGTCGACTTCTCGGAGGTGGCCGAGTGCGACGACATCATCGTCTGCGTCCCGACGCCCCTGACCGAGAACCGCGAGCCCGACCTGTCGTTCATCAGCGCCGCGACGGACTCCATCGGCCCCCACCTGCGGCGCGGCCACCTGATCGTGCTCGAGTCGACCACCTACCCGGGCACCACGCGCGATCACATGGGCCCCATGCTGGAGCGCGCCTCGGGCCTCGTGGCCGGCAGCGACTTCCACCTCGCCATGTCGCCCGAGCGGATCGACCCCGGCCGCACCGACTACACCGTGCGCACGATGCCGAAGATCGTCGGAGGCCTCACGCCTGCCTGCACCGAGCGCGCCGTGGCGCTCTACTCCAAGGCCGTCGACACGCTCGTGCCCGTCTCGGCGCCGGAGACGGCCGAGCTCGCCAAGCTGCTCGAGAACATCTTCCGCTCGGTCAACATCGCGCTCATGAACGAGATGGCGATGCTCTGCGACCGCATGGGCGTCGACGTCTGGGAGGTGGCCGACGCCGCCGCCACGAAGCCGTTCGGCTTCATGCGCTTCACCCCCGGCCCGGGCCTGGGCGGCCACTGCATCCCGCTCGACCCGTTCTACCTCTCCTGGCGCGCGCGCCAGTTCGACTTCCACACCGAGTTCATCGAGCTCGCGGGCAAGGTCAACCAGAACATGCCCTACTACTGCCGCGAGAAGGTCGCCCGCGCCCTCAACGGCCAGGCCAAGGCCATGCGCGGGTCGCAGGTGCTGATCGTCGGCGTCGCGTACAAGCCCGACATCGACGACACCCGCGAGTCGCCTGCGCTCAAGCTGATCGAGCTGCTGCGCGGGGACGGCGCCGAGGTGAGCTATCACGATCCGCACGTCCCGCGCCTGCGCGAGTTCGGCCTCGCGTCCGTCGAGCTCGACCCCGCGATCGCAGCCGTCCGATTGCGTCGTCGTCGTGACCGATCACACCTCGATCGACTACGCCGACCTCGTCGAGCGGGCCTCGCTCGTCGTCGACTTCCGCAACGCCACAGGGTCGGCCGGGAGCGCGAACGGCAAGGTCGTCAAGCTGTGACGATCCGCATCGGCGTCGTCGGCCTGGGCTACTGGGGGCCGAATGTCGTGCGCAACATGGCCCGCGTGGCGGATCTCGCGTGGTGTTGCGACCTCTCCGAGGAGAACCGCGCGCGCTACGCGCCGCAGTACCCGCAGGCGCGCTTCACGGCCGAGTTCGACGACCTCCTCAACGACCCGTCGCTCGATGCGATCGCGGTCGCCTCGAGCGTGCCGACGCATCATCCGCTCGGCCTGCGAGCCCTGGCCGCAGGCAAGCACGTGTTCATCGAGAAGCCGCTCGCAGCGAGCGCCGCGGATGCCCGCGAGCTCGTCGCGGCGGCCGAGGCGGCCGGCCGTCGGCTGATGGTCGGGCACCTCCTGCTCTTCCACCCCGCGCTGGCCGCCGTGCACGCGCTGATCGACTCGGGCGAACTCGGCGACATCTACTACCTCTACGGCAACCGCGTGAACCTGGGGCAGGTGCGCGCCGACGAGAACGCGCTCTGGAGCCTCGGCGCCCACGACGTCGCCGTCCTGCTCGACATCGTCGGCGAGCGGCCCATCGAGGCGCAGGCGCGAGGCGAGTGCTACGTGCGGCCGAACGTCGAGGACGTCGTCTTCGGCTATCTCAAGTTCCCGTCCGGAGCCGTGGCCCACCTCCACCTCAGCTGGCTGGATCCGCACAAGACGCGCAAGCTGACCGTCGTCGGGTCGCAGAAGATGGTCGTCTTCGACGACATGGAGACCGACCGCAAGGTCACGATCTACGACAAGAGCGCCTCGCGCGCGCCGAGCACCGATTCCTACGGGGAGTACGTCAGCGTCCGCTTCGGCGACATCTCCATTCCCCGCATCCCGAACGACGAGCCGCTGCGGCTCGAGTGCCAGGAGTTCGTCGATGCCATCGAGCAGGGTCGCGAGCCCCGCTGCAGCGGCCGCGAGGGACTGGCCGTGGTCGAGGTGCTGGAGGCGATGCAGTCGTCGCTCGATGCCGGCGGGCAACCCGTCAAACTGACGGGATGACCCTGCGCCCCGACCCCCGCGGTCCCAATCTGCACGTCGGCGACGACGTCACGATCGCCGAGGACGTCCAGTTCGGCGCGAACGCCGTCGTGCACGACGGCTGCTCGATCGGGGCCGGCACGGTGGTCGGCGACAACGCCGTGCTCGGCAAGCGCCCCGTGCTCGGCGGCCAGTCGACGGCCCGGCGCGATCCCCTGCCGGGACTCACGATCGGCGCCGGCTGCACGATCTCGACCGGCGCGATCGTGTTCGCCGGCTCGTCGCTCGGCGACCGCGTGATCGTCGGCGACCTCGCCGTCGTGCGCGAGCGCGTCACGATCGGCGAGCACAGCGTCGTCGGGCGCGGCGCCACGGTCGAGAACGACACGAGCATCGGCGCTCGCGTGCGCATTCAGGCCGAGGCCTACGTGACCGCCTACTGCGAGCTCGAGGACGACGTCTTCATCGCACCCTGCGTCGTCACGACGAACGACAACTTCATGGGCCGCACCGAGCGCCGTCATGCGCTCATGAAAGGCGCGGTCATCCGCCGGGGCGCCCGCATCGGAGGCGCGGCCATCCTGCTCCCCGGGGTCGAGATCGGCGAGGACGCGTTCGTCGGGGCGGGAGCGATCGTGCTGCGGGACGTGCCGGCGCGCACCCTCGTCGTCGGGCAGCCGGCGCGCGTCCTGCGGGACGTCCCGCCCGACGAGCTGCTCGACGCGCAGGCTTAGAGCCCCGGGGTGACGCTCCAGCGCAGCTTGTACGCGCCCCATCCGCGCCGCACGGTGACCTGGACGAGATAGGCGCCGTCGTACGGCGAGACATTGCGGATCACGAGCTCGCCGCTCGCACCGGTCGGCCGAGTGGCCTTGACGGGAATCGTCTTGGGGCTCGCGAGATCGATGCTTCCGGGGGCATAGACCGCGAGGTCGAGCCCGAGGTTGCCGCCCAGCGCCGGCAGGCCGTCGGTGCGCACGCGCAGCGTCGCGCCGGCGCGCACGGTCACCTTGTAGACATCGCGGCGATCATCGCCGAAGTCGCCGATCGCGTCCGCCGACCCGATCGATCCCTTGAGCGTCTGCGCCTGCGACGCGACGTCGTTGGGCTCGCTGCGGTCGGCCGGTGGCAGTTCGGAGGCCGGGCCATCGGCCATCTTCACGGCGGCCGTGACATCGAGCAGCCCGAAGCCGGTGAAGGGATCCCTGCCCACGCCCGGGGTGCCGCCGAGGCGACGGGCCGTGTGCTCGAGGATCCACACGACCTGGCTGGCCGTGAGCTCCGGGTGCCGCGCAATCAGGACGGCGGCGGCGGCCGTCACGTGCGGAACTGCGAACGACGTGCCGAGCACGGTCCCGTCCGAGCCGATCGTCATGCCGGGAGGGGCGTCCAGGGACGATCCCGTGGGCGTCAGCGACCGGGGCACGGTCGTGATGATCCCGACGCCCGGGGCCGCGATGTCGTTGAAGACCGGATCGGTATTCGAGAACGAGGCCCAGGCCTCGCGCGAGTCCACGGCCGAGACGCCGATCACGTGCCGCAGCGCGGCCGGCCAGCTGGCGTACGCGCCGGTCCCAGAGAGCGAGTTGCCGACCGCCGCGACCACGACGACGTTGTTCTTGACCGCGTAGGAGATGGCGTCGCGCTCCTCGCGCGAGAACTCGTCCAGCGCCGGCACCTTGGGATCGCGGTTGCCGCCCAGCGAGAGGTTGATCACGCGCGCGCCGGCGCCGACGGCGTCGTGGATCGCCTTGGCCTCGACGGCAGGGTCGACATCGCCGCCGCTGACGACGCGGTAGTCGACCATCTTCACGTAGGGCACGCCGACGCCGGTTCCGCCGATGCCGTTGTCGGCGTCGGCGGCGATGATGCCGGCCACCGCCGTGCCGTGCACCAGGGACGCGTTCTTGTCATGCGCCTCGTCGATCGGTGCGAGCGGCACGGCACCGGCGAGGTCGGGGCTCGTGCGATCGATGCCGCTGTCGATCACGGCGACGGTGGTGGGGTCGCCCGCAAACGGCGGGAGCGTGTCGGCGTATCCGAACGCGTTGACCGCGGCGAGGTTCCACTGGCGCGCGGCCAGCGGGTCGGTCGGCGTCCAGGCCAGCGAGCGCTGGGCCACGCGCACCTCCGGCGAGATGGCCGGCAGCAGGCCGGTCGCTCCGCGCCAGCGCACCCGCCAGCGACCGGGCCACGCCTTGACGACGAAGCGGAACTTGCCGGCGCGCGTCGAGGTGGTGCGCGCCATCCAGACCCAGCGGCCGCGCACGACGTGCTGCAGGATCACGGCGCCGCGCGCACCGGCCGGGTAGATGCGGCCGTGCAGCTGCGTTCCCGGCGCTCCGCGCAGGAGCACCTCCGTGCGCCGCATCACGGGCGCGGCGGCCGACGAGAGCGACCCCGCGACGAGCCGGTAGCGGGAGGCCTCGCCCACGGGGCGCCGGAAGGCGATCTTGCCGTCGTCGGCCACGGCGTGCGTGGTGACGTCGCGCCACCCGGAGCTGGCCCCGGCCTGCAGCGTCGCCGTTCCGGGCGGCGCGGTGCCCGAGAGCAGGACGCGGCCGCTCGCCACGCGCGCGTGCAGGTCGATCTTCGGCGCGATGACCCGCGGCGCCGGCACCACCGGTGAGATCGTGAACCAGGTGGAGCGCAACCCGAGGCGCTTGCGCGCGAGCGCGGCCGAAAGCGCCAGCGGGCCGGCATCGCCCTGCAGCGTGATCGTGTCGACGCGGCCCGAGGGGAAGGCGGCGACCGACACGCCGCTCACGAGCCCCGGATAGCCGGCCTTCTTCGAGAGCTCCTGGGCGCTCAGCGAGAGCGACCAGTCGTGGTACGGAGAAATCGTGTCGTACGGGTCGTCGACCGACACGAGATACGGCACCGACTTGGTCGGGAAGACGTCCTGGGCCGCCGCGGTCCGCCCACCCGTGGAGGACGAGAAATAGGTGATGATCGGCTGCCCCTGGTAGAGCACGACCTGGCCTGCGGTGGCCTGGATGGCGGCCGTGGCCGTGGGCTTCTCGGCCGCCAGGCCGCGGTAGACCTGGCTGCGCTCGTCGGGATAGAGGTCGTAGGGACTCGTTGCGGGCTTGCGCGTCGCCACGGCGTAGGTGCGCGCGGCGATGGCCTGCGTCTCCAGCGCCTCGGGCTTCCAGTCCGAGGGCATCTCGCTGGCGACCACGCCGAGGAGGTAGCTCTCGAGCGTCACGAGGTTGACGACCGTGAGGCCCTTCGCGTCGCCCAGCACGCGCAGTCGTCCGCGATAGCGGCCGTCGGAGACGAAGTTCAGCGCCGCGCCGCCCAGCGTGATCGGGCCGCCGCCGGTCGCACTGAGCGCCACCGGGCCGACCCAGCCTCGGGCGAGTACCGTGCCGCTCGCGTCGAGCAGCGTGAATCCGCCCGGGTCCTTGCGCACCTTCACGACCCCCGCGCCGGGGACGGGGAGCTTCGCCGTGCCGCCCTCATCCTCTGCCGTGATGCCGTCCGGCGCGCTGGCGACCGCGACCGGCACGTTCTCCTGCAGCAGGACGCGCACCTGCGAGACGCCCGACGGCCCGAGCGTCGTGCCCTGGTAGTAGTGCGCGAGGATCTGCTGATGGCTCCAGCCCTGCAGGGCATAGCCCTGGGCGCCGTACTGGCCCATGCCCACCCCGTGGCCGTAGCCATGCCCGCTGATCGTGAACGTCGCCGCTGCGGACGCCGTCGCGGGCGCCGCAAGTGCAGCGACGAGGGCGAGCACGAGATAGGTGCGGCGCAGAGACATGATCGGGGCTGATGCGGGCGGCGGCAGCCCGGACAGCAGAGTAGCGCGGGAGCGCTGGTCGTCTTGCCGGGCCGGGCGTATCCCTAGGACGTCTGAGAAGCGCCGCAGATAGAGCCCTCGGCCAACGCTCAGGCGCTCGCGGCGCCGTATTGCTTGCGGCGGTACTCGGCGAAGCCGCCGCCGCTCTTGATCGGCTCCCACCAGCTGCGGTTGTCGCGGTACCACTCGACCGTGCGCCGCAGCCCTTCTTCGAAGTCGACTTCGGGCCGCCAGCCGAGTCCCTGCAGCTTGCTCGTGTCGAGCGCGTAGCGGCGGTCGTGCCCGGGGCGGTCGGTGACGTAGCGGATGTGGCTTTCGTCGCGCCCCGTGAGCCCGAGCAGGAGGGTCGTCGTCGTGAGATTCTCGATCTCGTTGCCGCCGCCGACGTTGTAGATCTCGCCGCTTGCTCCGCGCTCGAGCACCGTTTCGATGCCTGCGCAATGATCCTCGACGTAGATGAAGTCACGCGACTGGCGGCCGTCGCCGTACACGGGCACGGGCTCGCCGTCGAGCAGGTTCGTCGCGAACAGCGGGATCAGCTTCTCGGGATACTGGTTGGGCCCGTAGTTGTTCGAGCCGCGCGTGATCGCGGCGTCGACGCCGTAGGTGCGCACCGCTGCGAGCACCTGCAGATCGCCGCCGGCCTTCGAGGCCGAATACGGCGAGCTGGGTCGCAGCGCGTCGTCCTCGCGCGAGGCGTAGCCGGCCTCGATGTCGCCGTACACCTCGTCGGTCGAGACGTGGATGAGGCGGCCGCCCCGCTCGCGGACCCACTCCAGCAGGAGGTGCGTGCCGAAGACGTCGGTCTGGATGAAGTCGCCGGCCTCCATGATGGAGCGGTCGACGTGCGTCTCGGCTGCGAAGTTGACGATCGCGTCGCAGCCCTCCGCGGCACTCGCGATGGCGGCGAAATCGCAGATCGAGCCGTGCACGAAGCGGTAGCGGGGGCTGTCGGCGACGTCGGCCAGGTTGGCGGGATTGCCGGCATACGTCAGCGCATCGAGGTTGACCACCTCGACGTCGTCGCGCCGCAGCAGGCGCCGCACGAAATGCGAGCCGATGAACCCGCAGCCACCGGTCACGAGGATGCGCTTCACGTTCCCTCCGCTGTCGCCAGGGCAGCGAGACAGTCACGCAGCCCGTCTCGCCAGTGTGGCAGCCGTGGAGCGTCCGCGTGGACGGTTCGCAGGATCGAGCAGGCCGGACGCGGCGCCGGGCGCTGCAGTTCGCTGGACGGAATCGGCTCGACGCGCGCCGCCAGCCCGGCCTCCTGCATGATCGCGCTCGCAAAGCCGAACCAGCTCGTCGATCCGCTCCCCGCGAGGTGATAGATCCCGGGCGGGCAGCGCTCCACGAGCTCCAGCGCCGCGCGCGCGAGGTGCGCGGTCGCCGTCGGGCAGCCGATCTGGTCGTCGACCACGCGCAGCTCGTCGCGCTCGGCACCGAGGCGCAGCATCGTCAGCAGGAAGTTGTGGCCGCGCGGCGAGAACACCCAGGCGGTGCGCACGACATGCGCCTCGGGATGCTCGGTCAGCAGGGCGCGCTCGCCCGCCAGCTTGGATGCCCCGTAGACGCTCTGCGGAGCGACCGGCGACTGCTCGTCGTACCCCTCCGGGTCGTCTCCGGCGAAGACGTAGTCGGTCGAGAACCCGACGAGCGCCGCCCCGCAGGCGCGCGCGGCGCGCGCCACGTGGCGGCTGCCGTACTCGTTGACGCGCCACGCTCCCTCCGGGTCCGACTCGGCGCCGTCCACGTCGGTCCAGGCCGCGCAGTGCAGCACGAGCTCGGGCCGGTGGCGCTCGAACGCCTCGCTCACCGACTGCTCATCGGCGACATCCAGCTCAGCCCGGCCCGGCGCGGCCGCTTCGTCGCCGAGCAGCAGCGCGAACTCGCGGCCGAGCTGGCCGCCGCCGCCGGTCACGAGCACCCGCGTCATGCGTCGCGCGGAGAGAGCGTCGGGCTCGTGGTCGACCAGAGGTCGCGCACGCGCTCGTCGTCCCAGCGCACGTTCTGCTCGTCGGGATCGGAGGGGTCGTACTCCTCCGTGACGTGGTAGCAGAGCACGACGTCGGTGAGCGCCTCGAAGCCGTGCGCGACCTGCCCCGGGATGTAGACCGCGAGGCAGTTGTCGCCGTCGATGTCGATCGACCACGCGACGCCGTTCGTGGGCGACTCCTCGCGCCGGTCGAGCACCACGACGCGCGCGCGGCCCTGCGGGCAGAAGAAGAGATCGTCCTGGCCGCGCTGGTGCCAGTGGAGGCCGCGAATCACGCCCTGTTGCGAGAAGGAGATGTTCGTCTGCAGCGACGGCCTGTCGCCCGAGAGCTCGCGGTACCAGGATTCGCGGCGCAGCTCGCAGAACCAGCCGCGCTCGTCGCCGAACTTGCGCAGCTGCACCACGCGAACGCCGTCCACGGGCGTGCTCTCGATCGCAGGGGTCACTCGGTCACCTCGGGTCGGGTCGGTCAGTCCGTGCCGGCGAACGCGCCGTCTGCGAGCGCGATCAGGTACTGGCCGTAGGCGTTCTTGCGCAGCGGCTCGGCCAACGCGAGCAGCTCGGTGCGCGAGATCCAGCCGTTCTGGAAGGCGATCTCCTCGGGGCAGGCGACTTTCAGCCCCTGCCGCTGCTCGATCGTCTCGATGAAGTTCGCCGCCTGCAGGAGCGACTCGTGCGTGCCCGTGTCGAGCCACGCATAGCCGCGCCCGAGGCGATCGACCATCAGCTCGCCGCGCTCCAGGTAGCGCCGGTTGAGATCGGTGATCTCCAGCTCGCCGCGGGGCGAGGGGCTGAGCGCCGCCGCATCGTCGGGCGCGTTCGCGTCATAGAAATAGAGGCCCGTGACGGCGTAGTTCGACTTCGGCTGCTCGGGCTTCTCCTCGAGCCCGATCGCGCGGCCGTCGCCTGCGAACTCGACGACGCCGTAGCGCTCGGGATCGCGCACCCAGTAGCCGAAGACCGTCGCGCCCGCCTCGCGCCCACTCGCGGCGCGCAGCATCTCGGTGAGGCCGTGGCCGTAGAAGATGTTGTCGCCGAGCACGAGGCACGACGGTGCGCCGGCGAGGAAGTCGCGCGCGATCACGAGCGCCTGGGCCAGGCCGTCGGGGCTCGGCTGCCGGGCGTAGGCGAGCCGGAGTCCCCAGTGCGAGCCGTCGCCGAGCAGGTGCTCGAAGGCCGGGGCATCCTGCGGCGTCGTGATCACGAGGATCTCGCGGATGCCCGCGAGCATCAGCGTGCTCAGCGGGTAGAAGATCATCGGCTTGTCGTAGACCGGAAGCAGCTGCTTGGAGACGACTCGCGTCACCGGGTACAGCCGCGTGCCCGACCCGCCGGCCAGGATGATGCCCTTCCGCTCCAAACTCAGGCGTCCTCGGCCTTGACCGGCAGACCGATGGAGGCCGCGTCCATGACGGCCCGCGGGCGACGGCGGCGCTGGCGGGAGGGCTTGGGCTTCGCTTCCGGCGGCGCGCCGTTGGCGGACGTCTCCCCAGGGGCCTCCTCGGCGACGGGCGCGCTTGCAGGCGCAGGCGCGCCAGGCGCCGCGTCGGCGCCGTTCGATTCGCCCGCCTGTGCCTGTCCGCCCTCGCCGGGACCCTTGCGGCGGCGGCGGCGCCGACGACGTTTGCGCGCCGGCGCGCCATCGGCAGTGGCAGGCGGCGCTTCTTCTCGGCGCTCGCGCCGTCGCCTTCGGGCGCGCTCGAGGTCTCGACCTCCGCGGCCGCACCGTTGGCCGCGGCGGGCGCCTGTGCCTTCTCGGCCGGGCGCTCCTTGCGCTTCTTGCGGGCGCGGCGGGCCTTGGCGGGCGGATCGGCCTTCTGCTCGGGCAGGTTCGAGGCGAAGGCCGCGGCGAGCTCCTCGACGTCGGCGCCGATCTCGGCGCGGGCCAGCTCGATCGTGCGAGCCGCGATCGCATCGTGCGTGAGCGCGGCGGCCAGCGCCGCTGCGGCGATCGGCAGCTCGACCTGGCGCAGCGAGGCGACGAGCAGGCGAGCGCGCACGTGGTGCTCCTCGCCGCGCGAGGAGGCGAGCGTGCGCAGGAGGTCGCGGATGGCCGGGCTGGCGGCGGTGGCGGCGCGGTACTGCGTCTCGCGCGAGGCGCGTGCCAGCTTCCACGTCCAGTTCAGGCGCTGCGATTGCGAGCCCGGCAGCGTTCCCGCGGCAATTGCCGTGAGCAGCACCTTGGCGCCCTGCGCCCGGTCGCTCGACCAGGTCGGCGCGGCCTCGATCAGGCGCACCATGCGGTCGACCGTGTTGATGTCGGGGCGGTGCGCGGCGAGATCGGCGAGCGCGATGCGCCGCAGGGAGCGGTGCTTGCACTCCGCAGCGCAGGTGGCGAAGAAGCGGATGCGCGTGGTCTCGCCGACCTTGGCGAGCGTCTCCGCCAGGCGCGGGAGGTCGGCCGGCGCCACCCGCCGCGCAGCCGTCTCGGCCCAGAACTCCTGCTCGTCGAGCGGGAGGCGGTCGGCACTGACGGTCTTCCAGTGCTCGGCGATCACCGCACGCCGCCTGGCGGGATCGTCGGTCACCGGTATCAGCCACTCGGCGTCGCGCAGCACGGGCCGAGCCTGGCGGCGCCAGCGCTGTCGCCGCCGCGGCGGCTTGGGCGTGACGAGCGACCCCGGCTTGTAGAGGTCGACGTCGAGCAGGCTGTGCAGCGTCACGGTGCGATCGGAGTGGGGAGCGGCGGGATCGACGAAGTCGACGACGACGCCGGCCTCCTTGCGGCGGTGCAGCCGCATCACGCGTCCGATGCGCTGCTGGTAGACGCGGCGGCTGGCCGTCGGCGCGAGGTGCATGCAGATGGTGGCGCGCGGGGCGTTCCAGCCCTCTGCCAGCAGCTGTGCGTTGACGAGCACGTTGATATCGCCGCGCTCGTAGGCCGCGAGCGTCGCCGCCAGCGTGCGCGGCGGCGTGCGGCCGCTGACCGAGCGGGCGCGCAGACCGGTGGCGCGCATCGCCGCCGCCACGCGCTCGGCGTGATCCACGCCCGGCCGCGTAGACGATGCCCGCGCGGTGGTCGAAGCGATCGCGGTAGAGCATCGCGGCGGCCATGTTGAGCGCCTCGTGGTCGAGCGCCTCGGCCAGCGCGCGCTGGTCGTAGTCGCCGCCCACGACCGGGACGTTGCGCAGGCTCGCGCCCGGTTTGACCCGCAGGGCGCGCAGCGGCGCAACGACGCCGCGACGCACGGCATCGGCCAGCGGGAAGTCGGCGACCTCGGCCGGGAAGACGTCTCCGACATGCTTCTGCAGCAACTGGTCGGTGGCGGTCATGCCGATGTAGGTCGGCCGGCTGAAGCGCCGGATCGTCGCGGCCGTGCGCTCGCCGAGCGCGGTGTGCGCCTCGTCGCAGATGACGACGCCATAGGCATCGGGGTGGATGTCGGCCGCGTGCTTGATGAACCACGCATAGGTCTCGACGGTCACCGCCGGCTGGCGCGGGAGGCGCTTGCCCTTCTCGATCGCGCCGATCAGGCGCGGGCCGTAGCCCTGCTCCTTGAGATCGCGCATGAACTGGTCGACGAGCAGCCGGCGATGGGTGAGGATGAGCACGCCCACCGTGCGACAGGCCTCGACGAAGCCGGCGGCGGCCACCGTCTTGCCCGAGGCCGTCGGGTGCTTGAAGCGATAGCGGCGCGCCGCGCCCGGATCGTCGATCTCGGGCTCCGGGGCGATCTCCGCCTCGTCGTCGCCGTCCTCGTCGGCAGCGACCGAGGCGACGACGCCGAGCTCGCCGTCGGCGGCCTCCTCGGCGTCTTCGTCGTCCTCGTCCTCGTCCTCGTCGTCCTCGTCCTCTCGTCGTCCTCGTCCTCGTCGGCGTCGTCCGCCTCGGCGTCGCCCTCGCCGTCGTCCTCATGGCCGTTCAGCTCGTCCTCGTCGGCGTCCCCCTCGTCGAGATCGGCCTCGCGCTCCTCGTTCGAGGTGAGCGCTGCGAGCATGCCGGCCAGCGCGTCGACCTGGTGGGGCCGCAGCGTGAGCCCGTTCAGGAGCGCGGGCGACTCGGCGGCGAGCACGCGCTCGAGGCCGAGCATCAGGGAGAAGCGGAAGCGCCAGGTCGGACTGGGGGCGTCCAGGCCCTGTGCGATCTCCTCGCGGGCGGCGTCCAGCGCACGACGGCGCGCCGTTCCCGGCGCAAGGGCGACCGCGGGGTCGTCCCCGTCGTACAGCAGCGGCTCGCCGCACCAGGCCGAGACCTGTGCAGCGGCGTCCACGAGTTCGAAATCTTCTCCTGGCTCCGACGCGGCGGAGACCGACAGTTCGCGCAACAGCGCGCTCCTTCGAAGGCGTCCGCGGGATGACGCGCGACTTCTCCGTCGCGCGGGCGCGGCTCGGGAAACGTCCCCCGAGGCTCCGTGCCCCGAAGTCTAGATGATGGGCAGCGCGCACGGCAAACGAGAGGCGGCGGTATCCTCTGGACGTGGAAGACGGCTCCGTCCTGCTCCCCGTCGAGCAGATCATCTGGGATGACGAGGAAATCGCCGAGCACGAGGGCGAAGACACGGCCGATGGCGATTGGTTCGCGATCCGCACCGATCCCTGGCCATGCCCGGCCTGCGCGCAGGAGTTCGAGTACGTGACCGGCGCGCACTTCGTGATCGTCACGCCCACCGCCGACGATCTGATCGCCATCGCGCAGCGCTGCAAGGAAGTCGGCCGCAACCCGCGCATCGTGCGCTACGAGGACGACCTGCCGACGATGACGCTGTTCGCCTGGCACGCGCACGGCCGCCCCGTGCACGGCATCAAGAAGAGCTAGAGGTTCGAGCTGAACCGAGCGTGAGTGGCCGGGGTGGCACGCCGGACGCCACGGTCATTCAGTGAGAGCCTCTCAGCCGCCGCGCAGACGCCAGATCGGCACGCCGTCGACGGTCGCGACGTGCTGGTAGCGCGTGCGCAGCGTGCGGCCGATGTCTCCCCGCTTGTCGATCGTCTCGGGCTGCTGGTACACGCGCGATGTAGCGCGGGGCGTCCGGGCCCGCGAGCGTGTCGCGCAGCCGCTGCAGGGCGCCGGGGATGTGTGCGATCCCGAGGAACCAGAGGTACGGATAGGGCGAGCGGCGCCCGGCCGCGAGATACAGCCCGGCATCGGCATAGAGCGCGTAGATGCGGTCGTCCGGGCGCGTGTGCGCGTTGAGGTAGCGGCCGACGTCGCCGTCCGAGACGATGCGCGAGTCCGAGCTGGAGGCGAGTGAGCGCTCGCGCGTGCCGTCTGCCGTGTAGGACGGCCAGGCCTTGTAGGCGGGCAGGACGAGCGCCGCGAGGAAGACGGCGATGCCGACGCGCGCGGGAAAGGCGGCGATCGTCAGCGCGGCGAGGGCGCAGAGCGGCGTCAGCGGCCCCACGTAGTAGTGCCCGTGGAAGAGGCCGCCGATCGCGAAGCCCGTCAGGGAGAGGACGAACCAGAGCGCGATCAGCACTGATTCGCGGCGTTTCAGGGCCAGCCACAGGCCCGGGATCGCGAGCACCGCCAGCGCGCCGACGACGGGGCCCGCCGTGCGCAGGGAGTCGGTGAAGAGCGAGAAGCGCTCGGAGACCGAGCCCGTGGCGACGCTCTCGACCGAGAGGCGGTAGTCGGCGACCGCGAACCACCAGTCGTGCCAGCCGGTCAGCGCCCCGTGCAGCGCGGCGAGACCGATGATCGCGGCCACGCCGCCGGCCAGGGCGCCGAGCGCGCGCAGAGCCTCTCCCGCAGGCCGCCAGCCGCGCCAGGCGGCGAGCAGCAGCCACAGCCCCGCGGCGAGGCCGCCGTCGTAGCCCGACTGCTTGACGAGGAAACCGGCGCCCGCGAAGAGCCCTGCGACGAACATCAGCCGCAGGCCGCCGCGCACCTGCCAGCGCGCCGTCAGAGCGAGCGCGATGAGCGCGGGGAGCGTGGCCATCAGCTCGCCGTTGGCCGTGAAGCCCTCGATCACCGGGGCCGTCGAGAGCAGGCCGCTGAGCAGTGCTGCCACGGCGCCGGCGCGGCGCCCGGCCAGGTTCGTGATCAGCAACCCGAGCACCACGGCAATGGCCGACGACCAGAGCGCGGCCATCAGGCGGATGTCGACCGTGTGCCCGCCCGGCAGCGCGAGCGCAGCCCGGTAGAGCAGCAGCAGTCCCTGCGGGCGGTCGACCCAGACGTCGCCGTAGAGATCGGCGCCGCGCGCCCACCACTGCGCGACATACCCGTAGCCGCCCTCGTCGACCGACAGCGGGGTGGTCAGGAACGGGATGTGGAGGAGGAACGAAGCGAGCGCCGCCGCGGCCAGCGCCCACCACGCGGGGCGTTCGCGGTAGTGATCCGCGACGCGCACGAGGCGACTGTAGAGGCGATGCCGCGGCGACCGCGCCGTGTGGGTGCGGCACACGGCGGATCCCAGGGGTACTGCGGGCGAGTTACGGCATGGCCGCGGGGTCTGGCGGCAGCGAGTGGACGCCAGGAGCGCGATCGGCCCTCGAGAGATCGTCTTGATCGAGCTGCGGGCCGATCCCGCCCCAGGCTGCACTCGTCTCTCGCCACACCTCGCGCTCCGGCCGCAACTCGCCCTTAGAATCCCCTCGCATGTCGTCCCGAACCCCAGAGACGGTGGTCGGCGCCCGGGGCGCCGGGCACGAGCCGGCGGTGCAGAGCGAGGTCTCGGTGCGCTGCCCGCTGTGCGATGCCGACCACTACCGCGTCCGTTACGACTCGACGCTCGTCGAGCCGATCGACCCGCAGCGCCACTACACCTCGACGTCCCGCGAGTTCGGCCGCTTCGGCCGCATCGTGGAGTGCCGCTCCTGCGGCATCGTCTACATGAACCCGAGGCCGCACCATCTCTCGGTGCAGGACGCCTACGGCGACGTCGAGGACGTCCGCTACGTCGAGGAGGAGGAAGGGCGCGTCGCGACCTTCTCCGAGAGCCTGACCCACATCCAGCGCTACGCGCCGAGCGGCCGCCTGCTCGACGTCGGCTGCCACGTCGGCACCTTCATCTCGCTCGCAGAGGAGGCCGGCTACGACGTCGAGGGCGTCGAGCCGTCTCGCTGGGCGGCCCGGCGCGCCGCCGAGCGCGTGCACGGAACGGTGCGGCTCGGCGTCGTCGAGGACGCGCCGCTGCCCGAGGGGGCCTACGACGTCGTCACGATGTGGGACGTCATCGAGCACCTGCCCGACCCCTCGAGCACGCTGCGCGCGGTGCACTCGGCGCTCCGGCCGGGCGGGGTCTTCGCCGTCACGACGATGGACGTGGAGGCGCTCTTCCCGCGCGTGGCCGGGCGCCGCTGGCCGTGGTACATGCAGATGCACCTCGTCTACTTCTCGCGCCGCACGCTCGGTGAACTGCTGCGCCGCTGCGGCTTCGAGGTCGTCGAGATCTCGCGCCACCGCCGGGTCGTGCGCGTCTCCTATGCCGTCTCGCGCCTGGGCACCTACAGCCGCACGGCGGAGCGCGTGGCGCGCACCCTCACGCGCCCGGTGGCCGGACGCACGGTGGGGATCGATCTCGGCGACATCGTCACCGTGGTGGCGCGCAAGCCCGAAGGCTGATGATCGTGCCCGCGCAGTCGTGCGCAAGCAGCTGAGATGACGCTTGCGCCCGCGCTGCGGCTCTGGCGCGCGTGCCGCTACCCGCTCCTCGTCGTCGCGCTCTCGCGCCTGGTCGTCGTGATGCTGTTCGCGATGGAGGGCTGGGTCACGCGCCCGCACGGCGACGGGGTGGGGCTGCCCCAGATGCTGCGCGACCTCGGCTCCTGGGACGGCATCTGGTATCGCTCGATCGCCATCCACGGCTACGACCCGTCGATCGGCCACGGCGACAACGCGGCCTTCCTGCCGCTCTACCCGCTGATCATGTACGGATTTCGCACCGCCCTGCCGTTCATCGACCTGGTCTGGATCGGCGCAGCACTCTCGACCGCCCTCATGGCCGTCGGCATGTGCCTGCTCTACAAGCTCACGAACGAGCGCTTCGGCCGCGCGATCGCCCGCCGCACGGTGCTCTTCATGTCGATCTCACCGCTCGCCTTCGTGTTCTCGGCCGTTTACGCGGAGAGCCTCTTCCTGGTGCTCGCAGCCGGCTCGTTCCTGCTCGCCGAGCGCGGGCGCTTCCTCGGCGCCGCCGCGCTGGCCGCACTCGGCGTGCTCACGCGCCCGGTCGGCCTGGCGCTCGTGCCCGCACTGCTCTGGATGGCGTGGGGCAAGCGCGAGGGACGCTGGAAGCGCGTCGCACCGATCGCCCTGCTGCCGCTGGCCGAGGCCCTCTTCGCCGGCTTTCTGTGGTGGGAGACCGGCGATCTGCTCGCGCAGACGCACGCACAGGCGCGCGGCTGGGGCCGCAGCCTCGGTCTGCCACCGGTCGTCATCTGGCACGCGTTCACCGGCCCGGTGCTCGAGCGCCACGAGTTCCGCTTCCTCGTCCACATCGCCTTCGCGCTGCTCTGGACGCTCATGCTCGTCGAGCTCTGGAAGCGCCGGGACGAGGTGCCGATCCCGTACCTGCTGTTCGCGGCGGGCTGCGTGCTGCTGCCGTTCGCCGCCGGCAGCCTGGTGTCGGCCGGGCGCATCGGCATGCTCGGCTTCCCGCTCTTCTGGGCGCTCGCGATCCTGGCCCGGCGCGAGGGCATCGACACGACGGTGAAGGTCGTCTCGCCGGCCCTCATGGCGGGCCTGATCTTCGTGACCTACGGGATAGGCACTTTCACGCCGTGAACCGCCTCGCGGCGCGCCTGCGCGAGCGGATCGCGGCCTCGGGCCCGATCAGCTTCAGCGCGTTCATGGAGAGCGCCCTGTACGACGCCGAAGGCGGTTTTTACGCCCGCGGCGCGCGCCTGGGCGCGCGCGGCGCATTCACCACGGCGCCCATCGCCGTGCCGTTCCTGGCCCGCGCGCTGGCCGCCGATCTGCGCGCGCTCTGGGAGCGCATGGAACGGCCCGCGCCGTTCACGATCGCCGAGATCGGCCCGGGCGACGGCTCGTTGTCGGCCGGCCTGGCGGCGGAGCTGGCCGATCTGCCGCTCGCGCTCGTGCTATGCGAACGCGCGGCCGGGATGCTGGCCCAGGCGCAGGCCCGCGTTCCCGCAGCCCGCACGCTCGCGCTTGCCGAGCTGTCGGGCGTCAGCGGCGCGATCATCGCCAACGAGGTGCACGACGCCTGCCCGGCGCATCGCCTGCGCTGGCCCGACGAGCTGCTCGTCGGGATCGGCGGCGACGGGCGCTTCTGCTGGACGCCCGGCCCGCCGGCAGACCATCTGGGCGATCCGCTCCTTGCCGCCGGCGTCCGCCCGGTCGCCGGCCGCGAATACGACGTCTCGCCGGCCCAGGCCGAGCTGCAGCGAGTCATGGCCCGTGCGCTCGAGCGCGGCGCGCTCGTCGCCCTCGACTACGGCGAGGCCGGCGCCGGCCGCTACGAGCGCCCCGTCCCCCGTCTGCGCACCTACCTGGGAGGCATGGCCGGCGGCGATCCCCTGGCCGCCCCGGGCACGCAGGACATCACGGTCGACGTCGACTTCGGCGCGCTGCGCCGCGCCGGAGAGGCCGAGGGCCTGCGTACGACGCTCGACTCGCCCCAGTCGGAGTGGTTGCTCGCACACGGCGCCGCTCAGGAGAGCGCGACCCTTCCGCGCCACGCCGCCGAGCGTCTGTGGCTGGAGGCGCTCAGCGATCCGGAGGGCAGCGGTGCGGCCTTTCGCGTGCTCGTGCAGGAGCGCGAGTGAACGGGGAGCCCCGGCGCCTGCGCTTGAATGCAGCGAATGAACGACACCGAGCAGCGCGTCGCCGAGGCGATCTCCGCGCGCCGCGACGAGCTCGTCGAGCTCGCCTCGGCTCTCATCCGCTTCGACACGACGGCACGCGATCCGGGCGATCCGGCGCGTGACGAGGCCGCGCTGCAGGAATACCTCGCGGAGCGCCTCGCCGCGGCGGGCGCCGCAGTCGAGGTCTGGGAGCCCCGGCCCGAGGACGTCTTCGGCCGGCAGGTGAACTTTCACCTCGATTTCGACGGGCGCCCGCAGTTGCTGGCGCGCTTCGCAGGCTCGGGCGGCGGGCGCAGCCTTCTCCTCAACGGCCACATCGACGTGGTCTCGGGTGAGCCCAAGGAGCGCTGGACGAGCGATCCGAACGCGCCCGTGGTGCGCGACGGAAAGCTCTTCGGCCGCGGCGCCTGTGACATGAAGGGCGGCGTCGCAGCGATGGTGCTGGCAGCCGAGACGCTCGCCGCGCTCGACATCCGCCTGGCCGGCGACCTGCTCGTGAACACGATCACCGATGAGGAGTCGACCGGGGCGGGCGGGATCGCCAGCGTGGCGCACGGCGTGCGCGCCGACGCGGGCATCGTTCCGGAGCCCACCTGCTTCGACGTCTGGATCGCCTGCCGCGGCTCCGTCTACCCGACGATCACGGTCGAGGGGCGCCCGGGCCACGCCGAGCTGCGCCAGCCGCACTGGCGCGACGGCGGCGCCGTCAACGCGATCGAGAAGGCGCAGGCGTGCTCGAGGCAATTGCGCGGCTGCGCGAGGAGTGGCGCACGCGCGCCGATCTGCAGCATCCGTACCTCTCGCCGCCCGACATCGTCCCCACGATCATGCACGCGGGCGAGTGGTCGGTCACCTACCCGGCGTCGTGCGCGATCACGAGCGCGGTGCTGTTCCCGCCCGCGTTCGCCGACGCCGACGGCTACGGCTCGCGGGTGCGCGCAGAGGTCGAGCAGTGGGTCGGGCGCGCCTGCGCTGCCGACCCCTGGCTGGCCGAGCACCCGCCGAGCTTCACGTGGGCGGCCGACATCCCGCCCATGGAGATTCCGCCGGACGATCCGATCGTGCAGACGGTCCTGGCCGCGAGCGCCGACGTGGGCGAGCCGGGCCGCCGGGCCGGCCTCGACTCCTGGTACGACGGCGCGACCTACACCTCGGCCGGCACGCCCTCGGTGGCGTTCGGCCCGCGCTCCATCGCCTGGGCGCACACGGTCGACGAGTACGTCCCGGTCGACGACCTCGTGCGCTGCGCGCAGGCCATCGCGGTGGCGGCCGTGCGCTTCTGCGGGACGGCATGAGCACCCGCATCCTGCTCGTCGCGCGCCACGGCCAGGCCACGCAGGGCCCCGACCACGTGTGGACTCCGGACGATCCGCTGACCGAGCTCGGCCACCGCCAGGCAGCCGACCTGGCAGCCCACGTGGCCGGCCTGCGGCGCCCTCCGACGCGCATCGTCGCGAGCCCGTTCCTGCGCGCCCAGGAAACCGCCGCGCCCTGCGCCGAGGCGCTCGGGCTGCCGATCGAGACCGACCCGCGCCTGGCCGAGTTCGCCTCCACCCTGCCATCGCCCTGGACGCTCGCCGAATCGGACGAGCTGCGGCCCTACGACGACATCTGGCACCCCGGCGACGCCGGCTGGGACGGCGAGACGATCGGGAGCTTCTTCGAGCGCACCGGTGCGGCAGCCGAAGAGCACGCCCGCGCCGACGAGGTCGCCCTGCTCGTCTGCCACGGCGGCACGACGATGGGGATCATCCGCTGGGCGCTGATGATCCCGCCGCGGGAGCCCGACGCCTTCGACCTCTTCATCGCCAACGCCAGCCTGACCGAGATCCGCACGCGCATCGACCGCCACGGACGCGAGCGCCGCCACATCCGGCGCGTCGCGGACGTGCGCTACCTGGCGGAAGTCACCGGGATCTAGCGTCCTAGGTGGTGGGCGCTGTGAGCGAGAGCCGCCACTGCGTGAGATCGGCCGTCGCGAGCACGTCGCCCGTCGCACTCAGCACCTGCAGCGTCTTGTCTCCCGCCAGACGCAGGCGCAGCGTGCCCGCGCGGGCGCGCCACTCCTCCGGGAGCTCGATGCAGGCCGCCCAGGCGCCCTGCCCGAGCGGCAGCGCGTGGATGAACGGATACTCGCGCGAGTTGTAGAGCGTGTACGTCCAGCTGCCGTCGGACGCTGTCGTGCGCGTCAGCGGCTGGCCCTGCATCGTCCACCCGTCGGGCTTCTCGCCGCCCTCGGCGGAGAACACGATCTTGGTGGTGACGGCGTTCAGCGTCTTCTCGTGGCGGTTGTACGAGAGCACCTTGTACTTCGTCGCGTCGGTCGCCGAGGCACGCCGCGTCAGGTAGATCGCCGATCCGCCCGGTGCCACGGCGTCGAACGTGACCGTGCCGCGGAAGGCGAGCGGGGTGAGCTTCCCGTTCTCGGCCACGAGGAAGCGCGAGCGCCCGCCCTCGCCCTGGCGCGCGTAGCTGAGCACGACCGTGCGTCCGTCGAAGGAGACGCCGCCCAGCTCACCGCGCGCAGTGACGGCCGGCAGCAGGTAATCGGCCGGCACCTTCAACCGCGCGCTGCCGCCCTGCCAGTGCATCGTGAGCATGCCGTTCCGGAGGCTCGCGCTCGCACCGGGCCCGCCGACGGCGCGCTGGAGACCGGGATTGGCGGCAGCCGGGGCGGCCGCGAAGGCGCTCGCCACCGCGAGCGCGCAGGTGAGGGTGCGCAGCGGAGTGATCATGCCGAGGATACGCCTGGCGCGAGCCGCGGGTTCCCGAAAACGGCGGCGGGGCCGCGTCCTCGGACGCGGCCCCGCCGGTCGTGCCGTACAGAGGCGGATCGCCTACATCATGTCGGGCATGCCGCCACCGGGCATGCCGCCGCCACCCGCAGGCGCCTTCTCGGGCGCCTCGGCCACGATGGCCTCGGTGGTCAGGATGTTCTTGGCGATCGAGGCCGCGTTCTGCAGCGCCGAGCGCGTCACCATGGCGGGATCGATGATGCCGGCCTTGACCAGGTCGACCGTCTCGCCCGAGTCCACGTTGAGGCCCCAGCCCTTCTTGGCGTTGCGGACCTCGTTCACGACGACGGAGGCCTCGAGGCCGGCGTTCGTCGCGAGCTGACGGAGCGGCTCCTCGAGAGCGCGCTTGATGATGCGCGCGCCCGTGGACTCGTCGTCGTCGCCCGTGACGTCGATGGCCTTGGCGGCCAGCATGAGCGCGACGCCGCCACCCGGCACGATGCCCTCCTCGAGGGCCGCGCGGGTCGCCTGCAGCGCGTCCTCGACGCGATGCTTCTTCTCCTTCATCTCCGTCTCGGTGGCCGCGCCGACCTTGACCACGGCGACACCGCCCGAGAGCTTCGCGAGGCGCTCCTGGAGCTTCTCGCGATCGAAGTCGGAGTCGGTCGTCTCGACCTCGGCCTTGATCTGCTTGATGCGGGCCTTGATCTGCTCGCCGTCACCGGAGCCGTCGATGATCGTCGTGGCGTCCTTGTCGATGACGACCTTGCGGGCGCGACCGAGCTGCGAGAGCTGCGTGTTCTCGAGCTTGAGGCCCATCTCGTCGGTGATGACCTCGCCGCCGGTCAGGATGGCGATGTCCTCGAGCATCCGCTTGCGGCGGTCGCCGAAACCGGGGGCCTTGACGGCCACGGCCTGGAACGTGCCACGGAGCTTGTTGACCACGATCGTCGCGAGCGACTCGCCCTCGACGTCCTCGGCCACGATCAGCAGCGGACGGCCGGCCTGGATGACCTGCTCGAGCACGGGCAGGATGTCCTTGACGGCACCGATCTTCTGGTTGGCGATGAGGATGTACGGATCGTCGAGCACGGCTTCCATGCGCTCGGAGTCCGTGATCATGTACGGCGAGAGGTAGCCCTTGTCGAACTGCATGCCCTCGGTGAACTCGAGCTCGAGGCCGAAGGTCTGGCCCTCCTCGACGTTCACGACGCCGTCCTTGCCGACCTTCTCGATCGCGTCGGCGATGACGTCGCCGATCTCGCGGTCGCGGGCCGAGATGGTGGCGACCCGGGCGATGTCCTCCTTGCCCGAGACCTCCTTGGCCTGCGACTTGATGTCCTCGACCACCGCGGCCACTGCGCTCTCGATGCCGCGCTTGAGCGCCATCGGGTTGGCGCCCGCGGAGACCATCTTGAGGCCCTCGCGCGTGATCGCCTGTGCCAGCACGGTCGCCGTCGTGGTGCCGTCGCCGGCAACATCGTTGGTGGCGGTCGCGACTTCGCGCACGAGCTGCGCGCCCTGATTCTCGAAGACGTCCTCGACCTCGATCTCACGGGCGATGGTGACGCCGTCGTTCGTGATCGTCGGTGCGCCGAACTTCTTGTCGAGCACGACGTAACGGCCCTTGGGGCCGAGCGTCACCTTGACGGCGTCGGCAACCTTGTCGACGCCGCGCTGGAGGGAGCGGCGCGCTTCCTCGCTGAACTTGAGCTCTTTGTGAGCCATTGCTTCAGGTACTCCTTGTCGTCAGGTTCGCGGCGGACAGCTCAGGCCTTGGCCTTGGTCTTGGCCTTGGCGGGGCTGGTAACGACCTTCGCGAGAACGTCGCTCTCGCGCAGGATCAGGTACTCGGACACGCCGAACTTGACCTCGGTGCCTCCGTACTTCGAGAAGACGACCTCGTCGCCGACGACGATCTCGAGAGGGACGAGCTGTCCATCCTCGTAATGGCCGGGACCGACGGCGAGCACCTTCGCGCGCTGCGGCTTCTCCTGGGCTGTGTCGGGCAGGACGATGCCGCTCACCGTGGTCTGCTCCTCTTCGAGCACCTCGACGATGATGCGGTCGCCCAAAGGCTTCAGATCCATGCTCTCCGTGCCTCCGGTTCGATTCCATCTTCGGCACTCTCAGGTCGAGAGTGCCAGCCGAGGCATCATAGGCACGGGCCGGGAATCCTGCAAGTTCGAACTGGCACTCGCGGCCGCGAGTGCCAGAAAATCCCCCGATTGGTCGGTTCCAAGCCTCAGACGGGTTGCTCGTCGACCATCAGCGTCCCCGCCACGAGCCAGCGCCGGGAGCGCCAGCGCACCGCGCCGAAGAGCATCCGCACGGCGATGAAGGCCGCGATGCCGGCCCAGATGCCGCCCAGGCCGAGATCCAGCACCTGGACGAGCACCAGGATCGGCAGGAAGCCGCAGAGCACCGAGATCAGCGTCACGCGGCGCAGGAAGGCCAGGTCGCCGGCGCCGAAGAAGACGCCGTCGAGCGCGAACAGCGCACCGGCCACGGGCATCATCACGACCAGCCAGGGCCACAGGATGGAGGCCTGGTGGCGCACTCCCGGATCATCGGTGAAGAGCGCCGGCACGACGCTCGAGCCGGCGGCGAAGAGCGCGCCGACCGCGATGCCGAAGACGAGCCCGGCCACCAGCAGGCGCCGCGCGAGGATCGCGGCCGCATCGACCGCCCCGGCGCCGAGCAGGCGACCGATCAGCGCCTGCGCGGCGATCGCGACCGAATCGAGCACGAGCGCGACAAAGATCCACAGCTGAAAGCCGATCGTGTGCGCAGCGACCTGGGCGTCGCCCATGCGCGCCGCCACCGCCGCCGCGAGCAGGAACGCGCCCGTGAAGGCGAACGAGCGCAGGCCGAGATCGCGCGCGGCGCGCAACTGCGGGAGCATGCGCTCCCAGGACGGCGTGAGCGAGGCCGCGCGGCCCACCAGCAGGAAGACGAAGACGGTCGCGGCGGCCACCTGCGAGACGACGTTCGCGATCGCAGAGCCCTCGATCCCGAGTCCGAAGCCGCGGATCAGCGTGAGCGAGAGGGCCACGCTCGCGAGGTTGGAGGCCACGAGCACGATCAGCCCCGTGCGCGTGTCCTGGAATGCCCGCAGCCAGCCCTGCGCGGCGGCGATCACGAGCATGAAGGGCGCGCCGAGCGCCGCGATCCGGAACCACTCCAGCGCCTCGTGCAGGGCGGCGCTGTCGTTCGAGCCGGCGATCAGGCGCAGCGCCGGGCCGGCGGCGAGCTCGAGCACGACCGTGAGCATGCTCCCGAGAGCCAGCGCCAGCCAGGTCGCCTGCACGCCGACGTCGAGCGCCTCGGCGCGCTGTCCGGCGCCGTACAGGCGCGCCGCCTTGGAGGTCGTGCCGTACTCGAGGAACGTGCAGAGCCCCACGATCTCCGACAGCAGCGTGCCGGCGATGGCGAGGCCCGCGAGCGGAACCTTGCCGAGGTGCCCCACGATCGCCGTGTCGCCCAGCACGTAGAGGGGCTCGGCGGCGAGCGCACCGAGGGCGGGCAGCGCGAGCGCGATCACCTCGCGCGCGCCGGGCACCGCGTGTGCGCGGGCGGGAGGCGGGACGGCGCTCACGCCGCGCAGCTTCGCGCACGGACGGGCCGCGGGCGCCGCACGCGGCCGGTGATGGCGCGCGCCGGTACACTCGGCGCGTGGAGGCACTCAACTTCTACAACCCGCTGGTTGCCGATCAGCTGCGCAGCCGTCGCAAGACGGTGACGATCCGGCTCGGCGACAAGAGCGCCAAGTACCGCAAGGGCCTCTGCCTCAAGGTGCTCTGCGGCCAGCGCTTCGGCCCGCGCACCCACGTCTTCGACGCCGTCGTCGACAAGGTCGAGGTCAAGCGCCTCGGCGACGTCTCGCCGCGCGAACTGCAGCACGACAACCCCGAGCTGCGCACGCTCGACGAGTTCGTGGTCTTCCTCGGCCAGCTCTACAACCGCGATGTCACGGACGACGACACGGTGACCGTGATCCACTTCTCGGAGATCCGCCCCGCGCTCGTCTGACGAGCGCTCTCGAGCGGGGCTACGCCTCTTCGAAGGCGGCGGCGACCTCGCCGGCGCACTGCGGTGCGGGCGCCGCGTGGCGCTCGGGCTTGCGGCGGATCGGGCGGCCGAAGAACTCCGTGTCGCGCAGCGCCTCGCCGCAGCCCTCGCAGGTGATCTGCATGAGCGACGTGATGCCCTCGCCGCAGGCCGGGCAGGCGGCGATCACGGCCTGACCGCAATCGGGACACTGCTCGGGGAGCTCGACCGGGACACCCGCCAGGAAGCGCCGGCCCCAGCCGCAACCGGCGCAGAACGCGGCGCGGTTCCCCAGCTCGTCACGGCGTGCCAGCACGTCCGCAGCATACGCCCGGCTACCGCGAGCGGGAGCCGGCCGGGGCATTGCATACCGTGCATAGCGGGGGTACGGTGTGGGTATGGCGGTAGTGAGCAGACGCTCGCGCAGTGATGATCCCGCCGGAGCCGGCGGCCTCGACGAAACGGCGCTCCGCGGGATGTACCGCGCGATGCTCCTGACGCGTTCCATCGAGGAGCGCGGGCACTCGCTCTACCGGCAGGGGCGCATCCCGGGCTCGTTCTACACGGGACGCGGCAACGAGGCGGCGGCCGTCGGCACCGCCTGGGCCATGGCCGCGCAGGATGTCGGCTGCCCCACCCAGCGCGATCTCGGCGTGCACGTCGTGCGCGGCATGGCGCCCTGGCGCATCATCGCCCAGTACCTGGGCCGCAGCGACGGGCCGACGGGCGGCCGCGACGGCAACGTGCACCTCGGCGACATGAGCCTGGGCACGCTCACGATGGTCTCGCACCTGCCGGCGATGCTGCCGGTCGCGGTGGGCTGCGCGCTCGCCTTCCGCGTGCGCGGCGAGCCACGCGTGGCGCTCGGCTGGCTGGGCGACGGCGGCTCTGCCCGCGGCGACGCCCACGAGGCGATGAACCTGGCCGGCACGCGCCGGCTCCCGGTCGTGTTCGTGCTCGACAACAACGGCTTCGCCTACTCGACGCCCGCGCACCTGGAGTACGGCGTCACGCACCTGGCCGAGCGCGCGGCCGCCTACGGCTTCGCCGGTCGCGTGGTCGACGGCACCGACGTCTGCGCCGTCTATCGCGCCGCACACGAGGCGATCGAGCAGGCCCGCAGCGGCGGCGGACCGACGCTGCTCGAGCTCGTCACGCTGCGCATGGAGGGCCACGCGGTCCACGACGACGCGTTCTACGTGCCGCCGGAAGTGCTCGAGGCCTGGCGCGAGCGCGACCCGATCGCGCTGCTGCGGGCGCGCCTGCTGGCGCTCGGCGGGACATTCGACGAAGTCGCCGACGAGGCGCTCTGCAGCGAGGTCGCTCGCGAGGTCGACGTCGCGGTGGAGCTCGCGCTGGCGAGCGAGTGGCCCGATCCCGCGACGCTGACCGACGGCGTCTACCGCTGAGGCGGCAGATACCGGTCCGGACTACCATGACGACAGTGAGGGTCCCGTGGCTGTGAGAACGTACCTCGAGGCGATCTCCGACGGCCTGCGCGAGGAGATGCGCCGCGACGAGCGCGTCTTCGTGATCGGCGAGGACGTCGGTGTCTACGGCGGCGCCTTCAAGGTCACGAAGGGCTTCCAGGAGGAGTTCGGCGAGTGGCGCGTGATCGACGCACCACTGGCCGAGACCGCCATCGTCGGCGCCTGCACGGGCGCGGCGATGATGGGCATGCGCCCCGTCGCGGAGATGCAGTTCGCCGATTTCATCTCGTGCTGCTGGGATCACCTGGTCACGATCGCGGCCAAGCAGCACTGGCGCACCGGAGCGTCCGTCCCGATCGTCGTGCGCTGCCCCTCGGGCGGCGGCTTCTCGGGCGGGCCGTTCCACTCGCAGAACCCGGAATCGTCGTTCGCGCACGTCCCCGGCCTCAAGATCGTGTGTCCCTCGACGCCCGCCGATGCCAAGGGCCTGCTGATCCAGTCCATACGCGACGACAACCCGGTGCTCTACTTCGAGCACAAGCACCTCTACCGGCGCATCAAGGACGAGGTGCCCGAGGGCGAGTACACCGTGCCGTTCGGCGTCGCGCGCGTCGCCCGTCCGGGCGAGGACCTGACGCTCGTCACCTGGGGCGCCATGGTGCACACGGCCTGCGCTGCGGCCGACCTCGCCGCCGACGACCACGACATCTCGACCGAGGTCATCGACCTGCGCACGATCGTGCCCTGGGACCGGGAGGCCGTTCTGGCCTCGGTCGCGCGCACGGGCAAGGCACTCGTCCTGCACGAGGACACGCGCACCGCAGGTTTCGGTGCCGAGATCGCGGCCACGATCGGTGAGGAAGTCTTCGAGAACCTGGACGCTCCCGTGGCGCGCCTGACCGCACCGGACACGCCGGTGCCGTTCTCGCCGCCGCTCGAGCAGCGCTTCATTCCACAGGTCGACGACGTGCTGGCCGCCGTCCACAAGCTCTACGCCTACTGATCGCTGGGAGAAACCCGTGAGTACCGGAACGCTCGTCGATGTCGTCATGCCGCAGATGGGAGTCAGCGTGTCCGAGGGCACGGTCGTCCGCTGGCTCAAGCAGGTCGGCGAGTCCGTGAAGGCCGATGAGACGATCGTCGAGATCTCGACCGACAAGGTCGACACCGAGGTCCCCTCGCCCGCGACCGGCGTCGTGCGCGAGCTGCTCGTGCCCGAGGGTGAGACCGTGGACGTCGGCGTCAAGCTCGCGGTGATCGACACAGGCGGCGGTGGCGCCGCTCCGGCGGCACCCGCTCCCGCGGCGCCCGCGGCGGCCCCGCCCGCCGCAGCGTCGCCCGAGCCCACTCCCGCTCCGGCGCCTACGCCGTCCGCCTCCACCCCGGCACCCGACGTCGCACCGCCGCCCTCGGCAGACGCCCCGCACTTCCAGGCCATGCCGGTCGTCGATGCGCCCGCCGCGGCGGCCCCGGCGAGCGAGCCGGACGCCAACGGCGAGAGCCGCGACCTGCGCTCCTTCATGTCGCCGGTCGTGGCGCGCATGGTGGCCGAGCACGGCCTCGACATCACGAAGATCGCGGGCACCGGCCGCGGTGGCCGCGTGACCAAGAAGGACGTCGAGGAGCACCTCGCCGGCGGCACGGCTGCCGCCCCGGCCGCCGCCCCGGCCCCCGCCCCGGCGGCTCCGGCGGCACCCGCTCCCGCGCCCGCACCGGCTGCCGCCGCGCCCGTGCAGGCTCCGACCGGCGCGACGCCGACGGCGCCCCGGGCCGCAGCGGCCGGCGACGAGGTCGTCGAGCCCATGTCGAACATCCGCAAGGTCATCGCGCGCAACCTGCGCGCGTCGGTCGACAGCGCGGTGCACGTGTCGACGTTCTTCGAGGTGGACATGACGCGCTGCTGGTCGGTGCGCGCGGCCGTCAACAAGGAGCTGACCGCCACCTACGGCATCAAGGCCTCGTTCCTGCCGTTCATCATGCGCGCGACGGTCGAGGCCATCCAGCACTGGCCGCTGGTCAACGCCGAGCTGCGCGGCACCGACGTCGTCGTCAAGCGCCACGTCAACCTGGGCGTGGCCGTCTCGATCAACGACGGCAAGGACCTCGTCGTCCCGGTCATCCACAACGCCGAGGAGCTCAACCTCCTGGGACTCACGCGCGCGCTGACCGACCTGGCCGAGCGCGGCCGGACGAAGCAGCTCACGGCCGACGAGATGTCCGGTGGCACGTTCTCGCTGACGAACCCCGGCGGTTTCGGCACGCTCTTCGGCACGCCGATCATCCCGCCGCCGCAGGTCGCCATCCTCGGCGTCAATGCCATCGTCAAGCGCCCCGTGGTCGTGACCGACGAGCTCGGCAGCGACTCGATCGCGATCCGGCAGATGATGCTGCTGGCGCTGAGCTACGACCACCGCCTGGTGGACGGCGCCTACGCCGCGCAGTTCCTCGCGCTCGTCAGGCGCCACCTCGAGACCTGGGGCGCTTCCGAGTACGGCGTGTGAATCAGCCTTTGGTGCGCGCTCGGTAGCGCCAGAGCATCAGCGGCATGGCGATCGCGATGATCGCGAAGCACCACAGGAACGCGCTCAGCACCGGGTGCGAGAGCGGCCAGCCCGAGTCCGCGGGGATGTCGACCGGATTGCCGAAGAGCGTGCGGCAGGCGGATGCCAGTGCGCTCACGGGGTTGTACTCCGCGATCGTGCGCAGGAGCGGCGGCAGACCGCCGAGCGGCACGAAGGCGGCCGCGATGAACGTCATCGGGAACACGACGATGAAGACGAACCCCTGGGCGGCGTCGGGCGAGCGGACGAGCAGCCCGAGCAGCGTGCCGAGGACGAGCATCGCGAAGGCGAACAGGAGCAGCAGCGCGAAGCCCGCCAGCGCGTGCGGCAGATCGGTGTGGATGCGCCAGCCGACGATCAGGCCGCTCAGGCAGAGCACGGCGATGCCGAGAGTCGCGGCCGCGAACTCGGCCAGCAGGTGGCCGAGGATGTAGGCCGAGCGGGCCATCGGCAGTGAGCGGAAGCGGTCGACGATGCCTTCCTGCAGATCGGTCGCGATGGCCGTCGCGGGGCCCATGATCCCGAAGGCGATCGTCTGGATCAGCACGCCGCCGATCAGGTACTCGCGGTAGGAGCCGCCGTTGACGTGGATCACGCCGCCGAAGACGTACGCGAACAGCAGCACGAACATGAGCGGCTGGATCGTGACGTCGAGCAGCTTCTCGGGAATCTGCCGGACGTGCTGGAGGTTGCGGCCCGCCAGCGCCAGGCTGTCGAGCACGAGATCGCGGGCGCGCGCCGCGCGGCCGGGATCGGCATGGGCGATGGCGCTCATGCGGCACCTCGTTCCTCGAGCGCCGGAGCGCTGTTCGTGAGCGTCAGGAAGACGTCGTCGAGCGTCACCTCGCGGCGGTGCACGTCGACTGCGTCGACGCCCGCGGCGTCGAGCGCGCGGACGACCTCGATCAGCCGCGTCCCGCGGCGGGACGCGACCGTCACCTGGCGGCTCTCGGCGTCCTCGGCAGGCCCGTCCTCGCCGAACTGCGCGAGCGTCGAGGCGGCCGTTCCGAGCTCGGCGGCGTCGGCCACCGTGACGACCAGGCGCTCGCCGCCGACGCGGGTCTTGAGCTCCGCCGGCGTACCCGATGCCGTCACGCGGCCCTGGTCGAGCAGCACGATCTGGTCGGCGAAGCGGTCGGCCTCCTCGAGGTACTGCGTCGTCAGCACGAGCGTCATGCCCTCCTCCACGAGGCTGCCGAGCAGCTCCCAGAGGTCGTTGCGGCTCTGCGGGTCGAGCCCGGTGGTGGGCTCGTCGAGAAACAGCACGGGCGGGCTCGCGATCAGGCTCGCTGCGAGATCGAGCCGGCGGCGCATGCCGCCGGAGTAGGTGCGCACGAGCCGGTCGCCAGCGTCCTCGAGCCGCAGCTGGGCGAGCAGCTCGCCGGCGCGGCGGCGGACGACGGGCCGCGGCAGGTGGTAGAGCCGGCCCACGAGCTCGAGGTTCGCGCGGGCCGACAGCAGCCCGTCGACCGTGGCGCTCTGCCCGGTGAGGCCGATGCGGGCGCGCACCTGCGCGGGCTGGGCGACCGGATCGAACCCGGCGACGAGCGCCCGCCCGGCGGTCGGCAAGGCGAGCGTCGTGAGGATGCGGACGGCGGTCGTCTTGCCGGCCCCGTTGTGCCCGAGTAGGCCGAGGACGCTGCCGGCCGGTGCGTGGAAGCTCGCTTCCCGCAGGGCCTGCACGTCGCCGAAGCTCTTGCTCAGCCCCTCGGCATAGACGCCGTCGGGTGTCCCCGACGTACGTTGTACGATATTGGCGTACGACATACCAGCAACCTAACGGTACACTGTACGAATGTCAAATCACGAGCATCGATCGGCACGCAGCCGGCGGCGCCTGGACTCGATCTGGGAGCGCCCGGAGCCGGGTTCCCGCCGGCCGCGCCACACGCGCGAGCAGATCGCCGCGACGGCGCTCGCGATTGCCGACAGCGAGGGCTTCGAGGCCGTCTCGATGCGACGCATCGCGCGCGAGCTGGGCGCCGGGACGATGACGCTCTACCACTACGTCCGCACCAAGGACGAGCTGATCGACCTGATGGACAACGCCATCATGGGCGAGGTGCTGATCCCCGAGGGGGAGATGCCGGACACCTGGCGCGAGGCCCTGCGGGCGATCGCGCGCAGGTCGCGCGCGGCGTTCGAGCGCCACCCGTGGGCGTTGCAGGCGCTCGATGGAGCGCGGGGCGGCCCGAACGGCATGCGCCACTTCGAGCAGTCGCTGGCCGCGGTCGCCTCGCTCGACCTCGATGTGCGCGCGAAGCTCGAGCTGATCGCCGTCGTCGACGACTACGTGTTCGGCTTCGTCTTCCGCTCGGCCGCGGTCTCCGCCGCTCTCAGCGCGACGCTGCACGAGGAGATCATCGATCAGCTCCTGCCGTACTTCGACGCCCAGATCGGCAGCGGGGAATACCCGAATATCGAGGAGCTCTTCGGCGGCGGCGACGTGCGCGAGACCTGGCAGCTCGTGGTCGAGACGATGATCTCCGAGAGCCGCTTCGAGTTCGGCCTCGAGCGCCTGCTCGACGGGCTCGCCGCGAACCTCGCGAAGCGCTCCGGTTAGACGTTCGTGGCCATGCGCTCGAAGAACTCGCTCGCCTCGCCCGGGCCCGGCGGACTCACCAGACCGTCCGCGTAGTCGGCCGCGCCGGGGATGCCGCTCGTGAGCACGCGCGCGGCGGCGGCGCTGACGTCGTAGCTCGTGCGGCGCAACTCCACGTCCGGGCCGAGCAACAGCCAGTAGGCGGCGGGCCGCTCCTCGTAGGGCAGCCCGACGCTCCCGGCGTTGATGATCCGCTGCGCTCCCACGCGGCGGTCGAACTGCACGTGCGTGTGCCCCAGCACGATGGTCGGCTGCGTCACGCCGGCGAGCATCGGGGCGATGCGGCTCTCGGGCGAGAGCGCCGTCACGATCTCCTCGTCGCTGCGCGGCGAGCCGTGGCAGAAGAGCACGTCGCCGAGGCCGTCGACGTCGGCGACCGCCAGCGGTGGAAGTCCCGCGAGCCACTCGAGCTGATCGCGCTCGAGCCGCTCCGCCGCCCAGTGCGTGCGCGTCGACCAGATGTCGTCCGGGTCGATGCGCTCGCGCCCGGAGTCGAGTCGCAGCCTGCTCTCGACCAGCTCGCGGTCGCCGTTGCCGCGGATCGTCACCGCGCGATCGCCGAGCGCGCGCACCGCCTCGGCGGTGGCCTCGGGGAACGGCCCGCCCGCGACATCGCCGCCGATCACGACGAGGTCGACTGAAAGCGGCTCCAGCTCGGCCAGGACGGCCGCGAGCGCGGCGTCGTTGCCGTGGATGTCGTACAGCGCTGCGACCCGCACGCCGGGAGCCTAGCGGCGCCCGCGTGCGCCCTCGCGCGCCAGCTCGTCGATGTCGGCGGCTGCGAGCCGCAGCGCCTCGGCGACGCCCGAGGTTCCGAGGTAGGCGTCGCGCAGCGCCTGCACCCAGCGCGCCGCGATGTCGATGTAGTTGACCGCGGGCGTCACGAGCACGCTCGCGCGGCGCTCGACGAGATCGCGCGAGACTGCGGCGAAGTCGCCCCAGGGAGCCACGTGCTCCGCGAAGCTCGGCGCATCCCAGACGCTCGTGCGCGTCGGATTCATGTTGCCGTCGAAGACCGAGCGCAGCAGGAAGGCGGAGCTCGATGCCCACTCGATGAACTGCCAGGCCGCAGCCTTGTCGCGGGAGTTCGCGTTCATCACGAGTGACCAGGTCCAGAGGTTCGGCCGCAGCGCACCGCCGGGACCGGCCGGGGGCGGTGCGTAACCGATCTGCCCGGCCAGCGGCGAGAGCGCCGGGTCCTCGAAGATCGCCACGTAGTGGTCGGAATCGACGATCAGGCCGTAGGCGCCCGCGCCGAAGTCGAGCGCGAGCTCGTACCAGCGCTGATCGGGGAAGGACGGCGGCCCGGCGGCGCGCAGAGCCGAGATGAAGGCCTCGGTCGGGGCGATGACCTCCGGGCTCGCGACGGTTGAGCGCAGATCGTCGCCGAAGTCGCGACCGCCGCACGACCAGACCTGGCTCGCGTAACCGGTGTACATCGTGTGCCAGGCCTCCTTGCCGCGCTGGCCGAAGCCGCGCACCCCGCCTGCGGACTTCCGTACGAGCTCTTCGGCGGTGGCGAAGTAGCCGTCCCACGTCGTCGGCACCGAGAGGCCGTAGCGCTCCAGGTGCGCGGGCACGTAGGTCAGGTTGTACGACTCGCAGTTGACGGGGATCTCCAGCAGCGGGCCCTCCCCGAGCGGGTCGCCGAAGCGCCCGGTCCAGCGGTTCGCATCCAGGAGCGCGGGGATGAGATCGCCTGCATCCCACTCGCTGGACGACTGGGCGACGAAGTCGTCCAGCGGCTGCACGAAGCCCGCACCCACGTGCTCCCAGAGCAGCACCGGCCCGGACATGAAGACGTCGGCCGCGCCGGTCGCGAGGCGCTCGTGAACGGCATTCGAGAAGTAGCCGTCGCTGTCGACGATCTCGATCTCGAGGCCGATGCCCGTGGTGTCGGTGAACTCGGCGGCGTGGCGCTGCACCGAGGCGACGTACGCATCGGTGTCGGGCGCGAGAAAGGTGACGCGTGTCATCGGCGCGGATGATCTCACGATCGCCGGGCTGCGAGCCGCGCGCTCCGATCGTCAGGCACCCTATGGTCTCCCTGCAGGGCGCGCACCACTCGCGGCCCTTCTGCGCACGCTCGTTACCACCATCCGAGGGGGCAAGTGACATGGCCGTTGACGTGACGGCGGCGCCGAGCGGCGCGCGCACCGGAGCGCAGTACCTCGCCGGGCTGCGCGACGACGGCCGCGAGGTCTGGCTGAACGGCGAGCGGGTCGGGGATATCGTGAGCCACCCCCTGCTGGGCGGCGCGGCCAGCGGGCTCGCGGGCTGGTTCGACTGGTGCCACGAGCACGCCGATACGTGCCTGTACACCTCGCCGACGACCGGGAAGCCCGTCAACGTGTCGTTCCTGCAGCCGCGCTCGCGCGAGGATCTCGAGCGGCGGCGCATCGGCATGCGCCAGATGGCGGAGTACCACGGCGGCGTGATGGGCCGCGCACCCGATTACCTCAACGTCACGTTCGCGCTGTTCGCCGCGCGCGCGGACGTGTGGGCGCGCCGCGGCAACGAGCGCGGGGCCGAGAATCTCGTGCGCTACTACGAGCTCATGCGCGAGCACGACCTCTCGACGACGCACGCGATCATGAACCCGCAGGTCGACCGCTCGCGGCCCGACGCCGCAGCCGGTGCCGGCGAGATCGCGCTGCACAAGGTCGGCGAGACGACGGAGGGCATCGTCGTGCGGGGCGCGCGCATGCTCGCGACGCTCGCGCCCTACGCCGACGAGATCTCGATCTACCCGGGCAGTCCGCTGCGCCCGGAGGACACCGCGTATGCCCTCTGCTTCGCCCTGCCCATGAACACGCCGGGCCTCAAGGTCGTCCTGCGCGACTCGTTCGCCAAGCCGCGGCCGGCCTTCGACTATCCGCTCTCGTCGCGCTTCGACGAGCAGGACGGGATGATCATCTTCGACGACGTCGTCGTGCCCTGGGACCGCGTCTTCATGGACGGCGACACGATCGGCTACGACGAGGTCATCTCGCACACGAACTGGCGGGCGCAGATCGTCAACCAGGCGATGGTGCGCGCCTGGACGAAGCTCGAGCTCACCTTCGGCCTGGCGCACGCGATCACGTCGATCACGGGCGTCAATCGCTTCGACCACGTGCAGGAGAAGCTCGGCGAGATCTGGAGCTATGTCGAGATGACGCGCTCCGGGGTGCTCGCATCCGAGGCCGGCTCCTACGGCGCCGGCCCGGACGAGCTGGCCTGGACGCCCGACGAGCGCCCGCTCGTCGCGCTGCGCGGCCTCATGCCGAAGTGGATCCCGCGGGCCTTCGAGCTCACGCGCCTGGTGGGCGGGGCCGGCTTCATGGCCACACCCTCGCTGGCCGACGTCGACGGCCCGATGGCCGGGGCGATCGAGCAGTACTACCAGGCGGGCGGCGCCGCCTCCCGCGAGCGCATCCGCCTCTTCCGGCTGGCCTGGGACCTGATCGGCTCCGATCTCGGCTCGCGCGGCGAGCTCTACGAACGCTTCTACCTGCAGGACTCCTACCGCATGACGGCCCTCGCCTACCAGCTCGCCGACAAGACGGAGGCGCAGGCTCTGGTCGATCGCTTCCTCCAGGACGAGCTGTAGCGGCTGCCTCGTACGACACGAGCTTCTAGAGTGACCGGCGTGCCCGCCCTCCGCGCAATCGCGCTCGTCGCCGGAGTGCTGCTGCTGGCGGGCTGCGGGTCCTCGAGCGGCGATGCGTCCAGCTCGGGCGAGAGCACGGCCGCCGAGACGTCCGCTGCGGCCGAGACGTCCGCTGCGACGACGAGCGGGCAGAGCGGCCTGACGATCCAGTCGATCGATCCCTCGAAGTTCCTGCAGGGCTCGAGCGTCGGCTTCGGCGAGGGCCCGGCGCCGTCGTTCTCCCCCGCCGTGAAACGCGCCGCTGCGCGCGCGGGCTGCAAGCTGCGCGCCGATCCGAGCGCCGTCGGGATCCACCTGCTCGTCAGCGACATCGTGCCGCTGCACGTCGACAACCCCGACTACAGCAAGGTTCCGCGGCCACCCACGAACGGCCACCATCGCCCCATCTGGGCGAACTGGGGCTTCTACCAGCGGCCCGTCCCGTACGCCTACGAGGTGCACAACCTCGAGCACGGAGGGGTGGCGATCCATCTCGGCCTGCGCACCACGCCGGGTCAACGGCGAGAAGGTGGTGCGCATGTGGGCCGACTCGCCGCCCTACGTGCTGGTCGTGCCCGGGTTGCCTGCCGACGTGCCGCCGCGCGGCGTGACCGTGACGAGCTGGCAGCGCGCGCTGATGTGCAAGAGCTGGAACGCGCGCACGTTGGCGGCCATTCGCGCCTACCGCGACGCCTACCGCGGCGCCGGCCCCGAGCAGATCCCGTCGCTCAACAGCGGCGCGAGCGCGCCGGATCTGCCGACGCCGGCGCTGCCCAACCCGACCGGCTGATGGGCGACCAGGTGCAGCCCGCGTACGTCTACGACCTGCTCGCGCAGCCGCGCGCCTTCGCCGAGGTGGACCGCCTGCAACTCGAGCTCGCGGCCGCGCGCTCGCAGGGCGCCGTGCCCGACACGATCGTGCTCTGCGAGCACCCGCCCACGCTCTCGCTCGGGCGCGCATCCGACGCCGAGGCCGAACTCCCGGACGGGGAGGCGGCCTACCGCGAGCTCGGCTGGGACGTGCTGCGCGCCGACCGTGGCGGCCGCTCGACCTGGCACGGGCCCGGTCAGCTGGTCTGCTACCCGATCCTCGATCTGCGCGATCACGGCAAAGATCTGCGCCGCTACGCGCACGACCTCGAGCGCGTCCTCATCGATGTGCTGGCGACGTTCGGCATCACCGCGGCGGCCGGCGAGGACCGGGAGCACGTCGGCGTGTGGGTCGAGGATCGCAAGATCGCGTCGCTGGGTATCCGTGCGAACAACTGGGTCGTGCACCACGGCTTCGCGCTCAACGTGGATTGCGACCTCGAGGCCTTCGGGCGTTTCCGCGCCTGCGGGCTCGACGACACCGTCTTCACGAGCATCGCGCGCGAGCTCGGGCGCGACGTGACCGTCGAGGAGGCACGCGGCCCGGTGCTCGCCGCGCTCGCCGACGTGTTCTCGCTCGAGCTCTCCCTCGTGCCGGCCTGATGCAGCTGCGCTCGGGCATCACGATCTTCGCCTCGGACATGGGGCAGGCGAAGGCGTTCTACGAGACATCGCTGGGCATGACCCTGACGCACGACGAGGACGGCTTCTGGGCGCGCCGTGACGGCGTCGAGCTACGCGTGGAGGGCGGCGCCAAGCCGCGCGAGCGCGGCCGCGGCTTCTTCGAGCAGGCGGGCGTGCTCGTGCGGCTCGAGGTCGACGACTTCGACGGCTTCGTGGGCGAGATCGTCGGGCGCGGCGTGCACCTCATGGGCACCGTCAAGGATTCCGAGGAGGGCCGCTTCGCCGGCTTCTGCGATCCGGACGGCAACCTCTTCGAGCTGATCGAGACGCGCGGCGGCTGACGGCGGAAGGGTGGGATTCTCCGCGGTTCGCGCGAGTGGGTTGTGGGTCGCTGGAGGTCTAGCGGGAGCCCGCGCAGCGCACGACTGCCAGACTGCAAGCGATCCACGCGTTCCAGACGCCACGCTCATCGGGGTAGAAGGTCTACCCTGCGGAAGATGCCGTGGGGAGAGCTTGCACACGAGCGACCGCCCTGGATGCGCGTGCGCCTGCGCACGGCCGGCTCGCGCTACGACGAGCTGGACGAGATCGTGCGCGGAGAGGGGCTGCACACGGTCTGCGAGGAGGCCCGCTGCCCGAACATCGGCGAGTGCTGGGGGCGCGGCACCGCGACGTTCCAGATCATGGGCGACACCTGCACGCGCGCCTGCCGCTACTGCGCCGTCAACTCGGCCAAGCGGGGCGATCCGCTCGACCCGCTCGAGCCCGGCCGCGTGGCCGCGGCCGCGCAGCGCATGGGCCTGCGCCACGTCGTCGTCACCTCCGTCGACCGCGACGATCTCGACGACCGTGGCGCAGAGCACTGGGCGCGCACGATCCGCGCCCTGCGCCGCCGCCTGCCCGACGCGGGCGTCGAGGTGCTGACGCCCGACTTCCTCGGCCGCGAGGAGGAGTCGCTCGTGACGGTGCTCGAGGCCCACCCGCACGTCTTCAATCACAACATCGAGACCGTGCGCCGCATCCAGCCGCGCGTGCGCATCAAGGGCGACTACGACCGCGCGCTCTGGCTCCTGCGGCGCGCCCGCGAGGTCTGGGACGAGCACTTCGCCGAGCGCGGGCCGCTGATGGTGAAGTCGGGAATCGTGGCCGGCATGGGCGAGAGCGACGACGAGATCGTCGCGACGCTCGAGGATCTGCGGGGGGCCGGAGTCGACGTCGTCACGATCGGCCAGTACCTGCAGCCGACCGAGCGCCACCTGCCGCTCGACCGCTGGGTGCCGCTCGACTCCTTCCGCCGCTTCCGCGAGGAAGGCGAGCGGATGGGCTTCGGCTCCGTCTTCTCGGGCCCGCTGGTGCGCTCGTCCTATCGCGCCGAGGAGCAGCAGCTCGCGGCCACCGGCGCCCTGCGCGCCGGCGCGCTGTGATTGCGGCCCCCGCCGCCCTGCCGCCGTACCACGCGCAGATCGCGCCGCTGAGCGCGGCGCAGCGGCAGGCGATGACGCCGAAGGTGTGGCGGCCGGGTTGCCCCGTGGGACTCTCCGACCTGCGCCGGGTCACGCTCACCTACGTCGGCTTCGACGGACGTGCCCACCGGGGCGCTCTCGTCGTCAACCGCACGGTCGCGGCGCCCGTCGCACGGGCTTTCGGGGAGCTCTACGCCGCGCGCTTCCCCATCCGTCGCATGCTGCCGATCGAGGCCTACGGAGGTTCCGACTTCGGCTCCATCGAGGCCGACAACACCTCGGCCTTCAACTGCCGCAGCGCGACCGGCTCGTCGAGTTGGTCGGAGCACGCCTACGGACGGGCGATCGACCTCGACCCGATCGAGAACCCGTACGTCTCGGGCGGCAGCACGAGCCACACCGCATCACGCCCCTACGTCGACCGAGCCCGCGCGGCGGGCCGGCCGGGCGTGATCACCGACGGCGGCGTCGTGACGCGCGCCTTCGGGCGCATCGGCTGGGGCTGGGGCGGGCGCTGGAGCGGCACGCGCGACTACCAGCACCTCTCGGCCAGCGGTCGCTGAGCTCTGCGAGCGCTACTCGGCGGTGTTGCCGCGCGCGATGGCGCGCAGGTCGAGCGCCTTGTCGAGCACCGACTCCTCGACGCCGTGCGCGCGGGCGACCTCGCGCAGCGAGCGGCCGCTCGAGGTGGCGTCGCGCACGATCGCGCTGGCCTTGTCGTAGCCGATGTAGGGGTTGAGCGCCGTGGCCATCGCGAGCGTCGCCTCGCCGTGCATCTCGTTGCGCTCGATGTCGGCCTCGAGCCCGTCGATGACCTTGCGCGCCAGCAGGCGGCTGGCCGCCGCGAGCAGCGAGATCGACTCGAGCAGGTTGCGGGCCATCAGCGGGATGTAGACGTTGAGCTCGAACGCGCCCGACATGCCGCCGATCGTGATCGCGGTGTCATTGCCGATGACCTGCGCGGAGACCTGCGTGACGACCTCGCAGATCACGGGATTGACCTTGCCCGGCATGATCGACGAGCCCTTCTGGAGCTCGGGCAGGATCAGCTCGCCCAGCCCGGCGCGGGGCCCGGAGCCCATCCAGCGCAGGTCGTTGGCGATCTTGGTGAGCGAGGCGGCGACGACCTTGAGCGCGCCGGAGGTCTCGATCAGCGCGTCGCGGTTGGCCTGCGCCTCGAAGTGGTCGAGCGGCGCGGCGATCGGCAGCTTGGAGTCCTCGGCCAGCAGCGCGCGCACGCGCTGGGCGAACTCGGGATGCGTGTTGAGCCCGGTGCCCGCGGCGGTCCCGCCGAGCGGGATCTGGCCGAGACGCGGCAGCGCGTCCTCGACCCGCGCGCGGCCGAGGCGCATCTGCGCGGCATAGCCGCCGAACTCCTGGCCGAGCGTCACGGGCACGGCGTCCATGAGGTGCGTGCGGCCGGCCTTGACGACCTGGGAGAAGGTCTCGGCCTTCTCCGCCAGCGCCGCCTCGAGCTCGGCGAGCGCGGGCAGCAGGTCGTTGGTCGCGGCATCGAGCGCCGCCAGATGCACGGCCGACGGGAAGACGTCGTTCGAGGACTGGCCGAGGTTGACGTGGTCGTTGGGGTGCGCGGTGTCGCCGGCGAGGTTCGCCATCACCTCGTTGGCGTTCATGTTGGACGACGTGCCCGAACCCGTCTGGAAGACGTCGATGGGGAACTGGTCGTCGTGCTCGCCGGCGGCGATGGCGTCGCCGGCGGCCGCGATGCGGCCCGCGAGCTCGGCATCGAGCAGGCCGAGATCGGCGTTCACGCGCGCCGCCGCGGCCTTGATCCGCCCGAGCCAGCGCACGACGCCGGCCGGCATCGGCCGGCCGGAGACCGGGAAGTTGTCAATCGCCTTGCGCGTCTCGGGTCCCCACAGCTCAGTCATGCGCGCATCCTAGAAGCGGGCGGCGCTCTGGGGCGCCGCCCGCTTCCGAGGGGAGGGGGAGAGGAGGTTCGGACAGCTGGCGCCCGGAGCGACCGGGCGAGAAATCTCAGGCGGCCGACGGGGCCGTCTCGCGGCGCGGAACCCCGCTGCCGAGGAGTGCGCGGCGCAGGCCGTCGGCGGCGCGGCGCGCGGCCAGCGGGTCGCGGCCGTAGAGCGGGGAGTCGATCCCGTTGGTCATGAACTCGCGCACGGCGGCGAGCGTCTCGGGCGAGACGACCAGGTCCTCGTCGCGCAGGGCGGCGGCGACGGCGGAGAGCGCCGGGGCCGCGGCGAGCACGACGACGGGCCGGGCGACGCGATTGCGCAGCGGGAGGTTGGAGGTCGCGGCGTCGTTGATCGCGCCGTCGATCGAGTGCGCCCAGGAGCGGCGCTCATCGAGTGTCACCTCGCTGCTTGCCCGGTCGAGCAGTCGATGGAGCAGGCCCCGCTCGGTGATCTCGTTGTTGACGAACATTCTGTTGCACCTCTTGCACGGACGGTTGCTTCTGACACCTGCAGCCTCGCAAGCGGCGCATCAAAGGCGTGTCCCGATCGGTCGTTTCCGCGTCAAGTTCCTGACAAGGCGCGGATCCGACGCCGGCGTCCTGGCCGGCGTCCTAGAGTGCCCGCGTGCTCGTGATCGCGGCCACCCCCCAGGAGCTCGCCGGCGCCGATGGAGTCCCGACGCTCGTGTGCGGCATCGGCCCGCGCGCGGCCTACACCGCGACCGAGGACGCGGTGGACGAGGGCGAGGTGGGCACGGTGCTGCACGTCGGCATCGCGGGCGCCCGCCGCGGCAGCGGGATTCCCCTGCTCAGCACCGTGATCGGGACGCAGGCGATCGACTGCGACGGCGACGGCGAGCCGATCGTTCCGGACCCGCGCCTGCTCGCGGCCGCCCAGCGCGCCCTGCCGGAGGCGTTCGCGCTGCCGATCGGCACGAGCGCACGTGTGGGCGGCACGAGCGGCGTGGCGGTCGAGGCCATGGAGGGGTACGCCGTCCTCTCGGCGACCCTCGACGAGGGCGTGCCGGCGCTCGAGCTGCGCGTCGTCTCGAACGAGATCGAGGAGCCCGACCGCGATCTCTGGCGCTTCGACGACGCCTTCGCCGAGCTGGCGCGCGTGACGCGGCTCGTGCTCGCGGAGCTCGAGCGCTCGTGAATCTCGCCTTCGGGTACTCGCCCTGCCCCAACGACACGTTCGCGTTCGACGCGCTGGTGCACGGGCGCATCGCGGCGCCGTTCACCGCCACGCCGGCCCTGCACGACATCGAGCAGCTCAACGCGCTCGCGCGCGAGGGCCGCTTCGAGCTCACCAAGCTCTCGTTCGGTGCGCTCGCCGGGATTGCGCGACCGCTACACGATGCTGCGCTCGGGCGGCGCCCTCGGCCGCGGCTGCGGGCCGCTGGTGGTCGCGCGCGAGCCGGCGACGCTCGGGCAGGCCGTCTCGGGCCGCTTCGCCATTCCCGGCTGGGACACGACCGCCTTCCTGCTGCTGCGGCTGGCCGCCCCCGCGCTCGGTGAGATCGTCGAGGTGCGCTACGACGGCATCCTCGAGGCGGTCGCCTCGGGCGAGGTGGACGCCGGCCTGATCATCCACGAGAGCCGCTTCACCTACGCCGACCACGGACTCGTCGAGATCGCCGACCTGGGCGCGTGGTGGGAGGGCGAGACCGGGATGCCCGTCCCGCTGGCGGCGATCTGCGCCCGCATCGGACCTCGACGCCGACCTGCGGGCGAGCGTCGAGGATGCGCTCCGCCGCTCCGTCGAGCACGCCTTCGCACATCCGCTCGACAGCCTCGAGTACGTGCGCGCGCACTCCCAGGAGATGTCCGACGAGGTCTGCCGCCAGCACATCGACCTCTACGTCAACGAGTTCACGATCGACCTCGGCGACGACGGGATGGCCGCGGTCGACGCGCTGCTGGCCCGCGCCGTCGAGTCCCCCGCGTGATCAACGAACGCTCGCTCGCCACGGTCGCCGCCGCGCGCTTCCAGGGTGGACTCGTGCGGCCGCTCTACGACTCCTACTGCTTCTCGCGGATTCCCGGCACGCTCCTGCAGCTCTTCGGCGAGCAGGGCGAGGGCCTGCCGGCCGACGTGCTCCCCGAGCTCGGCGACGCCCCGCCGCGCGTCGTCGCGGTGCTCGTGGATGCTCTGGGCTGGACGTTCCTCGAGCGACTGGCCGAGCGCGCACCGCTGCTCGCACGCTTCCGCTCCGACGGCGTGCTCTCGCAGCTGACGACGCAGTTCCCGTCCACGACGACGGCTCACGTCACCACGTTGCACACCGCGCAGCCGGTCGGCGAGCACGGCGCCTACGAGTGGTACATGTACGAGCCCTCGCTCGACCGCATCATCTGCCCGCTGACCGCGGGATTCGCGGGCGAGGCACCCGGCGGCCTCGTGGCGGCCGGCGCGGACATGCGCGCCGTCTTCCCGCAGGACGACGGACTCGCGACGCGCCTCGGGCGACGCGGCGTCACGTGTACGAGCATCCAGCCGCCCCACACGATCGACTCGCCCTTCACGCAGCTCGTGTGCGCCGGCGGTGCGGTGCGCAGCATGGAGAGCGCTCGCGCCGGAGCCTCCCTGGCGGCAGAACTCGCGCAGGCCGCCGCACCGTCGCTGACGCTGCTCTACCTCGGCGAGTTCGACGCGGCGGGCCACGACTTCGGCCCCGGCGACGAGCGGGCGCAGGCCGTTGCGATCGAGTTGCTCGAGGCGGTGGAGCACGAGCTCGTCGAGGCGCTCGCGAATACTCCGGGCGCCCTGGTGCTGGTGTTCGCCGATCACGGCCAGGTGCCGACCGATCCGGCCCGCTGCGTCTACGTCAACGAGCGCTGTCCCCAGCTCGTGCCGCTCCTGCGCAGCGGCGCGGACGGAAAGCCGCTGGCGCCGGCGGGCTCCGCTCGCGACCTCTTCCTGCACGTGCGAGACGGAGCGCTCGACGAGGCCGTGGGGCTGCTCGGGGAGCTGTTCGGCGACGACGCGTGGGTGGTGCCGACGGCGGAACTCGCCGCCGAGGGCATCTTCGGCCCACGCCTGTCGGCGCGCTTCCGCGAGCGCGTCGGCGACCTCGTCGTCCTGCCGCGCACGGGCGTGGAGGCCTGGTGGCGCGAGCCCGGGCGCTTCGAGCAGGACATGCTCGGCCATCACGGGGGACTGCAGCCCGACGAGGCGGAGACCTGGATCGGGGCGCTCGTCCCGTGACCGCGACAGCGCTGCGCGGCGGCATCCGCCCCCTGCTCTTCCCGCGCTCGCTCGCGGTCGTCGGAGCGAGCGACCGCACGCCGGACGCCGCCGCGGGGCTCGAGCAGATCCTGCGCGGCGGGGTGCCGACCTGGTTCGTCAATCCGAATCGCCCCACCGTGCTCGGCCGCGAGACCCATCCATCGCTCACGGCGCTGCCGGAGACGCCGGAGTGCGCGTTCCTGCTCGTCGGCCACACGCGCGCCGAGGCGGCCTTCGAGGACGTCATCGCCGCCGGCGTCCGGGCGGTCGTGTTGCCCGGGCTCGGAGCCGAGGCGGGCTCCGAGGGCCGCGAGGTCGCGGCGCGCATCGCCGTGCGGGCGGACGAGGCGGACGTCGCCGTCGTCGGCCCGAACTGCATGGGCGTCGCCACGCCCGGAGCACTCTCGCAGTGGATCGGCGCGGTCGCCGGCCCCGAGGCGTTCCGGCCGGGCCACGTCGCCGTCGTCGCGCACTCGGGCTCGATCGCCGAGGCCTGCCTGGCGGCCGGGCCGCGCGTCGGCTTCCGCACCGTCGTCTCTGCCGGTGGCGAGCTGTCGCGCGATCTGGCCGACTTCGTCGCCTACCTGGCCGGCGACGAGGGGACGAAGGCGATCGGGCTCTTCGCCGAGACGATCCGCCGCCCCGGCGCGTTCGCCGCTGCGCTGGCCCTGGCCGCCGAGGCGGGCAAGCCGGTGGTGTGCCTGAAGGTCGGCCGCTCGCAGGCGGCCGCTCGGGCCGCGCTCGCGCACTCCGGCGCGGTCGTCGGCTCGGCGCGCGCGTTCTCGGCGCTGCTGCGCCATCACGGCGCGATCGAGGTCGGCGACTTCCACGAGCTGTTCGAGACGCTCGAACTGCTGGGCCGCCGCCGCTGGCCGCGCGGGCTGCGCATCGCGGGCGTCTCGGAATCGGGCGGCGAATGCGGGCTCCTGGCCGACCTCGGGGAGGCGGCCGGAATCCCGTTCGCGCCGTTCGACGAGGCGCTCAAGGCCAGGCTGATCGAGGCGTTCCCCAACTACACCCTGCCGGAGAACCCGCTCGACTGCTGGGCCATCGACGAGGCCGAGCGCGTGTACCCCGGAAGCCTCGCGCTGCTGCGCGACGCCGGCGCCTACGACGTCCTGCTGGCCCAGGTCGACCTCTCGCAGCACCGCGGCGCGCACGACGAGGAATGGTGCTCGCTGATCGTGCGCGCGCTCGCCGACGTCGTGGAGGGCACGGACATCGTGCCCGTCGTCACCTCGGTCGGTGCGGTCGATCCGCCTCCCGCCATCGCGGAGCTGGCATGGGAGCGCGATGTCGCGCTGCTGCGCGGCACGCGCGAGGGCCTGCGCGCGATCGCGGCGGTGGCCGGCTGGCGGCCCGGTCCTCCGCTCGCCGCTGCGGAGGCCGCCGACGCGGCGAGCGGCGACCCGCTGCCCGCGGGCGCGCTGCCCGAGCACGACTCCTGCGCGCTGCTCGAGGGCTACGGCGTGAGCTTTCCGCCACGCGAGCGCTGTGCGACCCCGGACGAGGCGGCGGCGGCCTGCGAGCGCCTCGGCGGACCCGTCGTCGTCAAGGTGGACGGGCCTGCGCACAAGCAGGCCGCCGGTGGCGTCGCGCTCGGCATCGGCAGCCCGGCCGAGGCGCGCGAGGCAGCCGCGCGCATGGGCGGCCGCGTGCTCGTGGCGCGCCAGGTCGCGGCGGGCATCGAGGCGTTCTGCGGCATGACGCGCGACCCCGACTACGGGCCGGTGCTCGCCGTCGGCCTGGGCGGACGCGCGATCGAGGCGCTCGGCCTCGCGGCCGTGGCGCTCGCCCCGCTCTCCGAGGAAGGCGCCCGGGCGCTCGTCGCGGAGGCTCCGGGGATCGCCCAGCTCGCCAGTCCCGGCGCGGTCGATGCGCTCGCCGCCACGCTGCTGGCGCTCTCGCGCCTGGCAGGAGAGCGGCCGGAGGTCGACGAGGTGGACGTCAATCCGCTCATACTCGGCGCGGACGGCGCAATCGCCGTCGACGCGCTCGTCGTCGTGAAGGGAGCGCCATGAGTGAGGTCGTGCTCGAGCAGCGCCGCGGGCCTGCGCTGTGGATCACCATGAACCGCCCGGAGAAGCTCAACGCGCTCTCCGGCGAGCTCGTCGAGGGTCTGCGCGCCGCCTTCCGCCGCGCCGCGGCCGACGACGAGGTGAAGGTCGTCGTGCTGACGGGCGCCGGCCGGGCGTTCTCGGCCGGCTTCGACATCTCCGAGGAGGTCGAGGGCGAGATCGCCGGCGCGGAGCGCTGGCACGACCTGCTCTCGACGGACGTCTCCCTCGGCATGGAGCTGTGGGCGCTCCCGCGGCCCACGATCGCCGCCGTGCGCGGCTGGTGCCTGGCAGGCGCCTGCGAGCTGGCGATGGCCTGCGACATGATCGTCGCAGCCGACGACGCGCGCTTCGGCGAGCCCGAGATCCGCTACGGATCGGGGCCCGTCTCGCTCCTGATGCCGTTCATCCTCGGGCAGAAGAAGACCAACGAGCTGCTCTTCACGGGCGATTGGGTCGACGCGACCGAGGCCGAGCGCCTGGGCCTCGTCAACCGCGTCGCCCCGGCCGGCGAGCTCGAGGCCGCGGTCGACGCGCTGGTGGCCAAGATCGCGCCGACGCCGCTGCCCGTGCTGCGCCTGACCAAGCTTGCGCTCACCCGCGCCTACGAGGCCATGGGCCTGCGGCAGGCCGTCAACGCGAATCTCGATCTCTCCGCGATCCTCAACGCCGCCGAGACGCCGGAGCAGCGCGAGTTCGACGCCATCGTGGCCGAGCAGGGCCTGAAGGCCGCTCTGGCGTGGCGCGACAGCCGCTACGGCGGCCCCTGATGGAGGTCGCCGGCAGGCCCGATCCCTCCGCAGCTCGCCGAGCTGCTGGAGCGCTTCCGCTTCGATCGCGTCCCGTTCGGCCTCCTGCGCGAGCGGCTGCTCGCCGCCGGCGACGACCCCGAGTCGCTGCATCGCATCGACGAGGCGATCGAGGTGCCCGCGGAGGACATCGCCACGCGCCTGCCGGACCCCGGCACGTCCGAGCGCGCTCGGCTGGCGGCGCTCGGGAAGATCGCGCTGGAGCGCGGGGAGATCGCCGCCGTGGTGCTGGCGGGAGGCATGGCGACGCGCTTCGGCTCGCAGGTCAAGGCCCTGGCCCCCGTGCTGGAAGGCCACGGGCTGAGCTTCCTCGACCTCAAGCTCGCCGACCTGACGCGCACGGGCGCCGACATCACGCTCATGACGAGCTTCGCGACGCACGACGCGCTGGCCGAGGAGGTCGCGGGGATCGGCATCCATCTGGCGCCGCAGCTCGTGTCGTTGCGGCTGGCCGCCGACGGCTCGCTCTTCCTGGACGACGAGGGCGGCCCCTCGCCGCACGCGCCCGGGCACGGCGACCTGGGCGATGCGCTGCAGCTCTCGGGCGCGCTCGAGCGCTACCGCGCGGCCGGCGTGCGCAGCGTCTTCGTGTGCAACGTCGACAACGTCGGCGCGACGCTCGATCCCGCCATGGCCGGCCTGCATCTCGAGCTCGGCGGCGAGATCACGGCGGAGCTCGTGTCCAAGCGGCCGGGCGACGCGGGGGGCGTGCCCGTGCGGCGCGCCGACGGCTCGCTGGCCCTGGCGGAGGTCTTTCGCGTGCCGGACGACTTCCCGCACGAGCGGTTCCCGCTCTTCAACACGAACACGCTCTGGATCGACACCGACGGTGCTCGAGGCGCCGGCCGACTACACCTGGTGCGTGGCCCGCAAGGGCGTGGACGGGCGCGAGGCGATCCAGTTCGAGCGCCTCGTGGGCGAGCTCACCTGGTGGCATCCGTCGCGCTACGCCCACGTCCCGCGCGAGGGAGCCGAGTCGCGCTTCGTGCCGGTCAAGGACGCAGACGATCTCGCTGCGGCGCAGGATCAGATCGCCGCCATCTGCCGCGAGCGACTCGCACTCACCGTCTGAGCAGCGCTCACGCCGCCCGTTTTTCCGCGGTGAGCGGGCCGTATGGAAACGGTACAGATCGTGTGAGCGAGTCCTTTCCGGCCGATTCGTGAGCCATCATCTGAGTGTGACCAACCTTCGCGCCACCCTCAGCCTCGCGCTCGCCGCGCTCTTCGCCCTCCCGGTCGCGGCCGGGGCCGCCGTGACCGCCACGACGATCAGCGAGCCTGCGGCGGATCCGTCCGTACTCGTCTACGTGGAGCCGGCAGGGGCGACCTACAAGGTCAGCGGCACGTCGAACGGCGGCACCGGCCGCCTCGATCTGCGCTGCGAGGGTGCATCGCCCGCCGTCGTGTTCGACAACGTGCGCCCGACGGCCGCGGGCGTGTGGACGACGACGCTCTCGGCGGCGCAGGTCAGCAAGCTGACGCCGCGCACGTGCTACCTGCACGCCGTCCCCCACGGCAACGCGGGCGCCAATCGCACCGCGTTCCCGGGCAAGCGCGTGATGTTCCAGCGCTCGCGCGTGACCTCCGTCGTCGGTGGGCCCAACAACGGCGTGCCGTACGACTTCCGCTACTGGGCGCCGCAGCTGCTCGGCCGCTCGATCTGGCAGTCCGTCTCGAATTGCGGCCTGGCCGGCGCCTCGACCATCACGCCCGACACGTTCCACATCTCCGGCTCGGCCTTCCCGTGCGCCGGGTTCGTGGCGACGACGACCGCCGGCCGCGCCGGGCGTGCTCGTCGATCGCAGCAACGCCTACACGCCCGAGGGTGCGGCCACGCTGTTCCCCGGCTCCGCCAATGCCCTCGGCCTGCTCGCCTCGCAGACCTCGGTCGCGACCGACCCGAGCACCGGCAACGTGATGATCCGCGAGACGGAGAACCTGCTGCGCTGCAGCCCCGACGCGGCCACGCTGCCGGCCACGCCCCAGTCCTGCTCGTCGTTCGTCTCGGCCGGCGTCCGGCTCGATCGCGTGATCATCCAGCAGGGCGACGGCAGGCAGGCGCTCGTCAACGACACGTGGTCGGCGACCGACGGCCGGCACCACGAGGTCGACGCCTTCTACGAGCACCGCCTGGGCGGCAGCGCCCCGGTCGTCTCCTTCCCCTGGGCCGGCGGCTTCACGGCCTACCCGCCGGGCTTCACGCAGAAGCCGCCCGCGACGGCGCCGTTCAGCTTCTTCACGCGCGCTGCGCCAAGTGCCGCCGACGGTGACCAGAACAACCCGCAGGGCGCCATCACGCTGCAGGATCGCCCGACGACCATGCGCTTCCGGACGAGCTCGGCGCTCTGGACGCAGTACGTGCGCACCGTCACGCCGCAGACGCCCACGCACATCTCGTTCGGGTTCTCCTGGGCGATCACGCAGGCCGACCTCACGACGCTGATCGGTCAGGCCGAGCGCGCGCTCGGACCGACGCACTGCCTCGTCCCGAACGTCGTCGGCAAGACGCTGACGACCTCGAAGCGCATGCTGCTCGCGGCCCACTGCAAGGTCGGGGCGATCAAGCACGCGACCTCGAAGGTGCGCAAGAAGGACTACATCATCCAGCAGGGCCGTCGCCCGGCCACCACGCTGCCCGGCGGCAGCGGCGTGACGCTGCTCGTCAGCTCCCGCCTGGTCGCCAAGAAGAAGTAGCTACTCCGTGGAGTAGGCGGGCTGCAGCTTGACGCCGCGGGCCCGCGCCACGCACTGGTTCGCAGCGATCGCGGCCTCGCCGAGGCCGATCGTGATGAGCGTGATCTTGCCCTCGTAGTAGGCCACGTCCCCCGCCGCGAAGACGTTCGGGAGCGCGGTCTCGAAGGACGTGGGATCGACGCGCACCTGCTTCTTGCCGACGACCTCGAGGCCCCACTGCTCGATCGGCCCGAGATGCGAGACGAAGCCGAGCTGCAGGATCAGCGCGTCGCAGTCGACCTCGACCAGCTCGCCGCTGCCCGTGTCCTCGATCGTGATGCGCTCGAGCACGTCGCCGCCGTGCAGCGCGCGCACCTCGCAGGGCGTGTGGATGAAGGCCGCGCCGTCGTCGACGAGCTGCCGCACCGACGTCTGCGATGACTCGAGACCGCGGAAGCGGTCGCGGCGGTGCACCAGGCGGATCGGGCCGCTGGCGGTGTCCTGCAGATTGATCGTCCAGTCGAGCGCGGAGTCGCCGCCCCCGACGATCACGCAGCGCTTGCCGTCGAAGTCGGCCTTGCGCTTGACGAAGTAATGCAGGCCCCGGCCGCGCCATTCCTCGAGGCCCTCGATCGGCAGCGTGCGCGGCTCGAACGCGCCGTGGCCCGCCGTGACGATCACCGTGCGCGTGAGGTACGGGCCGCCGCGGTCGGTGGTGATCGACCAGAGCTCCTCGCCGTCGGCCTCGACGCGCTCGAGCGTCTCGACGGCCTCTCCCAGCAGCGCCTCCGCGCCGTACTGCAGCCCCTGCTCGACCATGCGGTCGACGTACTCCTGCCCGTTGATCTTGGGGAAGCCCGCGATGTCGAAGATGTGCTTCTCGGGATAGACGGCCGCGACCTGGCCGCCCAGCTGCTCGAGGCTCTCGATGATGCGGCAGCTCGCCTCGCGGTGACCGGCGTAGTAGGCGGCTGCGAGGCCCGCGGGCCCGGCGCCGATGATCGTGACGTCGACCACGGGGTGCTCACTCATCGCGGGCAGGCTAGAGGATCGGGGGTCCCGGGAGCCGCCGTAACCTCCGCGGGGCGCCTACCGGCATCATGCGAGGAGGGAGCACCGGAGGGAGCGCGCGCTGCACGTCCCCGAACCACTCATCATCGCGATCATCGTGCTGCTCGTGGGCTCGATCGCCGCGAGCTTCGTGGACCGCCTGGGCGCGCCGACGCTGCTCCTGTTCCTCGGCCTCGGGATGCTCCTGGGCGAGGATGGCCCCGGCGGCATCAAGTTCGACGACGCGACGCTGGCGCGCGACGCCGGCACCGTCGCGCTCATGATCATCCTGCTCGAGGGCGGCCTGCTGGCGGAGCGGGCGGAGGTGCGACGGGCCCTGGGCCCGGCCGGGCTGCTGGCGACGGTCGGTGTGCTCGCAACCGCCGGGGTGGTGGCGGTCTCGGCGCACCTCTTCATCGGCCTCAACTGGACGCTCTCGTTCCTGCTGGGCGCGGCGGTGTCCTCGACCGATGCGGCGGCGGTCTTCGCCGCGCTGCGCGGATCGCACGTGCGCAGGAGGCCGGCGGCCATCCTCGAGGCGGAGAGCGGTCTCAACGACCCGTTCGCGGCCCTGCTCGTGATCGCGATCGTCGAGTGGAGCACGAACAACAACTACGAGTTCGGCGACGGCCTGCTGCTGCTCGCGCGCCAGGCCGGCATCGGCGCGGCGGGCGGGCTGCTGATCGGGATGTTCGGCGTGTGGTTGCTGCGGCGACTGCCGTTGCCCTCGGCCGGCCTCGCGCCCGTGATCACGGTCGGCGTGGCGCTGGCCGGCGCCGTCGGCGTCTCCGCCCTGGACGGCTCGGGGCTGCTCGCGGCGTACCTCATCGGCCTCGTGATCGGCGACGCGCGCATTCCGCACGCGGCGGTCGTGCGCGGCTTCCTGCAGGGCTCGGCCTGGCTCGCCCAACTCGGGCTGTTCGTCGTCCTGGGGCTGCTCGTCACGCCGTCGCGCATGCTCGACGAAGGGCCCGCGCCCATCCTCGTGGCCATCGCGCTCGTGCTCGTGGCGCGGCCGCTGGCCGTGCTGGTCTGCGCCACGCCGTTCGGGATGTCATTGCGCGAGCAGAGCTTCCTGGCCTGGGCCGGACTGCGCGGCGGGGTGCCGATCGTGCTCGCGACCTTTCCGGTCGCGGCCGGGGTGCCCGGAGCGCTGCGCGTGTTCGACGCCGTCTTCTTCGTGGTCGTGATCTCCGTCGCGGCGCAGGGACTGTCCATGCGCTGGGCGGCCAGGAAGCTCGATCTCGTGGATGCCCACCCCGTGCCGCGCCTGGCCGAGATGGACAGCGCCACGCTCTCGACCCTGCACTCCGACCTCGTCGAACTGCGTGCAGAGGACCTCGGCATCAGCCCGGGCACGCTCGTGCGCGACGCCGAGCTCCCGGGCGCCGCGATCATCGTCGCGATCCGCCGGGACGACCAGATCGTGCGCCCGCGCGGATCGAGCGAGCTGGCAGGCGACGACCACCTCTACCTGCTGGTCGCGCGCGGGCGGCTGAGCGACGTTCAGGCCGCGCTCGACCACGTCGAGATCGCCGAGCCGCCGCTGCGCGACGAGCCGCATTCGGGCGTGCACGCGCCGCACTCGGGCTAGCGGGAACGCACCGCGCGTGCGATCGGGGCTCGAAGCGAGCGGGGGCGATCCCCGGCTCGCACGGTCATGTCAGCATTTTCAAGAGCCGGGGATCGGCCCCCGAAGCCCCCGTTCGCTCGGCTCTTTGAGCGGGCACGGGTCGCCGCAGCTCTGCTTTCGAGCGACAACCTACCCAGACTCAGACCGGCCGATTCGAGACCTCCGAGCGCCGTGCGGTCAGGCGGAGCAGGTGTTGCAGCCGCCGGCCCCGGCGGGAGCCGCGACGTCGTCGCCCTCGCCGTCGGCCTTGAAGCTCGAGCCGCAGCCGCAGGAGGCGACCGCGTTGGGGTTGTTGACCGTGAAGCCCTGGCCCATCAGCCCGTCGACGAAGTCGACCTCGGCACCGCTCAGGTAGGGCAGGCTGAAGCGATCGACGACGACCTTGACGCCGTGCTGGTCGACGACCTCGTCGCCCGGCTGGGGCTCGCCGTCGAAGCCGAGCGCGTACTGCAGACCCGAGCAGCCGCCGCCCTGGACCGCCACCCGCAGCGCGAACGCCTCGGGGTCCTCGCGCATCAACGCCAGCACATGTTCCGCCGCGCGCTCGGTGAGCCTGACCATGACCTCATCGTACCACCCGGAGGGCGGCGTGAGACGGCGACTTTGTGACAACCGGGCACAACGGCGCGAAGCCGCATCGCAAAGCGGAATCTGGCATTTCACACCGCTCCGGTCGGCGCCTGCTTGTGTGCTATCGTCGCCAGCGTGCTGGGTGACTGGGCGGCCATCCTCGTCTTCATGGGCTTCTCGGCCCTGATCGCCGGGACGCTGCTGTTTGCTTCGGTCTTCCTCGGCAAGCGCGGGCGCCAGGAAGGCGGCTCCAAGAGCGTGCCGTTCGAGTCCGGCGTCTCCACCGGCGCCTACGCCGCGTCGCGCTTCTCGATCTCGTACTACCTGACCGCGATGCTGTTCATCGTCTTCGACATCGAGATCGTCTTCCTCTACCCGCTCGCCGTCCAGCTCAAGCAGCTCGCGCTGTTCGGCTTCATGGAGCTGCTCGTGTTCGTGGTGCTGCTCGGCATCGGCTACGTCTACATCTGGCGCAAAGGGGCTCTCGAATGGAAGTGATTCCGCCCGGGCGCCCGCAGACGGCGCTCCGCGCAACGGACATCGAGCGGGTCGTCATGTCGACCACGCTCGACAAGATGCTCAACTGGGCGGCCTCCAACTCGCATGTGGCCGTTCGGCTTCGGCCTCGCCTGCTGCGCGATGGAGATGATCGCCATGGTGACGCCGCGCTACGACATCGGCCGCTTCGGCTCCGAGATCGTGCGCGCCTCCCCGCGCCAGAGCGATCTGCTGATCGTGTCGGGGCGCGTCTCCCACCGCATGTCCGCGCCGATCCGCGAGCTCTACGAGCAGATGCTCGAGCCCAAGTGGGTCATGGCGATGGGCGCGTGCTCCTCGAGCGGCGGCATGTTCGCGAACTACGCGATCCTCCAGGGCGTCGACAAGATCATCCCGGTCGACGTCTACGTGCCGGGCTGCCCGCCGCGCCCCGAGGCAGTGATCGAGGGCGTGATGACGATCCAGCGCAAGATCAAGGCCGGCATCCCGCCCGCCTACGAGCAGCAGCGGTCGCAGGCATGAGCGCGCGCGCCGACGCCGAGGCGATCGCCGAGGGCCTGGCCGGCGCGACCGTGGCGGAGGCGCACGGCGAGGTGACGCTGGACGTCCCCAGCGAGCGCATCGCCGAGGCCTGCGCGGCAGCGCGCGACGCGGGCTACGACTTCCTCTGCGATCTCGCCGCGACCGACTACCTGGGCTATGCGGGCGAGGGCGTGGCCGGCTACTGGGCGAGCCCGACCGGCGCCGGCGCGCGCGACATCAACCACCCGGCCTCCGCGGGTCTCGGAATCGTCCCGGCGGCGCCGGGCTCCAAGCGCTTCGCGGTCTCCTACCAGCTGCTCGACCGCGCGGCCCGCCCCGCCCGCCGTCTGCGCCTGCGCGCCTGGGTCGACGACGGCGAGCCGCTGCCGAGCGTCGTCGGCGTGTTCCCCTGCGCCGACTACCAGGAGCGCGAGGCCTACGACCTGATGGGCATCGAGTTCGGGGGGCACCCGAATCTCGAGCGCATCTTCCTGCCCGAGGGCTGGGACGGTCATCCGCACCGCAAGGACTATCCCATCGGCGGCGAGCCAGTGCAGTTCTCGGACGAGGTCTGATGAGCACGGTCTCCGACAACCGCACGCTCCGCTACCCGCCCGCGCAGGTGCTCTCGCCCATCCCGTCCGTGCTGATCCCGCCGCCGGACGACCCGGACACGATGCTGCTCAACCTCGGCCCGAACCACCCCTCGACGCACGGCGTCCTGCGGCTGGTCGCGACGCTCGACGGCGAGACGGTCGTCGGCCTGCACAACGAGGTCGGCTACGTGCACACGGGCATCGAGAAGAACATGGAGCAGAAGTCGTACTGGAAGGCGATCACGTACGCGCCCCGGGCCGACTACAACGCGTTCTTCTGCAACGAGCTCGTGTTCTGCATGGCGGTCGAGAAGCTGCTGGGCCTCGAGGTGCCGCGGCGCGGCGAGTGGATCCGCGCGATCTTCACCGAGCTGCAGCGCATCCACAACCACCTCATCTTCCTCGGCACCGGCTCGATCGACCTGGGCGGCATCGCGCTGCTCTTCTACTGCTTCCGCGAGCGCGACCGCGTGCTCGATCTGGTCGAGCTCGCGGGCGGCGTGCGCATGCACCCGCGCTACGCGCAGGTCGGCGGCGTGGCCGAGGACATCCCCGTCAAGTTCGACCACGAGGCGCGCGCCTTCATCAAGGAGATGCGCGCACGGGTCGACGAGTACGAGGACATCATCGGCCAGCAGCCGATCTTCCGCGACCGCACGCGCGGCATCGGCGTGATCACGCCCGAGTTCGCCCGGCAGATGGGCCTGACCGGGCCGAACGCGCGCGCCTCCGGGGTCAACTGGGACCTGCGCGCGCACGAGCCCTACGGGGCCTACCGCGAGCTCAAGGTGCAGCCCGTCGTGTTCGCCGTCGGCGACACCTACGACCGCTATCTCATCCGCCTGTACGAGATCCGGCAGTCGCTCGACATCATCGAGCAGGCGCTCGACGGCCTGCCCGCCGGTCCGTGGATCGCCGACGACCGCAAGGTCGTGCTGCCGCCGCGGCACGAGCTGCACACGTCGATGGAATCGCTGATCCACCACTTCAAGCTCGTCACCGAGGGCTACCGGGTGCCTGCGGGCGAGGCCTACGTCGCGGTCGAGGGACCGCGCGGCGAGATGGGCTGCAACCTCGTCTCGGACGGCTCCGCCAAGCCCTGGCGCGTGCACTTCCGCTCGGCCAGCCTCGTCATGCTGCAATCGGTCGCCGCCCTCTGCAGCGGCGTGCTGATCGCCGACCTGATTGCGATCCTGGCCTCGCTCGACCCGAACATGGGGGACTGCGACCGGTGAGCGCGACGCCCGAGAACTCTCTACGAGGCCGTGCAGGCGGAGATCGCCAAGTACCCGACGCGGCGCGGCGCGGTGCTGCCCGCGCTGCACCTCACGCAGGAGGCCTACGGCTGGCTCTCGCCCGAGGCGCTCGAGGCCTGCAGCGACGCGATCGGCTTCTCGCCCGCCTACTGCCAGTCGGTCGCCTCGTTCTACGACATGTTCTTCCTCGAGCCGGTGGGCGCGCACGTGATCGACGTGTGCACGAACCTGGCCTGCGCGCTGCGCGGCGCGGGCGAGCTGGTCGAGGCCTTCGAGCAGGAGCTCGGGGTCGCCATCGGCGGGACGACCGACGACGGCCGGATCACGCTGCGCAAGGCCGAGTGCCTGGGCGGCTGCTCGTGGGCGCCCATCGTGGCCGTCGACGAGCGCTACCGCGAGCACGTCACCCCCGCCGACGTGCCGCAGATCGTCGGCGAGACGCGCGCCGCGCCCGGAGGACGTCATGCCTGAGTGGACCCCGCGGCTCGAGGCCAACGTCCTCCTCGACTTCGAGGGCGACCTGCGCGGCATCGGCGCCTACGAGGCCTACGGCGGCTACGCCCAGCTGCGCCGGGCGCAGGCCGGCATGGATGCCGAGACGCTGATCGCCGAGCTGGGCGGCTCGGGTCTGCGCGGGCGCGGCGGCGCGGGCTTCCCGACGGGCCGCAAGGCGAGCTTCCTGGCGCCCGGATCCGAGCGCTACCTGGTCGTCAACGCCGACGAGTCGGAGCCGGGGAGCTGCAAGGACCGCGAGCTGCTGCTGCGCACGCCGCACGCGCTGCTCGAGGGCATCCTCATCGTCATGAACGTGCTCAGGCTGACGCGCGCCTACATCTACATCCGCGGCGAGTACCTGACGGAGTCCGAGGTGCTGGAGGACGCGATCGCCGAGGCGCGCGCGCGCGGCTACGTGGGTGCCCCCTCCGGGCCCGACGGCTACACGCCGGAGATCACGGTGCACCGCGGCGCCGGCGCCTACATCTGCGGCGAGGAGACGGCGCTGCTCTCGTCGCTCAACGGCTTCCGCGGCCAGCCCAGCGCCAAGCCGCCGTTCCCGGCCGTGTCGGGCGCCTTCGAGCGCCCGACGCTGCTCAACAACGTCGAGACGATCGCGACCATCCCGGCGATCCTGCGCAAGGGCGCCGAGCAGTACAAGGAGCTCGGCACCGAGCAGAGCGGCGGCACCCACGTGATGTCCATCTCCGGCCACGTGCTGCGCCCGGGCAACTACGAGATGCCCATGAGCCAGACGATGGGCCACCTGATCGAGGAGCTCGCCGGCGGCGTGCCCGCCCCGCGCTCCCTCAAGGCGGTCATCCCGGGCGGCGCGTCGTCGCCCATCCTCGGGCCCGAGGCGCTCGACCTGCTGTGCGCGCCCGAGGCGCTCGCGGCCGCCGGGACGATGGCCGGCTCGGCGGGCGTCATGGTGATCGACGACTCGACCTGCATCGTGCAGCTCGCCCTGCGGACCGCGGAGTTCTACACCCACGAGAGCTGCGGCAAGTGCACGCCCTGCCGCGAGGGCACGCGCTGGATCACCGAGACGCTGCGGCGCATCGAGGACGGCATCGCGGCGCACGCCGAGATCGACCTCGTGCTGCAGATCTGCGACAACGTCGAGGGCAAGTGCCTGTGTCCGCTCGGCGACGCCTGCGCGATGCCGGTGCGCTCGATGGTCAAGCGCTTCCGCGCCGAGTTCGAGGCGCACGTCGACCAGGGCTCCTGCCCGCTGCACGACAGCTCGTCGCTGAGCTCGCTCTATCCGCAGCCCCGCAGCCTGCTGCCGCTGGTGGCGGTCTCCCCGGCATGAGCGCCACCGACATCGCCACCGTCACGCTCGAGATCGACGGCCGCGAGCTGACCGTGCCCAAGGGCACGCCGCTCGTGCTGGCCGCCGCGGAGGCGGGCGTCGAGATCCCGATCTTCTGTTACGAGCCCCGGCTCGGCCCGGCCATCGGCGCCTGCCGCATGTGCCTCGTCGAGGTCGAGGGCATGCCGAAGCTGCAGGCCGCCTGCACGATGACCGCGGGCGACGGCATGAAGGTGCACACGCGCTCGGAGTCGGCCGCCCAGGGTCAGGAGGCGGTGCTCGAGTTCATCCTGCTCAACCACCCGCTCGACTGCCCCGTCTGCGACAAGGGCGGCGAGTGCCCGCTGCAGGATCTGACGTACCGCTACGGCCCGGGCAACACGCGCTTCCACCTCAACAAGCGCACGTACGAGAAGCCGCTCGCGATCTCCCCGCTGATCGCGCTCGACCGCGAGCGCTGCATCCTCTGCTACCGCTGCACGCGCTTCTCGCAGGACGTCGCGCAGGACGAGCAGCTGATCGCCCGCGAGCGCGGCGCCGGCTCCGTCATCGCGACCTTCGAGGAACAGCCCTACCGCGGTCGTTTCTCGGGCAACGTGATCGAGCTGTGCCCCGTGGGAGCGCTGACTTCGACCGAATACCGCTTCAAGGCGCGGCCCTGGGAGATCAACAACATCCCCAGCGTGTGCGCGCTCTGCCCGACGGGCTGCAACATCTGGACGACGGTGCGGGAAGGCGCAGTCCGCCGCGTGCTCTCGCGCAACCACCCCGAGGTCGACGAGGGCTGGCTGTGCGACAAGGGGCGCTTCGCACACGCCCACCTGCACGCCGGCGACCGCTACCTGCAGGGACTCGTGCGCGGCGCACGCGGACTCGAGCCGGCCAGCACCGAGGAGCTCGCCGAGACGATCGCGCGGCGCCTGCGCCATCACGCCACGCTGCACGGGCCCGGAGTCGATCGCCGTCGTCGCCTCGGGCGAGCAGAGCAACGAGGAGGCCCACGCCTGGGCCGAGCTCGTGCGCACCGCGGGCGGCGGGGCGCTCGTATCGAGCGGCCACGCCGGCGGGATCGACTGGGACGCCCTCGCGCCCTACGAGGCGCGCGATCGCCGCGATCGACGGCGCCGACCTGATCGTCGTCGCGGGCGAGCGCGAGCTCGGCGACGCGGCCGGCGTGGTCGAGCTGCGCGTGCGCCAGGCGGTGCGCGGCGGCGCGCGCCTGCTGCTCGCCGGGAGCGGCGGCGGCGACCTCGACCACATCGCAGCCGGGCGCATCGCCCCCGCCGACGTCGCCGACGCGCTGCGCGCGGCCGAGCACCCGATCCTGATCGCCACCGAGCCCGCTGCGGTGGCGGCCGCCGGCGCGACCGCGCACGCCGCCGGCCTGGCGGACGGGCCCGGGCGGCGTGATCGCCGTGCCGGAGGGCCCGAACGAGCGCGGGCTGTACGCGCTCGGCTACCGCGACGACCCCGCCGAGGTCCTGCGCCGCGCCGAGGACGGCACGCTGCAGATGCTCGTCGTCCTGGGCGACGCCGACCCGCTCTCGCGCTTCCCCGAGCCGGCGCGCTGGGAAGCGGCGCTGCAGCGCTGCGAGTCGGTGGTCGCGAGCTCGCTCTTCCCGACACCGACGGCGCTCTGGGCGCACGTCATCCTGCCCGCGACCTCGACGCTCGAGAAGGACGGCACGGTCACCAATCTCGAGGGCCGCACGCAGCGCACGCGAGCGGCGATGCCGCCGCCGAGCGGCGTCGCGGACGAGCTGGAGATCCTGGCCGCGGCCGGCCGCCATCTCGGGCTCGAGCTCTCCGCGAGCCCGACGCGCGCCTTCGCGGGCGTGGCCGCGGCCGCTCCGCTGTTCGCCGGGCTGACGCTCGATTCGATCGGTCAGCACGCGCCGCTCACGCTCTCCCGCCCCAAGCCGGGCAAGGCCCCGGCCGCGCCTCCCGCCGCGCCGGCGGGCCGAGGGCCTGCGGGCGATCGGGCGCCGCCCGCTCTTCTCGGGCGGCGCGGTCGCGCGCACCGAGCGCCTCGCCTTCCAGCAGCGCGACGAGATCGTGCTGGCCCACGAGGATGCGCGACGCCTCGGCATCGCCGCGGGCGAGCGCGTCACGGTGCGGCACGAAGGCGGCACGACCACGGGCACAGCCAGGCTCTCGCGCACGCTCGCGCCGGGAGTCGTCCGCTTCGCCTGGGACGGCGCGGCCGTCGACGGCGCCTGCAGCGTCGAGGGGACGGCCTGATGCCCGACGGCGTCTTCGTCACGCTCATCAAGGCCTTCGTGATGGTCAACGGCCTGATGCTCTTCTTCGCCTTCATGACGGTCTTCGAGCGCAAGCTGCTCGGCCGCCTGCAGACGCGCCACGGCCCCAACCGTGTCGGCCCGAAGGGCCTGCTGCAGCCGATCGCCGACCTCGGCAAGCTCGTGCGCAAGCAGAACGTGATTCCCGACGGCGCCCACCGCCGCCTCTACCTGGCGGCCCCGTTCATCTCGATGTTCGCCGCGCTCGCGTCGTTCGCCGTGATCCCGTTCGGCGCCGAGGCGACCATCCCGGGCACCGACTTCACGATCTCGCTCTCGATCGCCGACAGCAACGTGGCGCTCCTGTACGTGGCCGCCATCGGCTCGATGGGCTTCTACGGCATGCTCATCGGCGGCTGGGCCAGCGGCTCGAAGTACGCCCTGCTGGGCGGCCTGCGCGCCGTCGCGCAGCTCGTCTCCTACGAGGTGGCGTTCACGCTCGCGATCATCGGCGTCGTGCTCCAGGCCGGCACCCTCTCGCTGCAGGGCATCGTCAACGCCCAGGTCGACTACCCGTACATCGTCCCGCAGATCCTGGGCTTCGCGATCTTCTACCTGGCCGCCCTGGCCGAGTGCAACCGGCCGCCGTTCGACCTGGCCGAGGCCGACGGCGAGATCGTCGCCGGGTTCCACACCGAGTACGGCGGCATGCGCTTCGCGATGTTCGCGAACGCCGAGTTCGTCGAGGCCATCGTGCTCTCGGCGCTCGGTGCGACGCTTTTCCTGGGCGGCTGGCGCGGCCCGCTGCCGTTCGAGCCGTTCACGTCGATCCCCGGCCCGATCTGGCTGATCGGCAACACCTTCCTGCTGCTCTGCACGTTCATCTGGGTGCGCGCAACGGTGCCCCGGCTGCGCTACGACCGCCTCATGAAGTTCGGCTGGAAGGTGCTGCTCCCGCTCGCCACCCTCAACCTGCTCGTGACCGCCGCCTGGGTGGCGCTGAGCTGATGGGCATCCGATGACGCGCTCCGACGATCTCCAGGAACACCCCATCCGCACCGGCTTCGAGACCGGGCGCCAGAGCGCGCAGGGCCTCAAGGGCTTCGCGGTCACGCTGCGCCACCTCTTCCGCCGGCCGGTCACGCAGGCCTACCCCGAGGTCAAGCGCGCCGTCTACCCGCGCTTCCGCGGGCGCCATCGCCTGCACCGGCACCCGAACGGCCTCGAGAAGTGCATCGGCTGCTCGCTCTGCGCGGCGGCCTGCCCGGCCGACTGCATCCGCGTCGTGGCCGACGAGAACGAGCCCGACGCGCGCGTCTCTCCCGGCGAGCGCTATGCGCGCATCTACGAGATCAACATGGCGCGCTGCATCTTCTGCGGCTACTGCGAGCTGGCCTGCCCGTTCGACGCCATCACGCTCGGCAACGACTTCGAGCTCTCCGAGCTCAGCCGCGACGCGCTCGTGTACACGAAGGACATGCTGCTCGAGCCGCCGCTGCGCCGCACGCCGGCGCAGGATCCGGAGCAGTTCGACCGCGGCGCGCAGGAGATCGAGGGTGCGGGCGTGCTCGGCATGTACCACGTCTACTCGCAGAACCACGAAGAGGTGCCCGGCAACTGATGGCGATCGCCATCTTCTACCTGGCGGGCGCCTGTGCGATCGGCTCGGCGATCGCCGTCGTCGTGCAGCGCAACCCGTTCCTGGCGGCGCTCTCGCTGATCCTGCACCTGGCCTCGCTGGCGGCGCTCTACCTCGTCCTGCAGGGCGATTTCGTGGCGGTCGCGCAGCTGCTCGTCTACGCCGGCGCCGTCATGGTGATGTTCCTGTTCGTGATCGCCTACCTGGGCGACCGGGCGGATCTGGACCTGAGACGCGGCGGCATCGGCGCGGTGGCGGCCGTGGTCGCCGGGTTCGCGATCTTCGCCGAGACCGTGCTCGCCGTCAGCGATTCCAACGACCTGCTGGCCGCGCCCGCCATCGTCCACGAGTCGTTCGGCTCCCCCGCCACGATCGGCCAGGTCTTCCTGACCGACTACCTGCTGGCCTTCGAGACGATCTCGCTGATCCTGCTCGTGGGCGCCATCGCCGGCGTCGTGCTGGGCGCCGGCGATCTCCTGCCGAGCGGCCCGCGGATGCGCCATGGCGACGAGCAGGACGGCAGCGGCGCCAACGGCGAGCGCTACGACCTGCGCCGCGAGATGCAGCGCCGCGAGCGCGAGGAGCAGGAGCACGAGAGCGAGGTGGGCGCGTGACGCCCGGCATCGGCTCCTGGATCATCCTCTCCTCGGCGCTCTTCTGCATCGGCCTGGTGGGCGTGCTGCTGCGCCGCAACCCGCTCGTGATCCTGCTCTCGATCGAGATCATGCTCAACGCGGGGAACCTTCTGCTGGTCGCCGGCTCGCGCTACGTGGGCGGCAACGACGGGCAGGTCTTCGCGCTGACGGTCATGGCCGTCGCCGCCGCGGAGGTCGTCGTCGGGCTCGGCCTGATCGTCGCGCTCGCTCGCCGCGGCTCGCTGCTCGACGTCGATGAGCTGCAGAGCCTGCGCGGATGAACGCCTCCTCCTACGGCTGGCTCGTGCTGCTCACGCCGCTGCTCGGCCTCTCCTTCAACATCGCGGTGGGCTCGAGCGTCTCCAACCGCCTCGTCACGCGCGTCGCGTCGCTCTCGATCCTCGCCGGGTTCGTGCTCTCGGTGCTCGCGCTGATCGACCTGCTCACGCGCGACGACTCGCAGCGCTCGATCGTCTCGACCGGCTGGCGCTGGCTCTCCGGCGGCAGCTTCGTCGTCGACGTCAGCATCCTGGTCGACCCGCTGTCCGTCGTGATGATGCTCGTGGTGACGGGCGTGGGCTGGCTGATCCACGAGTACTCCACCGGCTACATGCACGGCGATCCCGAGGAGAAGCGGTTCTTCGCCTACCTGAACCTCTTCATCTTCTCGATGCTCCTGCTCGTCCTGGCCGGCAACTTCGTGATCCTGCTGGCCGGCTGGGGCCTCGTCGGTCTCTCGTCCTACCTGCTGATCGGCTTACTGGTGGCAGCGCCCGACCGCCGTCGCTGCGGCCAAGAAGGCGTTCATCATGAACGCCATCGGCGATGTCGGGCTGACGCTCGGGATCTTCGTGATCTGGAACCACGTCCACTCGGTCAACTACGACGTGGTCTTCCTGTCGGCGCCCGGCCAGATCGGGCTCGGGTCCTCGACCGCCAACTGGATCGCGCTCCTGCTGCTGGTGGGCGCCGTCGCCAAGTCGGCGCAGCTGCCGCTCCACACCTGGCTGCCGGACGCCATGGAGGGCCCGACGCCGGTCTCGGCGCTGATCCACGCGGCCACCATGGTCACGGCCGGCGTCTACCTGATCGCGCGCATGTGGCCGCTCTTCTCGCTGGCGCCCGACGTCTCCGACCTGGTCGCGCTGATCGGCGTCGCGACGCTCACGATGGCAGGGCTGATCGCGCTCGTGCAGACCGACATCAAGCGCGTCATCGCCTACTCCACGATGTCGCAGATCGGCTACATGTTCTGCGGCGTCGGCATCGGCGCGTATTCGGCGGGCATCTTCCACCTCGTCACGCACGCCTTCTTCAAGGCGCTCCTGTTCCTCGGCGCCGGCGTCGTCATCCACGCGCTGCGGGACGAGCAGGACATCCGCCGCATGGGCGGCATGAGCCGCTACCTGCCGTACACGACCGCCGTCATGTGGATCGGCGCGCTGGCGCTGGCGGGCGTGCCGCCGTTCTCGGGCTTCTGGTCGAAGGACCTGATCCTCTCCGACGCACTCGCGCGCGGCGACTGGGTGGGCTACACGGTCTGGGGACTCGGCCTGCTCGGCGCGTTCGTCACCGCGCTCTACACGTTCCGCCTCATGCTGCTCGTGTTCCACGGCGAGCCGAGCGAGTACGCCAGGGAGCAGGGCGACCACCACGCAGGTCACGGCGAGGGCCCGCGCCCGATGCTCTGGACGATCGGCGTGCTGGCCGTGGGCGCGGCCTGCGCCGGGCTGCTCAACCTGCCCGGGCGAGAGCCACTCGCTCACGAACTTCCTCGATCCGCCGCTGCTTCTCGGCATCGAGCCGTCGGGCGGGCAGGAGTTCGGCACGTCCGTGCTCGCGGTCGCGCTCGCCGCTGTCGGCTTCGCGACCGCCTACGCGCTGTGGGGCAGGCGGAGTGAGACCACCAGGCGCATCGCCCTCTCGACGGCACCGCTCGAGCGCGATCCTGCAGGACAAGTTCGGCTTCGACCGCCTCTACGACTGGGCCTTCAGCCGGCCGGCCGCGGCGCTCGCGAGCGGCGGTCAGCGCAACTGGGAAGACACCGCGGTGACGGGCAGCATGAACGTCGTCGCGGCGACCGGCTCGTGGACGAGCAAGCTGCTCTCGGCCGCGCAGTCGGGCCTCGTGCGCGTGTATGCGCTGGCGATCGCGGTGGGGATCGTCATCCTCGCCGCGTGGCTCATGACGGGATCCGCATGAGCGGCAGCTGGACGTCGACGCTGCTCTGGCTGATCCCGCTGTGCGGGCGCCGTCATCACGCTCATCCTGCCCGCTGCGCCCGAAGGGCCTCGGGCACGTTCGCGCTGCTCGTCACGATCGCCTCCGCCGTGCTCGCATTCGCCGCCGCCGTCGACTTCAGCCCCTCGGGCGGAACGCAGTTCGAGCAGTCGCACTCCTGGATCCCCGACTTCGGGCTGACCTACCACGTCGGCATGGACGGGCTCTCGCTCGTGCTCGTCGTGCTGACGGCCACCTGCGTGCCCTGCGCGCTCGGCTACGGGCTCTGGGCCCGGCGGCCGAACATGCGCGGCTACGCGGCGCTGATGCTGCTGCTGCAGGCCGCCGTCGTGCTGCTGCTCGTCTCGCGCGACCTGCTGATCTTCTACATCGGCTTCGAGCTGATGATCGTGCCGCTGGCGCTGCTGATCGCGATCTGGGGCGGCCCGAACCGCTACCGCGCGACCATCCGCTTCGTCATCTACACGCTCGTCGGCTCGCTGCTGATGCTGGTCGCGATCATCACGCTCGGGCTGCAGGCCGGGCTCGTTCGACCTCGACAAGGTCGGCACGAGCGACTCGCGCTGGCTGTTCCTCGGCGTTCATGGCCGCGTTCGCCATCAAGGCGCCGCTCTATCCGTTCCACGGCTGGGTTCCCGAGGCCTACCGCGAGGCTCCGCCCGAGATCGCCGGCCTGCTCTCGGGCGTCGTCTCCAAGGCGGGCGCCTACGGCATGCTGCGCTTCGCGCTGCCGCTCTTCCCGGGCCCGGCGCACGATCTGCGGCGCTGGTTCGTCGCGATCGCGATCATCGGCCTGCTCTGGAGCTCGCTGATGGCCTTCCGGCAGCCCGACTCGCGCGGCGTGATCGCCTACTCCTCGATCGCCCAGATGAGCCTGATCGGGCTCGGCATCTTCGTCATGAACGACATCGGCGCGACCGGCGCCACGTTCCAGATGGTCAACCACGGGCTGCTCTCGGTGCTGCTGTTCCTGATCGCCGGCATCGTCGAGGTGCGCACCGGCGAAGGGCTGTTCCGCCGCCTCGGCGGCCTCGCCCGCGGCCGCCCGGCCCTCGCGACGATCGTCATGACGACCGGCATCGCCGCACTCGCGGTGCCCGGATCGGCGCTCTTCGCCTCCGAGTTCCTGGTGCTGCTGGGCGCGTTCCGCGACTGGTGGCTGATCGGCGCCGCTGGCCTCGCTCGCCATCGTGCTGGCGGCGATGTACATGCTGCGCTGGATCTCGGCGATCCTGCACGATGCGCCCGCCGAGGCCTCGCCCGGGCTCGTCGCGCATGCGCGACGTGCGCTGGGAGGCGGTCTACCTCGTGCCCCTGATCGCCGCCGTGCTGGCGCTCTCGGTCTATCCGTACGCCGTCACGCACCGCGTCTCCCTCTCGCTGCACGGCATCGTCTCGAGCGTGACCGCGAAGGCCGCTGCCGTGATCGCCGCCGCAGCCGCCTTCGAGACCCCCTCGGTCCACCTCGGCCCGATCCTGCCCGCCCTGCTGCTGACGATCGGCGCGCTGGTGCTGCTGCTCGTCGGCAGCTTCGAGAGCAGGAGCGCGCGCGTCACGAGCGGCGTCATCGGCCTCGTCACGTTCGCCGGCGCCGGGATCGCAACCTGGTACCTCTGGAACAACGGCAACGGCACCGCCTTCAGCGGCCAGCTCGCCGCCGACCGCTACTCCGCGCTCGTGCAGGCGATCGTGTGCGCCAGCGGCGTCGCCTCGATCCTGCTCGGCTGGGGCACGCGGCGCCTCGGCGACCGCATCGCGGAGTACTACGCCCTGCTCTGCTTCGCCGGCGCGGGCATGTGCCTGCTGGCCTCGGCCAACGGCTTCGTCACGCTCTTCGTCGCGCTCGAGCTGTTCTCGGTCTCGCTGTACGTGCTGTGCGCCCTCGACGTGCACAACGCGGCCTCGCTCGAGAGCGGGCTCAAGTACCTCGTGACCGGATCGGTCGGCTCGGCCGCGCTGCTCTTCGGCAGCGGCCTGGCCTACATCGCCACCGGCTCGCTGCGCTTCGACGAGATCGGCAAGGCGCTCCGCGGGGGTGCGCCGCACACCGGGATCCTGCTGCTCGGCATCGCGATGATCATCGCCGGATTCGCCTTCAAGGTCTCGGCCGCGCCGTTCCACATGTGGACGCCGGACGTCTACGAGGGCGCGCCCACCGCGGTCATGGCGTTCATGGCCACCGCGACCAAGACGATCGCCCTGGCCACGCTGCTGCGGGTGATGGTCACGGCCTTCGCGCCGACCAGCGGCGTCTGGCAGGGAGCGGTGGCGGCGGTCGCCATCGCCTCCATGCTGATCGGCAACATCGCCGCCCTGCGCCAGACCAACGTCAAGCGCATGCTGGCCTACTCGAGCGTCGGCCAGGCGGGCTACCTCCTGATCGCCGTGGTCGTGCACACGCCGCTCTCGGCGCGAGCGATGCTCTACTACCTGGCCGTCTACGCGGCCATGAACCTCGGCGCGATCGCCGTGGTCTCGGTGCGCGAGCGCGAGCTCGGCGGGCCGGTCTCGATCGACGACCTGCGCGGGCTCGGCCGCGACCACCCGCTGCTCGCCGCGGGCCTGGCGCTCTGCCTGCTCTCGCTGATGAGCTTCCCGCCCACCGGCGGCTTCCTGGCGAAGGTCTACCTCTTCGGCTCGGCCATCGACGCCGGCATGAGCTACCTCGCGGTGTTCGGCGTGATCGGGACGATGATCTCGCTCGGCTACTACCTGCCGGCCATGCTCGCGATCTACCGGCGCCCCGCCGGCGAGGCCGCACCGCGCACCGTCGCCGGGACGCGACTCGCGGCCACGACGGTCATCGCTGCGGCCGCGGTCGTGCTCTGGCTCGGCGTCGCGCCGGCGCCGTTCGTCGACATGGCGCGCACCGCGGCGGCCTCGCTCGTCGCCAACGGCTGAGCGGGAGTCCGCGCAGCGAACGACCGCCAGACCGCAGGCGATCCAGGCACGCCAGGCGCCACGGTCATTCAGTGAGAACGTCTTAGACTGCCGCCATGTCTGGCATCACTTGGCTCGGTCACGGGTCCTTTCAGATCGACACCCCCGCGGGGGCGCGCGTCCTCATCGACCCCTGGCTGACGGGCAATCCGTCGTGGCCCGAGGGGCTCACGGTCGAGCGCTGCGACGCGATCCTGCTCACGCACGGCCACGGCGATCACGCCGGCGACGCCGCCGGCTCTCTCGAAGGAGCACTCGGCTCCGGTCGCCGCGCTACGTGGAGCTCGATGGCCTGGCTGGACGCGCAGGGCGCGGCGGAGACCGTGGGCTTCGGCAAGGGCGGCGCGATCGAGATCGCGGGGCTGCACGTCACGATGACGAACGCCGTGCACTCGTCGAGCGCGCCCGACGGCACGCCGCTCGGCGACCCGGCGGGCTTCGTGCATCCAGGGGCCCGGCATGCCGACGATCTACGCCGCGGGCGACACGGCCGTGCACGCCGACATGGCCCTGATCGGCGAGATCTACACGCCCGCGATCGCGATCCTCCCGATCGGCGACCACTACACGATGGGGCCGCTGCAGGCCGCCTACGCCGCGCGTCTGGTCGGCCGCGCCCGAGATCGTCCCCGGGCACTACGGCACGTTCGGGCTGCTCACGGGCACGCCCGCGGCGCTGCGCGAGGAGCTCGCGCGCATCGGCGTCGGCGCGACCGTGCACGAAGGCACAGCCGGGCGAGGTCGTGCGGGCCTTCGCGTGACGTTCTCCATCGTCGCCTCCGACGTCCAGGAGGGGCAGCTGGGAGTCGCGGTCGCGTCGAAGTTCCTGGCCGTCGGCGCCGTCGTGCCCTGGCTGCAGGCCGAGGTCGGCGCGATCGCGACCCAGGCGCTCGCCAACACGCTCTACGGCCCCGAGCGGGCTCGGCGCACATGCGCGACGGCGCGAGCGCGCGCGAGGCGCTCGACGCCCTGCTCGCGGCCGATCGGCGCGAGCGACGACCGCCAGGCGGGCATCGTCGACGCCCGCGGGCGCGGCGCGACGCACACCGGGCAGCGCTGCATGCCGTGGGCCGGCGGGCGCGACCGGCGCCGGCTATGCGGCGCAGGGCAACATCCTCACCGGGCCGGACGTCGTCGACGCGATGGCCGAGGCCTACGAGGCGAGCAGCGGCGACCTCGCGGACCGGCTGCTGCTCGCGCTGGCCGCCGGCGACGCCGCCGGCGGCGATCGCCGCGGACGCCAGTCGGCCGCGATCGCGGTCGTGGCGCCCGGCCGGTGGCTACGGCGGCAACGACGACCGGCTGGTCGACCTGCGCGTCGACGACCACCGCGACCCCGTGCACCGAGCTGCGCCGCCTCTACGGCATCCACGTGCTGCTGACGGGCACGCGTGCCCGAGGAGACCAAGCTGCCGCTCGACGAGGCGCTCTCGGACGAGGTGCGCGGCCTGCTCGAGCGCGCCGGCTATCCCAGCGAGCCGGGACCGGACGGCCTGCGCGCCGCGCTGCGCGAATTCGTGGGCGTCGAGAACCTCGAGGCGCGCTGGTGGTACGAGGAGCGGCTCGACCCGGTCGTGCTCGAGCACCTGCGCACCTGCGCCGTCAGGCTGAGTCGACGAGCTTCGACGCTCAGGCGGCGAGCGAACGGGCGCGCCCGGGCCGGTGGCGCCGTCGTTCGCGGCGATCGTGGGGGGCGGCGCGGTGACGGGGACCGGCGTGCGCTCGAGGATCTCCTCGCACACGGCGCGCGCCGAGGCGTCGGGCCGGACGCGGATGCGGTGGGCGATGCAGGGCTCGAAGAGGCTGCGCACGTGCTTGACGGCGACCTCGGCGGCGTTGTCGAGCAGCGCCGCCGCCTGTGCGCAGCGGTACATCGAGAGCAGGGCGCGGGGCGAGGCGCCGACGAGCACGTCGGGGTGCTCGCGCGTCGAGCGGAGAAGGCGGACGAGATAGGCGCGCACGGCCTCGGCGGCCGGCAGCTGCGCGATGACCTTCTGCAGCTGCACCACATCGCCGGGCGCGACGATGGGATCGCTCTCCTCGCGCCGGTCGGCGTTGCTGAAGCGGGTGAGCAGGTCGCGCTCGCCGTTCTCGGACGGATAGCCGATGCCCGTGCGCATCGCGAAGCGGTCGCACGAGGCGTGCGCCAGCTCGAACGTGCCGGCGTTGTCGTGCGGGTTCATGGTGCCGATGCAGAAGAACGGCCGCGGCAGCGCGTGCCGCCGCTTGCCGACCGTGACGGCGTGCTCCTCCATGGCCTCGAGCAGGCCCGACTGCATGCGCGGGCTCGCGCGGTTGAACTCGTCCAGCACGACGGCGTTCGCGAACAGCGGGCCGGGGATGAACTCGTCGGGGCGCAGGCTGGGGTTCGTCGGACTCGATCTCCTGGCCGATCACGCCGCTCGAGGTGAGGTCCTCGGTGCACTGGATGCGCGAGTCGTGGCCGCCGATCGCCCTGGCGATGACCTTGGCGAGCGTCGTCTTGCCGACACCGGGCACGTCCTCGACGAGCAGGTGACCGGCCGCGAGCAGGCAGCACAGCGCAAGGGAAGCCGGACGGTCGATCTCGACCATCGCACTCCGGACTTCTTCCCACAGCGCATGCGCAACGTCGCGCGCATCGATCAGCACATGCTCTTCCAACAAGATCCAGCCCCCTGGTGCCCTCTGGTTCCCCAATGAGAACTATCGGCGCGAAGAATCGGGGCGCTGAGAGTCCCCCACGCGGGGGAGTCAGCCTTTGACGACGGCGAGCGGAGATGCGATGCGAACGGGGCCCGCAGGGGCCGGACCGGTGCGCGGCGATGCGCTGCGCGATGGCCGCGATGGCCCGCGCCGAGGGCGCCTCGGGATCGCTCGCGAAGATCGGCTCGCCGCTGTCGCTGCCCTCGCGCAGCGCCGCCTCGAGCGGCACCTCGCCGAGCAGCGGCACGCCGAGCTGCTCCGCCAGCGCCTCGCCACCGCCCTGGCCGAAGGGATACGTGGCCTCCCCGCAGCAGGGGCAGGCGAGGCTCGACATGTTCTCGATCACGCCCAGCAGCGGCTGGCCGAGCTTCTCGACCATCTGCGCCGCCCGCGCGGCCACGCGCTGCGCGGCGAGCTGCGGCGTCGTGACGAGCACGGCCTCGGAGCGCGGCAGCAGCTGCCCGAGCGAGAGCCCGACGTCGCCGGTTCCCGGCGGCATGTCGATCAGCAGGTAGTCGAGCGGGCCCCAGTAGACGTCGGAGAGGAACTGCTCGAGCGCGCGATGCAGCATCGGTCCGCGCCACACGACCGAGCCGCCGTCGTCGAGGAAGAACCCGATGGACATGACCTTCAGGTCGTGCGCGACCGGCGGCACGATCATCTTGTCCACGACCACCGGCCGCTGCTGGATGCCGAGCATGCCCGGAATCGAGTAGCCGTAGATGTCGGCGTCGACGATGCCGACCTCGAGCCCGCGGGCGCGCAGCGCGAGCGCCAGGTTGACCGTCAGCGACGACTTGCCGACGCCGCCCTTGCCGGACGCGACGGCGATCACCCGCGTGCGCTCCTCGACTGCGATCTGGCGCTCTCCCTCGGCTCCGGCCGCCGTGCAGTTGCTCGCGCAACGCAGCGCGCTGCGCCTCGTCCATGTGCGTGAACCCGACCGTGACGCGCGCGACGCCGGGCACGGCGCCGACGTGCATCCGCACCTGCGCCTCGAGGTTCGACTTGAGCGGGCAGCCCGGAATCGTGAGGCGGATCGTGACGTGCACGTGCTCGCCGTCGACGTCGACCGCGTCGACCATGCCGAGCTCGACGACATTGCGCCGCAACTCGGGGTCGATGACCTGCGCGAGCGCGGTCTGGAGCGCGTCGGAGGAGGGGCTCGTCACGACGGCATGCTACCCGGGATGCTCTGGCGAACCCGCGTGCGGGCCGATGCCGAGCAGGGCGGCGACCCTCGCCACGCGACTCGCCCGTCGCGGGCGGCGACGACGCGCGAGCGACCGACGAGATCGAGCGGCGCGGCGGTGAACGGCCCCGGCGCATCCGGCAGCGCGACCGCGGCGCCGGCCTCGCGCACCGCGAGCTGCGCCGCGGCGATGTCGATCGAGCGCGCGCCGTTGGGACGCAGGCTCGCGACGGCGTCGACCCGCCCATCGGCCAGGTGGCAGAGCGCGAGCGCCAGCGAGCCGAGCACGCGCACGCGCTCGACCTCGCCGGGCAGCGCCGCGGCCGCGGGCGCCAGGTGCTCCGGGCGCGTCGCCTCGAGCGCGACGAGCTGCAGCCGCGCGAAGCGGCCGCGACGAGCCCGAGCGCCGACGCCGTTGACGGTCGCGCCTCCCCCGCGGCGCGCGATCCACTCCTCGCCGTTGCCGAGGTCGAAGACGTAGCCGAGCGCGACGTCGCCCATCGCCGGCCCGTCCGCCACGGCGATCGAGAGGGCGTAGAACGGCAGCCCGCGCTTGGCGTTGAGGCTGCCGTCGATCGGGTCGATCACGACGCGCCAGCGGCCGCCGCCTCCGAAGCTGCGCTCGCCGACCTCCTCCGAGACGACCGTGAAGCCCTCGCCTTCGCCGGCCAGCAGCCGCCAGCACGCCGAGCGCCGCATCCTCGGCCGCCTGGTCGATCGCGACGGTCGTGTCACCGCCCGCGCCGCGCCCGAGCTCGTCGGCCCGGCGCTCGCGCGGCACCTCGGCCACAGCCGCGACGACGGCGTCGCGCATGGCGCGACAGACCTCCAGCCAGCGCTCGGCCGTCACGGGTCGAACGGATCGAGCTGGTTGAAGACCATGCCGTCGAGGATCTTCGGGAAGAAGAACGTCGACTTGGGGGGCATCGTCTGATCGGCGTCGGCCACGGCCTCGACATCGGCGACCGTCGGCGCCGGGACGAGCAGCGCCACCGCGGTGCGCGGCGGAGCGGCGTCGACCAGCGCGGCCGCGTCGGCCGCGCGGCGCAGGTAGGCGATGCGATCGGTCGTCGCGATGGTGCCGCGCGTCGAAACCGAGCAGGTCGCAGAGCACGAGCGTCTCCACCGCCACGACGTCGAGCGACGTCGGCGCCTGCGCCGCGCAGGCGCGCGTAGAGCGGCGGCTCGCCGGCTCCGCGGACGAGCCCGAACGAGCGCACGTTGCGGGCCGGGGCGACGATGCGGCGCTCGAGCGCGTCGACATCGGCGACCTCCTCGAGCTCCCAGCGCTCGGCCAGCAGCTCGGGCAGGCGCTCCCACAACTCGGGGCTCAGGCCGCTCACCACGCGGTGCGTCGGGAAGAGCATGAGCCCCGGGTCGTGGCGGTTCGCGAGGTAGACGGGCGCGAAGTCGTAGGCGCGCAGCTCGTCGGGATCGCCGTCGGCGGCGCGCCGCTCGTCGCGATAGGCGAGCGCCGTCTCGTAGCGGTGGTGCCCGTCGATGATCGTGAGCGGACGGCTGCCGACGACCTCGCTCGCGACGCGCAGCGGCTCGTCCTCGCAGACGCGCCAGAGACGGTGCGTCGTGCCTTCCTCGTCGGTGGTCTCGAAGAGCGGCCGGCGGTCGGCGACGACCGCCTCGAAGGTCTCGCTGATGCGCCGCGACGGGTCGCCGTAGGCCATGAAGATCGGCGAGAGATTGGCTCGCACGGCGCGCAGCACCGCCAGGCGACCGGCCTTCGGCCCCTCCATGGTGCGCTCGTGTCGCCGCACGCGGCCCGGCGCGTACGGCTCGAGGCGCAGCGCGGCGATCAGCCCGGCGCGGCGACGGCGCACGCCGTCGGGCCCGCGCGCGTGCTGCTCGAGCCAGTACATGCAGGGCCGCGGCTCGCGCACCACCACGCGCTCGCGGCGCCAGGCCTCGAGCGTGTCGCCGGCCTCGCGCTCCTCGCCGGGCTCGGGGAGGATCAGGTGCACGACGTTGTAGGGGCTGCGATCGAGCAGGCGGCGGCGCAGGTCGCCGTCGATCACGTCGTACGGAGGCGACACGACGTCGGCCAGGTGCACGCGATCGGCGGCGTAGTGAAGGGCGTGGAACGGCCGTATCTCCACGCGCTCTGGCACCTGCCCGGACACCCTGGGAGGGTAGCCCGGATACCCGGTGTGCGCGGCGGAACGCGGCGGCGTCCGGGCGCCGGCCGAGGCCCTTCTATACTCGCCGCTATGGCCGGTGGCACGCTCGTGCGCGAGCTCGCGGCGGGCGCGCTCGTCGATGCGACCTTCGCGGTGTCGCGCAAGGAGCGTCGCACGCGCCGCGACGGACGCCCCTTTCTCGATCTCGAGCTGACCGACAGCACGGGACGCGTCCGCGCGCGCGTGTGGGACGGCGTGCCGGTGCTCGAGCAGCGCTTCGACGTCGGCGACACGGTCCGCGTGCTCGGCCGGGTGGGCGAGTACGCCGGCCGGGTCGAGCTCGAGGTGCGCGACGTGGAGCGCGTCGAGCCCGGCGACCCGGCCGAGTTCGTGCCCGGCGCCCGGCGCGACATCGACGACCTCGACGGCTACATCGACTTCCTCGTGCTCGAGATCTACCACGACGGGCTGCGCGCGCTCTGCGAGGCCGTGCTCGGCGAGCCCGGCTATCGCGAGCGCTTCCGCACCGCACCGGCGACGGAGAACGGGCACCACGCCTACGCGGGCGGCCTGGCCGAGCACACGGTGGCCGTCGCCGCGCTCTGCCGCGAGACCGCTCAGCTGCACCCGCGGCTCAACGCCGACCTGCTCACGGCGGCCGCCCTCCTGCACGACTGCGGCTGCGTGGATGCCTTCGTCACGGGCGCGGTGATCCTGCCGAGCGAGCGCGGCGCGCTGCTCGGCCACGTCCACCTCGGGCTCGACCCGCATCGAGCGCGCGGGTGCGCGCGTGCGCATCGACGAGAGCGCGCTGCAGCCGCTGCTGGGAGCCGTCGCCTCGCACCACGGCGCGCCCGAGGGCCGGCGCTTCCCGAGCCCGGAGGCGGTCGCACTGCACGCCGCCAACTCGCTCGACGCGCGCGTCAACGACGCGCTCTGACCCTCAGACGTTGAAGCGGATGTTCAGCACGTCGCCGTCGACGACGACGTAGTCCTTGCCCTCGACCCGCTGCACGCCGCGCTTCTGCGCCTCGGTGTGCGAGCCCGACGCGACCAGGTCGTCCCAGCGGATGACCTCGGCGCGGATGAAGCCGCGCGCGATGTCGGAGTGGATCTTGCCGGCCGCCTCGACGGCGGAGGCGCCCTCGCGCACGGGCCAGGCGCGGGCCTCCATCGGCCCGGCGGTGAAGAACGTGATCAGGCCGAGCGTGCGGAAGCAGGCGCGCGCCAGGCGCGGCATGCCCGGCTCGTCGAGTCCGAGGTCGGCCAGGAAGGCCGCGCGATCGTCGGGATCGTCCAGCTCGGCCAGCTCGGCCTCGAAGCGCGCGGCCACGGCGACTACCTCGGCGCCGTGCTCGGTCGCGTAGGCCGTGAGGGCCGCGACGCGCTCGGGCTCGCCGGCCTCGGAGACGTTGGCGACGTAGATCACGGGCTTGGTGGTGAGCAGGTCGAGGCCCTCGGGCACCTCGACGTCGAGCGTGCGCACCGGCAGGCCCTCGTCCAGGTGCGCGGCCAGGCGGTCGAGCACGACGAGCTCGTCCTTCGCGCTCTTCTCGCCCACGCGCGCGGCGCGCTCCGTGCGCTCGCGCCGGCGGGTCACGAGCACCTGATCGGAGAGCAGCAGCTCGAAATCGACCGCCTCGGCGTCCGCCACCGGATCGATGCGGCCGTCGGGGTGCGAGACCGCCTCGTCGTCGAAGCAGCGCACGACGTGCGCCAGCGCGTGCGTGGCGCGCAGGTGCCCGAGATACTCGCCGCCCAGTCCGCCGTCGCGCGTTCCGCTGCCGCGCACGAGGCCCGCCACGTCGGAGAACTGCACCGTCGCCGGCACCTCCTCGCGGGCGGACACGGCCTGCGCGAGCGCGGCGATGCGCTCGTCGGGCACCGCGGCGATGCCGACGTTGGCCGAGGCCTGCACGGCCGCATAGCTCGTGATCTCCGCGTGCGACTCGGTGAGCGCGTTGAAGAGCGAGGTCTTGCCGGAGTTCGGCAAGCCGACGATGCCGACCTCGAGACTCGCCATCAGGCCGCCACGAGTGCGAAGGCCGCGCCGGTGCAGGCGCCCACGGCGAGGCCCACCACGACGTCGGAGACGTGGTGCACGGCCAGGTAGACGCGCGAAGCAGCCATCAGGACGGCCAGGGTAGCGAACAGCGGCGCGAGGCCCGGTGCGTAGACCGAGAGCGCGAACGCGCCGGCGGCCGCCATCGCCGCATGGCTCGACGGGAAGGAGGGCGTCGCGGGCGCGGTGATCAGCGGCGCGCGCCCGCGGCGCTCGAGCGGGCGCTCACGCCGCACGATGCGCTTGATCCCGTAGTTCAACCCGAGCGTGATCCAGACCACCGCCGCCACGAGCAGGATGGCCCGGTAACGCTGCGTGGCGAGCCCGACGACGACCCCCGCGGCGACCCACAGCAGGCCCCTGTTGCCGAGCGCCGAGTACCCGATCACGACGCGATCGAGCACACGCTGGCGCCGGGCGGACGGCACCCGCGCTACGCGCCGAAGCCCGCGCCCCGGCGGCGCTGGACGCGCACGACATAGGCGACGTCGTCCGCGCGCAGCCAGATGCGGCGTTCGTCGTGCTCGATCTCGACGCTGCCCTGACCTGCCGCGAGCGCTGCCTCCACGCGAGTCCAGTCCTCACCGCTCGCCTCTCCCGCAACCGTGCCGCCGCCGCGGAAGCCGATCTCGAACTTGACGCTTGCGTCTGCCATCACGCCTCCGTTGACGTCGTCGCCTGCACCAGCTCGCTCAGCACGCCGCCGAGCGATTCGTGGTGCACGAATGCCACTGCTCCGTAGATTCCGCTGCGCGGCTGCTCGTCGATCAGCGTCGCGCCGGCCGCCCGCAGGCCGCGCGAGCTCCGCCGGCAGGTCGGCGACGGCGAAGGCGAGATGGTGCATGCCCTCGCCCCGGCGCGCGAGAAAGCGGCCCACCGGGGTGTCCTCGCCGAGCGGCGCGAGCAGCTCGACGCGTCCGCTCGTCGCCGAGCAGCAGGGCGATCGCCTCCACGCCCTGTTCCTCGACGCGCTCGCGTGCCTCGACGCGCGCACCGAAGAGCCGCTCGTAGCGCTCGCGCGCTCCCTCGATGTCGCGTACGGCGATGCCGACGTGGTGGATGCCGAGCGCAGACACGCCCGGATCGTGCCACGTGCCCCGCCCAAAGGCCGCAGCGGTGCAATCATGCACACGCATTCACCACCGATGGGAGGTCGGCATGGATCTGTTCGACAAGGTCAAGGAGAAGACGACGAGTGCCCTCGAGCAGGGCAAGGAGTCTCGCGCACACGCAGCAGCTGAAGCTCCACCTGCGCAAGCTCGATTCTGAGATCGAGGACGCTCAGGCGGCGTTCGGCGCGGCGGCGTTCGCGGAGTGGGAGGCCGGCACGCTCTCGATGAGCAGCGACCTCGGCGCGCTCGCAGCGCGCGTCCGCGACGCGAAGGCCGCCCACGAGGCCAAGAAGGACGAGATCACGGCGGCCGGCGGGGACGACGAGGATGATGTCGTCGCAAGCGCCGCTGAGAACGGCAGTGACGGAGCCGCCACCGGCGGCAGCTAGCCGGACTATGGCAGGAGGCCGGGCCCGGTGGGCCCGTCCGGCCAGCTGAACGCGAGCGTCCCGACGCGCTGCACGTCGTGCAGCATCGTGGCGACGTCCTCGCGGTCGAGCGTCTCGCGCTCCAGCAGCTTGGAGGCGAGGCGCTCGAGCGCGTCGCGGTGCTCCTCGAGCAGCCGCACGGCCTCTGCGTAGGCGAAGTCGCAGATCTGCGACTGCTCCTCGTCGCGCCGCCGCTTCGTGTCCTCGGAGAGCGCGAAGTTGTCGGCGCGCACGGTGCGCGTCGTCATCGACTCGCCGAGGCCCCAGTCGAACACCATCGCGCGGGCGATCGCGGTCGAGCGCTCGAGGTCGTCGCCGGCGCCGTTCGAGAACACGCCGAGCGCGACCTGCTCGCCCGGCGCGGCCGCCCAGCAGCACGACGATGCGCGTGATCAGGTCGTCGCGCGTCGCGAGCACCCGCTCGTCGGTCGGGAGGTACATGTTGTAGCCGAGCGCGCCGCCGCGCGGCACGATCGTGACCTTGTGGATCGTCATGCCGCGCCCGACGATGTGCGCCACCACCGCGTGCCCGGCCTCGTGGTAGGCGATCACGCGCTTCTCGTCCTCGGAGACGGTGCGGTGGGTCTTCAGGCCCGCTACGACGCGCTCGAGCGCGTCGTCGAAGTCGATGTTGGTGATCGTGTCGCGGTCGGCGCGCGTCGCCCGGATGGCGGCCTCGTTGCAGATGTTCTCGAGGTCGGCACCGGTCAGGCCCGCGGTGGCGCGAGCGATGGACGTGAGCTCGACCGAATCGTCGATCGGCTTGTTGCGCACGTGCACGTTGAGGATCTGCTCGCGCGCGAGGAGGTCGGGCGGCGAGACGTAGACCTGGCGGTCGAAGCGGCCGGGCCGGAGCAGCGCCGGGTCGAGCGTGTCGAGCCGGTTCGTCGAGGCCATGATGACGACGTCGGAGCGCTTGAAGCCGTCCAGCTCGACGAGCAGCTGGTTGAGCGTCTGATCCTGCTCGCGGTTGAAGCCCGACGTTCTGGCGCGCGGCGCCGACGGCGTCGAGCTCGTCGATGAAGATGATCGCGGGCGCGTGCTTGCGGGCCGTCTCGAAGAGCTTGCGGATGCGCGAGGCGCCGAGGCCCGCGAACATCTCGACGAAGGCCGAGGCCGGCTGCGAGAAGAAGGCCGCGCCGGATTCCGCCGCGACCGCCTTGGCGAGCAAGGTCTTGCCGGTGCCCGGCGGCCCGTGCAGGAGCACGCCGCGCGGGACGCGGGCGCCGAGGCGCTCGAAGCGCACCGGGTCGCGCAGGAACTCGATGATCTCGGCCAGCTCCGCCTTGGCCTCCTCGACGCCGGCGACGTCGTGCCAGCGCACGATCGACTCGGAGTCGGGCTTGAGCTCGACTCGGCGACGTGCGCGGCATCATCTTCACGAGCCGCCACATCAGGTACACCAGGATCCCCAGCAGCAGCGGGGGGCCCCAGAGGATGATGATGACCCGGATCTGATCGAGCAGGTCGGCGATGGCCGTCGCAATGTTCGCCGTCAGCACGCTCTCTTTGTCGGCAGGAACCCCGCCGAGCTTGAACTGGACTCAGAGCACGCGCTCGAGCCGCGGGTTCGGCAGGTAGCCGCGCCCGGCCTTGGCCGCCGGATGGCCGTCGCGCACGACGACGTCGGCCGTGAAGTCGTTCTCGCCGCGGATCAGCGCCGAGCCGACGCCGTAGGCGTCGACGGGCACGGCGGCCTCCTCGAAGGACGCGATCTTGGCCACGTTGAACCCGCCCGAGGCGACGATCCGGACGCTCGAGAAGCCCTCGCGGTCGAGCGCCTCGCGCACGTTGCGCACGAGCTGCGGATTGACGCCGCGCGGGTCGAAGCGCCCCATCTGCGGCGAGAGCGACCTGTCGACCATCGTCGCCGACGTGTCGAGGCGGACGCCCCAGAGCTGCGGCCCGAGGGCGCGCGCGACCGCCACCGCCGTGCCGACGCAGTCGTTGTCGAAGTCGACGAGCACGATCACGTCCATCTCGGAGCCGAGCGTCTCGACGAAGCGCCGCGCCGCGAGCACGGTGTCGCCGCCGTAGGCCGCGATCAGGCCGTGCGGCACCGTGCCCATGCCGCGGCCGCCCCACCACGAGGCCTGCGCGTCGGTCGAGACGCCGATGGCGCCGGCGATGTGCGCGGCATAGCCGTCGCCCGTCTGCACGCGGTGGTGATCGTGGCGGGCCGGGAAGTAGAGGATCGGCTTGCCGCGCGCGGCGCGCACGACCTCGCGCACGTTGCGCGCGATCAGCGTGCGCCGCGAGAGCGTGCCGAGGTAGACCGTCTCGAGATGGCAGAAGAGCGAGTAGTCGCCCTCGATCGTCATCACGGTCTCCCACGGCTCGATCTCGTCGCCGTCGTGCAGGGCGTGGACGACGAGCTCGTCCCAGCCCGGCTGCCAGGCGTCGCCGTTCGCGCCTGCGGCCGCTGCACTCGCGCAGCACCGCGATCGCCTCGTCCATGCCGCCGAGCACCGACTGGTGCCGCTGGAAGACCTGCATGAGCACGCGCGGGTGGTGCCCGTCGCGCTCCAGCACCTGCTTGGTGAAGACGAAGTACGCGTCCGAGTAGTACCCCTCGCGCATCTTCTCGACCGGGAGGTCGAAGATCTCCGACGGCAGGCGCCGGCGCGTGCGGGCCCCGGTGCTCATGCGCCGGCTCGCGGATTCCTCCGCCGCGAGCAGCGCCGCGAGCGCCTGCTCGGCCACCTCGAGCTCGGCCTCGCCGGGCTCGGCCGTCGCGACGCGCGCGCTGCAGCGCCGTGCCCGGGACCGGCCAGCGCCCGCGCGGCCGAGCGAGCCGGGATGGCGCTCGCCCCAGGCGAACAGCTCGAACGCGATGCCCATCGACGCCAGCGACCCGACCGCGGCCACGGGCCGTCGCAGCGAGCGCGGCGCGCGCGCGGCCACGGCCGCGGCGCCGACGGCGCCGAGCAGGAGCGGGCGCGACCAGGTGCGAGCCGCAGCGCTCGTGCTCCTTGGCCGTGGTCTCGGCCGCGACGCCCTGCTCGTAGCCGGCCACCGTCTTGTGCTCGGCGCCGTGGTAGCGCACGAGCTCGCGGCTGCGCAGGGTCACGAGCGACGGCACGACGCCGATCAGCGTCGAGGCGATCTCGCTGCGGAAGCCCCCGCGCCGGCGCACGGCCGCCGCCAGCGCGGTGCAGGCGACGCGCCGCGGCGGCCACGTTGCCGCTGCTCGAACGAGAAGCGCGAATCGGGCAGCTCGCCGGCGGATCAGTCGGCAGCGTCGCGAGCATCTCCGCCATGCGCACGACGCCGCGCGCGAACGGGACGCGGTCGGCCGCGTGGGTGCGCGGGCGCGTGCCGCTCGCGACCTTGATGGCGCCGTCGGGCGCGCGCACCGCTGCCGCCCAGGAGGTGGGGCCGAACAGCGCCAGCCCGTTGCGCAGGGCGAGTCCGCCCAGGCGGAGCTTCTCTTCGCTCACGTCGTCACCGATCCAATCCGTTCGATGCAGTGCACGAAGGAGCGCACCGCCAGTTCGAGGTCGCGCACGTCGATGCGCTCGTCGGGAGCGTGGGCCGTGTCGAGCAGCTCGGGTGCCGTGTGGCGCAACGGAAAGAAACCGTAGGCGATCGTTCCGAAGGCCTCCCGCAGGAAGTGCGAGTCGGTGAAGCCCGGTGCTGAGATCCGGCACGAGCAGCGCACCCGGCTCGAGCTCGCTCGACCCACTCGGCGAGCGCGTCGCTGAGCGGCGTGCCGAACGGCGAGCGCGTGCCGCCGAGCGGCAGCTCCGGCAGCTCGAGCCTGACGTCGAGATCGCCGAGCGCCGCGCGGAACTCGCCCAGCAGCTCCTCGGGCTCGGTGCCGGGCAGCACGCGGCAGTCGTATTCGACCCACGCCTCGGCCGGAATCACGTTGCGCTTGCGCGAGGCCCCGGTCATCGTCGGGACGATCGTCGACCCCGCGACCGCCGGCAGCGTGTGCCACAGCTGCGGGTGCTGTGCGCGGCCGCGCTCGATGCGCTCCTCCAGGGAGCCCGCGCCCGGTGCGACGACGTCCAGCAGCGGCGTCGAGCTCGGGGGAGGGACGGCGAACGGGCTCGTAGGCCGCGAGCCGATCGATCACGGGCGCGAGCTTGGGCAGCGCGTTGTCCCCGAGCGTCGGCACCGACGCGTGCCCCGCGACCCCGCGCGACGACGACGCGCACCGGCATCGTCTTCTTCTCGCCCACGATCAGCGTGTAGACCGTGCGCCCGTCGGCCAGCGCGTAGCGCACGCTGGACTCGGTGATGAGGTAATCGCAGTGCAGATCGGGCCGCTCGCGCCACGAGCCAGGACATGCCGACCTCGTCGACGCCGTCCTCCTCGTCGGCCTCGGCGATCAGGAGGACGTCGCCGTTCGGCACCCACCCGCTGCGCGCAAGCACGGCGAGCGCGACCGCGCTGGCCGCCGTCTGGCCCTTCATGTCGAGCGCGCCGCGACCCCACAGGTGGCCGTCGCGCAGCGTCACCGCCGAAGGGCGGCGATGCTCCAGTCCGCGGGGTCGGCGTAGACGACGTCGGTGTGGCCGGCCAGCGCAAGCGACGGGCCGGTGCCACGGCCCTTGACGCGCGCGATCAGGTTGGCCCTGGCGGGGTCGCGCGCGACGCGCTCGGCCCGCACGCCGTTGCGCGCGAGATAGGCGTCCAGCACGTCGGCACCCAGCGTCTCGTTGCCCGGCGGGTTCGTCGTATCGACGCGAATCAGTGCACGCGTGAGCTCGACGACCTCGTCGAGCAGGTCGTCTCCGAGCGCTCCGGCGAGCAGTTCGTGCATCGCCCGAAGGCTACAGTCCGGCCGTGAGCCTGTTCGACGACGCGGCCGAGGAGCGGCGCGCAGCGCACGCGCCGCTGGCCGACCGCCTGCGTCCGCGCGCGCTCGACGAATTCACCGGCCAGCCCAAGCTGGTCGGGCCGGGCGCGGCGCTGCGCCGCGCGATCGAGGAGGACCGCGTCTCCTCGTCGATCTTCTTCGGCCCGCCCGGCACCGGCAAGACGACGCTCGCGCGCATCGTCGCGGCGAGCACGCAGTCCGACTTCGAGGAGCTCTCCGCGGTCTCATCGGGCAAGGCGGACGTGCAGGCCGTGATCGGCCGCGCGCGCGAGCGCCTGGGCGCCCAGGGTCGCCGCACCGTACTGTTCATCGACGAGATCCACCGCTTCAACAAGACGCAGCAGGACGCGCTGCTCCCGGTCGTCGAGTCGGGCCTCGTGACGCTGATCGGCGCCACGACCGAGAATCCGTTCCACTCGATCATCGGCGCGCTGGTCTCCCGCTGCCGGCTGTACGAGTTCGAGGGCCATTCCGAGGACAGACCTGCTGGCGGTGCTCGAGCGCGGAGCGGCGGCGCTCGGCGATCCGCCGGTCGAGAGCGAGGTGCTGGCCACGATCGCCGAGACCGCCGCGGGTGACGCGCGCCACGCGCTCTCGACGCTCGAGCTGGCGCACGAGCACGCGGCCTCGCGCGGCGAAGGATCCGTCAGCGAGGAGGACGTGGCCGCCGCCGTGCTGCGCCGGCCCGTGCGCTACGACCGCGACGGCGACAACCACTACGACACCATCTCGGCGTTCATCAAGAGCGTGCGCGCGAGCGATCCCGACGCCGCGCTCTTCTACCTCGCCGTGATGCTCGAGGGTGGCGAGGACCCCGTCTACATCGCGCGCAGGATCGCGATCCTCGCCAGCGAGGACATCGGCAACGCCGACCCGCGCGCGCTCGAGCTGGCCGTCGCCTGCGCACGCGTCGTCGAGCTCGTCGGACTGCCGGAGTGCCGCTACGCGCTCTCGCAGGCGACCGCCTACCTGTCCATGGCACCCAAGTCGAACAGCGCGGCGACCTCCCTCGGGGCGGCGACCGAAGCAGCCCGCGCGCACGCCACGGCCCGGCCGCCCGCCGCCCTGCGGGACGCCAGCTACCGGGGCGCCCAGCAGCTCGGCAGCGGCGTCGGCTACCGCTATCCGCACGACGCGCCCGGGGGGTTCGTGGCCGACGACCACCTGCCGCCCGAGCTCGCGGGCACGCGCATCTACGAGCCCGGCGAGCAAGGGCTCGAGGCCAGGCTGGCCGAGCGCCTGCGCGAGCTGCGGCGGCTACGCGGGACCGACTAGAAGCTCGAGCTGAACTGAGCGTGAGTGGCTGGGGCGTGTGGAGCGAGCAGGAGTGCCGGCCGGCTCGCAGGGCAGGCGGGACGCCTGTTCAAGAGCCGGGCGGTGCTCCTGCGAAGCCCCGCCACCCACTCGCTCACAACGATCCGGGAAGACTCAGAGCTTGACGCGAGTGGGTTGTGGGTCGCTGGAGGTCTGGCGGGAGTCCGCGCAGCGCGCGACTGCCAGACCGCAAGCGATCCACACGCTCCAGGCGCCACGCTCATTCAGCGAGAGCTTCCTAGAGAATGCGCTGGCCGAGGGCCGAGCAGATCAGCTCGACCGCGAGCTCACCGGTCATGTTCTCGCGGTCGAGGATCGGGTTCACCTCGACCACCTCGAGCGAGCCCACCGCCCGGGCCTCGGCGAGCAACTCCATCGCGAGGTGCGCCTCGCGGTAGGAGATGCCGCCGCGCACGGCAGTGCCGACGCCCGGCGCGAAGAACGGATCCATCACGTCCATGTCGACCGAGACGTGCACGTGCGCGGCGCCGCTCACGTGCTCGAGCGCTCCGCGCATGACGGCTTCCATCCCCAGCCGGTCGATCTCCGAGATCGTGTAGACCTGCACGCGCGATTGCCGCAGCAGATCGCGCTCGCCCGGGTCGAGCGAGCGGATGCCGATCAGCACCGTGCGAGCCTCGTCCACGGAAGGGGACGGCCAGCGGCCGTCCGCGAAGCGCTCGCCGCCCCAGCCGAGGGCACCGCTCAGCCCCATGCCGTGGACGTTGCCCGAGGGCGTCGTCTCGGGGGTGTTGCAGTCGGCGTGCGCGTCGAACCAGATCACGCCGACCGGCCCGTGCACGCGTGCGAGTCCGCCGAAGACGCCGAGCGCGAGCGAGTGATCGCCGCCGAGCACCAGCGGCAGCTCCCCCGCCAGGCGCGCGGCCTCCACGTGCCCGGCGATCTCTCCGCACACGACGAGGATCTCGTCCAGGTACTTGGCACGGTCGTCGCCCGCGTCGAGCGCCTCGATCGGTTGCTCGGAGACGGTTCCGAGGTCGCGCACGCCCACGCCGAGCTCGACGAGCCGCCCGACGAGCTCGGCATAGCGAATGGCCGACGGGCCCATGTCGACGCCGCGACGGCCCTGGCCGAGGTCGAGCGCGGCTCCGAGAACGGCGACCTGCTGGGGCAAGGGTGCGGTGCTCACGCGCTGACACTATCCCGCAGCAGCGACCAGAGCTCGTCGGTCAGCCCCTGCGCACCCGCGAGCACGCCTTCGCGCAGCCCGCCCGCGGCGGGCAGGGGCACGACGACTCCGCCGGCCTCGCGCACGAGCAGGTCCCCCGCCGCGTGATCCCATTCGGCCAGCCCGTGCTCGTAGAAGGCGTCGAGCCGCCCGGCGGCCACCCAGGCGAGGTCGAGCGCGGCCGAGCCCGCCCGGCGGATGTCACGAGCGCACGGCAGCACGCGCGTGACGAGCGCCGTCTGCAGCTGCCGCTCGGCGGCGACGTAGGAGAAGCCCGTGCCAACGAGCGCGCGCGCCAGCGGCGGGGGAGCGCCGATGCGCAGCTGCCGCCCGTTGAGCGTGCAACCGCGGTCCCGCGCCGCGCTGAACGTCTCGCCGTGCAGGGGGTCGTGAACGACCGCGACGAGCGCGTCCCCGGCGTCGCGGCAGGCGATCGAGACGGCCCACTGGGGAATGCCGTAGAGGAAGTTGACGGTGCCGTCGAGCGGGTCGACGACCCACTGGAGCCCGCTCTCCCCCGCACTCCCTGCGCCCTCCTCGCCGAGCACGGCGTCGCCGGGCCGCTCGGCGTGCAGCAGGCCTGCGATCAGCGCCTCCGCGTCGCGGTCGGCATCCGAGACCGGATCGGTCTGCGAGCTCTTGTGGTCGACGCCGGAGGCCGGGCCGTGGAAGCGCTCGACGAGCAGCGCACCAGCCGCCTGCGCGGCCCGCACGGCGAGGTCGAGGAGGGCGTGCGGGTCGGCGGCGGACAAGAGTGGCGAGGGCCGGACTTGAACCGGCGACACCCCGGTTTTCAGCCGAGTGCTCTACCAGCTGAGCTACCTCGCCGCGGGCCGCACCAGGCTACCACGGGGTGGAGTGCGGCTCGTCAGTCGTTCGGGAGGCGCAATTCCACGTCATCGCCGACCGCCAGGCGGAGCTCGCGCGCGGCGTCGCCGCCGTTGATGCAGAGCGCCGCCGACCCCGTCGAATCGACGAGCACGACCACGGCTCCCGGCGGAACGTCGGCGAAGGTCCGCCCGCGCTGCGCGGCGCCGCGGGGATGACCGCGCACGGCGATCGCCACGGCGCCACCGGTCGTCAGTCCGGCTCCGTCGAGGTCGGAGGCCGCGGCGCCGAGTGCGCAGTTGCCGAAACGGTCGACGTGCACGCACGAGGCGCGGAGGACGCCGGACGCGACGCTCGCCTCGACGGCTGCCAGGCGCACGAGCGCGGCCACCTCGACCGGCGTGCCGAGATCCGCCGGCGCCTCGCCCAGCGCCAGTCGCCCGGCCGCGGGCGCGAACACGTCGCGTCCGTGGAACGTGGGAGCGGCGCCGGGCGGCACCGTGAGCGCATGGGCCGCGACCGGGCCGCCGCAGCGCTCGGCCGCTGCGATCAGGAGCCCGTTGTCGGGCCCGACGAGGAAGCGCCCGTCGCCGCTGGTGACGATGAGCGCGCGCCGGTCGGTGCCGACCCCGGGATCCACGACGGCCAGATGCACTCCCACGGGGACGTGCGGCAGCGCGTCGGCGAGCGCACGCGCGCCCTGGGCGACGTCTCCCGGCGGCACGCCGTGCGTGAGGTGGACGACGCGCACGTCCGGCGCCACCCGCAGCAGCGCGCCCTCGACGACGCCGGCAAAGGTGTCGCGCGTGCCGAAATCCGAGAGAAGCGTGACGATCGTCACGACTGGACTCTACGCCTCCTTCGCAGCTCGTTAGAGGTAGTGGCGGAATGCGCGTGAAGGGCTGGCGAGTAACGAGCGTCGTGCTGGGACGAGATCGGCCCGCGGCTCGATCAGGACGATCTCGCAAGGGTCGATCTCGTTCCAGGCGCCCGCTCGGTGCCGCCAGGCACCATGACGCATTCCGCCCCTACCTCTCAGGGGGAATAGACGAACGTCACCGTCACCTGCGCCGAGACGTCGACCGGACCGACCTGCACCGGCGGCGCACCCTCGGAGGCCTTGGCATCGGCGGCCGCGTACATGATCGGCCCACCGGCGCTCGACTCCGTGATGGTGCTGGTGCCCAGGATGTGCACGCCCATGGCCGCGGCCGCGGCGTCGGCCTTGGAACGCGCGTCTGCGAGCGCGCTGCGCAGCGCGTCGCGGTAGGCGGCCGACTGCTCGGCCAGCGAGAACGACGGCCCGTCGACGGAGTCCGCGCCCGCGGCGGTGGCGGCGGCGATCACGGTCCCGGAGGCGGCGGGATCGTGAATCGTCACGCTGAGCGACTGATCGCTCAGGAAGCGCCCGTCGTGCTCCCAGTCACGCGAGGTTCCGACGCCCTGGGTCTCGAGATCGGCCTCGGCGATCTTCACGCCGGCGAGCGTGCGGAGGGCCTGCAGCACGGCCTTCATCTTGGTCGTCGCGACGCCCAGCGCGGCATCGCTGGAGGCCCCTTCGCCGTGCACCGAGACGTTGATGAGCGCCGTGTCGGGCCGCAGCTCGACGTCACCCGAGCCGCTGAACGTGAGCGTGCGCCGGTCGGCGGGGATCGCCTCGCCGGGCGCCGCGGCGGCCGCGGCGAACGCCGTGCCGGAGCCCGAGCCGCCGCGCCACGAGAGCGCGAGCGCGAGACTCAGAGCGAGGACGAGCGCCGCAAGAACGGCGAGGGGAATGCGGGACGGGCGGGACACGAGCTACCTCCTGGTCGGTAGGTGCTCTGACTGCCCGCCGGGGCGGCTGGTTCCCGGTTCCGCGAGAAACCGCTCAGCCGAGCTCGCGGGCGAACTCGGCGAGGCAGTACTCGCGATGCGTCCACGGCTGCTCGTGCGTTCCGTACGGGAAGACGCACAGCTCCTTGGGCGCGCCGATGGCGTTGTAGGCGGCATAGACCGTCGACGGAGGGCAGATGGGATCCATCAGCCCGACGCACACGATGCAACGCGCGCGGATGCGCGTGGCGAGCAGGGCGCAGTCCACATGGCGCAGCGTGCCGACGATCTCGTCGTGGCGCTCGGGGTGCAGGGCGAGATAGCGCGTCAGCTCGGTGTAGGGCGCCTCGGGAGCGATCTGCGCGCCGCGCTCGATGTCGCAGAGGTAGGGCATGCCGGCCATGCACAGGCGCACGAGCCCGGGCGCCAGCGCGGCCGCGGCGAGCGACAGCCCGCCGCCCTGGCTGAAGCCGCCGACGGCGATGCGCCCGGCATCCACCTCGGGGTGCTCCGCCGCCGTCTCCAAGCGCGCGCACGGCGTCGGTGTAGAGCCGCCGGAAGTAATACGTCTCGGGCGAGGAGATCCCACGGGTCATCACGCCGGGGTGCTCGGCACCGGAGGCGCCGGCGCCCGGGTCGCCCGTCGCGCCGGGGAGCCACTCGCCGCCCTGACCGCGCGTGTCCATCACGAGCACCGCGTGCCCGGCCGCGGCGAAGAGCGCGTGATCGACGGGGAAGGTGCGGCCGCCGCCGTAGCCGATGTAGTTCACGAGGCACGGCAGCGGGCCGGCCGGGTCGCGCGGGCGCAGGAACCAGCCGCGAATCGGATGGCCGCCGAAGCCGCTGAACGTGACGTCGTCGACGGCCAGGGCGCCGTAGGCCTCCGGGCGGTAGGGCTGGAAGCTCGCCGGAGTCGCCTGCGCGCGGGCCTCGCCGAGCGTGCGCTCCCAGAACGCGTCCAGTCCGGGCGGCTCGGGAGCGCTGCAGCGGTGCGTCTCGAGCTCGGCCGCCGGGAGGTCGTAGAGCGCCATCAGGGCGCCACGATAGCCGTCAGAACGTGAGCGTGTAGTGGCCCTGCGCGTTGTTCACGACGCTGATGCGCGCGTAGATCGTGCCCGACACCGGACCCGCGGTGCTGACGCTCTGCGGCGTGGTGCCGGATGCGCTCGCGAGCACGTTCCCGGCGCTGTCGAGGAGCGCCAGCTCGAGCATGGCGCTGCTGTCGAACTCGAGCGAGGCGGTCACGACGGTGCCGGCCGCTGTCGCCACGTAGTAGTCGTCGTTGTCTGCGCAGGCAACGCCCGAGGTCGTCGTCCCGAGCGCGACGAGCGGTCGCCGTCGCCATGCTGTGGTTGTCGAATCCGTCGTCGTTGCAGGCGGCGGGCGGCGCACAGCCGGGGAGGTCTCGAAGTCGGGCACCGCCTTGGCGATGCGGCGCTCGAGGTTGCAGTCGACGGACGAGCCGGGAGGACCCTGCGGACCGGCGGGACCGGCAGGACCGGTCTCGCCCGCGGGACCGGCCGGTCCCGCGGGGCCGGCCGGGCCCGCGGGACCCGCCGGGCCCGGCGGACCCTTCAGGTTCCACACCAGCGGCCGCTCGTTGCTCTTGCAGGTCTCGTCGCCGTCGATCACGCGCAGCGGCGCGTAGGCCGCAGCCGTGCCGTCCGGGGTTCACGCGGTAGCAGGCGCGCACGACCTGCTTGCCGTCGCGGCCGAACGCGTAGCCGCCGGCCGCGCCGATCGCGAGCACGCAGACGGCGAGCACGAGCACACCCGTGCCCGTTCCCAGCAGTCGCCGCACTCGCTTGCGTCCGCTCATCCCAACCAACTTCTCGCAGCGCCTCCAGTCACCTCTTATCCAAGTGGAGGGTCCGGCGTCTGCGCCAGCGGGAAGTGCGTCAGATTTCCGGAGATTCCTGGAAGAGCCGGAGCAGCACCGCGACCAGACCGTCCAGGTCGTGCCGCTCCGCTTCCGCGATCAGCCCCACCCCGAGATCGCGCGCCGTCGCGCTCGTCACGGGGCCGATCGAGACGCCGCGCACACCCGCGAGGTCGTGACCGGCGAGCGCCTCGGCGAAGCGCGTGACGGTCGAGGACGACGTGAACGCCACGGCATCGGCGCCGAGCATGCGCTCGGGGTGCCGGGGCAGGCTGCCGCGCGTGCGATAGAGCGGCACCACCGTCGACGTCGGCGCCGGCTGCGCGCAGGCCCTCGGGGAGCGTGTCGCGCGCCTCCTCGGCACGCGCAACGAGCGCTCGAGCGCCGCGCAGGTCGGACGGCAGCGCTTCGAGCAGGCCCTCCGCCAGCGAGCGCTCGGCGACGACGTCGGCGACGAGGCCGACCTCGCGCAGCGCGGCGGCGGTGCCCGGTCCGATGGCGGCGACCACGACGCCGGCCAGGGCTCGCGCGTCGCCGCCGCAGCGCTCCAGCAGCAGCTTCGGCGCGTTCGGGGAGGTGACGCAGACGAGTGTGTAGGCGCCCGCGTCGATCGGCGGGCCGGCGATCGGCTCGATGCGGATGACGGCGCATTCGTCGACCTCGGCGCCCAGGTCGCGCAGGCGCGCGACGAGGCCGCTGGCCTGGGCACGGGCGCGCGTGACGACGATGCGGCGACCGTGCAGCGGACGGCGCTCGGCCCAGGCGAGCTCATCCCGCAGCGCGGCGACGGCGCCGATCACGGTCACCGCGGGCGAGCCGATCCCCGCGGCCTCGACCTCGGCGGCGATCGTCGCGAGCGTGCCCGAGGCGCTGCGCTGCGCTGCGGTCGTGCCCGACTGCGTCACGCTCACGGGCGTCGCCGGATCCTTGCCGGCGGCGATCAGCGCGGCCGCCACGGCGCCGAGCCGAGCGGCGCCCATCAGCACGACGAGCGTGCCCGGCAGCAGCGCGAGCGCCTGCCCAGTCGACATCGGACTGCGCCTTGCCGGGCTGCTCGTGCGCGGTCACGATCGTGACCTGCGCCGCCAGGCCGCGGTGCGTCACCGGCACGCCCGCGTAGGCCGGCACGGAGATCGCCGAGGTGACTCCCGGAACGATCTCGTAGTCCACTCCCGCCGCGCGCAGCGCGAGCGCCTCCTCGCCGCCACGGCCGAACAGGAGCGGATCGCCGCCCTTGAGCCGCACGACGGCGCGCGCCGCGGCGCCCGTGCTCGATCAGCTGCTGCGTCGTCTCCTCCTGGGTCAGCGCGACGCGGCCCGGCTGCTTGCCGGCGTCGATCAGGAGACAGTCCGCCGGCGCGAGCTCGAGCAGCGCGTCCGCCGGCCAGGCGGTCGTAGACGACCACGTCGGCCCGGCGCAGGAGCTCCTGCCCGCGCGCCGTGATGAGACCGGGATCGCCCGGGCCCGGCGCCGACCAGGTAGACCGTCACGCGCGCACCGCCGCGACGATCGCCTCGCCCCCGCGACCGAGCGCGGCAGCGGCGACCTCGGCGGCCAGCGCCTCGGGATCGGCGCCGCGCGCGTCGGCCTCGACCACCTGCGAGCCGTCGGGCAGCGCGAGCCAGGCCCGCAACCACAGCTCTCCGCCGGCCAGCGGCACCGCGTGCGTGGCCACGGGAGCGCGGCAGCCGCCGCCGAGCAGCGCGGCGCACGAGCGCTCGGCCAGCAGCACCTGCGCGCCGCCCGCGTCGCCGACCGCCGCCAGCGAGGCGGCGTCCTCGCTGCGCGTCTGGATCGCCAGGAACCCCTGCCCGGTCTCGGGCAGCATCTCCTCGACCTCGATGCGGAACCCGATCTCGCTCTGCCAGCTCGAGGCGATCGAGCCCGCAGGCAGCCAGCACCACGCCGTCCAGGCCGCGCTCGGTGCGCTTGCGCAGGCGCGTATCCACGTTGCCGCGCAGGCTCTCGACGCTGAGGTCGGGGCGCAGCGAGCGCAGCTGGGCGCCGCGGCGCATGGAGGCGGTGCCCACGCGCGCACCGTGCGGGACGGCCGCGAGGCTCGCGTGCGGCCCGCACCAGGCGTCGCGGGCGTCCGCTCGCGGCAGCACGGCCGCCAGCGTCAGGCCGGGCGTCTCGTCGGTGGTGAGATCCTTGGCCGAGTGCACGGCGACGTCGATCCGCCCCTCGAGGAGAGCGTCCTCGAGCTCCTTGGAGAACACCCCGCGCGCGCCCAGCTCGCTGAAGGCGCTGCGCCGATCGCGGTCGCCGGCGGTCGAGATGGGGACGATCGCGACCGGCCCGAGGCCGGCCTCGCGCACCACCGCCGCCGCCAGCGCGGCCTGCGCATGGGCGAGCCGCGAACCGCGCGTGCCGAGCCGCAGCGGCGTCACGCCGCGTCGGTGCCCTGCGCGCGATCGAGCGCGGCCTGCGCGTCGGCGAGCTGCTGCTCGAGGCGGCGCAGCTTGCCGGCGAGAATCCAGACGTAGGCCAGGGTCACGCCCCAGATCGCGGCCACGACCGCGCCCACGGCCTCCGCGTCGGAGTTGCTGATGGCGGCGAGGATCACGGCAGGACCGTTTCCCCGCGCAGGCGCCGCTGCAGGCGCTGCACGCCCTGCGCGAGCAGCTTGCCGCGCAGCTCGAGTCGCCAGAGCACGATCCCGAGCAGGATGAACGAGGCCCACGAGATGAGGAACGCGAGGAACATCGAGCGCTCCATGGCGGCGCCGTCGTGGTGGAACACGGTCGGGTGGTGAATCGTGCCGGCGAGATGAACGGCCGCCAGCGAGAGCGGGACCATGCCGATGCCGAGCAGCGCGTAGATGGCGGAGAAGCGCTCGCGCCGGGCGCCCTCGTCGACCGAGTAGCGCAGCATGAAATAGGCGCAGTAGAAGAGGAAGACGAGCAGGAACGTGTTGAGCTGCTTGTCGCTCCAGTCCCACCAGATGCCCCACGAGACCTTGGCCCAGATCGGCCCGCTGATCAAGCACGAGCGTGCCGAAGATCACGCCCTGGTGGATCGCGACGTACGAGCGCAGGTCGTCCATCGGATCGCGGCGCAGCAGGTAGCGCGCGGCGTAGAACGCGCCCGACCAGGAGGAACAGGTAGGCCGTCAGCGCGATCGGCACGTGCAGGTAGAAGATGCGCTGCCGGAAGCCTTCGGCGCGATCGCTCGGCACCCACAGCGCAATCAGCAGCGTGGAGAGGACGAGGAGGCTCCCGGCGGCGAGCACCGCCGGGCGCAGGAGGCGGTCGTGAGTAGCCAGGGGAGTCAGTCGGTCAGGGCGTGCTCGCATACGGCGTATGCGAGCAGGCCGACGATGGCATCGTAGAGGAGCACCAAGGCCAGGGGTCGCACGACGCTGTCGCCGTCGGCCGCATGCACGCTGCAGGCCAGCGCGGCGATCAGCAGCGGCACGGCGGCGGGCAGGTAGAGCAGCGGCACCATGACCTCGCGCCCGCGCACGGCGGAGGCGACGGCGGCGACCAGGGCTCCGAGCGCCGCGAGGCCGATGTCGCCGGCGATCAGCGCCAGGAGGAGCGTGCCGAGCGCGGGCACCGGGGCGTCGGCCGGGAGGAAGAGGTACGTGAGCGGCACTGCCACGACCTCCATCAGCACGAGCAGGATGCCGATCGCGATCGCCTTGGCGGCCCAGATCGCCGTGCGCGGGATCGGGGCGAGCACGAGAGCGTCGAGCAGTCCCTCGTCGCGCTCGGCGTTGAAGACGCGCGCGACCGCCAGGAGCGTGGCCAGGAGCAGCGTCACCCAGAGCGAGCCGACGGTCACGGCCACGGGCGGGCGCGCGATGTCGGCGCCGTAGTGCAGCACGACCTGGGCGACGGCCGCGAACAGCGCCATCGCGAGCGCGAGCTGCGGCGCGCGGCGCTCGAGGACGATGTCGGTGCGCACGAGCAGCCGCACGGCGCTCGCGAACGGCACGGTGTGCGCGCTCAGCGCAGCACCTCGAGCTGCATGAGCTCATCGCACAAGCGCTCGGCGCGGCCGCGCTCGTGCGTCGCGAGGATCAGCGTCACGTTCCCGCGGAGGCCCTCGAGAACGGCGTCCAGGCGCGCTGCAGCTGGCCTCGTCGAGCCCGCTGTGCGGCTCGTCCAGCACGAGCAGCGCGGGTGCGGGCAGGAGCGCGCGGGCCAGCGCGAGGCGCTGCCGCTGTCCCTGCGAGAGCGCCGCGGCCGCGGTCTCGGCCTGGTCATCCAGGCCCGCGGCCGCCAGGGCCGTGACTGCGGCGTCCTCGTCGATGCCGTAGAGACCGGCGCACAGCACGAGGTTCTCGCGTGCGCTCAGACCGCCCCAGAGCAGCGGCCGGTGACCGGCGTAGGCCACGCGCGCGCGTTCGGCCGGCTCCAGCTCGCAGCTCTCCCGCCCGTCGACGAGCACGTGCCCCGCACGCGGGCGCAGCAGGCCCGCGATGCAGCGCAGCAGCGTCGACTTGCCGCTGCCGTTCGGCCCCAGCAGGCCGAGCGAGCGACCGGGCTCGAGCACGCGCTCCACGCCCGCGAGCACGACGCGGGCGCCGTAGGCATGCCCGACGCCGCGCAACTCGAGGCGCGGCGGGGTCACAGCAGCGCGACGTCGAGCGACACCGCGGCGAGGTAGAGCACCGCGATGACGCCGTTGACGCTCAGGAACGCCATGTTGACGCGCGAGAGGTCGGTCGGCGAGACGAGCTGCTGCTCGTAGGCCAGAAGGACGGCCACGGCGACCACGCCGAGCGCGTAGATCGGTCCCAGGCCGAGCATGAAGCCCACGCTCGCCATGGCGATCACGCTCAGCACGTGCAGGGCGCGCGAGATCCAGAGGGCCCGCGCGATGCCGTAATCGGCGGGGACGGAGTGCAGGCCCTGCGCGCGGTCGATCTCGATGTCCATCGTCGCGTAGATGATGTCGAAGCCCGCGATCCAGCACGCGACCGCCAGCCCGAGCACCCAGGCCGCGGGATCGAAGTGCCCGGTGACCGCCACCCAGCCGCCGACCGGCGCGAGGCCGTCTACCGCGCCGAGCCAGAAGTGGCAGAGCGGCGTGAAGCGCTTGAGGTAGGGGTAGATGATCATCGGGATGACGACGAACGGCGCCAGCCAGCGCGTGATCGGGGCGAGCTGCGAGACGCCGAGGATGAAGACGCCGAGCGAGGCGACTGCGAAGACGATCACCTGCGATCGCTTGAGCCGGCCCGCGGGGAGCTCGCGCCCTGCGGTGCGCGGGTTCCGCGCGTCGATGGCGGCATCCACGAGGCGGTTGACGGCCATCGCGAACGAGCGGGCGCCGACCATGGCGACGGTGATCCAGCCCATGTCGTAGATCCCGGGCCAGCCGTCGACCGCGAGGATCGCGCCGACGTAGGCGTACGGCAGCGCGAAGACCGTGTGCTCGAGGCGCACGAGGCTGACGAAGCGCTGTGCGAAGGCGACCGTGCTCATCGGCCGTGCGCCGTCGGTTCGGAGCGCAGGAGCCTGACCGCGTGCTCGAGCACCGGCTCGAGCACGGCCCAGCCCTCCTCGCAGGCCTTCGGACTGCCGGGCAGCGTGATCACGATCGTGCGCCCGCGGGTGCCCGAGACGCCGCGCGAGAGCGCTCCGTGCGGCGTGTGGCGCAGGGCATCGGCGCGCAGAGCCTCGTCGATGCCCGGACTCAGCCGCTCGAGCACCGCAGCGCGCGGCCTCGGGCGTGACGTCGCGGGGCGCGAACCCCGTCCCGCCCGTCGAGAGCACGACGTCGGCCCCGTCCTCGTCGCACAGGCGCGCGAAACAGGCGGCGATCTCGTCGCGCTCGTCGGGCAGCACGCCGCGCCAGACCAGGTCGTGCCCGCCTGCCAGCGCGCGCTCGGCCAGCACCTCGCCGGAGCGGTCCTCGCGGGCGCCGTGGTGCACGCCGTCGGAGATCGTGAGCACGCGCGATCCTCACGACCGCACCCAGTGGCCCGACTTGCCGCCCTCCTTCTCGAGCAGAACGATCGATTCGATCTGCCCGGAGGCATCGATGCCCTTCGTCATGTCGTAGACGCAGAGCGCCGCCACGGCGCAGGCCGTCATGGCCTCCATCTCCACGCCCGTCTGCCCGGTCGTCTCGCAGACGACCTCGATCGAGACGCCCTCGTCGTCGAGCTCGAGCGTCGCGGCCACGTGCGTGAGCGCGAGCGGATGGCAGAGCGGGAGCAGGGCGGGCGTCTGCTTCGAGCCGGTGATGGCGGCGATGCGCGCGACGCCGAGCACGTCGCCCTTCGGCAGGGTGCCGCCGCGGATGTGCGCGATCACCGCCGGCGCCAGCCGCACGCGCGCCCCGGCGCGGGCGCGACGGCGCGTGACCGGCTTGTCGCCCACGTCGATCATGCGGACATCGCCCATCGCTCAGCCCCGCAACAGGCGGCGTGCCTCGTCGGGCTCCATGGGCTCGCGGCCCAGGGAGTCCGCGAGTGCGACCGCCAGCTCGACGAGTTCGCCGTTGGACGTCGCCGGCGTGCCGTCCGGGAGCAGCGCGGAGTCCTCGAGCCCGACGCGGATGTGGCCTCCGAGCGCGGCCGCGGTCGCGCACACGGCCGCGGTCGCCGTCCCCTCGCCGTGCGCGACCCAGCGCAGCTGTCCGAGCGTGCCGTCCAGCGCGTCGACCAGGCGCAGCAGGTTGCGGGGCGTGCCGGCCAGGCCATGCTCCGAGCTGCCGGCCGCGCCGCCGAGCTCGAGATGCAGCCAGGGCGCCTGCGAGAGCAGGCCGTCCTCGTAGAGCGCCTCGACGTCGGCGATCGATTCCAGCGTGTTGATGCCCGGCTCGGGCGCGACACCCGCGCGCTCGCAGGCCTCGAGGATCTGGCGCGCCTCCTCGCGATGCGCGGGAAGGTCGGGAGCCGGGGGCTGCACGTTGACGGTCGCGAGCTCCGGAAGCTCCCGCAGCACGTCGAAGAGCGCGGTCACGGTGCCGAGCGAGGTCTGCCGCGTGCGCTGCGTCGTGATCGAGATCGGCACGTCGACCGCTGCCCGGATGGCGCCCACGATCTCGTCGAACGTGAGGTCGAAGGCGAGGCCTCCGTCGTCGCGGCGCGCGTGCACGTGGACGACGCCCGCGCCCGCCTCGACGGCCCGCTTGGCCTCCTTGGCGATCTCGCCCGCCGTGTACGGCAGCTTCTTCGCGACCTTGCGGTCACGACTGCCGTTGAGCGCAGCGACGATCAGGATCGGGTCGGCCATCCACCCTTCCCCTCGCGCTGATCGCTCGCCACACGTCCTCCTTCATGCGGCCGGTGGCCGCGTCGGCTCGCAATCGTATCCCGGGTCCGGGAGCGCGCAGCGCCGTCAGGCGCAGTTGGCGAAGCTCGCGGGGCGTGGCCGCAGGCGAACGGCGATCGAGTGCTTGCCGTCACGGCGCACCACGTGGAGCACGACGCGGTCGCCGGCGCGGTGCGCCGCGACGGCCCGGTCGAGGTCGCGGTAGCCGGCCACGGGGATCGCTCCCACGGCCACGATGATGTCGCCGTCGCGCGGGTAGGTGTCCCCGGCGATCTGCTCGGTCTCCACGCCGGCACGGAGGCCCGCGCGCGCTGCGGCGCCGCCCGCGATCAGCCGGCGTACGAGCGCGCCGTGCTGCACCGAGAAGTGCAAGGCGTTCGCGAGCGCGGGCGTCACGGTCGTGGCCTCGACCCCGAGCGAGGCGTAGGGAACGTGCGTTCCCGCGGCGAGTGCGAGGTACGAGCGCTTGACGGCCTCGATCGGCACGGCGTACGAGACGCCTCCGCGCGCGTCCTTGCTGTTGGCGACCGCCGTGACCATGCCCACCACCTGGCCGGCCCGCGTTCAGCAGCGGGCCGCCCGAGTTGCCCGGATTGACCGCCGCGTCGGTCTGGATCGCGCCCGTCGTGCGGTAGCCGCACACGCCGGGCGCCGTGATCTGCCGGTCGAGCTGCGAGACGATGCCGGTCGAGAGCGACGAGCGGTTCTCGAAGGGGCTGCCGATCGCCGCGACGGGTTCGCCCACCCGCAGCGCGCCGCGCCTGGCCCAGCGGCAGCGCGCGCAGACCGAGGAATTCCGGGTCGACGCGCAGCACCGCGGTGTCCTCGAAGAGGTCGTAGCCGAGCAGCTTCGCGTCGGCGCGCGAGCCGTCGTCCAGCACGACGTAGACAGTCCGAGGCGACCTGCGGATCTCCGCCCTCTTCCGGCACCGGGGCCACGACGTGCGAGGCCGTCACGATCAGCCCGCTTGCGCGCGTCGACGACGAACCCGCTGCCGGCCTCCTCGCGCGAAGTCGGTCTCGATCGTGACGACGCCGTGGCTGGCGTTGGCGTAGATGGCCACGGGGTCGAACCCGCCGGCGCTGACGGGGCGGTCAGCGCTCACGACGGTCGTCACGTGGTCTGCGAGCGCCGTCGCCGTCGCCGCGCAGCGACAGGGCGAGCGCGCCGCCGGCGATGCCTGCGACCAGCGCGATGGCGACGCTCGCGAGGACGGCGCGGGTGCTCACGAGGACTCAGTGTAGGCGGGCGCGTCGTGCGTCCACGGCGCGCCCGGGCAGCTCGAGCGTGAAGTGCGTCCCGCCCGGGCCGCTCGAGGCGAGCAGGCGCCCGTCCATGCGCTCGGCGAGCTCGCGCGCGATCGCGAGTCCGAGGCCGGAGCCGCGTGCGGCGGCCCCCGGCCCGCGGAAGAAGCGCTCGAAGACCCGCTCGAGCACCTCCGGCGGGATGCCCGGGCCGTTGTCCGACACGATCACGCTCGCCCCCCAGGGCTTCGCCTCGGTGCGCAGCGTGACCGTCGAGCCCGGCGGGGTGTAGCGCACCGCGTTGTCCACGAGCACGCGCAGGACCTGCAGCACGCGCCCCTCGTCGCCGCGCGCGAGCGCCAGGAACGGGGCCTCGACGACGATCTCCGACCCGCGCCGGCTCGCGAGCACCCGCATCTCGCGCGCGCAGTCCGCGGCGATCTCGCCCAGCTCGAGCTCCTCGTGGGCCACGGTGAAGCCACCGGCATCGAGACGCGAGAGGTCGAGCAGGTCCGTCGCCAGGCGGGTGAGCCGCTCAACCTGCTCGCCCATGACCCCGAGGAACTCGCTGCGCTCCTCCTCGCTCAGCCCGCCTTCCGTGAGCAGCTCGAGGTACCCGCCGAGCGCCGTCAGCGGCGTCCGCAACTCGTGCGAGGCGTTGGCGATGAAGGCGGCGCGCGAGCGCTCGAGCGCCTCGAGGCGCGTGCGCATCTCGTCCAGCGAGCGCGCGAGGTCGCCGATCTCGTCGCGCGAGTGGTCGACGATCGGCTCGCCGAACGAGCCATGCGCGATGCGATCGGCCGCCGCGCGCAGGCGCGCGAGCCGTCGCGCGAGCGGCTCGGCCGCCAGCGCGCCCGCCAGCAGGGCGGCCCCGAAGGCCAGCGCGCCGCCGAGCAGGAGGCGCCGCTCGACGGCGTCGACCTGCTGCTGCACGTCTCGCAGCGGCGCCTCGACCAGCACGACGCCATCGGCGCCCTGGTTGGAGACGAAGAACGTCAGCACCGCGGTGCGCCCGGTGGGCAGGTTCACGACCGCGATGGCGTCGCGGTGCAGCGCGGCGCTCTCCTTGACGAGCCCCGCATCGGCGACGCTCCTCGCTCGACGCGGAGTCCGCGATATGCCGGATCTGCGAGTCCGTCGACGGAGAAGATGCTGATCCTGCCGACCCCGAGCGTGGCCGCGAGGTTCTGCAGCTCGCTCGCGCTCAGATCGCCCCCGAACGGCGTGTAGAGAGCTGCCGGGGGCACGGCCAGTACGCCCGAGCGCAGCGAGGCGACCCGCGACTGCTCGAGGTTGTGCTGGAGCGACGGCAGCACGAGCACCGCCAGGACGATCAGCGCGAAGAGCGCAGAGGCCGCCGCCACGACCGTGAGCCGCATCCGCAGGCGCCCGGGGCGCTGCAGCGCAGCTCGGATCATGTGCCGAAGCGGTACCCGACGCCACGCACCGTGCGGATCAGCTGGGGCGCGGAGGCGTCGCGCTCGAGCTTTTCGCGCAGGTGTCGGATGTGCACGTCGATCGTGCGCTGCTCGCGATAGTCGGCCGAATCCCAGACGCTCTCGAGCAGGGCGCGCCGCGAGAGCACGCGGCCGGGGGTGCGCATGAGCGTGCGGAGGATCTCGAACTCGACGTACGTCAGCTGCACGGGCTCGCCGTCGCGCTCCGCCGTGCGGCGCGCGACGTCCAGCCGCACGCCCTCGTCCTCCAGGACGTCCTCGACGCCCGCCGCGCCGGCGGGTCGCTGGGCGCGCCGCAGGACCGCCCGCACGCGCGAGCGCAGCTCGGCCAGCGAGAAGGGCTTCGTGACGTAGTCGTCGGCGCCGATCTCGAGCCCGAGCACCTTGTCGACCTCGTCGTCGCGGGCCGTCAGCATGATGATCGGGAGCGTGGCCGAGAGCACGCGCAGGCGCCGGCAGACCTCGATGCCGTCCATTCCGGGCAGCATCAGATCGAGCAGCACGAGGTCGGGCCGCTCGGCCTCGACGAGGCGTAGACCGTCTTCGCCGCTCGACGCCCCCAGAACCCGGTAGCCCTCGCGCTCGAGCGGGAAGCGCACGAGGCGCTGAACGGCGTCCTCGTCGTCGATCACGAGGATCGTCCCCCTGCTCGCGCTCACGGGCTGCAGTCTAGATGGTCGCTTCCAGGCAGCGCGCGGGGACGGCGCAAATCGGCGGTCGGGCATACTCGGAGACGATGATCCCGGAGGGTGTCCCTCGCGAGCGCCGGTCGCGCCTCGCGAGCGTGCGCCGCAGCGCGGCGCGTGCGCCGCGCGCGGCCGCGCTGCTCCGGCCGGGCCCGTACCGCGCGGGCTGGCTCGTCGTGCTCATCCCGGCGTTCGTGCTGCTCGTGGGCGCGCGCACCGCGCCGGCGCTGCCGCGCAGCTCGCTGCCGGCGACGTTCGACGGCGCGCAGGCACTCGCGGCGACGGACGAGCTCGTGACCCGCTACGCCGATCGCTCCCCGGGCAGCGCGGGCGACGCCGGGGCGGCCGAGTGGGTGGCCGAGCGCCTGCGCGCCGCGGGCGCCGACGTGACCATGCAGAACTTCCGCGCGCCCGATGCCGACGGCCGCACGGTGCCGATGACGAACGTGCTCGGCGTCGTCAGCGGCAAGGGTCAGTCGCGCGACGCGCTGGTCTTCATCGCCGGCCGCGACGATCCGCCGCCGGGCCCCGGCGCCAACGACAACGGCTCCGGCACGGGCGCGCTCGTCGAGCTCGCCCGCACGCTCGTCGGCAGCGTCACCCAGACCTCGCTCGTGTTCGCCTCGGTCGACGGCACGACCGCCGAGTCGGCCGGCGCGCGCGAGCTCGCTCGGCATCCGCCGGGCGGGCTGCGGCTGCGCGCCGGGCTCGCGCTGCGCGGCGATCGGCCGGCCCGGCCCGATCGTGCTGCAGCTCGCCGGCGACGGGCATCGCCTGCCCGCGGCGGGCTGGCTGCGCACGGTGGAGCAGGCGCTGCGCGACGAGGGCGTCGACGGCCGTACGGCTGCCCTCGCTCGGCCGGCAGGTGACGGGCCTCGTCGCGCCGGCCGCGCACGGCGATCAGGCCGCGCTCGTCGGCCGCGGGGCGGCGGTCGTCGGCCTCGACGGCTCGCGGCCCGGCGAGAGCTCCGCGGCCGACACGCACCGATCAGCTGTCGGCCGACTTCCTCGGGCGCGTCGGCACGGCGGCGCAGCTCGCCGCGCTGGCCTTCGACACGGGGCCGCGGCCCGCCAGCCTGGGCTCGAGCTATCTCGTCTCGAGCGATCGCGTGCTGCGCGGCTGGACGCTGCAGCTGTTCCTGGTGGCGCTGCTCGTGCCCGCCGATCTTCGCGCTCGTGGACGCGCTGGCGCGCGCGCGGGCGCGCGGCGCGCGGCCTTCGATCACGGTGCGGCGCGTGCTCTGGCGCGCGGCCGGGCTGGCGGTGGCCATCGCTCGCGATCCGGCTGCAGGGCGCGACGGGCCTGCTGCCGGACGCGCACTCGCCGCCCTTCGCCGGCAACGGCGGCGGCGTGTCGCTGTGGCAGGTCGTGTTCCCCCTGGCGCTCGGCGGCGGCCTGCGGCGCGCTGGCCGCGCGCCGCGTGCCCGGTCGACGGCGACGGCGCGGGCGCCGGGCGCTATCTCGGCGCGCACCTCACGCTGCTCGTCGGCGCGGCCCTCGCGTTCGCCGGCAACCCCTACCTGCTCGTGCTCGTGATCCCCGCCCTGCACATCTGGCTGCTGCTGCCCGCGACGGCGCGCCTGGGCGCCGCCGCGCGCTCGGCGGTCGTGCTGGCCGGCTGGCTCGGGCCGGCGGCCGTGATCGCGCTGCTGGCCGGCGCCGGGGGGTTCGGCGTCGACGCCCCCGCCTGGTTCGTCCGCCTCGTGGGCGACGGCGGCATCCCGCTCGCCGCGAGCCTCTGCCTGGCCGTGCTGGCCTCGGCGACGATCGAGCTGCTGTGGCTCGTGATCGCGGCCGGAGGCGGCACCCGTACGGGGGATGGCGCGATCCCGCAACCGGGGTAGCTTGGTGCGCAGATGCGAACTCTTGCCCGCCGACTCGGAACCACATCGCAGTCGCCGGCGTCCTCCTCGTCGTCTACGCCGGCGATGGTCGTCTTCTGGCGCGATCCGGTGACGAGCATCTACACCGCCTACGAGCAGCACGAGATGAGCTCGCAGCTCGGGCAGACACGTTCGAGACCTGGCAGCAGGGCGCGCGAGCGCGAGCTCGGCGTCCCGCAGCCGCCGCCGGCACGCACGGCGCCGCCGCCGTGGCGCCGCAGTCTCGAGCGCGGCCGTCCTGCGCTCCGCGCGGCGCCTCGCGCAAGCGCTTCGCGGCCGCCGAGCGCGGCCACACCGGCCGGCCGCTCGGGCGCATCCGCATCTCGCGCATCGGGCTCTCGTCGATCGTCGTCGAGAACACCGACTACTGGGGCAGCCTCAGCAAGGGCCCCGGGCGCTACGAGCAGGGCTCGTTCCCCGGCCTCGGCCAGACGACCGGCATCGCGGGCCACCGCACCACGTTCGCCGCGCCGTTCCGCCACATCGACAGCATCCGCGTCGGCGACCCGATCGTCGTGCAGATGCCGTACGGGACGTTCACCTACCGCGTGCTGCGCCACCGCATCGTCGACAACGGCGACTGGTCGATCATGCGCAAGGTGGGCTTCGACGAGCTCGTGCTCTCGGCCTGCCACCCGCTCTACAGCGCCGCCCAGCGCTACGTCGTGTTCGCCCGGCTCGCAGAGCGTGAAGCTGGCGGGCACGAGCCGCGGCGCGTCACGCCCCGCGCCGGCTCGCCGCTCGAGCGGCGCGAGCCCGACGCGAGCTTCAGCGCAGGTCGATCAGGTCGACCGGCTCGCCGGCGGCGATCTCGCCGTCGCCCACGGGCACGAGCGCGAGCGCCTCGGCCAGCGCCGCGCGCGCGATCTGGTGCGAGAGATCGGCGCCGAGCGGCTCGGCGCCGCCGGCCACGAGGCGCACGGGCCGCACGCGCAGGCGCTCGGGATCCCTGCGCAGGGCGGTCGTGAGCGGCAGCCGGAACGTCTGCGGGCCCGGCGTCGGCGGCGCCCGCCAGGCGCCGCAGCGCGGGCAGCAGCAGCAGCTCGAGCCCGACCAGCACCGAGAGCGGGTTGCCGGGCAGCCCGACGACGACGCGCCCGTCGCGCAGCCCGCACCAGGTCGGCCGGCCGGGCTGGACCGCGAGGCGCCAGAAGAGCTGCTCGACGCCGAGCGCGGCGAGCGCCGGCTTGACGTGATCGCGCGTGCCCGACCGAGACGCCGCCGGAGGTGATCACGACGTCGGCCTCCTCGAGCGCGCAGCGCGAGCGCCGCGCGCGTCGCCTCGGCGTCGTCGGCGACGCGCTCGACGCGCACGACCTCGGCGCCCGCCTGCTCGCAGCGCGCGGCGATCAGGACGCTGTTCGACTCGTGGATCTGGCCGTGTGCGAGCGGCTCGCCGGGCGCCACGAGCTCGTCGCCGGTGACGACGACGCAGACGCGCGGCGCGCGGTGGCAGCGCACCTCGTCGACGCCCCCGGTGGCGATGGCCGCGAGCGCGAGCGGCCGCAGGCGGCTGCCCGCGGAGACCAGCACGGAATGCGCCGGCGACATCGGTGCCGCGCCGCCGCACGTGGTCGCCGAGCCGGCACGCGCGCCGTCGAACGAGACGCGGTCGCCGTCGACGTGCGCGTGCTCGACCGGAACGACGGCATCGGCGCCCGTCCGGCAGCGGCGCGCCCGTGGCGATCGTCATGGCCGTGTGCGGGCTCGAGGCGCACCGGATCGTCGCCGGCGAACGATCCGCCCGGCGATCGGCAGCTCGCTCGCCCGCGTCGGCCTGCGCGCACCGCGTAGCCGTCCATCGCGGAGTTGTCGAACGGCGGCAGGTCGTGCGCCGCGTGCACGTCGGCCGCGACGACGCGGCCCGACAGCGCGCTCGTGAGCGCGAGCGTCTCGGCCGGGAGCGGCGCGACGCGCTCGAGCAGGAGCGCGCAGCGCCTCGTCCGGGAGCAGGGGTCGGGGATCGGGAGCGGCCACGGGCCTATGCTATAAACGGCCGCGTGGACGACGGCCCCGTCGCCCCGGCGGCGGTGCACGGCCGTCGGGCCCGGCGCTCGACGCCGCTTGCCGCGCAGTCGCGGCGCTCCCGCCGCACCCGGCGCTCGCCGGGCCGGCCTGGTGGGACGCCGGACGCGCCCGCAGCGGCGCGTGACGTACGTGCGCCGCGAGTCGCGCCGCTCCCCGCCGCGCCCTGGCCGGCGCGCCGCGCGCTCGACTTCTGCGGCGAGCTCGCGCTCGCGCTCGCGCCGGTGCACGAGGCGGGCGCCGCCCACGGCGCGCTGCGGCCGGGCGCCGTCGGCGATCCGGCCCGACGGCGGACCGCTCGTGCAGCGTGCCGGTCGGCGACGGCGGGCCGGCCGACGACCTGCACGGCCTCGGCGTCCTCCTGCTCCACCTGCTGACCGGCCGCAGCGCGCAGCGACGGGCCTGGTCGTGGCGGGCGAGGTCGGGCCGGCGGCGGAGGCGGCGGCGCTGCTGCAGAGCCTGCTCGCGCCCGATCCCGCGGCCCGGCCCGGACTCGGCGCGCCAGGTCGCGGCGCGGCTCGGCGAGATCGCCGCGCGAGGTGCCCGGACACGACGCCGGCCGCCGCCGGCCGCGCCGTCCGCGCCGCGCGCGCGCGCCTGGCCACGGCGCTCGTCCTGCTCGTGGTCGCCGGCGGCGCGGGCGCGCTACGTGCTCGGGCACCGCGTCGGCCCGGCCGGGCCGAGCGCTCTCGCCCGGCACGGTGACGGTGCCCGACGGCGCCCGCCGTCACCCCTGAGCCGCCGCTCAGCCGTTCTGCGGGGCGATCACGACCTGCGTCGGCGGCGACGGCGGCGCTTCGGCTTCGGCTTCGGCCTTCGCCGGCGGCGGCGCCGGCGCGGCGCGGGCGGCGCCGGGTTGTAGCCGAACGACGTCGTCGCCTTGAACGGCCTGTAGACCATCGGCATGCTTGGGCTCCGGCCAGTCGTGCGGCGGCAGGCGCCGCGTCGCCGTCGTCATGAAGTCCTTCCAGATCGCCGCCGGGATCGTGCCGCCGTAGACCGCGCCGAAGCCCTCGATGTTCTCGAGCGGCTTGTTCGACGAGCGATAGCCGACCCACACGCAGGCCGCGATGTCGGGCGTGTAGCCGCAGAACCAGGCGTTGCCGTAGTTCTCGGCCGTGCCGGTCTTGCCGGCCTGCGGCCGCCCGTCGTCGAGGCGCGCGCGCGTGCCCGGTGCCCGGATGCACGACCTCCTTGAGGATCTTCGTCGTCTCGTAGGCGACGGCCGGCGCTGACGACGCGCTTGGCGTGCACGTGGAACGCCTTGTCGGCCACGATCTTGCCCGTGCGGCGTCCTCGACGCGGCGGATCACGCGCGGGCGGTGGTAGACGCCGCCGCGCCGCGATCGTGGCGTAGGCGCTCGTCAGCTCGAGCGGCGTCACGTCGTCGGCCCCGAGCACCATCGAGCAGTGCAGCGGGAGCTTCGAGCGGATCCCGAGCAGGTGCGCGGTCGCCGCCACCTGCGCCGGGCCCGAGGTCGCGCATGAGCTGGGCGTAGACGACGTTGACCGAGTGGATCGTGGCCGTCTCGAGGCTCATGTAGCCGCCGCCGCCGCCATCGGCGTTGTGGGGCGACCAGCCGCCGGCCTGCGGGCAGACCGGGTCGTTCTCGGGGAACGAGACGTAGCCCGACGGGTAGTAGACCCTGCTCGGGGTCGGCGCCGCGGCGCAGCGCGTCGACGAGCGCGAAGAGCTTGAACGTCGAGCCCGGCGAGCGGTGCCCGGCCGTGGCCAGGTTGAACTGGTTCGCGGCCGAGCCGTAGTCGGAGGTGCCGAGCGCGAGCACGTTGCCGTTGTGCACGTTGATCGCGACGAGCGCGGCCGACGGATCGCCCGGCGACTTGAGCACGTCCTTGATCGCGCGCCGCGCCGGCGAACTGCAGGCGCTGGTCGACCGTCGAGTAGACCCGCAGGCCGCCGCGCTCCGCGAGCTTGGCCGGCAGCCTGGCGTTGAGCTCCTGGCGCACCTGATCGAACACGAACGGCGAGGACGACGGCCGTGCCGTAGCTGCCGCGCTTGAGGCTCGAGCGGCGCGTTCAGGGCGCTGCGCGTAGGCGTCGGCGCTGATCCAGCGCAGCTCGCGCAGCGCGCCGAGCACCTCGGTGCGGCGCTGCGCGCGCGGCAGCCGGGTGGACGAACGGGTTGTAGGCGCTCGGCGCCTGCGGCAGGCCGGCCAGCAGCGCCGACTGCGGCAGCGTCAGCTGCTTCGCGGTCTTGTCGAAGAACGTGTGCGCCGCGGCCTCGACGCCGTAGGCGCTCTCGCCGTAGAAGACGGTGTTGAGGTAGGCCGTGAGGATCTCGGCCTTGCGTGTACTTGTTCTGCAGCTGCACGGCGATCCAGGCCTCGTCGATCTTGCGGCTGAGCGAGCGGCTGCCGGCCTCGCGCTGCAGGTAGAGGTTCTTCGCCAGCTGCTGCGAGATCGTCGAGCCGCCCTGGCGGATGCCGCCCGCCTGCAGGTTGTTGAGCGCGGCGCGCGCGATGCCGTGCCAGTCCAGCGCGCCGTGCTGCCAGTAGCGCTTGTCCTCGATCGCGACGGTCGCGCTGCGCATCGTGGGCGCGATGTCCTTCCAGCGCACGCTGACGCGGTTCTCGACGCGCGCGATCACGCCGAGCGGCACGTCCTAGCAGGGCTTCTTGGTGCAGTCGCGCGCGTAGACGCTGGAGTTCTCGCCCAGCTCGATCGGCCCGAGCTTCGAGAGCTTCGGCAGGTGGTCGATGAACACGGCCATGGCCGCGACGCCCGAAGATGCCGCCGAACGCGAGCAGAGCCCGACGACGACGAACACGAGGATCGCCAGCGCGTCCTGCGCGCGTCGCGGCGCTGGCGCTCGCGGCGGCGCTTGCGCGCGTCGCCCGGCAGCGACCCGGCGTCGAGGCGCGCGCGCCGGCGCGGCCCGTCAGGCATGCCGGCTCCCGTCAGGCACGTGCGGATTCCTGGGGCGGGCGCACGACATCAGTGTAGAGCGCTTCGCGAATCGCCGCCCCCGATCGTTGCGGGGCCGCCCGCAGGGCGCCGCCTACACTCCGGCCGTGCGCCGCCGCTCCGCTCTCCTCGCCCGTCGCGCTCGCGCTCGTCGCTCTGCGCGCTCGTCGCGGCGGCCTGCGGCGCCAAGCCCGAGCCGACCTCCGGCAAGCTCGACACGACCTATCCCGCGAGCGTCCGCGACGGCTCGAACCGGATCATCACGGTCGAGGCGCCGCCGCGGCTCGTGCTCGTCGTGGACGGGCGGCCCGCAGCGCCTGCTGGCGCGCCTGGGCGTGCGCGCCGCCGTCGCGCCCGGCCGACGTGACCGCCGCGCGCATCCAGGCGGCGCACCCCGACCTCGTGGTCGTCGGGCCCGGCGTCACCGACGCAGGACGAGCGGCGCAACGCCGACCTTCATCCGCAAGCTCGGCGTGCCGGTGTTCGTGATGCCCGGCGCGCGGCTCGAGGACATCGAGCGCGGAGCCGTCGCCCTCGGCGTGCTCACGAACCACGCCGAGGCCGGCCGCGCGCTCGCGCTCTCGCTGCGGCGGCAGCGCCAGGACATCGCCAGCCGCCTCGCGGGCGTCGCGCCGCTCAACGTCTACGTCGACGCGGGCTTCGGCGCCAGCATCCAGCGCACGACGCTGCTCGCGCGGCTGCTCAGACTGGCGGGCGCGCGCCTGGTCGGGCCCGTCCAACGGCGTCACGACCGTCAACGCCACGCGTGCTGCACAGGCTCGATCCCGACGCCTACGTCGCGACGAGCACGAGCGGCGTCACGCTCGCGCGAGCTGCGCGCGCAGCCCGGGCTGCGCACGCTGCGTGCCGTCACCGCCGGCCGCTTCTTCGTCGTCGACGCCGCCGCGGCGCGAGCGGACACGACCGCCTACGCGCTCCTGCGCTCGCTCGCCCACTCGCTGCACCCGACCGTCATCAAGCAGTGACGCGCTTCGGCGCGGTCACCTTCGACGCGATGGGGACGCTCGTCGCCATCGAGCCGCCGGCGCCGCGCCTGCAGCGCTCGCTCGAGCGCCGCCTCGGGCGCGACGGTCGATCTCGCGCGCTGCGAGGCAGCGATGCGGGTCGAGATGCGCCACTACCGCGCGCACTGCATCAGCGCGCACGACGCCGCCGTCGCTGGCCGCCCTGCGGCTCGAGTGCGCATCACTGCTGGCGGATGCGCTCGCGCTCGATCTCTCCGGGCGCCGAGGTGCTGCCGTCGCTGACCGATGCGATCTCCTTCTACGCCTATCCCGGATGCGCAGCCCGCGCTCGAGCGGCTCGCCGCCGCCGGCCTGCAAGCTCGCCGTCGTCGCAAACTGGGACATCTCGCTGCACGACGTGCTGGCGCGCGTCGGCCTCGCCGGCGCCTTCGAGGCCGTCGTGACCGCGGCTGCGGTCGGTGCGGCGAAGCCCGATCCCGAGGCCGTTCGAGGTCGCGCTCGAGCGCCTCGGCGTCGAGGCCGCCGCAGTGCATGCACGTCGGCGACGATCCGTCCACGGACGTGGCGGGAGCGCGAGGCCGCGGGCATGTCGGCGCTGCTCGTCGACCGCAGCGGCCGCACGGCGGGCTCGCTGGCCGACCTGACGGAGCTCGCGGCCAGGCTCGGAGCGGCTGCGTGACGCCGCCCGTCGCGCGCGATCCCAGCCTGCGCGTGCCCGGCAGCCACCTGCTGATCGTCGCGGGCTTCGTGCTCGTCTCGTACGTTCGCCGTCGGCGCGGCACAGCTCGCACTCGTCCCGAGCGACGTCGACATCATCTACTCGCCGACGGCGATGCTGCTGACGATCGCGCTCTACGGGGCGATCGGGGCGTCGGTGCTGTGGGCCGCGCGGCAGACGAGCGACGCGCGGCGGGCGCTCGGGCTCGTCGCGCCGGCCTCGTGGCCGCGCGCCGTCGGCCTCGCCCTCGGGGCCGTGCGTCGCCGCGCTCGCGGTGAGCGCGGCGCTGGAGCCGATTCTGCATGCGGCGCGCGAGCAGGGACTGGCGCCCGAGGCGTCGCGGCCGCCCGGCCTCGGTCCCGGTCATCGGCGCCGTGCTCGCGTTCGTCGCGCTCGCGCTCGTCGGGCCGTTCGTCGAGGAACTGCTGTTCCGTGGCCTGCTCACCGCGGCGTTCCGGCGGCGCTTCGGGCCGATCGCGGACGGCGCTCCTCACCGCTGCGCTGTTCGCGCTCGCCCACTTGCTCCCGCGCGTGATGCCGCCCCTCTTCCTGCTCGGCCTGGCACTCGCGCTCGTGTACGAGCGGGTCGGCAGCACGCTCCCGGGCATCCTGGTTCATTGCCTGTACAACGGTATTGCGGTCGCGGCGGCCCTGACGCATCACTGAGTGCCCCGCGGGCACCCGATGCTCTACCCTCCCGCCCCGTGAGCGACCAGGGCAGCGATCCGGCCGTGCAGGCGGCACGCGAGCGGATCTCGGCGTCGATCGCGAGCTCGTCGCGCTGCTCAACGGCGGCTCGAGCTCGTGCGCGAGCTGCACGCCTACAAGCGCGCCCAGGGCTACCCGATGGTCGATCCCGCGCGCGAGCAGCGCCTGCTCGACGCGCTCGTGGCCGGCAATCCCGGGCCCGCTCGGCGACGCCGAGCTGCGCGACGCTGTGGGCCGAGCCTGCTGGCGCTGCTGACGCGCGAGGCCGCGCGCCTGCTCGACGAGGCCGAGCGGCGCTGAACCGGCGCGGGCTACTCGTCGCGCAGGAAGTCGTCCGGCGAGAGCTCGTCGAGGAAGCGCCGGAAGTCCTCGACGACCTGCTGCTCGCTGGGCGGGCGCTCGGCCTCGACCGCGGACTCCTCGATCACGTCCTCGGCGGCGAAGATCGGGCGCATCGGCCCGCACCGCCAGCGCGATCGCATCGCTCGGGCGCGAATCGAGCTCGACGTCCTCGCCGTTGATGCGCAGGGTGATCATCGCGTAATAGGTGTTGTCGCGCAGCTCGGTGACCGCCACGCGCAGCACCGAGGCACCGACCAGATCGACGAGCGACTGCAGCAGGTCGTGGGTCATCGGCCGCGGCGGATCGCTGCCCTTGAGCTTCGTGAGGATCGCGTTGGCCTCGCCCGAGCCGATCCAGATCGGCAGCACCCGGCGCCCGTCGGATGTGCGCAGGAGAACGATCGGCTGCCTGCCCACGCTGTCGTACGAGACCCCGTAGACCGTCATCTCTTGCATGCGCCCTGAGTCTACCGCCGGGCAGGCGGGCGCGGCAGGATTCGAACCTGCGACCATTGGCTTAGAAGGCCAGCGCTCTGTCCACTGAGCTACGCGCCCGGGCGCACCGCGCGCCCGTCGCGTCCCGGGGATGCGGATCCGAGTGGGCGATCGTGGATTCGAACCACGGACCTCCTCCTTATCAGAGAGGCGCTCTAACCGACTGAGCTAATCGCCCGGACGGCCGCACGAGGATACCAGGAAGCTCTGGCCGGCCCCTCGCCCGAGCGACGCCGGCTCGATCGCTCAGGTGGCGGCGTCGAGCGCGGCCAGGCGCTCGACGAGGCCGGCCAGCTGCTCGGCCGAGCGCAGGCGCAACTCGACACGGCAGCCCGCCCGGTCGGGCGCGACGCGCGCGGCGACGCCGAGCGTGCGGTAGAGGCCATCGACCGCGTCGTTCGCGAGCTCGGCGTCGTACCAGTCGGGCGCGCTGCGGCGCGCGGCGTGGCGCCGCGCGGCCGCGCGTGCGCGCCAGCGCCTCGGTCTGGCGCACGCTCAGCCCGCCCGCGACGACGGCCCGCGCGGCCTCGCGCCGCTCGTCCTGGCCCTCGATCTGCAGCAGCGCCCGGCCGTGGCCCTCGCTCAGCTCGCCGCGCTCGAGCAGCTCGAGCACGTCGTCGGGCAGGCCGAGCAGGCGCGTCGCGTTGACGACCGCCGTGCGGCTGCGGCCCACGGCTGTCGCGACCTCGGCGTGCGAGAGCCCGAACTCGTCCTGCAGGCGCGCGTAGCCGCGCGCCTGCTCGACCGGGTCGAGATCGGCGCGCACGATGTTCTCGACGAGCGCGAGCGCCAGCGAGGTGCGGTCGTCGGCCTCGCGCACGAGCGCCGGCACGGTCGTCAGGCCGGCCGCCTGCGCGGCGCGCCAGCGCCGCTCGCCCGCGATCAGCTCCCAGCCGCTGCCCGACGCCGCGCACGAGCACCGGCTGCACGATGCCGTCGCGGCGCACGCTCTCGACGAGCTCGGCGAAGCGCTCCTCGTCGATGCGCGCGCGCGGCTGGCGCGGGTTCGGCGGTGATCTGCTCGATCGGGATCTCGCGCAGCGACGCCGTGCGGCCGCGCCTGCGGCTCGCCGAGCAGGAGCGCCAGCCCCTGCCCGAGCCCGCGTCGCGGCGGAGCGCTATCCACGTTCGACGACCTCGAGCGCGAGGCGGTAGTACGCATCTGCGCTGCGCGAGTTGGGGTCGTACTGCGTGATCGGCAGGCCGTGGCTCGGCGCCTCGGCGAGGCGCACGGAGCGCGGCACGACGCGAGGCGAAGACCTTGGGGCCGAAGTGCGTGCGCACCTCGCGCTCGACGTCGCCGGAGAGCCGGGTGCGGCGGTCGAACATCGTCAGCAGCAGCCCGGTCAGCGCGAGGCCGGGGTTGAGCGCGCCGCGGATGCGCTCGACGCTCTCGAGCAGCTGCGCGAGGCCCTCGAGCGCGTAGTACTCGCACTGCACCGGCACGATCAGGCGGTTGGCGGCGGCCAGCGCGTTGACCGTGAGCAGGCCGAGCGACGGCGGGCAGTCGAGGATCACGTACGGATAGGCGTCGCCGATCGAGGCGATGCGCGCTGCCGATCACGGCGTCGCGGTTCTCGCGGCCCGGCAGCTCGAGCGCGGCCGCGGCCAGGTCGGGGTGCGCCGGCGCGAGATCGAGGCCCGGGAATGCGCGTCGGCACGATCACGTCGGCGAGCGCGACGCCGTGCAGCAGGTCGTAGGTCGACCAGGTGGTCGTGCCCGCGCGCACGCCGAGCCCGCTGGAGGCGTTGGCCTGCGGATCGAGGTCGATCACGAGCACGGGCGTGCCGGCCTCGGCCAGGCACGCCGCGACGTTGATGGCGGTCGTCGTCTTGCCGACTCCGCCCTTCTGGTTCGCGACTGCGTAGATCCGCGACATCGCCCGGATCCTACTGTCGCGGTCGGTCGGACCCGGGGCGCGCAAGCGGTCGCTTGGCGGCCATTCCGGGGCGCCTCGGAAAGCGCTCCGGCGTCGCGCGACGCTTGCCGATCACGAGCACGCCGGGGCACTCGGCGGCCAGCACCTCGCCCCCCAGCGCCGCGGCCGCGAAGGCCAGCTCGTCGTCCGGCTTGCTCGCGCGACCACAGCACGAGGCGCCCGCCCGGCCGGCACAGCGGCAGGCACAGCTCGGCGGCCACCGGCGGCGGCGCCAGCGCGCGCGCCACGACGCAGGCGCAGGCGTCGCGCAGCGCGCCGCGGGCGAGATCCTCGGAGCGCTCGGCGTGCACGCTGGACGCCGCAGGCCGAGCTCCGCGGCCGCCTCCGCGATGAAGGCGGCCTTGCGCGCCGTGGCCTCGATCAGGTGCGATCTCGCGCTCGGGGCGCACGACCGCGAGCACGAGACCCGGCAGGCCGCCGCCGCTGCCGACGTCCGCCAGCGGGCCCGGCGGGCGCGGCGTCGACCGCCGGCAGGCCGGCCAGCGCGTCCAGCACGTGGCGCGCCGCCGCCTCGGCGGGATCGCGGATCGCCGTGACGCCGACCGGCGTCGAGCAGACCCGCTCCACGAGCAGCGCGAGCCGGTCGAGCTCGGCCGGCGCGAGCCCGGCGCGCCGCTCGCGATGACCCGCGCGGGCGACCTCGCGAGGCCGTTTCACGTGAAACGCGCGGCCGCTGTGTCACGTGAAACAGTCCGCGACCCGGCTCAGGCGCGCGGGCGCACGACGACGAAGCGCGCCGGATCGCGTCCCTCACTCGCCGTCTCCACGCCCGTCGTGGTCGAGCAGCACGGTGTGCACGATGCGCCGCTCGGCGCTGGACATCGGCTCCAGCGCCTGCGCGCGGCCTTCGCGCACGGCTCGCGTCGGCGGCCTTCAGCGCCAGCGCGCGCAGGCGCCGCTCGCGGCGCACGCGGTAGCCGGCGGTGTCGACCACGATCTCCCATTCGCCGTCGCTGCCGGGCAGCGCCGCGGCGGCGGCCAGGTGCTGCACGGCGTCGATCGTCTGCCCGTGGCGGCCGATCAGGCGCGCGGTGTCGCCGCCGCTGGCGACCGCGATCACGCGCGTGCCGTGCTCGGCGACCGTGACGGAGAGCTCCGGATCGATCGCCGCCGCGATGCGCTCGACGACGTCGCGCACGCGCTCGCCGACGGGCCCGAGCGCGACCGCCGCGACCTGGGCGCGCGCCAGCGACGCGCGCCGGCTGGCGCCCGACGCCCATCAGGCCGCGCTCGCCCTCGCTCACCGTGACGAACTCGACGTCGTCCTCGGCGAGCGTCCCTGCCAGCTCGCGCAGCGCCCGCAGCGCCTCCTGCCGGGCCGCGGCCACGTCGTCGCCCGCGCCCTCGGCCTCGAACGAGCGCAGCTCGCCGCCCATCAGCTTCCGCCGCGAGCGACCGGCGCCCTGCAGCCCCTTGCCGCCGCGTCGGCTTGGGGATGCGCGAGGTGCGCGCCTTCTTGGGCTTGGGCGGGCGGCTGGTTCGGCGGCGGGCCCATGAGCTTGCGCAGCGTCGCCTGCTGCCCGACCGTCCAGAGGTTGGTCGAGATCCAGTAGATCATCAGGCCGACCGGGAAGCGGATCACGAAGAAGACGAAGATGAACGGCATGACCATGAACAGGCGGCGCATCATCTGCTGCTGCGGGTCGGCGCCCGTCGGCATCAGGAGCGTGGAGCGCCAGCTGGCTGGCGACGTAGGCCGCGATCAGCACCCAGCCGGCGCAAGCCGGCCTGGTTGACGTGCACCGAGATGTTCGGGATGAAGCCGCACAGGAAGCTCAGGTCGCCCGGCGGCGGATCGTGCGCGAAGCCGCGCAGCACGAAGAACAGGCCCATGAAGACCGGCAACTGGAAGACGCAGCGGCAGGCAGCTGCCGACCGGGTTGACGCCGTGCTCCTTGTAGAGCAGCATCATCTCCGGCTGCAGCTTCTGGCGAGTCGCCCTTGTGCTTGTCCTTCAGCTTCTTGCAGCTCCGGGGCGATCTTCTGCATGCCGCGCATCGAGCGCATCTGGATGATCGCGAGCGGCAGGATGGCCAGGCGGACGCAGACCGTCAGGACGATGATCGCCCAGGCCCACGGCAGGCCGGTCGCCTACTGGATGCCGAACAGCAGCGCGTGCAGCAGATTCTCGAGCGGGGCGAGGATGCTGCCGAAGACGATGTTCACCGCGGCCTCACCGGATCGACGGGGTCATGGCGCGAGAACGGGTGGCAGCGGCTGAGCCGGCGCAGCGCCAGCAGCGAGCCGCGCAGCGGCCCGTGCGTGCGGATCGCCTGCTCGGCGTAGTGCGAGCAGCTGGGCTCGAAGCGGCAGGTGGCCGGCCCGCCGGGCACGAGCGCGTGCACGACGAAGCGCCAGAGATAGATCGGGCCGAGCAGCAGCCAGAGCGCGATGCGCGTCACGCCGGCGCCCCGCTGGCGCGCGTCGGCGAGCTCGCGCAGCTCGGCCTCGAGCCAGTCGAGCTTCTCCTCGTCGAGCGCCTCGGCGAGGCCCGGGCCGCGCGACGATCACGAGATCGACGTCGGCGGCGAGGCCGGGCGTGACGCGCGCGGCGGCCTCGCGCAGGAGCCGCTTGACGCGGTTGCGCTCGACGGCGCCGCCGACCTTGCGCGAGACGGTCAGGCCGACGCGCGGCTCGGACTGCGGCGGCGCCGGGATCGCGCGCGAACGCGTAGACGACGAGATGCCGCGACGATGCCGAGCGGCCGCGCCGGTAGACAGCGTCGAAGTCAGCCGAGCGCGAGAGGCGCCTGCTGCGCGTAGCGGTACCCGCCACGACCTATGCCGACAGGTGCTTGCGGCCGCGCCGGCGGCGGCGCTTGAGAATGGCGCGGCCCGCGCGCGTGCTCATGCGCTTGCGGAAGCCGTGCGTCTTTGCGCGCTTGCGCTTATTGGGCTGGTAGGTGCGCTTCACGTGAGCTCGTCGGGTCGGCGGGACGGGAGAGGGGCAGTGTAGCCGTCGGGCGGGCTGCAGGTCGCGCACACGGCGCGGTGTGGACAACCACCCGCGCGTGGTGGCGAGGGCCCTGCGCAATCCCGCTCTGGCGGTGGGGTTGCGGCGCCGTGCGCCGTGCGCGCGCGCCTGTGGATGACGCTGTGGAAATCTCAAGAGTGTCCGCAACGAGCGGCTTTTCGCTGCCGCCGTCGAGCGGCCGCGCGGCGTCCGAGCGCGCTAGCATCCGCTCCCCTCGCCCCGTCCGTACGGCGCGATCGACACCCGCTTGCGCCGTGGACGCGCGTTGCCATGCCCGTAGACCCCCACACACCTGACCTCCTCTGGACCGCGGTCGCCGATCGCATCCGCGACGACCTCTCGCCGATGGTCTTCGGCGCCTGGTTCTCGACCACCCGCGCACTCGCGCTGGACGGCGACGTGCTCGAGGTCGGCGTGCCGAACGAGTTCACGCGCTCCTGGATCGAGGGGCACTTCGCCGAGCTCGTGCGCGCGCGCGGCGACCGCCGCCGACCCGGGCATGTCGGTGCGCTTCCGCGTCGCCGACGGCGAGCTCGCCGCGCGCGGCGCCCGCGAGGCGGCCGGAGCGCGCCGGCCGCCAAGGCCATGACCAAGGCGATCCGCCGCGGCCCGCCGCGCCGAGCAGGCCGAGCCGCTGCGCTCGAAGTACACCTTCGGCTCGTTCGTGATCGGCAGCTCGAACCGCTTCGCGCACGCGGCGGCGCTGGCCGTCGCCGAGGCGCCCGGGCAGGCCTACAACCCGCTCGTGATCTACGGCGACACCGGCCTCGGCAAGACGCACCTGCTGCAGGCCATCGCGCACTACGTGCTCATGCACGCGCCCGGGCATGCGGGCGCGCTACGTGACCTGCGAGGCGTTCACGAACGAGTTCATCGCCGCCATCAAGGACAAGAGCATGGACGCCTTCAAGCGGCGCTACCGCGAGGAGTTCGACGTCCTGCTGATCGACGACATCCACTTCCTGGCCGGCAAGGACGGCATCCAGGAGGAGTTCTTCCACACCTTCAACACGCTGCACGCGAGCGGCCGGCAGCTCGTGCTGAGCTCCGACCGCGCGCCGCGCGAGATCCCCGAGCTGGCCGACCGCCTGCGCTCCCGCTTCGAGTGGGGCCTGCTCGTCGACGTGCAGCCGCCCGACATCGAGACGCGCATCGCGATCCTGCACAAGCGCGTGGCGGCCGATCACGTGCGCATCGCCGATCCCGAGCTGCTGCCGGCCATCGCGCGGCGCGTGCCGACGAACATCCGCGAGCTCGAGGGCGCGCTCACGCGCGTGCTCGCCTACGCCTCGCTGACGGGCCGCCCGGCCAGCGCCGCCCTCGTGCGCGAGACGCTGCGCGACCTGCCCGGACGCCGACGTCCCGGTCTCGGTGGCGACGATCAAGCAGGTCGTCTCCGAGGCGTTCGGCATCCCCGTGCCCGAGCTCGAGTCGGCCAAGCGCTCGCAGAACGTGGTCGCCCCGCGGCAGCTCGCGATGTACCTCTGCCGCGAGCTGACGGACGCGACGCTGCCCGCGATCGGGCGCGAATTCGGCGGCCGCGACCACACGACGGTGCTGTACGCGGTGCAGAAGATCTCGCGCCGGCTGCACCACGACCGCCGCGAGTACGACCAGGTCGACGACCTGATCCGCAAGATCAAGCGGCACGCGTAGCGCGCGGGTCGAGCGGCGCGGCCCGGCTGGTTCCTGCGCGACCGCACTGCGGCGCGTCCGCCGTGCCGCGGCCATGGCCAGCTCCGGCGCCCTGGGCTCTGTGCGCGCATTCGCGCCGGATCGGCCTCTCGGACACGGGAGAGGGCGCTGTATGGCGTGTGGACAGGCGGCGCTCGCCGTCCACACGCGCGCGCGCCGGCGGCGGCCCGCGCCCGGCGCGGCAGCTGGGGGACCGGGGAGGGCCATCCCCGGTCCATACATGCGCACGATACGTCTCTGAGCAGGCGATTTCTCGTCTCTTCCCACACCCTCCACAGCCCTACTGCGTCTACTGGCTGATTGAAGCTTCAACAACGAACAACTGCACCGGAGGACGCTCTTCGGAGGCGGCGCGGTGAGCGCCGCCCAACCATCTAGACTCCTTGCGCCATGCGCATCTCCTGCCCCAAGGACGACCTTCTCCAGCGCCTCCAGGTGGTGTCGCCGCGGCGTGTCGCAGCGCTCGAGCGTGCAGATCCTCTCGGGCGTCCTGATCGATGCCGACGTCCGCCGAGGCGCCGGTGCTAGCTCGCGGCGACCGACATGGAGCTCTCGGTGCGCGCCAAGCTCCATGGCCGACGTGCACGAGCCGGGTCGCGTCGTCGTCCCGGGCCGGCTGCTGCTCGACATCGTCCGCCACCTGCCGGCGCAGCAGGTCGAGCTGGCCTCGGGCGACGGGCCGGGCCTGCTGACGCTGGAGTGCGGCGCCAGCCGCTACTCGCTGCACACCTACGACGCCGACGACTTCCCGCGCCTCGCCGACATCGATCACGGCCGCACCTTCGGCGTCGACCGCGACACCTTCCTCGAGGCGGCCGAGCGCGTCCTGCGCGCCGCCTCGCGCGACGACTCGCGCCCCGTGCTGACCGGCGTCCTCGTCGAGTTCGCCGACGGCGTGCTGACGATGGCCGCGACCGACTCCTACCGCATGGCGGTGCGCACGACGCCGCTCGAGGGCGGGCCGCCGGAGCAGCTGACCGCGATCGTGCCGGCACGCGCGCTGTCCGATCTCGTCCGCATCGCCGCCGGCGTCGAGCGGCGACGGGCTGCGAGATCGTCGTCGAGGAGAACCAGGTGCTCTTCGGCACGGCCGAGGTGTGGCTCGGCGCGCGTCGCATCGAGGGGCAGTTCCCCGAGTTCCGGCGGCTGCTGCCCGAGACGTTCGAGCACGAGGTCACGCTGCCGCGCGCGGAGTTCGCCGACGTGATCGCCCGCGTCGAGGTGCTGGCCGGGCCGCTCGCCGCTGCGGCTGGCGTTCCAGCCCGGCGAGCTGACGGTCTCGGCGCAGACCCAGGAAGTCGGCGAGGGCCGCGAGTCGCTGCCCTGCGACTTCCGCGGCGAGCCGCTCGAGATCGGGTTCAACCCGGCGTTCCTGCGCGAGGGCGTCGAGAGCATCCCGGGCGACAACGTCCTGCTGAAGCTGATCACGCCGCTGCGGCCCGGGCTGCTGACGGGCGGCACGGACGACTACTGGTACCTCATCATGCCGATCCGCCTGGCGTCCTGACCGCAGCGCGGTGCGCGTCGAGCACGTCCGCGCCACGGACTTCCGCTGCTACGACCGGCTGGACTGCGAGCTGGGCGGCGAGGTGCTCGCGATCGTGGGCCGCAACGGCGCCGGCAAGACGAGCCTGCTCGAGGCGGTGCACTTCGCGCGCGCTGGCCTGGTCGCCGCGCACCTCGGACGATGCGCGCGTCGTCCGCATCGGCGCCGACCGTCACCCGCGTCGAGCTGCGCGGCTCGCTGCGCGGCGTCGCGACGGACTGGGCGGTCGGCTTCGAGCCGGGCTCGCCCAAGCGGGCAACGGTCGACGGCGCGCCCTGCGCGACGATCGAGGCGCTGGCCGAGCACGCCGCCATGCTCGTCTTCACCCCCGAGCGCCTGGCGGTCATGAAGGGCGCGCCGGCGCTGCGCCGCCGCTACCTCGACCGCGCAGTCGCCCGCTCCTGGCCGCGCTACGCGGCGGTCGCCGGCGCCTACGCCGGCGCGCTGCAGCAGCGCAATCAGCTGCTGCGCCGGCTGCGCGGCGGGCTCGAGCGCACACGACGCGCTGCCGCCCTGGGAGGCGCAGCTGGCGCAGCTGGGAGCGGAGATCCGGCGCGCGCGCGGCCGGCTCGTGCTGGCGCTGCGCGAGCCGTTCGCGCGCGCACCTGGCGCGATCGGCGAGCTCGAGGAGCCGGTCGAGCTGCGCTACGAGGCGCGCGGGCCCGAGGACGAGGCCGGTCAGCTGGCCGAGCTCGAGGCCCGCCGCGCGGGCGACATCGAGCGCGGCAGCACGTCGGTCGGGCCGCATCACGACGAGCTGGCCTTCGCGCAGGGCGAGCGCGACCTGCGCAACTACGGCTCGCAGGGCGAGCAGCGCTCCGCCGTGCTCGCGCTGCTCACCGCCGAGGCCGACCTCGTGCAGCGAGGTGCGCGGCGTGCGGCCCGTGCTGCTGCTGGACGACGTCGCCAGCGAGCTCGACCGCGGCCGCGCGCAGAGCCTGCTCGGTGCTCCTGCGGGAGCGCGGGCAGGTGCTCGTGACCGCCACCGACACGCATCAGCTGGGCGAGGCCGCCGATCGCGTGATCCGCGTCGACGGCGGCCGGGCGCATCCGGGATGATGCCGGGGTGAGCGGCCTCGAGGACATCGGCGCGATCCTCGGCCGCGCGCTCGGCGGATCGCGTGCCCGATGCGCGCCTCGCGGCGGTCTGCAGCGCCTGGCGCGCGGCCGCCGGACCGCTCGCCGACGAGGCCTGGCCGGCGCGCTTCGCGCGCGACGGCGGGCTGATTCTGAACTGCACGAGCGCGGTGCTCGCGGGCGATCTCAGCATGCGCTCGCCCGAGCTGCTCGCGCGCCTCCGGGAGCAGGCCTGCGAGCTGCCGGCGCTGCGCTTCCGCGTGGGCCCCGTACCGGGCTCTGGTGGCGGGTAACGACCGGCCGGATTGCTAGTATTCATCCGGGTTCTCCCCACCATAAAACGCGATTTTCAGGACGGTAGCTTGACGGATTCCGAGCACGAATACGGCGCAGACGAGATCACCGTGCTCGAGGGGCTGGAGGCGGTGCGAAAACGCCCCGGCATGTACATCGGCGCCACCAGCCAGCGCGGCCTCCACCATCTCGTCTACGAGGTGCTCGACAACAGCGTCGACGAGGCCCTCGCGGGGCGCTGCCGACCAGATCACGACGACCCTCCTGCCCGACGGATCGATCAGCGTCAGCGACAACGGCGCCGGCATCCCGACCGACTGGAAAGACGAGTACAACATGAGCACCGTGACCGTCGTGCTGACGATGCTGCACGCCGGCGGCAAGTTCGGCGGCGGCGGCTACAAGGTCTCCGGCGGCCTGCACGGCGTCGGCGTCTCGGTCGTCAACGCGCTCTCCGAGTGGCTGACGGTCGAGGTGCGCCGCGACGGCTTCACCTGGACGCAGAGCTTCGCGCGCGGCGAGCCGACCACCGAGCTCGTCAAGGGCGAGCCGACGACCGAGCACGGCACGACCGTGACGTTCAAGCCCGACGCCGACATCTTCGAGACGACCGAGGTCGACTTCGAGGTGATCGAGACGCGCGAGCGCGAGATGGCGTTCCTCACGCGCGGCCTGCGGCTGACGCTGATCGACCAGCGCACCGAGGACCGCGTGGTCGAGTTCTACGCCGAGAACGGCCTGGCCGACTACGTGCGCCACATCAACAAGAACCGCACGCCCACGCACAAGACGCAGATCACGTTCGAGCGCGAGACCGAGGACGGCGCCGTCGAGGTCGCGATGCAGTGGAACGACAGCTACCAGGCGTCGGTGCACTCCTTCGCGAACAACATCAACACGCACGAGGGCGGCACGCACCTGACGGGCTTCCGCTCGGCGCTCACGCGCACCGTCAACGCCTACGCGCGCTCCACCGGGCTGATCAAGGAGAAGGACGAGCCGCTCGGGCAGGACGACGCGCACGAGGGCCTCGTCGCGATCATCTCGGTCAAGCTCCAGGACCCGCAGTTCGAGGGGCAGACGAAGACGAAGCTCGGCAACTCGCCGATGCGCAGCCTGGTCGAGACGACCACCAACGCCGCGCTCGCCGAGTGGTTCGAGGAGCACCCGGCGGAGGCCCGCGCGATCATCAACAAGGCGCTCCAGGCCGCGCGCGCCCGCCAGGCCGCCCGCAAGGCGCGCGATCTCGTGCGCCGCAAGACGGCGCTCGAGAACTCGCGCCTGCCGGGCAAGCTCAAGGACTGCTCCAACAACGACCCGGCGCAGTGCGAGCTGTTCCTGGTCGAGGGCAACAGCGCCGGCGGCACCGCCGGCGACGCGCGCGACCGCGAGTTCCAGGCCATCCTGCCGCTGCGCGGCAAGATCCTGAACGTCGAGAAGGCCCGGATCAACAAGATCCTCTCGAACGTCGAGATCCAGGCCATGATCACGACGATCAACACGGGCATCGGCGAGGAGTTCAACCTCGAGGGCCTGCGCTACCACAAGATCGTGGCGATGACCGATGCCGACGTCGACGGCGCGCACATCCGCACGCTGATCCTGACGTTCTTCTTCCGGCACATGCTGCCGATGATCGAGGCCGGCCACGTCTACATCGCGCAGCCGCCGCTCTACCGGCTCAAGTTCGGCCGCCGCGAGGCGCTCTACCTGCAGAACGACAGCGAGCTCGAGCGCATCCTGCTGCGCGAGCGGCTCGGCGACATCGAGGTGGCCGATCGCTACGGCGAGTCGCCGCGCTTCACCGAGGTGCGCTACCAGCGCTTCCTCTCGGCGCTGCGCGAGTACGAGGGCTGGGCCGCGCGCCTGCGCTCGGAGTTCGGCGGGCCGGCGGTCGACTACGTCAAGGACCACCGCCTGATCGAGGAGCCGGCGGCGACGCTGGACGAGCTCGAGAGCTACTTCCGCACCGGCGTGCCGGAGGACGAGCCCGATTCCGTCGAGGTCGTCGCCCGCCACGACCACGCGGACGACCCGTCGCTGCTGCTCAAGGTGACGGAGAAGCGCACGGGCGCCGTCGAGACGGTGCCGCTGCCGCAGAACCTGTTCGCATCGCGCGCCTACGACGGCCTGCGCAAGGCGCATCTGCGCCTGCGCGAGCTGGCCGGGCAACCCGCCCTACACCGTCACGCTCGGCAAGAAGGCGCGCGAGTCGCACACGTTCGAGGAGCTGCGCACGGCGATCCTCGACGTCGCCAAGGAGGGCCTCGCGCTGCAGCGCTTCAAGGGCCTCGGCGAGATGAACGCCGACCAGTTGCGCGAGACGACCATGGATCCCGCCACGCGCATGCTGCGCCGGGTCACGATCGAGGACGGCCAGGCGGCCGACGAGCTGTTCGTGCGGCTGATGGGCGATGACGTCGAGCCGCGGCGCGACTTCATCCAGCAGCACGCCCGCGACGTCAAGTTCCTCGACGTCTAGAGAGCGCTCACGGAGACACTGTCGCGATCCTGGCGCAACCTTATCGACCTGGGCGACGGGAACATCGAGGATCCGCGAGCTCGTAGAGGAGATGCGCTCGCGTCCTACATGGATTACGCGATGAGCGTGATCGTGGGGCGCGCCCTCCCCGACGTGCGCGACGGACTCAAGCCCGTCCACCGGCGCGTCCTCTTCACGATGCAGGACCTCGGGCTGCAGCCGAACCGGCCGTACGTCAAGTGCGCCCGCGTGGTCGGCGATTGCATGGGCAAGTACCACCCGCACGGCGATCAGGCGATCTACGACACGCTCGTGCGCCTGGGGCAGACGTTCGCGTCGCGCTACCCGCTGGTTGATACGCAGGGCAACTTCGGCAACATCGACGGCGACCCCGCCGCGGCCATGCGCTACACGGAGTGCCGGCTCTCGCCCATCGCCGTCGAGATGCTGCGCGACCTCGACGAGGACGTCGTCGACTTCGAGCCCAACTACGACGAGCAGAACCAGATGCCGACGGTCATGCCGGCGCGCTTCCCGAACCTGCTCGCGAACGGCTCGGCCGGCATCGCGGTCGGCATGGCGACGAACATCCCGCCGCACAACCTGCGCGAGATCATCGCCGGCGCCATCGCGCTGATCGACAACCCCGACGTCACGACCGACGAGCTGATGGAGCACGTCAAGGGCCCCGACTTCCCCACGGGCGGCGTGGTCATGGGCCTCGCGGGCATCCGCGACGCCTACGAGACGGGCCGCGGGCGCATCCGCGTGCGCGCGGTCGCGCACATCGAGCCGCAGAAGGGCGGCCACGACGCGATCATCATCACGGAGCTCCCGTACCAGGTGCGCAAGGGCGGCGACGACGGCGTGCTCGCGAAGATCGCCGAGCTCGTGCACGAGAAGGTCATCACGGGCATCCGCGACATCGCCGACCAGTCCGACCGCAACGGCATGCGGATCTGGATCGAGCTGAAGCGCGGCGAGATGGCCAAGGTCGTGCTCAACCAGCTCTACAAGCACACGCCGCTGCAGACGACCTTCGGCGCCAACATCGTGACCCTGGTGGGCGGGACGCCCCGCACGCTCGGCCTGAAGGCGCTGCTGCGCCACTACGTCGATCACCAGAAGGAAGTCATCACCCGGCGCACCAAGTTCCGGCTGCAGCGCGCACAGGATCGCCTCCACATCTTGGAGGGCTACCTGATCGCGCTCGACAACCTCGACCGCGTGATCGCCGTGATCCGCGGCTCCGCCGACGCCGATCTCGCGCGCGAGACGCTGATGTCGGAGTTCGGGCTCTCCGAGGTGCAGGCCCGGGCCATCCTCGACCTCCGCCTGCGCGCCCTGACCGCGCTGCAGCAGGACGAGGTGCGCGCGCGAGCACGGCGAGCTGGTCGCGCTCGTCACCGAGCTGCGCTCGATCCTGGCCGACGAGGCGCGCGTCTACGCGATCGTCAAGGACGAGCTGAGCGAGCTCGGCGACCGCTTCGGCGACGACCGGCGCACCGAGATCGTGCCGGCGGAGGGCGAGCTCGACCTCGAGCAGCTGATCCGCGAAGAGGACATGGTCATCTCGATCACGCAGACGGGCTACATCAAGCGCGTCGCGGCCTCCACCTACCGCCAGCAGAAGCGCGGCGGCGTGGGCGTGATGGGGATGGACACCAAGGACGACGACTGGATCGAGCACCTGCTCGTCGCCTCGACGCACGACTACGTCCTCTTCTTCACGAGCGTCGGCAAGGTCTACCGGCTCAAGGTGCACGAGCTGCCCGAGGGCAACCGGCAGGGCCGCGGCCGCGCCGTCGTCAACCTGCTGCCGCTGCGCGAGGGCGAGCGCGTGCGCACCGTCATCGCCGACGCGCGACTTCGGCGAGGGCATGTACCTCGTGCAGGCCACCAAGGGCGGCATCGTCAAGAAGACGCTCTTCAAGGAGTACGACACGCCGCGCAAGTCCGACGGCATCATCGCGATCAACATCCGCGAGGGCGACGAGCTGATCGGCGTGCGCCTCACCTCGGGCGAGGACGACGTGCTGCTGACCTCGCAGCAAGGGCCAGACGGTGCGCTTCGACGAGAACGAGGCGCGCGCGATGGGCCGTGCGACGGGCGGCGTGATCGGCATGAAGCTGCGCAAGGGCGACGAGGTCATCGCGATCGACGTCGCCGACGACGAGGCCGATCTGCTCGTGATCACCGAGAACGGCTACGGCAAGCGCACGCGCGTCGCCGAGTATCCGCGCAAGGGCCGCGGCACGATGGGCGTGCTCACGATCCGCCTGGTCGAGGCGCGCGGGGCGATCGTCGGTGCGCTGGTCGTCGGGCCGCGGCAGGAGATCCTGCTGATCACGGAGTCCGGCACCGTGCAGCGCACCGCGGTCGACGGCATCTCGCAGATGAGCCGGGCCACGCAGGGCGTGATCGTCCAGCGCCTGCGCGAAGGCGACCGCATCTCCGCCGTCGCGATGGTGGACGCCAGCGTCGAGGTCGACGGGCGAGCTGGGCGAGGAGCTGCCGCTGGGCGAGCCGCCGACGGCAGTGCGCCGCCGGCCGCGCCGGGCGCAGAGTTCGACGGAACGCCCGAGCCCGCCGGCGACGAGGCCGACGACAGCGGCGAGGAGCCCGCCGAGTCCTCAGGAGGCGGGCTCCGGAGCGGGCCCGGAGCCGGCGGTGCGGGCAGCAGGGGCCGGCGGCGGAGCGCTGAACCTGGCCGACCGCCCGCGCGACCTCCTGCAGCGGGCGCAGGATGTCGATCGGGATCGGCAGGATCGTGCTCGTGTTGGCCGACGAGGAGATCTCGAGCAGCGTCTGCAGGTAGCGCAGCTGGAGCGCGATCGGGCTCGCGGCGATGCGGTCGGCGGCCATGCTGAGCTGCTCGGCGGCCTCGTACTCGCCCTGCGCGCCGATGATCTTCGCGCGCCGCTCGCGCTCGGCCTCGGCCTGGCGCGCCATGGCGCGCTGCATCGTCGTGGGCAGCTCGACGTCCTTGACCTCGACGACCGAGATCTTGATGCCCCAGGGCGACGAGTGGCCGTCGATGATGTCCTGCAGGATCTCGTTGATCTTGTCGCGCTCCGACGAGCAGCTCGTCCAGCGAGTGCTGGCCGAGCACGGCGCGCAGCGTCGTCTGCGCGATCTGCGACGTCGCGACGAGGTAGTTCTCGACCTGCGTCACCGCGGCCTGCGGGATCGACGACGCGGAAGTAGGTCACCGCGGTCACGCGCACCGGCACGTTGTCCTTGGTGATGACCTCCTGCGGCGGGATCGCCAGCGTCACGGTGCGGAGGTCGGCCTTGACCATCTTGTCGATGATCGGGATCAGCAGGATCAGGCCGGGGCCCTTCGGGCCCGTGAGCAGCGCGGCCGAGGCGGAAGATCACGCCGCGCTCGTACTCGCGCAGCACCCGGACGGACAGGGCGACGAGGACCAGCGCGACGATGATGATGACGCCGAGCGACGACCAGAGTGCGTTCATGCGAGGCATCCTATGTGCGTTCTGCGCTCGTGGCCGGGCTCGCGCTCGACCTCGAGCACCAGGCCTTCGCGCCCGGTGACGCGCACGAACTCGCCCGCGCCTGCGTCGCCGCTCGTGCAGGCGGGCCTGCCAGCGCTCGCCGTGCAGGAGCACCTGGCCGCTCGGGTGCAGGCCGGACGCGACGTTCGGCGAGCTGTCCGACGACCGACGCGCCGCCGCCTCGCGGCGGCAGCCTGCGCACGCGCATGAGCCGGTTCACGACGAGCATCGCGAACACGGCCGAGCGAGAGCGGCGAGCGCGAGCACGAGCCACAGGCTCGTCGTGCCGTAGGGCGCGTCGTCGACGCGGAACAGCATCAGGCCGCCGAGCACCAGCGAGAGCGTCCCCACCGCCGCGAACGCGCCGTGCGCCGGGGTGTGGGCCTCCAGCGCCAGCAACGCGATGCCGAAGACCAGAAGAGCCGATGCCCGCCCACGAGAAGGGCACGATCGAGAGGCCGAGCAGTGCCAGAAGCAGCGCTACGGTGCCCAGCAGGCCGGGCAGCACGATGCCCGGGTGCGTCAGCTCGAAGGCGATTCCCAGGATGCCCCCCAGAAACAGCAGCGTGATCAGGTTGGGGTCGAGCAGCGATGTCGAGCAGCCGCAGCTGCAGCGGCAGCTCGTGGCGCTCGACCGTGGCTCCGGCCAGCGCGAGCGGCAGGTGCTTGCGCACCGTGACGCGGCCGTCGCTCTTCGACAGCAGCGCCGGCACGTCGGCGGCCGATGAGGTCGATCACGTTCTCCGCGAGCGCCTCGTCGCCCGTCCAGCTGCGCGGGCAGCGCGGGCAGGCGGCGCTCTTGGGCTCCACCGCCTGCGCGGCCGCAGTCGCGTTGCGCCCGCTGCCGCCGGCGAGGAAGCGCATCTGCGCCTCGGCGTCGTGGATCAGCTTGGCGCGCAGATCGCTGCCGACGTTGCCGCCGCCCATGTCGATCGGCGTGGCGGCGCCGGTGTTGGACGCGGGCACCATGGCCGCGAGATCGGAGGCCTGCAGCACGAAGAAGCCGGCGCTGGCGGCGCGCGCGCCGCTCGGCGCGACGAATCCGATGCACCGGGATCGGCGAGCGCAGCTCGGCCTGCGTGATCTGGCGCATGGAGGTGAGCAGGCCGCCGGGCGTGTCGAGCTCGAGCACGACGGCGTCGTCGCCGCGCCCTGGCCGCGGCGTGGATCTCGTCGACGACCCAGTCGGCCGTGACGGGGTCGACATCGGCGTCGAGCACGACGACGCGGACATGCGGGCTCTCGGCAGCCGCCCCCGGCGTCAGTGCGAGGCCGGCGATGAATGCGACGGCCAGGAGGCACAGTGCGCGCATCGGCGACCGCAGCGTACTACCCCGCTGTGACGCGGGAGGGACGCGGAAGGCGGCCGCGAAGCCGCAGTGGTGAGACGCGCCCTCATACCCGCTCGCGGCTTGCGCTCTGCCTGCTCGCCCCGGCGGCCGCGGCCGCGCAGACGCGCTACGCCGAGCTCTCGGTGGCCGTGCCGGGCACGCCGGGCGTGCACACCTCTGCCGTGCGGCGCGCGCCGTTCGCGTTCGACCTGCTGGGCGCGCGCTGGCAGGCCCGCCCCGGCGTGAGCGTCGAGGCGCGGGCGCGCGCGTTCGACGGCCGGTGGTCGGCCTGGACGAGCCTCGAGGCCGACGGCGGCGGCCGCGTGAGCCACGCGGAGCCGGTCTGGGTCAAGGGCAGCGACGCGCTGCAGTTGCGCGTGCGCGGCGCCGTGCGAGCGCGTGCGCGTCGCGCTCGTCGCGGCCGACCGGAGCCCGCTGCGCCACGTCCGCGCCCCGGCCGCCGTGCCCGGTGAGCCGCCGATCATCTCGCGCGCCGCCTGGGGCGCCGACGAGAGCATCCGCCGCGCCGCGCCCTACTACGCGCCCGCCGTGCAGATGGTGTTCGTGCATCACACGGCCACGCCGAACGGCTACGCGCCCGGCGACGTCCCGGCGATCATCCGCTCGATCTACACCTACCACGTGCGCTCGAACGGCTGGAACGACATCGGCTACAACTTCCTCGTCGACGCCTTCGGGCGCATCTACGAAGGGCGCGCCGGCGGCATCGACCGCCCCGTGGTCGGCGCGCACACGGAGGGCTTCAACACCGGCAGCGTCGGCATCGCCGTGATCGGCAACGGCGCGCTGGCGCCGCTGACGACCGCCGCACGGGACGCGCTCACGAGCCTCATCGCGTGGCGGCTCGACGTCGCGCACGTCGATCCGCTCGGCCACGCCACGATGACCTCCTACGGCAATCCCCGCTTCCCCGCGGGCAAGACGACGACCTTCCGCGTCGTCAGCGGCCATCGCGACGCCCTGCCGACCGACTGCCCGGGTGCGCTCATCTACCCCGAGCTCGATGCGATCGCCGCGGCGGCGCAGGCGACCGGCTCGCCCAAGATCGTCGATGCAGCCGCCACGCCCGACGGGCTCGGGAGCCGACGCGAGCGGGCAGCTCGTCCCGATCGCGTTCCGGGCGCGCGTCCTCGGCGGGGCCGCGCTGGACCGTGACGGTGCTCGATGCGCACGGCGCGCCGGTCGCGAGCAACAGCGGCAGCGGCGGCGACGATCTCGTGGAACTGGCCGGGAACGCGCTCGGACGGCACGCCCGTCGTGGCCGGGACGAAGCTCGCCTACCGCATCGAGGCGCAGGATGCAGCCGGCGTCGCGGCGCGCCCGCTGCTCGGCATCGCTGGGCGCCCAGCCCGCGATCTCGCAGGCGCCGCCGCTCGCGCTCACCCCCGGCGTCATCTCGCCCGACGGCGACGGCGTCGACGACAAGCTGGCGATCGGCTACACGCTCGCGGGGCCGTCCACGGTCAGCCTCGACGTCCTGGCGCCCGACGGCACGAGCGTCGACGCGCTCGTGCCCGGACGCGCAGGTGCCGGCCGGCGGCCAGAGCGCCCGCTGGGGCGCCGAAGGGCCCGCCGGGCTCGTCGCCGACGGCACCTACACCGTGCGGCTGCGCGTCGACCGACGCGCTCGGCCGGGTGGCGGAGCGCAGCGGGACGGTGACGGTCGTCCGCGCCGTGCGCAAGCTCAAGCTGAGCCGCGCGGCGGCCGGGCGCAACGCGTCCGTGACGGCGCTCTGGCAGCAGACGCAGCCGGCCGACGCTGAGCGCCGAGCTCTCGACGCCGCGCGCGCACGACGCCCGTGCCGCCGCTGCCGCGCCGCGACCGCGCCCGGGTCCGCAGTCGGTCACGCTCCCGGCCGCGCTGGCTCGCGACGCTGCCCGACGGCACCTACACCTTCGCGCTGCACGCACGCACCGCCGTCGGCGAGCAGGTCCTGCGCGAATCCTTCAAGCTCGACCGCCACCCGCCCGTCGCGCGACTCGTGCGCCTCCGCGTGCGCGGGCGCAAGGTCTTCCTGGCGGTGCGGCTGTCCGATGCGGGCACCGTGCGCGTGCTGGCGGGAGCGCGCGTCGTGGTGCCGCGCCGGCCGCGCGCCGCGGGGCTCAACGGCTTCCGCTTCCGGCTGCCGCCCGGCGTCCCCGCGCGACTGCGGCTCGATCTCCGCGATGCGGCCGGCAACACGGCGCGTGCCGGGCCCGTATCGCGACCTGAGACGCGCTACGCCCGAGAGCGAGTTGATCGTCTCGTCCGGGATGATCTCGAGGATCGGCGCGAGGCGCGCGAGCTCGGCGCGGTTGGCGAGCTCCTCGAGTCCCGGCGGCTCGTCGGCGCCGTTCACGATCAGGCCCCGCACCGTCAGGTTGCGCCGCCGCGCGGCCTCGAGCGTGAGCGCGGCGTGGTTGATGGTGCCGCGCCCGGGCCGGCAGACGATCACGAGCGGGAGGCCGAGCGCCTGGGCGAGATCGGCCGTCGTGCGGTTCCAGCCGATGCGGCGAGAGCAGGCCGGACGGCCCTTCGACGAGCACGCCGTCGCTGCGGCCGCGCAGCGCGAGGTAGACCTCGCGCACGTGGTCGGGATCGACCGCGGCGATCGCGTCGCCTCCCCTCGACGCCAGCAGGTGCTCGCGCCGTACGACGTGCGCCGTCGCGCCCACGGCGCCGGGAACGCGCCCGATCAGCCAGCGCGTGGCGTCGTCCTCGCCGATCTGCACGGCGGTCAGCATGGCGGGCGTGAGGCCTGCGGCCCGCGCGCGAGCCGCCAGCAGGGCGCAGACGTACGTCTTGCCGACGCCGTCATCGGTGCCGGTGACGAATACGTCGAGCAGTGTCTCGGCCACGGCCGTAGCCTGTCAGACGCTCAGGTCAGCCGCACGACCTCGCCGCTCGCGTAGGCGCCGCACGCCGTCGGCGCCGCGCACGAGCAGGCAGCCGTCGTCGGCGATGCCCGCCGCCGTGCCCTGCACGCTCGTCGCCGCTCGCGAGCCGCAGCTCGCACCTCGCTGCCCGCGAGCGCGTCGAGCGGCCGCGCGCGCGCGGCGATCGGCCGGCGGGCCCTGCGTCGTCGAAGGCTGCAGCCGAGCGGCTGCAGCGCCGCGAGCAGCGCCGTCGAGCGCCGCCGGCGCAGTCGGGGCCGATCCCGTCTCGAGCAGCAGCGAGGTCGGAATGAGGCGGTCGGCCGGCGGCAGATCGCCGTCCCCGAGCGGCGAGGTTCATGCCGACGCCGAGCAGCACGCTGCCGTCCGGGCCCGAGCTCGGCCAGCACGCCGGCGAGCTTGCGCGCATCGCACACGATGTCGTTCGGCCAGCTCAGGCCGGCGGCGGCGCCGAACGCTGCGCGCGCACTCGACGGCCGCGACGCCGCCGGCCAGGCTGAGCGCGGGCAGCTCGTGCGCCGGCCGCTGCGGGCGCAGCAGGATGGAGACGAGCAGCGCGGTGCCCGGCGGGCGCCTCCCAGCGCCGCCCGCGCCGGCCGCGGCCGGCGCGCTGCACGTCGGCGCGCACGGCCGTGAAGGCGGGCGCTCCTGCGGCTGCGAGGGCGCGCAGCTCGTCCTGCGTCGAGTCGCAGCTCTCGAGCTCGTGGACCAGGATTGGCTCTCGGGGCATCTGGCTACGATAGGCGCCGTGACCGCCTTCACCACGCCGTTCGGGCGCGAGGAGATCGAGCAGCTCATCCCGCACCGCGACCCGTTCCTGTTCCTCGACGAGATCGTCGAGCTCGAGCCGGGCGCGCGCGTCGTCGCGCGCCTGACGATTCGCGGCGACGAGTGGTTCCTGCGCGGGCACTTTCCCGGGCGAGCCGATCATGCCCGGCGTGCTGATGGTCGAGGCGCTGGCCCAGGCCGGCGCGGTCGGCGTGCTGTCGCACCCCGATTTCCCGGGCCGCGATCCCGCTCTTCGCGGGCATCGACGGCGTGCGCTTCCGCCGCGTCGTGCGGCCCGGCGACGTGCTCGACTTCGAGCTGAACGTCGACCGCCTGCGCTCGACGTTCGGGCGCGGCACCGGCGGCGGTGCGCTGCAACGGCGAGGCCGTGCTGGACGCCACGCTGTCGTTCGGGTTCGTCGATGCCTGAATCCGCTCCGGGCGCCGCGAAACCGCGCTCCCGCCTCCGGTGTAGTCTGGTCCGCGGTCGCTGCGAGGAGGACGCGTGACGGAGGGCAAGGTGGCGTTCTGCTTCCCGGGACAGGGGTCCCAGGAGGTGGGTATGGGGCGTGCGATGAGCGAGGCTTTTCCGGCCGCGCGGGCCGTCTACGACCGCGCTGCGGAGGCCGTCGGCTTCGATCTCGCCGAGCTCTGCTTCGAGGGGCCGATCGAGCGCCTGAGCGAGACCGAGATCACGCAGCCGGCGCTCGTCACGCACCGAGCTCGCCTGCCTGGCGGGGCTGACCGCCGCGGGCCTGCGGCCCGACTACGTGGTGGGCCACTCGGTCGGCGAGTACGCGGCGCTGGCCGCGGCGGGCTCGATCGACGACCGCACCGCCGCGCACCTGACGCGCGAGCGCGGCCTGGCGACCGCAGCGGCCGCTGCCGCCTCGCCGGGCGCGATGGCCGCGGTCATCGGCCTCGACGACAGCGAGATCGAGCGGCTGTGCGACGGCATCGAGGGCGTCTGGGCCGCGAACTACAACTGCCCCGGGCAGGTCGTCGTGAGCGGCACGCTCGCAGGCGTCGACGCGCTGATCGCCGCCGCCGAGGCGGCCGGCGCGCGCCGCGCGGTCAAGCTCAAGGTCTCGGGCGGCTTCCACAGCCCGCTCACGGCGCTCGCGGCCGAGCAGCTCGCGCCGGTGCTCGAGGCGACGACGTTCGCCGAGCCGCAGGTGCCGTTCTTCTCGACCGTGACCTGCCGCCTCGAGGGCGCGCGCGAGATCGTGCCGATCCTGCTGCAGCAGCTCACCGCGCCCGTGCGCTTCACGCAGGCCGTCGGGGCGCTGCGCGACCTCGGCGCGCGGACGTTCATCGAGGTCGGCCCCGGCAGCGTGCTCTCGGGGCTCATCCGGCGCATCGACCGCAGCCTCTCGTCCGTCTCGGTGTCCGGCACCCGATGACATTCCCCGAGCGCAGGAACTGATCGCGAGTGCCTGAGCTCGACGGCCGCATCGCGCTGATCACCGGTGCCTCGCGCGGCATCGGGCGCGCGACCGCGCTCGAGCTGGCCGCGGCGGGCGCCGCCATCGGCGTCAACTACCGCTCCGACGCCGCGGGCGCGGACGGCCGTGGTCGGCTGAGATCGAGGCGGCCGGTGGCCGGGCCCTGGCGCTCCAGGCCGACGTCGCCGACGCCGAGGCGGCGCATGCGCTGGTGGCGCGCTGCGAGGACGAGCTGGGCGAGATCGACGCGCTCGTCTGCAACGCGGGCATCACGCGCGACAACCTGATCGCGCGCATCGGCGCGCAGGACTTCGACGACGTGATCGCGACCAACCTCGGCGGCGCGTTCCACGTCTGCCAGGCCGCGAGCCGCCGCATGATGCGCCGGCGGCGCGGCTCGATCGTGACCATGAGCTCGATCGTCGGCATTCACGGCAACGCGGGCCAGACGAACTACTCGGCCTCCAAGGCCGGGCTGATCGGCCTCACGAAGTCGCTCGCCAAGGAGATCGGCTCGCGCGGCGTGCGCGTCAACTGCATCGCGCCCGGCTACATCTCGACCGAGCTGACCGACGTGCTGCCGGAGAACGCGCGCGAGGCGCTGCTGGGCTCGACGCCGCTCGGCCGGCTGGGTGAGCCCGAGGACGTCGCGCGCTGCGTACGCTTCCTGGTCTCGGACGCGTCGGGCTTCGTGACCGGCGCGGTGCTTGCAGTCGACGGCGGATTGGGGATGTAGCGGTGGCACTGCGCCAGGCAGGGGGACGTCGCGTCGTACTGACGGGCATCGGCATGGTCACGCCGCTCGGCACCACCCGCGAGGAGACGTGGGACGAACATCGTCGCCGGGAGTCAGCGGCGGCGGCCCGATCACGATCTTCCCGCTGCGCGACGCGCCCGTGCACCTTTGCTTGCGAGGTCAAGGATTTCGACCCGACCGTCGCGATGGACCGCAAGCTCGCGCGGCGCACCGACCGCTACACGCAGTTCGTGCTGGTGGCCGCGCGCGAGGCGATCGAGGACGCGGCGCTCGACGTCACGGCCGATGGTCTCGGCGAGCGCACCGGCACCGCGGTGGCGACGGGCATCGGCGGTCTGCAGACGCTCAACGTCGCGCACGAGCACCTCTTCTCGAAGGGCATCGATCGCATGAGCCCGCTCTGGATCACGATGCTGATCCCGAACATGGGCGCCGCGATGGTCTCGATGGAGTACGGCTTCCGCGGCCCGTCGAGCACGGTCTGCACCGCCTGCGCCGCCTCGTCGATGGCGATCGGCGATGCGGTCGGGACGATTCGCGACGGGCGCGCCGACGTGATGGTCGCGGGCGGCAGCGAGGCGCCGATCACGCCGATCGGCGTCGGCGGGTTCTACGCGATGCGCGCGATCTCGCAGCGCAACGACGATCCCGAGACGGCCAGCCGGCCGTTCGACGCGGGGCGCGACGGCTTCGTGATCGGCGAGGGCGTCCTCGATCGTCGTGATCGAGGAGCTCGAGCACGCCCGCGCGCGCGGCGCGCGCATCTACGGCGAGATCATGGGCTACGGCTGCTCGGCCGACGCGCACCACTTCACCGAGCCCGACCCGACCGGCGTCAACCCGGCGCGCGCCATGCGCATGGCGCTCGAGGAGGCCGGCATGGAGCCGAGCGCGATCGACTACATCAACGCGCACGGCACCTCGACGCCCGTGGGCGACAGCGCCGAGACGCGCGTGATCAAGCAGGTGCTCGGCGAGGAGCGCGCCTACCAGGTGCCGGTCTCGTCGACCAAGTCGATGACCGGCCACATGCTGGGCGCGGCCGGGTCGACGGAGCTCTCGCTCACGGCGCTCGCGCTCTGCCGCGGCATCCTGCCGCCGACGATCAACCAGTTCGAGAGCCGACCCGGAGTGCGACCTGGACTACGTGCCCAACGTCGCCCGGCACGGCGTCGACCTGCGCGTCGGGCTCTCCAACGGCTTCGGCTTCGGCGGCCACAACGCCTCGCTCGTGATCGAGCGCTGGGACGAGAGCGACGGCCGCCGCGCTCGAGCTCTGACGCGGGGCCGTTAGCCGAGCTCGAGGATGTCGCGCGCGCTGCGCAGCACGCGCTGCGTCCGCTCGTCGTCGCGCGCGTCGCGCCCGACGATCACGAGCTCGCAGCCCCACACGAGGTCGCCGAGCGTCTGACCGTCGTCGGGCCGCGCGACGCGCAGGCGCACGCCGCGCCGCTCGGCCTCGTTCAGGGCGCGGGAGACGAGCGCGGCATCGCTCGTCACGAGGCCGACGTGCGAGCCGCGCAGGATGTCGGGCGGCAGGACCGGCGCCTTGCTGCGCTCGGATGCGCGCTGGCTGCCGCCTTGCGCGCCACGGGCGGCGCTTTCGCTTTCGGCTGGGGCCGCGAGCGCGCCGCCGTGGCGCGTGCGGCGGGCGCCGCGCCGCCACCGGCCAGGATCGCGAGCGCGACCAGCTGCGGATCCGCTCCGGCCGTGCGAGCGCTCGCGAGCGCCGTCGTCGGCGATCTCGCGCACGGCGGCCGCGCCCGCCGCGTCGCTGCACGTGCGCGACGGTGCCCGAGCCGTGGCGCGTCGTCGCGTAGCCCTGCTCCTCGAGCGCGGCGTACACCTTGCGCAGCGTGTTCGGATGCACGCCGAGCTCGGCGGCGCCGGTGCGGATCGAGGGCAGCGTCGCACCCTCGGGAATCGCTCCCGCGTCGATCGCGAGTCGGAGCTTGGCCACCAGTTGCGCGGCCGGTGCGAGAGCGCCGTCAGCGTCGAAGGCCACGCCCGCGTCGGTGAAGGTCACGCGTGCCGGCATGCGGCAGATGAGCTTAGACGCCGGTCGGATGCCTGCAAGCGGGGATCATCTAGAGTCCGCATCGGCCCTGCTTCGGCATGGGGGCCAGGAGGCGCAGCGCGGTGGCCACGCACGAGGAGCCCGAAGATATCCAGGTGGAGGTTGAGCGCGAGGAGCCTGCGCTCGAGCAGCAGCCTGCCCGCGCAAAGCTGCATCCGAACACCTGCCCGGTCTGCAAGTCGCACTACCGCGAGGACGAGTTGCGCGCCGTGCTGCGCGTCTGCACCGTCTGCGGACATCACTTTCCGGTCGGCGCCGAGGAGCGGGTCGAGCAGCTGGCCGACCCCGGCAGCTTCCATCAGCTGGGCGAGGGCCTGCGCTCGGCCGATCCGCTGGCGTTCACCGATCTGCGCCCCTACACCGAGCGCCTGAGCGAGGCCGAGGTGGCCACGGGGCTCGGGCGACGCGATGATCGCCGGCACCGCCACCATCGGCGGCATGCCCTGCGTGCTCTGCACGATGGACTTCGCGTTCATGGGCGGCTCGATGGGCAGCGTCGTCGGCGAGATGTTCACGCGCGCCGGCGATGTGGCCGCCGAGCGCGGCATCCCGCTCGTCTCGGTCGACCGCCTCGGGCGGAGCGCGCATGCAGGAGAACATCCTCGCGCTGATGCAGATGGCGAAGACCGTCGTGCGCCATCGATCTCCTGCGTGAATCCGGCGTGCCCTACATCTCGGTGCTGGCGCACCCCACGACGGGCGGCGTGATCGCATCCTTCGCCGCCCTGGGCGACTTCGTCGTCGCCGAGCCCGATGCGCTGCTCTCGTTCGCTGGGCCGAGGGTCGTGCAGGAGACGACGCGCGAGACGCTGCCGGCCGATTTCGGGCGAGCCGAATCGAGTCTCGAGCACGGCCTGATCGACGCCGTCGTCAAGCGCGGCGAGCTCAACGAGCAGCTCGGGCGCATCCTTCGCCTGTGCGCAGGCGGCACGCTCGTGCCGATGGAGCCCGGCGAGGCCCCGCCGCCCCCGGGCATCATGGCGCGCGTCATGCGCTTCCTGCGCTCGGCGCCGCACGGCGACGCCCACACCAACGGCGGGCCGGCGTGAACAGCCGGCTGCCGACGCCGTTCCGCGGGCTTCGCCGCCGCCTGGCCGAGCGCGCCGCCGAATCGGACATCTGGGATGCCGTTCAGCTGGCCCGCGACGACGGCCGCCCGTACACGCTGGATTACGTGGACAACCTGGTGGACGAGTGGGTCGAGCTGCACGGCGATCGCGCCGGCACCGACGATCCCGCCATCGTGGCCGGTGTCGGCTCCTTCCGGGGCCGGACGATCGCGATCATCGGGCACCAGAAGGGGCGCGACCTCAAGGAGCGCGCCTTCCGCAACTTCGGCATGGCGCAGCCGCAGGGCTATGCCAAGGCGCGGCGCGTGTTCGCGCTCGCGGATCGCCTGGGCTTCCCCGTGGTCACGATGATCGACACGCCCGGCGCCTATCCGGGCGTGGAGTCGGAGCAGGCCGGTCAGGCCGCCGCCATCGCCCAGTCGATGCTCGCGATGGCGCGCCTGCGCGTGCCGAGCGTGGCCTGCGTGATCGGCGAGGGCGGCTCGGGCGGCGCCCTGGCGATCGGCGTCAGCGATCGCGTGCTGATGCTCGAGCACGCGATCTACTCGGTGATCTCACCCGAAGGCTGCGCGACCATCCTCTGGCGCGACGTCAACCAGCGCCGCAAGGCCGCGGCCGCCTTCAAGCCGACGGCGCGCTTCTGCCACGACCTCGGCGTCGTCGACACGGTCGTGACCGAGCCTTCGGGAGGCGCGCACAAGGATCACAAGCGTGCCGCGCAGTTGCTCGGTGACGCGATTTCGCTGGCGCTCGACTCGATCGAGGCCGAGCCCATCGAATTGCGACGCACGCTGCGCCGCGCGAAGTTCCGGAACATGGGCGTATGGCTCGAAGACGGCGTCGTGGTGGGCGAGAAGGAGCACGACCACGACCCGGCCGTGCCGCCCGTCTAGACGAGCGAGCCCTCGGCCCAGATGGCCGCGGCGAGGATCGTGTAGACGGCGATCAGGCCGACGGCCTCGACCGGCTGCATCTCGCCGTCGGACAGGATCATCCAGAGCACGAGTAACGCGAGCCCGAGCGAGACCGCCAGCACCGGGTCGAGCGCCAGGCTGAGCGGCGTTGCGGCCGATGAACCAGCTCGCGATCACGAGGATGCCCGTCATCAGCAGGGCGATCTGCACGACCGAGTGCATGATCACGCTCATGGCGCTGTCGCCGTCGCCGGCCCAGGCGTAGCGCAATGCGACGTAGTTCTCGGCCACGTTGCCGAGCAGCGGGATGATGACGAGCGAGGCGAACGCGATCGGGATGCCGATGGCCTCTGCGGCGGGCTCGAAGCCCGCGACGAACCATTCCGCCGTGAGCGCCGCCATGCCGCCGCCGACGGCCAGGTAGATCAGGCCGGTGCGGAATGCGAGCGCGGAGGGCTCGTGCTTCTGCTCGGCCGGCATGTGCGGGGCCTTGAGCTCCATGACGATGAACAGCACGCCGACGATCGTCAGGGCGATGCCCGCCGCGAGCGAGATGCCCGGGCGATCGCCGCTCAGCAGGTCGCTCGGCACGCTCAGGATCGCCATCGGGATGAAGGCGATCATGCCGAGCGTCGCGATACCGGAGAAGAGGCGCCGGTCGAAGCACAGGGTGGCGCTGAAGCCACCGCGGATGAGCGGCAGCAGCCCGGACAGCCCGCCCAGCAGGATGGCGTTGCCGAGCAGCGAGCCGACGATCGCGAGCTTGACGACCTCGGGCAGGTTCGCGCGCAGGGCGAGCAGCGTGATCGCCAGCTCGGCGACGTTGCCGAACCCGGACTGCACGATGCCGACGACGCTCGGCGAGAGCCGGCCGCGGAGGGCGTCGGTGCCCTGCGCCACGATCGGCGCGACGAGCAGCAGCGGGATGCTCGCGGCGATCGTGCCCGCGGTGTCGCTCACGGTCGTGTGCAGCACCCCCGCCACCACCGTCGTGACGAGGCCGGCGATGAGGATGGCGTGCCGGCGGATCACGCGTCCGTGGAGAGCGTGGCCAGCAGCGCCTCGGAGATCGCGCGCATCGGCTGGCCCGTGCGCTGCGACGCGGCGCGCATGCGGGCGTAGGCGTCGCCCTCGCTGATGTTCTCGCGCGTCATCAGCATGCCCTTGGCGCGCTCGACGATCTTGCGCGTCTCGAGCGCCTCGGTGAGCGACTTCGCCTCCGCGCGCGCCTCGGCCAGCTCGCTGCTGCGCGCCTGTGCGGTCGTGATCGCCGCCAGCACGTCATCCTGGCGAAAGGGCTTGACGAGGTAGCCGAAGGCGCCTGCCTCGCTGGCCTGCTGAACGATGTCGCGCTCGGCGAAGGCCGTCACCATGACGATCGGCACCTGACGCGCCGCCAGGATGCGCCGGGCGGCCTCGACACCGTCGATCTCCGGCATGCGGACGTCCATGAGGATCATGTCGGGCTCGAGCTCGGACGCCAGGCGCACGGCCTCCTCGCCGTCGCGCGCCTCGCCGACGACCTTCAGCCCGGCGCTCTCGAGCAACTGGCACAGGTCGAGCCGGATGATCGTCTCGTCTTCACAGACCAGCACTCGCATTCGGGGAGGCTAGACGACCCGCCCGCAGCGCCGGAGTCAGCGCACGAACGGGAAGCGCACGGTGGCCCGCACGCCTTCGTGCTCGGCGAAGCGCAGCGTGCCCCCGAGATCGACCTCGACGAGCGCCCGGGCGATCGAGAGTCCCTGCCCGGGCGTTCCGGGCGGCGGGGGCGGGCCCTGGCCGTGGTCGCTCACGGTGAGCTCGACGAAGGCGCCGTCGCGGCGCAGCTCGACGTAGCCGTGGCCTCCGCCGTGCTCGATGGCGTTCGCGGCGAGCTCGCAGAGGACGAGGGCCAGCGCCGTGGCCCGCTCCGGCGCGAGCACGATCGGGCGCCAGCGGGCCCACCTCCAGCGTGCCGTCGAGCGTCCCGCGCAGCATCCCGCACAGCCGGCGCACCAGATCGGCGCTGTCCACGTCCTCGTCGCGCCGTGCCGTGAGCAGGTCGTGGACCTCGGCGATCGCGAGCACGCGGCCGATCGAGTCGCGCAGTGCGCGCTCGGGATCGACGTTGCCGTTGGCGGCCAGCCGCAGGAGCGACGCGACCGTCTGCAGGTTGTTCTTGACGCGGTGGTGCACCTCGCGCGCGAACAGCCCCCGCATCGCACCGCGCGCGCCCGCGAGCACCGTGGCGGCGTGCGCGGCCGCGGCCTCGGCGAGCTCTTGCTCGCGCGCGCTGAACTCGCCCGAGCGCGAGCGCCACGCCACCAGCGCGCCGTGGGCGCCTCGCCGGGTGGGCAGCGGCACCGACAGGCGTCCGCCCTCGGCGTGCGGCGCCAGCGTCTGCCAGCTCGATCAGCTCCTCGTCGGTCGGGCCGTCCGGGCTGCTCCTGAACGCGATCTCGTTGCGCGCTCCACGAGCGCTCGCGACGGCCAGCGCGCACACCTCGGCATGCAGCGAGGTGGCCGCGGACTCCACCAGCGCGGTCAGCGCCTCATCGAGCTCGATCGGCGCCCGTGCGGCGCGCGCCACCGACTCGAGCGCCTCGAGCTCGCGGACGCGGCGGCGCAGTGCGACAAGCTCGGCCTCGTCATCCATGCGCGTGACGGTCAGCGGACGCGCTGTCGCGGCAGGTAGTCGAGCCAGGCGTGCGGTACCTCGGTGGCCTGCAGCGTCAGGAACAGGCTGGGCGAAGGCGGGCGCGGCTTGCTGCGCAGGCGCATGCCGATCTCGTGCGGCAGCCGGTCGCCCTTGCGCAGGTTGCAGGGCGCGCAGGCCGTGACGGCGTTGTCCCAGCTCGACGGGCCGCCGCGGGCGCGCGGCAGGACGTGGTCGACGGTGAGGCGCACGCCCTCGACTCCGCAGTACTGGCAGCTGTAGCCGTCGCGTGCGAACACGGCGCGGCGCGTGATGCGGCGGGCGGCGGCGCGCGGGCGGCGGACGTACGACAGGAGGCGGATCACGACGGGGTAGGGAAGCGACGCGCTGGCGGAGCGCAACGGCTTCTCGAGCGTCTCGATCAGCTCGGCCTTGGCCTTGAGCAGGAGCACGCATGCGCGGCGTAACGAGCACACGTTGAGTGGCTCGTACGTTGCGTTGAGAACGAGCACCTGTCCGTTCATCGTGCCTCCGTTTGCCGGGGGCACGGTACCAGAATGCCTCTCAGCTTCCCGCCCGCGCAGCGGCCACGGCGGCCCGCTCCTCGGGCCCCAGCTCGATGTCCGCGGCGCTGCCCGCCTGGATCCGCTTGACGTAGACCCGCGCGCTCTCGGAGTCCTGGATCGCGCTCACGACGATGCCGTCGCCATGCGCGTCGAGCATCGCCAGCGCGGTCGACTGCAGGCCCTCGGCGCCGTCGTAGGCGTCGAATCGCTGCAGGCCCACGCGCTGCAGGGCCTCGCTGATGTCGGTGCGCGCCTGCCCGACCAGCGCCGCGAGCTCGTCGGCGCGTCGCTCGACCTGCTCCTGCCGCGCCTGCATGCCCACCGCGAACTCGACCAGATCGGCGACCGGGCGACCCGAGAGCAGCGCGCTCTGCGCGCGCCGCACCCGCCGCATCCAGACGACGACCCACGTTGCCAGACCGACTGCCAGCAGCGCGATCGCGATTGCGGCGAGCGCGAGCAGGCGGTCGGCGCTCATCGCGTGCGGTCAGGCCTGGAAGGCGACGTGGTAGGTGTAGTGGTTGTTGTCGGCGCTCTTCTCGCCGGCGACCGTCGGCACGACGACGTCGATCTTGACCTCGCCCGGGTTGCCCGTGGCCGGGAACGGCGACGCTGACGGTCTCACTCGGCAGGAGCGACTTGACGGGCTTGTTCTGCGTGCGCTCGTTGCCCTCGGTGAGGTGTACCTCGATGCCGCGCACCGGGCAGCTGCCGTGATTGCCGACCGTGACGATGAACGTGCTCGGGATGCGCAGCTTGACCGTCGTGACCGTGCCGCCCGGCGTCAGCTGCGTGCCGTTCGCGGTCACGCCGTCGATCGAGGTGCCGATGGCGCCTTCGCTACAGCCGTTGGCCTTGCCGGCGTCGCGCACCGAGTCGATCCAGAGGCCGTTGCTGCTCGGCGCCGGGTTCGCGAGCTCGGGCGAGATGGCCCAGACCGACGGGACGATGGCGGCGTCGGTGACGTTCTCCTCGCTCAGGATCTGCTGGGAGGGGCGCTGGAAGCTCGACGCGTAGACGACGTCGGAGGCGATCAGCGTGCTGTAGGCGGCGGCCACCGCATCGCGCTGCTCCTGCGTGGTCGCCTCGGCGGCGAGCGCCTTCTTGAGCGCGGCCTCGAGCTCCTGCAGGGCCAGCGTGCGGTACTGCAGCGACTGCAGCAGGTAGCGCTGCAGGCCCTGCTTCTTGATCTCTCCGACCGGCTTGAGGGAGGCGGCCGTCGTCTCGGCGGCGCTCGCGCGCGGGATCAGGCTGGCGATCCGCGCGGTCACCTGGTCGGGCGTGAGCTCCTGGTTGTAGAGCGCGGCGTCGAGCGTCTTGGCGTCGGCGTTCGACTGGCGCGCGACGGAATTCACGTCCTGCACGTAGGAGCGGTACTTGTCGGCCTTCGACGAGCCCGAGCAGGAGCCGAGCACGACGAAGCCGAGCACCAGCACCAGCACGACGACGCCGACGACGGGCAGGATCCGGCGCATGTCCGGGCCGTTGCCGCTCCCGCCGCCCCCGCCTCGCTTGCCGCGCCCAGAGACCGGCGGATGCTCCTCCGTCTGGGGGCCGTCGTCGAGATCGAACTCTTCGAAGAAGGACAGCGCGATTCCCCTGGCGAACGACGATCACGCCCCTAGGGCGACGCCTTCGCGCCGCCACCGGGTCGCTCCGGATGTCAGAGCCCTTGCAGGACGCGCCGATACTACCACCCGATCTCCCCCGCACTCCCTGGCCCGGAGCCGCTTCCTGATGCCGGAAGCCGCCCGCCAGCAGGGCCCGGCGCTCTTCCCGTCGGGTGTCGTGTGCGACCGCTTCCGCATCGACGGCGTCCTCGGCGTCGGCGGTACGGGCACGGTCTTCCGCGCTCTGGACCTCGAGCGCGACGAGGTCGTCGCGCTCAAGGCCATCCCGCACGACGCCACGCTGCGCCAGCGCGCGCGGCGCGAGGCGTCGGTCGCGGGCAAGCTGCGGCACCCGAACGTCGTGCGGCTGCGCAGCGTGCACGAGGACGGGCAGTACGTCTACATCGCATCCGACATCGTCGAGGGCATGGACCTCGCGGGCGCGCTGCGCCAGGGCCAGCTCGGAGACACGGCGCTGCTGCGCGTGGCGGCGGCCGTCTGCGAAGGGCTCTCGCACGCGCACGAGAACGGCGTGGTGCACCGGGACGTCAAGCCGGCCAACGTGCTGCTCGGCCGCGACGGGACGGTGCGCGTGCTCGATTTCGGCATCGCCTCGCTCGACGAGCCCGATGCCACCGTCGACGATCGCATGCTCGGAACGCTCTCGTACATGGCGCCCGAGACCTGCCAGGGCGCGCGGCCGACGCCGGCGACGGACGTGTGGGCCGTGGGCGTGATGGTCTACGAGGCGCTCACGGGCGCCAATCCGTTCCGCGCGCGCACGCCGGAGGAACTGCGGGAGCGCCACAGGCACCCGCCGCGCTCGCTCGCCGAGTTGCGCCCCGACCTGCCGCGCGCGCTGGCGGCTGCGGTTGCGCGCGCCCTCGAATCGCATCCCCGGCGGCGGCCCAGGGCAGAGGCGCTCGGTCGCGTCCTCTCGGCCGCGGCCGACAGCATCGAGCACCCCGGCGCGCGCGCAGCGCGCACGGTGGAGGAGGCGGCGGCTCGCGCCGCTCCCTGCCGTCGCTCCCGCGCGTCCCGAAGCTCTCGTCGCTGCCCGCGCTCCCCGCGCTGCCGTCGCTGCGCTCGCTCGAGCGGCCGGCCATCGACGTCGATCTCGACGGCTGGGTGGCGGGGCTCTCGCGCTGCGGCCTCGGGGCGCCGTCCGAGCCGGTCCGGCGCATCGCGCGCCTCGCGGCCGGCAGCGCCTGCTGCGCGATCGCCATCGCAGCCGTGCTGGGCGCGTTCCCGTTCTGGCCGGCCGGCCTGGTGCTGCCGCTCGCGTGCGCTGGGCGCCGCACTCGCGCTCGCGTCGCCCTGGCTGGCAGCCGCCTTCACGCTCGCCATCTGCGTTCCCGCTCTCGGCGACGTCTCCGCGGGCCTCGCGTGGTGTGCCGCTCTCGTGGGAGGTCTGTGGCTCCTGGCCTGCCTGCGAGCGGGCCGCCGCGCCCTCTTGCCGGCCGCCGCGCCCGTGCTGGCGGCGCTCTTCCTGTGGCCGCTCTACGTGCTGGCCGCCGGCTGCCTGCGCAGCGTCGCCGGCCGCGCGCTGGCCGGTGCGGCCGGACCGCTCGTGATCGCGCTCTGGGCCGCCGTGCCCCTCGCCGCCTCGCTGGCGGGCAGCGCCGACGCCGCGACCGTCGGGCGCAGCCTGCTGGCCGGGGTCGGAGCTCCGCTGATCCTGCAGGCCGCGGTCTGGGCGATCGCAGCGGCCGTGCTGCCCTACGCGCTGGGCGCAGCGCGGCGCGGTCTGTGGATGAGCGTGTGGCTGACCGGGCTGCTGATCGGGCAGGCGGCGCTGCCGGCGCTGGCCGGTGCCGCACCCGAGCCGCCGGGCCGCTCGGTCGTGGCAATCTGGGCCGTGGCTATACTGCTGGTGCTGGGCGTACGTGCGCCCGATGACGACGCGCCGGCCGGGACGCCGGTATCGGCGGAGGAGTAAGTTGGGCATCCTGCGCAGCATCGAGAGCCGACTCGAGCGGGTCGTCGAAGGGTCGGTCGGCCGGCTCTTCCGCGCCAGCGTGGCTCCGGTCGAGCTGGCACGCAAACTCGCCAAAGAGCTCGAAGAGGGCAAGGTCGTGTCGGTCACGCAGACCTACGCGCCGAACGAGTACACCATCTATCTCAGCCCGCGCGATCGCACGCGCTTCGCCGATTTCGAGGCGTCGCTGCGCAACGAGCTCGCGAGCTACCTGGCCGAGCATGCCCGCCGGGCCGGCTACGTCATGCCGACGCGCCCGCGCGTCCGCTTCGAGACCGAATCGTCCCTGCACACGGGCATCTTCGGCATCTCGACCGCCCTCGTGCGCGACGACGAGGCGCCCGATGACGATGCCGCCTCCGTCGCCCGAGCCGGTCGTGGCGGCGCTGCCGCCGGAGCCGCTCGAGGCAGCCGAGCCCGCGCGCCGGTCGCCGAGCCCGAGGAGCCCGTGCGCTCGCCGCTCGACCCCGATCCCGGAGGGCTGCCGCCCGCGCCTTCGCGCGTGCCGCTGGCCGCCGCCGATCTGCCGGGCGAGGGCGTTCCGGCGCCGCCCGTCCCGTCCGCCGAGGCCCCGCCGCTCGCGCCGCTGCCGGTCGTGCCGCTCGTCGTGCCCGATCGTCCTGCCCGAGCGCGACGAGGAGCCGCTCGTGCCCGACGAGCCGCCGCCTTCGATCGCCGGAGGCGCCGCCCGGTGCCGATCGCGTACGAGCCGCCGCTCGACGCGACGATGATCACGCGGCCCGAGCCGCAGGAGGAGCTCTGGATCCTGCACGACAACCAGCGCACGCCCATCGACGGCCCCGTGATCCAGATCGGCCGCGCGCCCGGCTGCGAGATCGTGCTCGACGACCGCAACGTCTCGCGCCGGCACGCCGAGATCCGCCGCCGCGGGCCGGTCGTCGTGCTCGTCGACCTCGATTCCACCAACGGCACGATCGTGAACGGGAGACGCGTGCGCGAGCACCCGCTCTCGGACGGAGACCGCATCACGCTGGGCAACAGCCGTCTCACGTTCGAGCGCCGGACGACATGAGCACGGGCGTCAGGAGCGCCGCGTGAGCGATCAGCTCCTGCTCGCACTCAAGGCGGGATTCGTGCTCCTGCTGTTCCTGTTCGTCTGGCGCGTGCTGCGCATCCAGGCGCGGGATCTGAAGGCCGTGCCCGAGTCCGCCTCGCCGACGGAGCTCACCTCGACGCGCCTGAGCACCGGCGAGCTGCCGCTCGGGCCGCGGCTGGTGGTGCTCTCCAGCCCGATCTACCCGCCCGGCACGCTCGTGCGCCTCGATGCCGACGTCGCGTTCGGCCGGGCGGCCGAGAACGACGTCGTCCTGGAAGGCGATCCGTACGCCTCCAGCAAGCACAGCGCCGTGCTCGTGCGCGACGGCGAGCGCGTCGTGCGCGATCTGGGCTCCACCAACGGCACGTTCGTGGGCGGCGCGCCGCTGGCCGGCGAGCACGTGCTGCGGACCGGCGACGAGGTGCGCATCGGCGAGACCGAACTGCGGTACGAGGAATGAGCGTGCGCGTCGTCGACTTCGCGATCGCCACGCACGCCGGCCGCGTCCGGCGCAAGAACGAGGACGCCTACTACGCGGAGCCGCCGCTCTTCGCGGTCGCCGACGGCATGGGCGGCGCGCTCGCGGGCGAGGTGGCGTCGCGCATCACCGTGCAGACGCTGGCCGAGCTCGTCGAGGAGGGCAGCGACGAGGAGCGCCTGGCCGCGACCGTGCGGCTCGCCAACCGCCGCGTCGCCGAGCAGGCGGCCGCCGATCCCCGCGCCTCGGGCATGGGCTCGACCGTCACCGCGGCGCTCGTGGGCACGCGGGCCGTCGTGTTCGCGCACGTCGGCGACTCGCGCGCCTACCTCTGGCGCGGCGGCGTGCTGACGCGGCTCTCGGACGATCACTCCCTGGTGGCCGAGTGGGTGCGCGCCGGCGCGCTGGCGCCCGAGGAGGCCGCGCAGCACCCGCAGCGCTCGGTCATCACGCGCGCGCTCGGGGCCGACTGGCAGGTCGACATCGACGTGTGGACGACGCCCGCGCGCTCGGGCGACGTGATCCTGCTCTGCACGGACGGCCTCAGCGGCCTCGTGGACGAGGCCGGCGTGGCGGGCATCCTGCGCGAGCACGAGAACCTGGACGTCGCGGTGCACGCGCTCGTGGACGCCGCCAACGCCGCGGGGGGCGAGGACAACATCACCGCGGTCGCGCTGCGGCTCGAGGTCGACGAGGCCGCGGTCGCCGGCGACGAGGACACGGGCGAGGTCAGCGACGAGCGGCCGACGGCCGCCATCGCGGTGGTCGAGGCGCCGCCCGAGGCCGAGGCGCCGCCGGATTCCGCGCCCGGGTCCGACGCGGCCTCGGAGGCGACCGCCGTCGCTCTCGCGCCTCCGCCCGCGGAGGAGCTCGAGCCCGTCGAGCCGCTCTCGTCGCGGCCGGTCCCGGCACCGCTGCCGCGCCACGGCGAGACGTTCATCTCCGTGCCTCCGGTCGTCACGGGCTTCGGCAGCGGCGCGCCCGTCCGGCGTCGCGGACGGGCACGCCGTCTGGGCGTGTTCGCTGCGATCGCGGCGCTCATGCTGTGCGTGGTGTGGGCCGCGCTGATCGGGCTGCGCTGGTCGCACTTCGTCGGTGTCGATCCCGCCACGGGCAAGGTCGCCGTCTATCAGGGCCTCCCGTACGACCTCGGCGGCGGCGTGAAGCTGTTCTCGCTCGTGCACATCAGCCGGATCCCGGCGGCCACGTTGCCGGCGGCGAAGCGCCGGCACCTCTTCGACCACTCCCTGCGCTCCAGCGAGTCGGCGCGCTCGCTCGTCGACAAGCTCGAGCAAACCGAGCCGTGAGTGCCATCGCGCCTCCGTTCGAGCCGCAATCGCGAGCTCGGCTTGCTCCTGCTCGTCGCCGCGACCGTCGCGGTCGGCTTCACGTCGGTGCTCGTGGCGCGCTCCGGCGTCGTCTCGACGCTCTCGCTGACCTACGCAGCCGCGTTCCTGGGCCTGCTCGGCATCGCGCACATCGCGCTGCGCATCGCGCTGCCGGATGCCGACCCGGTGCTGCTCCCGGCCGCAGGCCTGCTGATCGCGATCGGCATCATCGAGATCTACCGGCTCGATCCCACGCGCGCGCGCGATCAGGCGATCTGGCTGGCCGTCGGCGTGGGGTGCTTCGTCGCCCTGCTCGCAGCGCTCTCCGACTACCGCGTGCTGGAGCGCTACCGCTACCTGCTCGGCGTGGCCTCGCTGGGCGCGCTGGCGGCCACGATCGTCGCCTCCTACGCGACGGGCACGGTCGTGAACGGCGCGCGGGTCTGGATCCGCGTGGGCGGCCTCTCCTTCCAGCCGGGCGAGTTCGCGAAGCTCGGGCTCGTGCTCTTCATGGCGGCCTACCTGCGCGAGAAGCGCGAGGTGCTGGCCAGCCGGGAGACGCGCGTGCTCGGCATCGGCCTGCCGCAGCTCAAGCACCTGACCCCGCTCTTCCTGATGGGCGGCGGCGCGCTGGCGCTGCTCGTGCTCATGAACGACTTCGGCACGTCACTGCTGTTCTTCGGTGTTTTCCTGGCAATGCTCTATCTCGCGACGAGTCGCGTCGTCTACGTGGTTGCCGGGCTCGCCGTCTTCGTGCTCGGCGCCTATGTCTCCTATCGCCTGGTACCCCACGTGGCCGATCGCGTCGATATCTGGCTGCACCCGTGGCACGACGTCTACGGGAGCGGCTATCAGAGCGTGCAGGCGATCTATGCGATCGCCGACGGCGGCGCGTTCGGCACCGGGCTCGGCCGCGGGTATCTGCTCACGCCCACCGGGCAGCCCGTCGTGCCGGCGATCCAGACCGACTTCATCTTCGCGGCGATCGCCAACGAGGCCGGCCTCGCAGGGGTCTCCGCGCTGCTGCTCGTCTACCTGCTGGTGGTGCAGCGCGGGCTCAAGACGGCCAGCCTGGCCGGCGACGGGTTCTCGAAGCTGCTGGCGGCCGGGCTCACGATCGCGCTGGGACTGCAGGTGTTCCTGATCGTGGGCGGCGTCGTGCGGGCCGCGCCGCTGACGGGCATCACGCTGCCGTTCGTGTCCTACGGCGGCTCGTCACTGGTGGCGAACTGGGTGGCGCTGGCGCTGCTGTGCGCCGTCTCCGACCGCGCGCGGCGTGAGGCGCGGGCATGAACCGCGCGATCCGCAGGGTCTACGTCGTGCTCGCCTCGGGGCTCGTGCTGCTGCTCGCGTTCACGGCCTACTGGCAGCTCTGGGCCGAGCCCTCGCTGGCAGCGCGCCGGGACAACGCCCACCAGGTGGTGCAGCAGCTCTCGATCCGCCGCGGGCTGATCCTGGCCGCCGACGGCACGAAGCTCGCGATCAACCACGGCGCGACGACGGCCGACGGGCGCAAGGTGTTCCAGCGCCGCTATCCGACGCAGAAGATGTTCGCGCACATCGTCGGCTACTCGTCGGCCACCGACGGGCGCGCCGGGGTGGAGCGCTCGGCCAACGACTACCTCGTGGGCGCCCATACCGATCTCGGCGGCGCGCATCGAGAGCCAGCTGCACTCGCTGGCCGGCGGCACCGTGACCGGTGACGACGTCCAGCTCTCGCTCATCCCGGCGGCGCAGCGCAAGGCGATGAGCGATCTGGCGGCGACCGGCAAGGCGGGCGCCGTCGTGCGCGATCGAGCCCCGCACCGGGCGCGTGCTCGTGAGCGCGTCGTGGCCGAGCTTCAACCCCAACCGGGCCGTGCAGGGCTCCCTGCCGGCCACCGGCAGCGCGCTCGTCAACCGCGCCACGCAGGGCCTCTATCCGCCGGGCTCGGCCATCAAGCCCGTGATCGCCGCGCTGGCGCTCGAGAGCGGCCGCTACCGGCCGGACAGCCAGTTCAACGATCCGGGCTATTTCGAGGAGTACGGCAAGAAGATCACCAACGACTCGGGCGAGGTCTTCGGGCGCATCGATCTGACCGACGCGCTCACGCATTCGGTCAACAGCGTCTTCGCGGGCCTCGGCAGCTCGCTCTGCGGCGGCCGCGCGCGCTGTCCCACGCTCACGCGCGCCCTGCAGCGCCTGGGCTTCTACTCGATTCCGCCGCTCGATTACCCGACCAGCCAGATGGCGGCCTCCGGCACGGTGCGGCCGGGCACGCACACGCTGCTCTCGCCGAACGCGCCGATCGACCCGGCCCGCACGGCCATCGGCCAGGCCAATCTGGTCGCGACGCCGCTGCAGATGGCGAGCGTCGCGGCGACCATCGCGAACGGGGGCGTCGTGATGAAGCCGACGCTCGTCGATCGCGTGCGCTCGCCCAAGGGCGCGGTGCGCTACCAGCGCCGCAGTCAGTCGCTCAACCGCGCGTTCAGCCAGAACACCGCTGCGGCCGTGACGGAGATGATGAAGCACGTCGTCGACGTCGGCACGGGCCAGGCGGCGCAGATCCCCGGCGTGCAGATCGCCGGCAAGACCGGCACGGCCCAGACCGGGAGCAACGGCAAGCTGGACGCGTGGTTCATCGCGTTCGCTCCCGCCGAGGCCCCGCAGGTCGCCGTCGCGGTGGTCGTCGAGCGGACCGATCAGTACGGCGGCCAGGTGGCCGCTCCGATCGCTCGCGACGTCATGCAGGCGGTGCTCAATGCCGCTTCGTAAGCCAGATTGCGGCCCTCGCCGGGGCAGGGCGCCCAGCGGCGCCGTGGAAGAATGACCCCGATGAACGAGGACGACACCGAGGCCGGGCAGCCGTTCGACGGCCGCTACCGCGTGCTCGGCCGCCTCGGCATCGGCGGCATGGCGACGGTCTACCTCGCCGAGGACTCGAGCCTCGGTCGCAAGGTCGCGCTCAAGGTCATGGCCGAGCGCTACGCCGAGGACGGCGAGTTCGTCGAGCGCTTCCGGCGCGAGGCGCAGGCCGCGGCGCGCCTCAACCACCCGAACATCATCGCCGTCTACGACCGCGGCGAGGCCGATGGCCGCCCCTACATCGCCATGGAGTACCTGCAGGGCCGCACGCTCAAGCAGGTCATCCAGAAGGAGGGCCAGCTCCCGCCCGAACGCGCGATCGCGATCGCGATGCAGGTGCTCGCCGGGCTGCGCTACGCCCACGAGCACGGCGTCGTGCACCGCGACGTCAAGCCGCACAACGTGCTCGTCGGCGACGACGGGCGCATCAAGGTGACCGACTTCGGCATCGCGCACGCCGGCGATCCGCAGATGACCGAGGTCGGCTCGATCGTGGGCACGGCGCAGTACCTCTCGCCCGAGCAGGCGCGCGGCCGCGCCGTCGGCCCGCAGACCGACATCTACTCCCTCGGGGTCGTGCTCTACGAGATGCTCGCCGGCCGCGTGCCGTTCGAGGGCGATTCGTCGGTCGCGATCGCGATGCAGCACGTCTCCGACCCGGCCCCGCCGCTGCAGTCGCTCGCTCCGGACGTGCCCGACTCGCTCGCGCTCGTGGTTGCGCACGCAATGCTCAAGGAGCCCTCGCAGCGCTACGGCAGCGCGGACGAGTTCGGCGCCGACCTCGACCGGGTGCGCCGCGGTCTCGTGCCGGTCGCCGCGACGGCCGTCACCTCCGTCATCCCGCGCGAGGCGACGGAGATGATCCCGGCGGTCGAGGCCACCCGCATCGCGCCCGCCGTGGATCCGACACCGCTGCTCTCGAGCGACAAGCTGCCGCCCTCGGCGACGCCGCGCAAGCGCTCGCGCTGGCCCTGGCTGCTGGCGCTGCTCATGCTGCTCGCCGTCGGGGTGCTGACGGCGTTCGCGATCGGCGGCATGCCCGGTGACGACTCCGGGGGCGGGACGACGACGCAGCAGCAGCCGACGGAAACCCAGGAGACGACGAACGTCGCCTCCCAGCCGCTCGACGACCTCGTCGGGCAGACCTATCTGGAGGCGGTCGCCACGCTCGCAGAGCTATCCCGTCGACGTCACGCCGAGGCGACAGGCGGTGCGGGACGCCACGCAGGATGTCAACGTCGTGGTTGCGATGGACCCGAAGGCAGGGCACGGTTCTCCACGACGGCGACGTCGTGCTGCTGAAGACGTCGCAAGGGCCAGAAGAACATTCCCGAACGTCGCCGGGATGACCGAGGCGCAGGCGCGCGCGGCGCTGGGGTCCGACTTCAACGTGACCTCCAGCGGCGAGGCCAGCGACACGGTCGACAAGGGCCAGGTCACACGCACCGACCCCGTCGTCGGCACGCGCGTGCCGGTGGGGTCGAGCGTGACGATCTTCGTCTCGACGGGCCCGGCACAGGTGCAGGTACCGAACCTGATCGGCAAGTCCGAGGACGCGGCGCGCTCCGCGCTCGGCTCGGCCGGGCTGATCACGCACGAGCCGCCGGGGATCCGCTGCTCGGACGACGTGCAGGTGGATCAGGTCGCGAAGCAGTTCCCCGACACCGGGACGCTCGTGCAGAAGGGGCGGGAGGTGCGCTTCGACATGTCCAACAGCCCGTGCACCGTCAACGTGCCGTCGGTGCGCGGCAAGAACGTCGACGTCGCGGCGCAGCAGCTGACCGATCTGAAGATCCGCTACAGGACCATCTTCACGCCCGTCAGCGACGCCGGGCCAGGACGGCGTCGTGCAAGACCAGAACATCGAGGGCACGAACACCAAGCCGTTCGTCGTCGTGCTCATCGATCGGGCAGTTCGACCAGCCGGTCACGTCGCCGACCGCGCCGCCGTGACCCCTCGCCTGCGCATCGCCGTGGTCGCGGGCGGCCGCTCGTCCGAGCACGCGATCTCGCTGGCCTCCGCTCGCTCGGTGATCGAGGCGCTCGATCCCGGGCGCTACGACGTCGTGACGCTGCTGATCGACGCGGGCGGCGGCTGGCAGGTCGTCGACGGCGCCGCGGCGCTCGAGGCCGCAGGCCGGGGCGTGCCGCCCGCCGAGCTCGCCCCCGGCGGCGGAACCTCGCTCGTGCCCGGCGCGGGCGGCGGCGCGCTGGTGGAGGCGAACGGCTCGGGCGCGGGGGAGATCGACGTGGTGTTCCCCGTGCTGCACGGGCCGTTCGGCGAGGACGGCACCATCCAGGGCCTGCTCGAGACGGTCGGGCTGCCCTACGTGGGCGCCGGCGTGCTCGGCTCGGCGGCGAGCATGGACAAGGCGTTCTGCAAGGCGGTGCTGCGCGATGCGGGCATTGCCGTCGCGCGCTCGCTCGTGCTGCGGCACGGCGAGCGACGATCCGCTCGATCCCGCCGTGGTCGCGCGCGTGGGAGAGACCCTGGGCTGGCCGGTCTTCGTCAAGCCGGCCAACCTGGGATCGAGCGTCGGCATCACCAAGGTGCACGGCCCCGAGGAGCTGGCCGACGCGCTCGAGCTCTCGTACCGCCACGACGAGAAGGCGCTCGTCGAGGAGTTCATCCAGGGGCGCGAGCTCGAGTGCGGGGTGCTCGGCAACGAGCGCGCGGTGGCCTCGGCCGTCGGCGAGATCCTGCCGCACGCCGAGTGGTACGACTACTCCGCGAAGTACGACGAGGGCGGCTCCGACATCGTCGTCCCGGCCGACCTCCCGCGCGGCGGTCACCGAGCGCGTGCGCGGGATCGCCCTGGAGGCCTTCCGCGCGCTCGAGCTGAGCGGCATGGCGCGCGTCGACTTCTTCCTCACGGAGGCGGGCGAGGTGCTCGTCAACGAGGTCAACACGATCCCCGGGTTCACGTCCACCTCGGTCTACGCGCGGCTCTTCGCCGCCGCCGGCGTGAGCTATCCCGAGGTGCTCGATCGCCTCGTCGAGAGCGCGCTCGAGCGTCACGCGCGCCGCGCGCGCTACCGCTACTGAGAACTGGATTCCAGTTCTACGCCGTCTTCAGCTGGGCTTCCGCAACGCTCGCCGCGAACCCCGTGTCGGTCGGCGCGAGCTTCGTGATCCAGATCAGGTAGAGCCTGCTCGGACCGCCGGTCAGCGGGATGTCCATCGGCACCGAGCGTGCGTTGAACGGGTCGCTGACCGGCGTCCAGCCGTCGAGGCCCGCCGGCGGCGTGACGCCCGGGGCCGTGTAGATGCGCGCCGTCCAGCCGCCCAGGCCGGCGGTCAGGCCGAGGCCCGTGGCGGTGACCGGCGCCGGCGCGAGCAGGATCAGGCCCACGCCGGGCTTGAAGCCCGCGAAGGCCGGGTTGCCGTGGTAGGTGTCGGTGCGCCAGCGCGTGGTGACGTCGCCGTCGACGGCGTTGGCGGTCTCGTTCGGATGCTCGTCGCCGTCGCCGCCATCGCCTTTGGGGTCGTAGCTCGAGGCCGTGAGGCCGTCCACGACTCCCGAGGCGGTCGTCGTCGTGCCCTCGCCCGTCGTCGTGACCGCCGTCGTTCCGCCGGTGGTCGCCGCCTCGCCGGAGCCGCCGCCGCCGCCGAAGCTGCTGCCGAGGTACACGGCCCAGCCGACGCCCGCGACCAGCACCAGGAGGAGCAGCGCGAACGGCCACAGCCGCCGGCGGGGCGAGTCCGCGAAGGGCGCGTCCCCGCCGTTCGGCGCCACAGCGGCGGGGACGGCCGCCGGATCCGCAGGGCGGTGTTCGGTCGCGGCAGGCTCGGCGACCTCGAGCGCGGTGGCCACGAGCGGCACCTCCGCCGTGTCCGAGCCGTCGTCGCGCGTGAGCGCGAGCAGCTCCGCCTCGAGCGCCGCCTGCATCTCGCCGACGTTCGCGTAGCGATCCTCCGGCCGTTTGGCGAGCGAGCGCGACACGATCGCGGCCACGCCGTCGGGCGCGTCGGGGCAGCGCAGCTTCACGTCGGGCACCGGCGCCCGCAGGTGCTGCTCGGCGATCTCCACGAAGGACGCGCCGCGATAGGGCGGCACGCCCGTCAGGCAGTGATAGAGCAGCGCGCCCAGCGCATAGATGTCAGCGCGGCCGTCGAGCGGGCGCCCCTGGGCCTGCTCGGGCGCCACGTAGTCGCCCGTCCCGAGCACGCGGCCGGGGTTGGTCAGCGCGGGCTCGTCGTCCACGCGCGCGATGCCGAAGTCGGTCAGCTTCGCGTGCCCGTCCGCCGTCAGCAGGACGTTGTGCGGCTTGACGTCGCGGTGGATCACGCCGCGCTCGTGTGCGTAGGCCAGGGCGCCGGCCACCTGCACCGCGATCGCGAGCGCCTCCGCGAGGGGCAGAGGCCCCTCCAGCGCGATGCGCTCGTGCAGGTCGCGCCCGTCGACCAGCTCGCACACGATGAACGGCCGCCCGTCGGTCTCGCCGCGGTCGATGACCGTCACGATGCCCGGATGCGCGAACAGCGCGAGCGTGCGCGCCTCGCGCTCGAAGCGATCGACCGCATCGGCCGACTCGAGCCGCCGCGCGTGCAGCAGCTTGATGGCGACGGGACGTCCCAGCTCCTCGTCGTAGGCCTCCCAGACGCTTGACATCCCACCGCGACCGAGCAGCCGCTCGATACGGAAGCGTCCCGAAAGCTTCTCACCGATCACCGGCTAGAGCGTATCCGCCCGTTCCGGGCGGTTCGGCGGCCTGGGCGTGGGCGTTATCAGTGAGAACGTCTTAGAAGTCGAACGGCGTGATGTGATCGTCGCGCAAGGCGGCGACGAACCGTTCGATCTCGGCGGCCATGTTGTCGTGCGCGAGCTGCTCGACGTGCTCGATCAGCGCATCCGTGCCCTCGTTGAGAAGCGCGTCGTAGCGCTGCACGTCGGCCTCGCCGTACACGCCCGTGTGCTCCCACTCGCAATCGGGGCAGCGGCGCTCGATCTCCCAGCGGCCCGGGGACAGCTCATGCCAGGCGAGCGGATGCACCAGCTCGCCGTCGCACTCGGGGCACAACTCGAGGGCCGCCGCGACGAGGGTCTCGTCGTGCGAGGCAGGCGCGCCGGGCGCGCTCTGAAGGTAGACGATCTCCACAGCCTTGCCGCTGGGGAGGATGATGCGCTTGACCTGGAAATCGCTCATGCACAAGGCGTTATCGGGCCGCGCGCATCATTCCTTGAGGGGCCAAACCCCCCCACACGGGTGAACTTTTGCCCCGACGTTCGTTCAGGCGCCGAAATCGGCGGTGACATACAGAGCACCGCGACCGTTCCAGATGCCGCGCGCGAGACCCAATCCGACGGTGCGGAACGAGGGCGAGAGCAGGTTCGCGCGATGGCCGGCGCTCGCCAGCCACATCGCCACGGCCTCGGAGGGCCGCGAGGCGACCGCGAGGTCCTCGCCCGCGCTCGTGCCGCGCCAGCGCACGCGGGTCAGCCGGTCGATCAGCGTCGAGCCGTCGGGCGAGGTGTGGTCGAGGTAACCGGCGCCGGCCAGGGCCTGGCTCTGCCAGGTCGCGGCGTTCGTGAGCGAGACGCTCGCGCGAAGGGGCGGCACGCCTGCGGCCGCGCGGGCCGAGTTGATGGCATTGAGCAGCGTGCGGGCGGCGCGCGAGACCTGCTGCTGCGGCTGCGCCGCCTGTGCGCTTCCCACAGCGAACGTGGCAAGGGCCACGAGCATGCAGATAGCGAGGAGCCTCAAGCGCATCCGGGCGAGTCTACGGTCCCTCGTGCCGGTCTCCTGCCTACCCCTCTTGTGTTCTGCCGGAACCTACCGAATCTCTGCGCCGATCCGGATCGCCGCATGGATTTCCCGTCCCTCGAACGGGTGACTCCGCAATCAGGTTCGCTTACGCAGCGACGGACGCGACGGCGTGCTCGATGGCGGCCTCGAGCACGTCGAGCGCCTCGGCCAGCTGCTCGTCGCTGATCACGAGCGGTGCGAGGTTGCGGATCACGTTGCCGTAGAGGCCGGCCTTGAGCAGCACGAGGCCGTGACGAAGGGCGTGCTCGACGACGCGCGTCGCGAGCTCGGGCGCCGGCTCGCGCGTGGTTGCGTCGCGCACGAACTCGAGGCCGATCATCGAGCCGAGCCCGCGCACGTCGCCGAGCTGCGGCACGCGCGCCTGCACGCTGCGCATGCGCCGCGTGAGCGCCTCGCCGATCTCGCGCGCGCGGGCGCACAACTCGAGCCGGTCGATCTCGGCCAGCACGGCGAGCGCGGCCTGGCAGGCCACGGGGTTGCCGACGTACGTGCCGCCGATGGCGGAGTCGCCCGGTGCGTCCATGAGCTCGGCGCGGCCGAGCACGCCCGAGAGCGGCAGGCCCGCCGCGACCGACTTCGCGACGCAGATCAGATCGGGCTCGACGCCGGACTGCTCGATGGCGAAGAGCGTGCCGGTGCGCCCGAAGCCGGTCTGCACCTCGTCGGCGATCAGCACGATGCCGTGCTCGTCGCAGATCTCGCGCAGCCCGCGCAGATAGGCGGCCGGTGCGGGGACGAAGCCGCCCTCGCCCTGGATCGGCTCGATGGCGATGGCCGCCACCGACTCGGGCGCGATGCGCGTCGTGAACGCGCGGCGCAGGTCGTCGAGCGCGCCCGCCGAGGCATCGCCGCCACCGGGCCAGCGGTACTCGTACGGATAGGCGACGCGGTAGACCTCGGGCGCGTACGGCCCGAAGCCCGCCTTGTACGGATGCTGCTTCGAGGTGAGCGACATCGCCATGTGCGTGCGGCCGTGGAACGCGCCTTCGTAGGCGATCACGGCCGGACGGCCGGTGGCCGCCTTGGCGATCTTGACGGCGTTCTCGACCGCCTCGGCGCCGCTGTTGAAGAACGCCGCCTTCGTGTGGCCCTCGATCGGCACCCGGGCACACAGCTGCTCGGCCAGCTCGACATAGGAGTCGTACGGCATGACCGTGAAGTCGGTGTGCAGGAAACGAGCAACCTGTGCCTGCACGGCGCTCGTGACGGCGGCGTTGGAATGACCCACCGCGAGGCAGCCGATGCCGCCCGCGAAATCGATGAACGTGTTGCCGTCGACGTCGGTCACGAGGGCGCCTTCGGCGCTCTCCACGAAGACCGGGACCCAGAGGGCCTTGGCGTCGGCGACGACGCGTTCCTTGCGCTCGATCCAGGCGCGCGAGCGCGGCCCCGGGATCTCGGTACGGATCTCGATGGACGACATGCACCGAGCCTAGCGCACCTGCATAGCGTGAATAGCCCTCGGACGATTCACGATTCGTTACGTCTGCTCGCGCAGCTTGATCACGGAGAACGCGCCGCCCGCCGGGTCCTCGAGCATCGCGCAGCGACCGGGGCCGATGTCCTCCGGCGCGTGCCACACGGTGCCGCCGAGCTCGCGGCAACGGCGCGCCGTCGCATCGCAGTCGGCGGTCGCGATGTAGACCATCCAGTGCGGCTGCGCGTCCTCGGGCCACGTCTCGTCCATCTCGAGCGCGCCGCCCACGAGCCGGTCGCGGTGCTTCCAGACGGTGTAGGACACGCCGTCGAACTCCTGCTGCTGCGACGTCCAGCCGAAGACCGAGCCGTAGAACGACCTGGTCGTCGGCGATGTCGCGCGTCATCAGCTCGCTCCAGATGGGCGCTCCCGGCTCGCTGTGCACCTGGTAGCCCTGGTGCTCGCCCGGCTGCCAGACCGAGACCTGGGCGCCCGCGGGATCGCGCAGCACCGCCATGCGGCCGGCGTCGAGGACGTCCATGACGTCCATCACGACCTCCCCGCCGCTCGCGACGGCCGCCGCGCACGTCTGGTCGGCATCGGCGCTCGACACGTAGGTCGACCACACGGAGACATCGGTATCGCCCCACACCGGAGCCAGCCCGGCCACCTGGCGGCCGTCGTGCATGAGCATCCGGTACCCGCCCGCATTCTCGGCCGGCTCGGTCGCCGTCCAGCCGAACAGGTCGCAATAGAATGCCGTCGCTCCAGCCGCATCCGTGCTGGCGAGGTCGATCCAGCAGATCGTGCCCGGGTCGTGCGCGTCGATCGTGGGCATCACGTCTCCTTCGTGCTGATTCGTGACGAGCGGAGCGTACGCCTCGGGGTCCGCCGCGTCACGTCCAAGGAGGGTTCGTGAACGAGTTGTTGGGCGACGCCGCCGCGCGCGCCGCGCGTTATCTGGAAGGGATTCAGGAGCGATCGGTCGTGCCGTCGGCCGCTGCCGTGGCTGCGTCTCGAGACGTTTGCGCGAGCCGCTCCCCGCCGGCCCGAGCGACGCGCGCGACGTGCTTCGCGCTGCTCGACGACGTCGGTTCGCCCGCGACCCTCGGCAGCGCGGGGCCGCGCTTCTTCGGCTTCGTGATCGGCGGCTCGCTCCCGACAGCCCTGGCGGCGAATTGGCTCGCGGCGGCCTGGGATCAGAACGCGGCGTTCGACTCCGTCACGCCGGCGGTCTCGCGCGCTCGAGGCCGTCTCGCTCGGGTGGATGCGCGAGCTCCTCTCGTTGCCCGAGGGCTGCGCGGGCGCATTCGTGACCGGCGCCACCATGGCCAACTTCAGCTCGCTCGCGGCTGCGCGGCACGCGGTGCTGGCGAAGCAGGACTGGGACGTCGAGGCCGACGGCCTCTTCGGCGCGCCTCCGATCACGGTCGTGATCGGCGAGGAGGCGCACCCGACGCTGATCAAGGCGCTCGGTCTCGTCGGCTTCGGGCGCAACCGCCTGGTGCGCGTGCCCGTCGACGGGCAGGGGCGCATGCGCGCCGACGCGCTCCCGCCGCTCTCGCCCGCGACGATCGTGTGCGCGCAGGCGGGCAACGTCAACACCGGCGCCTTCGATCCGCTCGCGGCGATCGCGGAGCGCACGCGCGAGGCGGGCGCCTGGCTGCACGTGGACGGTGCGTTCGGCCTGTGGGCCGCCGCGGCGCCGGCCCGAGCGCACCTCCTGGACGGCTCGGAGCTGGCCGACTCCTGGGCGACGGACGCGCACAAGTGGCTCAACGTGCCGTACGACAGCGGCCTGGCGTTCGTGCGCGACGCCGACGCGCTGCGGGCGGCGATGGCCGTGACCGCCGAGTACCTCCCGGCGCCCGACGGCGTGCGCAACCCGTCGGACTTCACGCCCGAGCTCTCGCGCCGCGCGCGCGGCGTCGAGGTGTGGGCGGCGCTGCGCTCGCTCGGCCGCTCGGGACTCGAGGAGCTCGTCGAGCGGCACTGCCGGCAGGCGACGCGTTTCGCCGAGGGCCTGAGCGCCGCCGGCTACGAGATCGTGAACGACGTCGTGCTCAACCAGGTGCTCGTCTCCTTCGGCGAGCCGGCGGTGACACAGCGCGTGGTCGCGGCGACTGCAGGCCGACGGCACGTGCTGGTGCGGCGGCACGGTCTGGCAGGGCCGGACGGCCATGCGCATCAGCGTCTCCTCCTGGGCGACGACGGATGACGACGTCGAGCGCAGCCTCGAGGCCATGCTGCGCGTTGCGCGCGACGCGTCGCCGGAAGTGCAGTAGCCGGCTACTGAGGACGATCGGACGCGCCGGGGCTAGACCCGCAGCTCGCGCTCGAGCCCGGCGGCGGCGCGCAGAACGGCGGCGTCGCAGCCTGGCAGGCCGACTACCTGCAGGCCAAGGGGCAGACCGTCGCGATCCAGGCCGGCGGGCAGTGACAGGGCGGGCCAGCCGAGCGCGTTGAAGGGCTTGGTCAACGCGTTCATGCGCCGCGTCTTGTCGGGCCCGTCGATCGGGACGGGCGCGCAGGGAGCCGAGGCGCAGAGCAGGATGTCGTACCCCGCGGCCGCAGCCGCGCAGCGCCGCTGCGCGGCTGCGAGGTCGTGGAGGGCGCGCACGTAGTCGATCGCCGGAAGCGAACGCGCTGCCTCGACGTCGGCCACCGTGCCGGCGTCGTAGCGCTCCGGATCGGGCTGCGGGTCGTGCTCGAGCACGAACGCGCCCGGCTCGGCCGTGAAGACGGGGCCCATCGCGCGGTTGTCGTCCTGCGACCACGTGATGTCGATCTCACTCGCGCGCACGTGCGCACGCACGCGCTCGAGCAGCGCCGCGACGTCGTCCTCGAGGGCGGCCGTGAAATAGCCGCCCAGGAAGGCGACGCGCAACCCATGGAGGCCTCCGCGCAGCTCGGCGGGAGGCGTGTCGCTCAGCACCGCGTGCTGCAGCGCGGCGTCGGCGACCGTGCGCGCGATCGGCGCCGCCGGTGTCGAAGGTCGGCGCATAGGGCAGGCACCCGCCGAGCGGCACCGAGCCGTAGGTCGGCTTGAAGCCCACGACGCCGCAGGCGGCAGCGGGATGACGCACGCTGCCCCCGGCGTCGGTGCCCGGTGCGTGATCGACCAACTCGGTCGCCACGGCAACCGCCGAGCCCGACGAGGATCCGCCGGGGACGCGCGCCGGGTCGTGGGGGTTGCGGCACGGCGGCCGGCCGGGCGTCTGGCCCATCATGCCCCAGGCCAGCTGCGTCATCGCCAGCTTGCCGAGCGTGATCGCGCCGGCCCCCTCGAGCCGCTCGACGATCGTTGCGCTCTCACTCACCGCCGGTGCGTCCGTGAGCCACGGCGCACCGCCCGTCGTGTGCAGCCCGGCGACGTCGAAGCAGTCCTTCCACCCGCACACGCTGCCCGCCAGCGGGCCGATGTCCTCGCCTCGGCCCGCGCGCTCCTCCAGCGAGCGAGCCCGGGCACGGGCGCGATCGGCGTCGAGCTCCCATACGGCGCCGAGGTTCTCGACCTGCGCTGCGCGCTCCAGCGCGCGCTCGACCCGGTCTGCGATTCCGCGCGCTGCCCCCATGGCGTGGAATGATCGCACGATGGTCCTCTCCGATCGCTCCATCCGCGAGGCGCTCGCGGCGGGACGCATCACGATCGACCCGTTCGACGACGAGTTGGTGCAGCCGTCGAGCGTCGACGTGCGCTGCGACCACCGCTTCCGCGTCTTCCACCCGGGGCGGTATCCCTACATCGACGTCAAGCAGGCCATGCCCGATCTGACGGAGCTGGTCGAGATCGGCGACGGTCGCGCTTTCATCCTCCACCCCGGTGAGTTCGTGCTCGGCGCGACGCTCGAGCGCATCAGCCTGCCGGACGATCTGGTCGCCCGGCTCGACGGCAAGAGCTCCCTCGGGCGCCTCGGGTTGCAGGTGCACTCGACGGCCGGGCTGGCCGATCCCGGCTTCACCGGGCAGATCACGCTCGAGCTCTCCAACATGACGCGCTTGCCGATCTCGCTGTATCCCGGGATGCGCGTCGCGCAGCTCGTGTTCGAGATGCTCTCGACGCCGGCGGACCGCCCCTATGGCCACGGCGGGCTCGGCTCGAAATACCAGGGCCAGAGCGGCCCGACGCCCAGCCAGTACTGGCGCAATTTCGAGGAGTAAGGGCCCTGAGCGGGTGAATTTCGGCGCCCGCCCTTCCCATCCGGGGGGACGTGAGCTAGGCTGGGCGAACCGCGGAAAGGGGGTGGTCCGATCTTGTGTGACAGTACTGATGGGCCGAGCGGAGGTACTCGCCGCTAGGGGTGACGTTCCCCTGAACCAGAGAGGGAACTCGCCGACAGGCCAGGCGTTGGGGAGCCGCGGAAGACGCGGCAATCGCCCCTGGTGAATACCAGCGAGTATCCGATCGTCGCCGGGCCGCCTCATGGCGGCCCGGCGTGTTTTTCCGGCAGGAAACTAGTCGTTCGTGAACCCCAGAATGAGCTGCGCGGTCTCGAGCGGGACGTCGAGCTGCGGGCAGTGATCGACGCCGTCGAGCTCGACCCAGTCGGCGTGGGGGAGCCACTCCTCGCGATAGCGGGTGGCCGCGGAGGGCCACGGCAGAACCTGGTCGGCGGTACCCCACACGATCCGCACGGGGCACTCGATCGACCCGGCGTCGAGCTCGTAGCCCGCGCGCAGCCCGAGCTCGATCAGCGGCAGCGCACCGTCGCAGTCGGCCACCCCGCGCATGATGTGCGCGATCAGCTCGGCGGGGATGTGCTCGTAGTTCGTCGTGAACGTCTGCGTCGCCTGGCGGCGCCCTGCGAGCGTCGAGACCAGCTCGTCGGCATAGGGCGCGGCGGCCTTCATCTGCTCCTGCGTGGTCACGAAGCTCGCCAGCGTCTCGGCGGAGGAGCGGTCGTCCTTCGCCCAGCCGCCGGCCGGTGCGAGCGCAACGACCGACTCGGCGCGCCCGCGCGCGGCGAGCTGCAGCGCGAGGTAGCCCCCCAGCGAGTTGCCGACGATGTGCGCCGTCGTGAAGCCGGCGGCGTCCATCGCGCGCTCGAGCGCATCGGGCAGGGTCGCGCTCGTGATGTCGGCGCCGAGCGGCGGTCCGCCCGCGTGTCCGGCGAGCGTCGGCGCGAGCACGTCATGCCGGCGCTCGAGCTCGGGCAGGATCAGCTCCCAGGTGCGCCAGGTGTCGGTGAACCCGTGCACGCACAGGAGCGGCGTCCCCGAGCCGCCGCGGTGCTCGGGCGTGTAGACGGAGAACACGCGGCTCAGTAGCCGAGCGCGATGCCGTCTTTGCGCGACTCGCTGCCGCCGATCAGGACGTCGTCGCGCACCAGCACCGCCTGGCCGCCGCCGAAGGATTCCGGCTGGGGGTCGCAGAGGACGGCATGGCCGCGGCGCGCCAGCCCGGGTGCGAGCCGGTAGAGCGGCTCCTCGAGCGCAAGCGTCCACTCGGCGCGCCCGATGTTGTCGAGGCGCCAGCGGGGCTCGTCGAGCGCGGCCTGAGGATCCAGCCCGCGATCGACCACGTGTGAGACGAACTGCAGGTGCCCCTGCGGCTGCATGTGCCCGCCCATGACGCCGAACGGCCCGAGCAGCGCGCCGTCGCGCAGCATGAGGCCGGGGATGATCGTGTGGTACGGCCGCTTGCCCGGCGCGAGCCGGTTGGGATGGCCGGGCTCGAGCGTGAAGCCGTGGCCGCGGTTCTGCAGTGCGACACCCGTTCCCGGAGCCACGACGTTGGAGCCGAACGCGTGGTACACGCTCTGGATCAGCGAGCAGGCGTTGCGCTCCTCGTCCACGGCGCACAGGTAGACCGTGCCGCCGGGGTCGAGCCGCCCGGCCTCGGGCCTTCCGGCGCGCGCGGGATCGATCTCGGCACGGCGTGAGGCGAGGTACTCCTCGTCGAGGTAGCGCGGCGGCAGCGGGCCGTCGTGCACGTAGCGGTAGGCATCGGCGAACGCCAGCTTCATGGCCTCCGCCTGCAGATGCACGCGGTCGAGCGCGCGGCCCCCGGTGTGGTCGAGGCCGGAGAGGATGCCGAGCGCCTGCAGCGCGGCGACGCCCTGCCCGTTGGGCGGGATCTCGCACACGTCGACGCCGCGGTAGTGGTGGCGCAGCGGCTCGACCCAGTCGGCGTGCGCCACGGCGAGGTCGTCCAGCGAGAGCGGCGTGGCGGCCACGATCGCATCCGCGACGGGACCCGTGTAGAAGCCGCCGGCACCCTCGCTCGCGATCCTGCGGAGCGTCGCCGCGAGCTCGGGCAGTTGCACGATCTGGCCGACGCGCGGCGCCGGCAAGAGCACGCGGCGCGCCTCCTCGTAGCCCGCGAGGTCGGCTGCCGCCTCGGCCCAGTAGCCGGCGATGACCGGCGTGATCGCGAAGCCGCGCTCGGCGGTGTCGATCGCATCCTCGAGCGCACGGTCGAGCCCGAGGCGGCCATGGCGCTCTGCGAGCGCGGCCCAGCCGGCGACCGCGCCGGGAGCCGTGACGCTGAGCGGTCCGTGCATGGGAATCGCGGTCCCCATCGACTCGGGATCCGCCGCGGCGGGTGCGCGTCCACTGGAGTTCAGCCCGCTGAGCTCGCCGTCGCGCCAGATCAGCGCGAAGCAGTCCCCGCCGACCCCGGTCGACATCGGCTCGACGACGCACAGCATCGCGGCCGCCGCCAGCGTCGCGTCGACGGCGTTGCCGCCGCGCTCGAGCGCCCGCAACCCCGCCTGCGTCGCAAGGGGGTGGCTGGTGGCGACCATCCCGCGAGCTGCGACCGCACTCGAGCGTGCGGGGAACGGCCGCCCCGTCAGGTCCACGTCACCTCGTCGAGGCCCTCGAAGCCCTCGGGCAGCGGTGTGCCGACGGACGAGTTGAGCGCGACCTTCACGACTCCCAGACCGAGCAGCGCGCACTTGAGCCGCACCGGCGAGAGCTGGATCCCGAGCATGTCGACCATGTCCTCGCGCCCGAGCGCCGCGATCTCGGTCGCCGGTTTGCCCTCCATCTCCTCGCTCAGCATCGACATCGCCGCCTGGGAGATCGCACAGCCCTGCCCACGGAAGCGGACGGCCTCGATGCGCTCGTCGTCGGTCAGACGCAGGTCGACGGTGATCTCGTCGCCGCAGAGCGGGTTGGTGCCGTCGGCAGTCGCGTCCTTCGGATCGAGCTCGCCGCGGTTGCGGGGGCTCTTGTAGTGATCGAGGATCTGCTCGCGGTAGAAGTTCTCGTCCATCATGCGAACAACTCACGGACGTCCTCGAGGCCGGCGCAGAGGCGCTCGATCTCCTCGGGCACCGTGTACAGGTAGAAGCTCGCGCGCGTGGTCGCGGGTACGCCGAAGCGGCGCATCAGCGGCTGGGTGCAGTGATGTCCCGCGCGCACGCAGACCCCGCGGCGGTCGACGATCTGCGCAACGTCATGCGGGTGCGCCGATGCGAACGTGAACGAGATGACGCCGCCCCGGTCGGCCGCGGGCGGTCCGAGGATCGCGAGCCCGTCGACGGCGGAGAGCCGCTCGTAGGCATAGGCCGTGATCTCGCGCTCGTGCGCCGCGATCGCGTCCATGCCGATCGCCTCGAGGTAGTCGATGGCGGCTCCGAGGCCGACGCACTCGACGATCGCCGGCGTGCCGGCCTCGAACTTCCAGGGCAGGCTGTTGAAGGACGTCTTCTCGAGCTCGACCGACTGGATCATCTCGCCGCCGCTCATGAAGGGCGGCATGTCCCTGAGCAGCTCCTCGCGGCCCCACAGCGACCCCGCGCCGCTCGGGCCCGGGAGCTTGTGGCCCGAGAACGCGAAGAAATCGCAGCCCAGCGCCTGCACGTCGACGGGCCGGTGCGGCGCCGACTGCGCGCCGTCCACGACGACGACGGCGTCGCGTTCGTGCGCCCAGTCGCTGATCTCGCGGACGGGGTTGAGCGTTCCGAGCGAGTTCGACTGGTGCACCACGGCGACCAGGCGCACGCGACCCTCGCGCTCGATCGCGGCAAGCTGGTCGAGATCGAGCCGGCCGTCGTCGGTCACGCCGATGTAGCGCAGGGAGGCGCCCGTCCGATTCGCGAGCAGCTGCCACGGCACCATGTTGGAGTGGTGCTCCATCTCGCTGCAGACGATCACGTCGCCGGGGCCGCAGTGGGCGTTGCCGTAGGAGTAGGCGACGAGGTTGAGTCCCTCGGTGGCGTTGCGCACGAACAGGCACTCGCGCCGGTTGCTCGCATTGATGAAGGCGGCAATCTTGTCGCGCGCGCCCTCGTAGGCGTCCGTCGCCTCGGCAGCGATCGTGTAGACGCCGCGGTGCACGTTCGCGTAGTGGTGCTCGTAGACGTGATTCATCGCGTCCAGCACCTGGCGCGGCGTCTGCGCGGAGGCGGCCGAGTCAAGGTAGGCCAGCGGATAGCCGTTGATCTCGCGCGACAGAATCGGGAAATCGGCGCGCAGGGCTTGCGCGTCGAGTGCCACGGATGCGTCTGCGGGTGCGACCTTCACCCTCGCAGTGTACGACTTGTGAGGCGCGCCTAACCGCAGGCCCGCGGAACGCCGACGGCCCGCCACGGAGGCGGGCCGTCGGGACATTCCGGATGAGCGCCGGTCAGGCGGTGGCGCCGTGCGGCGTGCGCGCCTGTCCGTGCCCGAGCGAGGGCAGCCAGGCGAGGCTGGTCGGCATGTACCAGTTCCACTTGCCGAGCAGCTTCATGGCGGCCGGCAGGACGACACCGCGGATCAGCGTGGCGTCGATGGCGACGGCGACGGCGAGCCCGATGCCGAACTCCTGCAGGTCGACCAGCGAGAGCGTCGCGAAGATCGCGAACACGGCGACCATCACCGCAGCGGCGGCGGTGACGACGCCGGCCGAGCTGCGGATGCCCTGCTCGACGGCGACGTCGTTGCCGAGGCCCTTGTCCCAGCCCTCCTTGATGCGGCTCAGGATGAACACGTGGTAGTCCATCGAGAGGCCGAACAGGATCACGAACAGGAAGACCGGCAACCAGGAGGCGATGCCCTTGGTGTGCGGCATGCCGATCGCCTCGCCCCAGCCGTGCTGGAAGACCATCGTGAGCACGCCGAAGGCGGCCGCGACGGAGAGCAGGTTGAGCAGGATCGCCTTGATCGGGATCACGATCGACCGGAACGTGACCAGGAGCAGCAGGAAGGCCATCGCGAGCACGAAGCCGAACACGAGCGGTGCGTGCGTCGAGAGGTTGTCGTTGCCGTCCTTGGTCGCCGCGGCGTCGCCGCCGACGTCGACCGTCGTTCCGGGCACGGTCCCGATGGTGGCCGGGGCGATCTGCCGCACCGCTGCCAGCGCGCCCATCGACTCGCTGTTGGAGCCATCGCCCACCAGCGGCAGCTCGACCTGCGCGACGCTGCGGTCGCGGCTGATCTCGGTCGCGCTGATCGGGCCGATCACCTTGCCGGTGGCCAGTGCCTCGCGCTTGAGCTCGGCGATGCCGGCCTGCACGCTCGGGGATGTGACGTCACGGTTCTGGATCACGACCACGGCCGCGCTCTTCTCACTCGGGAAGGACGACTGGATGTGGTCGTACACCTTGAGCACCGGGAAGTCCTTGCGCGAGATGTCGTCCAGGCCGGTCTGCTTGGTGTTCATCCCGAGCGCGGGCAGCGCGAGCACGATGAGGACTGCAACGCCGCCCACGAGCGCGACGACCGGCCGGCGCATGACCTGGCCGAGTACGAAGCCCCAGACGCGGGAGTCGCGCTCCTCGCGCTTGAGCCGCCGCAGAAGCGGCAGACGGCTCTTGTGCACGCGGTCGCCGAGCTTGGCGAGCACCGCGGGCAGCACGGTCAGCGAGCCCAGCACTGCGACGCCGACCACCAGGATCGAGCCGATCGCCATCGCGCCGCTCTCGGGCTCGCCGAGGAAGAAGATGCCGGCCAACGAGGCCATGACGGTGAGGCCCGACACGAGGACGGCGTGGCCGCTGGTCGCAGCGGCGGCTTCGAGAGCGTCCAGCTTGCCGGCGCCCCGTGCCCGCTCCTCGCGCTCGCGCTTGAGGTAGAAGAGCGAGTAGTCGACCGCGACGGCCATGCCGATCAGCATCATCAGGATCTGCGTGCTCTCGCCGGTCGCCATGAACTGGCTCGAGACGGCGGTCAGCCCGAAGGCCGTGAACACGGACGTCAGCCCGAGCAGCACCGGGATGCCGGCCGCGAGCATGGCGCCGAAGGCCAGCAGCAGGATCAGCAGGGTGATCGGGATGGACAGGAACTCCGCCTTCTGGAAGTCCTGCTTGAGCTTGTCGTCGAACTTCTTGCCCGATGACGCGTCGCCGAACTCCTCCACGCGTAGACCGGAGTGCCGGTGCGCCACCTGCGCCACGGCCGCTTCGATCGGCGCGACCTTGTCGACGGCCTTCGTGGAATCGCCGCGGATGTCGAAGTTGATGAGCGCCGCGCGCCCGTCCTGCGAACGCTGGGGCGCCCGGATGTTCGTGACGGATGCAAGGGCGCCGACGTTCTTGCGAACGTCCGCGGCCACTGCGTTCAGGTCGGCAGTTGCCAGCCGGCCGCCGCGAGTCTGCACGAGGATCATCTCGCCGGCGGGGGTCTGGCTCGTCGGGAAGGCCTTGTCGATGACCTGCGCCGCGCGGCCGGACTCGCCGACGCCCTGCTCGGATTCCTTGAGCGTCTTCTGGGTGACAACTGAACTACCGATGAAGAAGCTGACGACTACGAAGGCGATCCAGCCGAGGATCGCCGTCCACGGATGCGTCCCGCTCCAGCGGCCCATCCGGTGTGCGAGGTTGCGCTTGGCTTGCATGGTGATTCCCCTCCCAGGGTTTCGTTACGGATGCCGTGCTTGACATGCCAAGCGTGTCTTCCGGTCGGTCGCGCGGGCGTGCGGCCCGCAGGCGTCCGCGGCGTGCAAAACCCCTGCCGTGCGCTACGGCGCGGCACCACCGGCGCCGGGGCAGGCCGCACCCCGCAGGCGAGAGAACCCGCCCTCTCGGCGCTACGTCGAGCTGGTCAGCAGGTTGCCCGCAGCGGCCGCGAATGCGATCGCCGGCTCGGGCACCAGCAGCAGCCCGGCGCCCTCCGGAGGCGCCGGCAGGGCGGCCAGCAGCTCCCACGATGCGACCGGGACGATCACGAGCTCGCCGGGCTTCAGCTCGCTGATGGCAGCGGAGTCGCGCCGTTCGCGCACCTCGACCTCGGAGCCGCCGATGCGCAGCGCGAGCTCGGCGGCGAGCAGCGTGGCCGATGCGCTGGGGCTCTCGTCGGGGTCGGAGCGGATCAGGTGCACCTCGTCGATGTGCTCCATGCGCCCGCGCAGGATCACCGCGGGCGCGGGGGCGGAGCTCGCGACCGACTCGCCCCACGTGCCGAACGCGGAAGGGCCGCCGCTCGTGCTCTCGCCCGCGATCACGAGCGACGCCTCCGTCTCGATCGAGGCGTGGACGACCGCGTCTGCGAGGCCGCCGTGCACGAGCAGGTGCGGATCCGTGTCGACGCCCACGATGCGCGCGGCCTCGCGCAGCTGGGTCAGGCGCGGCTGCTGCCGCGTCGCCTCGGGCGCTCCGCTCGCCAGCACGCTGTGCACCACGCCGCCGTCGGAATCGGCGATCCGGGCGGCGATCGTCATCGCCGCGAGCGCTTGCTCGGGCTCCTGGAGCGCGATCAGGATGCAGTCGCCGAGCCGCGGGGCGGTGTGCGCAGGCCGCGGCACGAGGCCCTTCGCACGTTCCATGACGGTGGTCGCGAGCACGATGCTGACGAGGATCAGCACGAGCACCGCGTTCACCACGGACTCGCCGAAGAGGCCGATGTTGAAGCCGACGATGGTGGCCGCCAGCGTGGCCGCCGCCTGCGGTGTCGAGAGTGCGAAGACGACGGCCGACTGCGGCGGCGAGAAGCCGAGCAGCGGGCGCATGAGATAGGCCGCGATCAGCTTGCCGCCCACGCAGGCCGCGATGAAGAGCGCGGCGAGGCCGAGCGTGTCCTTCTGCACCATCACGCTCGGATCCAGCAGCAGGCCGACGGAGACCAGGAAGACCGGGATGAAGAGCGCCGAGCCGAAGAAGTCGATCCGCTCCATCAGCGGCCCCTCGTTGGGCACCAGCCGGTTGAGCGCGAGGCCCGCGAAGAACGCGCCGACGATGCCCTCGATGCCGAACACCTCGGCCACCGTCGCGGCCGCCAGGAACGACGCCACGGCGAGCAGGTAGCGCACCGTGCGATCGCTGCCGAGGTAGCGGAAGGCCAGGCGCACGAGCCGGGGCAGGACGAGCAGCGTGAAGCCCAGCAGCACCGCGAGGCCCAGGCCGATCTGGAGCGCGACGTCGGCCGGCCCGCCGCCTCCCTGTTCCGAGCCCGCGACGGCCGCCAGCACGACGAGCGCGAGCGTGTCCGTGAGCACCGTCGCGCCGACGGCGCTCGCGATCGCGGGATCGGCGGCGATGCCCGCCTCGCGCACCGCCGGGTACATCAGCAGCGTGTGGGAGGCCAGCAGCGAGCCGAGCAGGATCGAGGCGGGCGCATCCCAGCCGAGCGCGAAGCCGGCGATCGTGCCGAAGGTCATCGGAAATGCGAACGTCGCGATACCGAACGTGATCGCCGAGCGGCGATGGACGCGCAGGATCGCAAGGTCGAGCTCCACGCCGGCGACGAACATCAGGTACAGGAGCCCCAGCTGGCCGAGCTCGGGCACCGTCGTGTTGCCCTCGCCGATCCAGCCGAGGCCGTGCGGGCCGATCAGGAACCCGCCCAGTAGCAGACCGATGATCCCCGGCACCCGCGCGCGCTGCACGAGCGGCGGGCCGAGGATGACCACGGCGAAGAGCACCAGGAAATCCCAGGCCGGCCCCTCGGGCGCGGTCAACGTGATGCCGAGCGGGAGGCTCTGCAGGAGGACGCCCATCAGTTGCGCGTCGTGTGCAGGAGGGGGACGTTCTGCTCGGGATCGGCGGCGTCGGGGCCGACCCAGCGCTCGAGCAGATCCTTGACCGTGCCGTCGGAGGTGAACGCGCGCATGGCCGAATCGACCGCCTCGAGGTTGTCGGAGCCCTGCGGCAGCGCGGCCGCGATCGTCTCGGATTCGGGCAGCTGCGCCGCCACTTCGAGCCGGCCGCCGGACTGCTTCGCGAAGGCGACGGCGGCGGGCAGGTCGAAGAGCGCCGCCTCGATGCGGCCGCTGCGGAGCGCCGACAGCAACGCGTCCTGATCCGGGTAGATCGCGACCGGCGTCTCGGGATCGATCGCGTCCTGCGTCGTCGAGACGAGCGTCGTCGCCCGCTGCGCGCCCCAGCGCAGCTCGCGCGCCGTCTTCAGATCGGGCACGTCGGTGCCGCTGCGCACGAGGATGGTGGGCGCCGCGTCGAGGTAGGGAGCGGAGAAGTCGAGCACCTGGTCGCGCTCCTCGGTCGGGGTGATGAGCGACATCGCGAGGTCGGCGCCGCCGAGCTTTCCGGCGACGATGCGATCGAATGGAATCACGCGCACGCGCACGCGTTCGAGGCCGAAGCGCGTCGCCAGGTGCCTTGGCGAGCTCGTACGCGAACCCGCCCGTGAGGTGCTGAGGGGTGCCTTCCCAGAAGCCCGCGGCCGGAACCTGCTCGGTCGCGACCGTGAGCACGCCCGGCGTACGCGGCGTGAAGCTGCCCGCGGCCTTCGAGCCCGTCGCGTCGCCGCAGCCTGCCGAGACGACTCCGGCGAGCAAGGCGAGTGCGAGGGCGAGCGCGGCTCGACGGGAGGGCAGCACACGCACGGCAGGCGAGACACTACCGTCCGCGCACGTGCGCCGGAGCCAGCGGCACCTGCATAATCCGATGGTGGCCGTCGAGGCTCCCGTCCGCATCCCGCAGCACACCACGGACGACCGCGACCAGGACGATCGGCCGTGGCAGGTGATCGTGTTGAACGACAACCACAACACGTTCGAGGGCGTCGCGTTCGCGCTCTCGCACACCTTGCCGGGCGTCTCGTACGAGCGTGGGCTCGAGATCGCCGACCGCATCCACAGAAGCGGCCGCGCCGTCGTCTGGAGCGGTGTGCGGGAGCTGGCCGAGCACTACCACGAGCAGCTGGCGAACTTCGGGCTCACGATGGCGCCGCTCGAGCAGGTCTGACGCCCGCGCGCGTCCGCGCGCGCACGAGCAGCCCATACACGAGCGGTGCGAGGGCGAGCGCCCAGAAGTCGAGCCAGCAGTAGCCACCCGGAATGCCGCTCGGCGGGTTGGCGGCGCTGAGCAGCCCGGTCGGGTCGTGCGGCGCCCAGGCCCAGGTGCCGAGCCGCGTGCCGTAGAGCTCGAGGGCGGCGGTGAGGACGAACGCGGCGGCGTACACGCCGGGCGTGCGACCGAGCACGATGAAGGCCGCGAACGAGACGAACATCAGCGCCCCGAGCGTGTCGGGATGCGCGGGCAGGAGCAGGCCGCCGACGGCCCACAGCGTCGCGGCTCCCAGCACCACCAGTGGCAGTGCGGGCCGCCGCGTGACGGCGAGCGAGCGCCCTACGAGCACCGCCGCCAGGTACACGAGCCCGTGGCCGGGCGGCACGAAGGCCGGCACGTTGTGCAGGCGGTAGGTGTAGAGGCCGAGCAGCGGCGAGGCCGAGTACTCGAGCAGGGTCGCGAGCACGACGAGGACGCCGACCTGCACCTGCGTGGCCCGCGGCTCGCGCCACACGAGCGCCAGCAGCAGCACCCACGTGAAGGCGCCGATCAGGCGCTGGCGCTCGATCCCGCCGCTGTCGAGAGCGAGCCCGAGCACGAGCCAGGCGACGACGATGCAGGCCACGACGAACGGCCTGCTTCCGGGCTTCGGCGCGGCTTCCATCCCGATGGCAGTGTCGCAGGCTGCTACAACCCCTCGCGTGCCACGCGTGACGAAAGCTCCCCTCGTCCGCTGCCCGTGGGCCGACGGCGGCGATCCGCTCTACGAGTCCTACCACGACGAGGAGTGGGGGATCCCGCTGCACGACGACCGCGCGCTCTTCGAGTTGCTCTGCCTCGAGGGCGCGCAGGCCGGGCTGGCCTGGATCACGATCCTGCGCAAGCGCGAGGCCTATCGCAGCGCCTTTCTCGGCTTCGATCCCGAGCGCGTGGCCGCCATGACCGATGCCGAGCTCGAGGGGCGATTGACCGACCCAGGCATCGTCCGCAACCGGCTCAAGGTGTTCGCCGTGCGCAAGAACGCCCGCGCGTTCCTCGCGGTCCAGGCCGAGCACGGCAGCTTCGACAGCTATCTCTGGGGCTGGGTCGATGGCGAGCCCGTCCGCAACGCCTGGCGCAATCGGGGCGATGTTCCGGCCGTGACGCCGCTCGCCGAGCGCCTCAGCAAGGATCTCAAGAAGCGCGGCTTCACGTTCGTCGGCCCGACGATCATCTACGCCTATCTGCAGGCGGCGGGTGTCGTCAACGACCACTTCGTGAGTTGCTTCCGCTACGACGCGGGCGCCTAAGCTGCTCGCATGGCCGTACTGCATCTCAATCACTACGGCGCGCCGGACGGCCCGCCGACGCTCGCGATCCACGGCGTCACCGCGCACGGCGAGCGCTACCGCCGGCTGGCCCAGGAGGCGTTCCCCGAACGCCGCTGGCTGGCGCCTGATCTACGCGGCCACGGGCGCTCGACCTGGGACGGCCCGTGGACGGTCGAGCGGCACGTCGCCGATCTCGTCGAGACGCTGGATGCCCTCGGCGTCGACCGCGTGGCGGTCGTCGGACATTCCTACGGAGGCATGATCGGTCTGCACCTGCTGGCGACGGCACCCGAGCGCGTGACGCGGCTCGCGCTGCTGGATCCCGCCATCGAGCTGCCCGGCGCCTGGACGCCGAGGCTGACCGACGAGACGATCGAGGACGCCGGCTGGGCCACGCCCGAGGAGGCGCTCGCGAAGCGTCTCGACGGCCGGCAGCCGCAGTCCGTGGCCGACGCCACCGAGGACGTCAAGCGTCACCTCTACGAGGCGCCCGACGGGCGCTGGCGCATGCGCTTCTGCCGCGGCGCCGCGATCGCCGGCTGGAGCGAGATGGCGCGTCCGACCGCCTCGGTCGCCCATGCCCAGCGGCCGTGCCTGCTGATCGTCGCCGAGCGCGAGGAGATCGTCCGCCCCGAGCTGCGCGCCTCGTTGCAGCGCGACCTCGGCGACCGGCTGACGACGGTCGAGCTCGACTGCGGGCACATGCTCTACTGGGACGCATTCGAGGACACCGCAGCCGCGCTGCGCGGCTTCCTGGCCGCATGACGCCGCGGCAGCACATCTCGTCGGGCTCGCCCTTCGAGCGCGACATCGGCTACTCGCGAGCCGTAGCCGACGGCGAGTGGGTCTTCGTGGCCGGCACGACCGGGTTCGACTACGCGACCATGACCATCTCCGACGACGTCGCCGAGCAGGCCGACCAGGCGCTGCGCACGATCGCAGCGGCGCTCGAGCAGGCGGGCGCGAGTCTCGACGACGTCGTGCGCGTGCGCTACCTGCTCCCCGACGCCGACGACTTCCCGGCCTGCTGGCCCGTCTTCCGGCGCCACCTCGGCGTGGCGCTGCCCGCCGCCACGATGCAGGTCTGCGGTCTCGCCGACCCACGCATGAAGATCGAGATTGAGGCCACCGCGCGCAAGCGCGTGGCCTGAGACCTCGGCTCAGCCCGCGCGCAGCGCCAGCGCGGCCGAGAACCGCTCGCGCACGGCGAGGTTCTCGATGCGCGAGAGCGCGTCGGCGTAGAACGCCGTGACGAGCATCTGCTCGGCCTCGGCGCGCTGGAAGCCGCGCGCCATGAGGAAGAAGAGCAGCTCCGAATCGACGCGGCTGACCGTCGCCGCATGCGTGCAGCGGACGTCGTTGGCGAGGATCTGAAGCCCGGGAATCGAGTCGGCGTGCGCGTGGCCGGAGAGCAGCAGGTTGCGGTTCTCCTGGAACGCGTCGGTCTGCTGCGCGCCGGGCGCGACCTTGATGATCCCGCGCCAGACCGAGCGCGCATGACCGCGCAGCGCGCCCTTGTAGGCGAGATCGCTGACGGCGTTCGGCGCCGCGTGCTCCTGCGAGGTGTCGAGATCGAGATGCTGGCGCTCGCCGAGTGCATACAGCCCGGTGGCGCGCACGGTCGAGCCGGGGCCGCTCAGACGCGACTCCTGGCGGGCCTTGCCGAGCTTGCCGCCGAGGCCGAGCGAGAACCAGCGCAGCGTCGCGTCGCGCGCGATCTCTGCTCGCGCCGCGCTGAAGTGGTAGGTGTCGTGGTGCAGCTCCTGGGTCTGCACGAGATCGACCTCGGCGCCGTCGCCGAGCACGAGCTCGAGCGCGCCGTTGAGGTAGCCGGGCTCGCCCGGGGCGAGCTCCTCGAGCAGCGTCAGGCGCGCCCCGGCCTCGACGACCACCAGGCTGCGCCAGACGGTGCGGGCGCCCGCCTCGGGGTTCTCGACGACCAGCCGCAGCGGCAGGCCGACGTCGACCCCGGCCGGCACGTACACGAACGCGCCGCCGCTCCAGGTGGCCGAGTTCTCGGCGATGAAGCGGTCGCGCAGATCGAGCACGCTGCCCAGGTGGCGGTCGACGAGCTCGCCGTGCGACTCGACGGCGTCGTCCAGCGAGGAGAGCACGACGCCCGCGGCGCGCGCCTCGTCGGTCAGCTCGCACGTGCACGACGTCGCCGCCGCTCTGCACGAGCTCCCCGGAGGTCTCGAGGTCGCCGAGGATCGTGACCGCGCGCGCCGAGCCGGGCTCGCCGGCGACCGTTGCGAAGGCATCGAAGTCGATGCCGCGCAGCGAGGTGTAGCGCCAGTTCTCGTCCTTGAGCGTCGGCAGGGGCGTGCTTTCGAGCGCCGCGCGGGCCTCGCCGCGGCGCTCATCGAGCCATGCGGCCATCAGCCGACCGAGCCTTCCATCTGCAGCTGGATCAGGCGGTTCATCTCGACCGCGTACTCCAGCGGCAGCTCCTTGGTGATCGGCTCGACGAAGCCGGCCACGATCATCGCGGAGGCCTCGGCCTCGGAGAGCCCGCGGCTGCGCAGGTAGAAGAGCTGCTCCTCGCCGATCTTCGAGACCGTCGCCTCGTGCCCGATGTCGACCTCGTTCTCGCCGATGTTGATGTACGGGTACGTGTCGGAGCGGCTGTGCTCATCGAGGATCAGCGCGTCGCAGACGACCTTGGACTTCGCGCCCTTGGCGCCCGGGTTGACGCGCAGCAGGCCGCGATAGGAAGCCCGCCCGCCGCCGCGCGAGATCGACTTCGACGTGATCACCGAGGTCGTGTTGGGCGCCATGTGCGTGATCTTCGCGCCGGCGTCCTGGTGCTGGCCCTCGCCCGCGAAGGCGATCGAGAGCACCTCGCCGTGCGCGCCCGGCTCCTTGAGGATGACCGCGGGGTACTTCATCGTCAGCTTCGAGCCGAGGTTGCCGTCGACCCATTCCATCGTGGCGTCCTGGTAGGCGACGGCACGCTTGGTGACGAGGTTGTAGACGTTGTTCGACCAGTTCTGGATGGTCGTGTAGCGGCAGCGGCCGCCCTTCTTGACGACGATCTCGACGACGGCCGAGTGCAGCGAGTCGCTCGAGTAGGTCGGCGCCGTGCAGCCCTCGACGTAGTGCACGTACGCGCCCTCGTCGACGATGATCAGCGTGCGCTCGAACTGGCCCATGTTCTGCGCGTTGATGCGGAAGTAGGCCTGCAGCGGCAGCTCGACCTTGACGCCCTTCGGCACGTAGATGAACGAGCCGCCCGACCACACGGCCGAGTTGAGCGCGGCGAACGTGTTGTCGGTGGGCGGGATGATCGTGGCCCAGTGCTCGCGGAACAGATCCTCGTGCTTGTGCAGCGCCTGATCGGTGTCGAGGAAGATCACGCCCTTGTCCTCGAGGTCCTTCTGGAGGCTGTGGTAGATGACCTCGGACTCGTACTGCGCGCCGACGCCGGCGAGGTACTTCTTCTCGGCCTCGGGGATGCCCAGGCGATCGAACGTGTTCTTGATGTCGTCCGGGACGTCGTCCCAGCTGCGCGCGTTCTCCTCGGTGGGCTTGAGGTAGTAGAAGATCGACTCGAAGTCGATGCCCGAGAGGTCGCCGCCCCACGTCGGCATCGGCTTGCGCCGGAACGTCGCGTAGGCCTTGAGCCGGAAGTCGAGCATCCACTTCGGCTCGTTCTTGTGCGCGGAGATCTCGCGCACGACGTCCTCGTCGAGACCCGCGCGCGTCTTGAAGACGGGCGTCTCGGGGCTGCTGAAGCCGTACTGGTACTCGCCGATGTCTACTTGTGCGGTTTCCGGAGCCATTTTCAGACCTCCTGCTGCGGGGCGACGCCCGCGTAGCCGCTCTGCTCGAGCTCGAGTGCGAGCTCGGCTCCACCCGAACGCACGATGCGGCCATCCATGAGGATGTGCACGTGGTCGGGCCGGATGTATTCGAGGATGCGCTGGTAATGCGTGATCACGAGCACGCCCAGGTCGGGCCCGGCCAGCGTGTTGACGCCCTGCGAGACGATCCGCAGCGCGTCGATGTCGAGGCCGGAGTCGGTCTCGTCGAGGATCGCGAGCTCGGGCTCGAGCATCGCCATCTGCAGGATCTCGAGGCGCTTCTTCTCGCCGCCCGAGAACCCGTCGTTGAGGTAGCGGCTCGAGAGCGACTTGTCGACCTCGAGCAGCTCCATGGCAGCACGGAACTTGTTGCCGAACTCCTTGGCGGAGATCGGGTTGTCGGCACCGTCGGGGCCGCCCTTGCGGTGCGCGTTGACGGCCTGGCGCAGGAAGCTCGAGACCGTCACGCCCGGAACGGCGTGCGGGTACTGGAAGGCCAGGAACATGCCGAGGCGCGAGCGCTCGTCCGGCTCGAGCTCGAGCAGGTCGACGCCCTTGAACGTCACCGAGCCGCCCGTGACCTCGTAGGACGGATGCCCCATGAGCACGTAGGAGAGCGTCGACTTGCCCGATCCGTTCGGGCCCATGACGGCGTGCACCTCGCCCTTGGAGAGCTCGAGGTCTATGCCCTTCAGGATCTCCTTGCCGTCGATCTCGGCGCGGAGACCCTCGATGACGAGGTCAGCCACGTGCGTGCCTTTCCAGAGAGCGGACCGCCCAGGGCCGCAAGAGAAACGAAATAACGGCGCCGAAGGTGCGCCTAACTCATGCAGACTAGCGCCTTTGCCAGGGCCCGCGCGGGACGACCCGGAGTGTTGAGCGGGCGTTGTGCGCTCGTTTGGAGAAGCCGCGGGGTGCGGACTATCAGCGCGCCTCGTCTATCCTTGGCGCGTTGGCCTCCTGAAAGGAGCCCCCCGTGTTCGGATCCATCGGACCGCAAGAGATCCTCATTGTCCTGATCATCGCCCTGATCGTGCTGGGACCGAAGAAGCTGCCCGAGATGGCGCGCTCGCTCGGCAAGGGCGTGAAGGAGTTCAAAGAGGGCATCAACGACGACGACACGGTCGACGTCGCAGCAGAAGAAGAGGACGTGGACGCGGACGAGCCGGTCGGCTCGCGCGTCAACGAGCTGCCCCCGGCAGATCTGCCGCCCGCCACGGCAGCGCCCGAGCCCGCCGTCGCAGCAGAGCCCGCAGCCGTCGCTGCAGAGCCCGCCGTCGCTCCGACGGCCCCGTCCGACAAATCTGCTTCGGACGCTTCCTGACGACGTAACGTGATCGGCCTCTTCACGCGGCTGGCGGGTGTACGCCGGCTCGGCCACGGCGAGGAGGCCACGCTCGTCGAGCATCTGACCGAGCTGCGCGATCGCATGATCGCGTGCTTCGTCGTGCTCGGGGTCGTGTTCGCCGTCGCGTTCTGGCGCTATCACGACCTCTTCCAGATCCTCAACGGGCCGCTGCCGCCCGCGCTCAAGGAGAGCAAGCCGATCACGACCGAGATCGGCGAGGCGTTCACGCTCACGATCCTGATCAGCGCCTACACCGCGCTCCTGATCACGTTCCCGTTCACGCTCTACCAGCTCTACGCCTACCTCATCCCGGCCTTCTCGCAGGACACCGCCAAGCGCCTCAGGCCGATGCTGCTGTTCGTGCCGCTGCTCTTCACGGCCGGCGCGGTGTTCGGCTACTACGTCGTCGTCCCCTCGGCCGTGCACTTCCTCTACTACTGGGCCTCCGACGAGGTCAATCCCCTGCCCAGAGCACGCAGCATCTACCCGTTCGAGATGACCATGATGTTCGTCATGGGCATCATCTTCGAGATGCCCGCGGCGGTCTGGGTGCTCACCCGCGCGCACGTCCTGACCTCCAAGATGATGCGCAAGAACCGCCGCATCGCCATCGTCGCCCTGGCCGTCATCGCCGCAGCGCTGCCCGGCACCGACCCGGTCTCGATGCTGCTCGAGTTGCTGCCACTGCTGATCCTCTTCGAGGTCTCGATCTGGGTGGCGCGCGGGGTCGAGCGGAGCCGCGACCGCGAAGCGGCGGCGCGCCTCGCGGACGACGCCGGCGAAGCGTGAGCACGCTCTATGCGGCCGACTGGGTCGTGCCGGTCGGCGCTCCGCCGCTGGCCGACGGCGCGGTGCTGGTGGAGGGCGAGCGCATCGCGGCGGTGGCGCCGGCCGCCGAGCTGAGCCGGGCGCACCCCGCGGCCGATCGCGTCGATCTGCCCGGCTGCGTGCTCGCGCCCGGATTCGTCAACCTGCACGCGCACATCGAGTACGCGGCCTACTCGGGCCTCGGTGACGGACTCGCCTTCGGGCCCTGGATCAAGGCCCACACCCGGCGCACGTGGCACATCGGCGCCGAGGGCCTCGGGGCCATGGCGCCCCTGGGCGCCGCCGAATGCCTGCGCTCGGGCGTCACGACGCTGGTCGATGCCGCCTACGGCGGCTCTTCGGTGCGCGCCTGCGGCGACGCCGGGCTGCGGGCGATCGTCGCCATCGAGGCTTTCGGAGGCGACGACGCCGACGCCTCGGCCGTGGCCGACGAGCTCGAGCGGCGCGTCGACGCCCTCGCCGCCGAGGCCGGCCCGCTGGTCGAGCTCGCGTTCTCGCCGCACGCTCCCTACACGGTCGGCCTGGCGCTCTTCGGCGAGATCGTCGCGCGCGCCCGCGCGCGGGGAATGAGAGTCGTCACGCATCTGGGCGAATCGACGCACGAGCTCGATGCGCTGGTGCGCGGCACCGGGCGTCCTGGCGCGCTCCGTCGCACCCTACGGGCGTCATCCGATTCTCGAGCTCGCCGAGCGCGGCCTGCTCGGACCCGAGACGGTCGTGGCGCACGCCGTGCACGTCGGCGAGGAGGAGATCGCGGCGCTGGCCGAGAGCGGCGCCGCGGTGGCCCACTGCCCGCGCTCCAATGCCGTGCTCGGTTGCGGGGTGGCGCCGCTCGCGCGCCTGCGCGCCGCGGGTGTCCGCGTGGGCCTCGGCACCGACAGCCCGTCGTCGGCGCTCTCGCTCGACATGTTCGACGAGCTGCGTGCCGCGCTGCTCCTGGCGCGCGCCAGTTCCGCCGATCCCGAGGCGCTCTCGACGGACTCCGCGCTGCAACTCGCGACGCTCGACGGCGCCCGCGCGCTCGGGCTCGACGATCGCGGCGCGCTGGCTCCCGGGCTGCTGGCCGACCTCATCGCGGTGCGGCTCGACGGGACGCCGTTCTGGCCCTGTGACGACCCGGTCTCGGCGCTCGTCCTGGGCGGCTCGCCGGCGCTGGTCACGCTGGTCACGATCGGCGGCAAGCCGCGGTATCATGTGGATTCTACCGAATTCGAACGCGCCCTCTCTGCGGCGGCGGATGCGCGGTCGCGCCTCCTCGAACCCTCGACCCCTCCCCCCTCATGATCATCTGGATCCGCAACCGCAAGGGCTTCGTCGCCGTCATCTTCTTCGGCCTCGCCCTCATCTTCGCCCTGTCGTTCATCATCGGCGGCGTCGGCACGGGCAGCAACGCCTCGCTCTCCGACATCTTCAACGACGGCGGGGCCAGCAACACGAGCACGTCGCCGACCCAGAACCTCAGCATCAGCGAGCTGCAGAAGATCGTGAAGGCCAAGCCGAAGAACGCGCAGGCCTGGTCCGACCTGGCCGACGCGTACGCCTCGGCCAGCCGCCCGAGCGACGAGGCGGCGGCCTGGAAGCACGTCGTCGTCCTCAAGCCCACGAGCATGGACAGCCTGCAGCGCCTCGCGCTCGCGCAGGGACAGGTCGCGGCCAATCAGTCGAGCGCCGCGCAGCAGCTGCAGCAGCAGGCCTACACCTCGTCGCCGGGCAACGACACGACGTTCTCGGGCGGCACGCTCGGCTCGCTCTCCGAGGACTCGGTCACGCAGGCCCAGGCGGCAGCGGAGTCCGACCAGCAGGCCAAGCTGCTCAAGGAAGCCGGCAAGGCGGCCGCGAAGGCGAACACCTGGTGGAAGCTCTCGTCGGGCACGTACGCGAAGCTCGTGAAGCTGCCGGCCTTCGCCAAGAACGACCTGGCGGCTTCCGTCTGGCTCAATTACGGCACGGCGGCGCAGAGCTCGAACGATCCGAAGAGCGCGCTCGCCGCCTACTCGGCGTTCCTCAAGCTCGCACCGGACGACCCGAACGCCGCGCAGGTGCGCACGCTCGTGAAGCAGCTCAAGAAGTCCGCGGCCGGCACGTCGACGACCACGACCACTCCGTGATCGACGTCGAGACGACGCCTGACGGCGCCGCCGTGGTGAGTGTGAGCGAGACGCTCGACTACCACCTCGTGGCCGATCTGGCAGAAGTCCTGGCGAGCGAGTCGGTGCGCGAGTCCAATCACATCGTGATCGAGCTGGCCGAGCCGGGGAGCATGGACGAAAGCGCCGTGGGCGTGCTCGTGCGCGCTGCCCGCGACACGCGACAGCGAGGCGGAAAGCTCACGCTCTGCGGCGCCGACGCCCAGGTGCGCGACGCGCTGGAGCGCATCGGAGTGGCGCGCCTCGTGCATTTCGCCGACGACGCGACGAGCGCGCTGGCGGCGGGCCGCGCCGCCTGACGGCAGCTCGCTGGTAATCTCCCGCCCCCGGGGCCGATAGCTCAGCTGGTAGAGCAGGGGACTCTTAATCCCAAGGTCGTAGGTTCGATCCCTACTCGGCCCATCCCGAACATCGCCCGCGCGGCGCGCCGGCCTGCGAGACAATGGCAGGCCGCATGACTAAAACGACGGCGAGAGAGGGTCTCTTCGACCGCGACGCCGAGGTGGCGCTGCTGCGCGAGGCGCTCGTCGCCGCCCGCGACGGTCGTGGCCGTCTGGTCGTCGTGGAGGGCGAGCCGGGCATCGGCAAGACGGCGCTCCTGGCGACGGTGCTCGGGGAAGCCGCAACAGCGGGGTGCACCGTCCTCGCAGCAACGGGCGGGGAACTCGAGCGCGGCTTCGCGTGGGGCGTCGTGCGCCAGCTCTTCGAACCCCTCGTCTATGGCGCGAGCGGTCGGCGATCGCTGATGCGCGGGGCCGCCTCGCTGGCGCGGCCGGTGCTCGGCCTGACCGCGGCCGACGACGTCGCGGCGGGCGGTGGCGATGGGTCGTTCGCTGCGCAGCACGGCCTGTACTGGCTCACGGCGAACCTCGTAGAAGGCCGGCCGGCGGTGATAGTCGTCGACGACGCGCACTGGGCAGATTCGGCGAGTCTGCAGTTCCTCGCCTACCTCAGCCGCCGCTGCGCCGAACTGCCCGTCCTGCTCGTGGTCGGCATGCGGCCGGCCGAGCCGGGCGCACCTCTGGCGCTGCTGCAGGCGTTGCGCGGACTCTCGCGGAGCGCCGTGCTCGAGCTCTCCGGGCTCTCGGAGGTCGCGGTCCGCGCCCTGATCGAGCGCCGGCTCGCGAGCTCCCCCGAGGCGGCCTTCCTGCGCGCCTCGCTCGACGTGACGGGTGGAAATCCCTTCCTGCTCGAAGAGCTCCTGCGAGCGCTCGGCGACGATGCGCGGCTCCCGGACGACCAGGTCGCGGCCCGGGTGCGGGCGCTCGGCCCGAGGTCGATCGGCCACGCGGTGCTCGGTCGCCTGGCGACCATGCAGTCGCAGGCGCTCGCCCTGGCGCGCGCCGTCGCCGTGCTGGAGGTCGACGCCGATCTCGGCACGGCCGCAGTACTGGCCGAGATCGACGTGGCAGAGGCGCAGGCCGCCGCCGACACGCTGATCGCCGCCCAGGTGTTCGCGTCGGAGCTCCCGCTGCGCTTCGCGCACCCCATCCTCCGGCAGGCTGTGTACGCCGACCTCCCCATCGGCTGGCGCTCCAACGCGCACACGCGTGCGGCGCGCGCGCTCGAGGAGCGTGGGGCCGACGCCGACCGGGTTGTCGTCCACCTGCTGACGTCGGATCCCTCGGGCGACGAGTCGGCGGTCAGGCTCCTCCGTGGCGCGGCGGAGCGGGCGCTCGCACGGGGCGCGCCCGATGCGGCGACCAGCCTGCTCGAGCGGGCGCTCGCCGAGCCGCCGGATGCCGATCGCCGCGGATCCCTGCTCTTCGAGCTCGGCCATGCGGAGCGCTGCACGGGACGTCTCGATGCGGCCGTCGGCCATCTTCGCGAAGCGCTGGCGTGCACCCGTGACGCCGCCGTCCGCGAGGCGATCTCCCGCGAGCTCGCCACCGGGTTGACGACGGGCGCGCGCAGCGAGCAGGGGCTTGAGGTGCTCGAGCGTGCCGTGGAGGACTGCCCGGAGGATGAACTCGAGCGCCGGCTCCGCCTCGAGGGCGACCTCGCGATGGTCGGGATCAGCGACGACGATCTGACGCGCCGCAGCGCGGCGCGAGCGGCGCGAACCGCTGCCGGCCTGACCGGCGCCACCCCGGCCGAGCGTGTGCTGCTGGGCGCGCTCGCGTACTGGCGCGCGACGTCGGTCGCGGGCTCCGCCGAGGAGACGGCGGATCTCGCCGAGCGGGCGCTGGCAGGTGGGCGGATGCTCCAGGAGCAGACCCCGGATGGCTTCAACTACGTCTGGACGGTGCTCGCGCTGCTCTGGGCCGACCGCGACGAGGCCGCCTCGCGCTACTGGAACCAGGGCATGGACGATGCCCGCGCGAGCGGCTCGGGGACGGCGCTCGTAAATGCCTCGATCGCCCTGGGTCGCCTCCACATGTTCCGGGGGGAGGTGGCCGAGGCCGAGGCGGCAGCGCGGCTCGTCGAGCAGGTGACTCCGCACATCCACTATCCCTACGGCGCGTACGCCGTGGCCACGAACTTGATGCTCCCGCTCGTCGAGCGAGGCGAGCTCGAGGAGGCCGAGTCCGTCCTGGGACGGTACGGCTTGTGCGAGGGACAGCCTCCTCCGATCGCCACCGGCCAGACCATGCTCTACGGGCGCATCGTGCTTCGCACCGCCGAGGGCCGCTACGCCGAGGCCGCCGACGATGCCGCTGAGCTTCTTCGGCGGCACGCGGTCCGGGGCTATGCCGGACTTCCACACGGCGCGGCGATCGTTCGCGCGCTGTTGCACGCCGGCCTGCGGGAGCGCGCGCGCGAGGTCGCGGCTGAGCAGCTGCGGGTCGCCGAGCGATGGGGCGCACCGAGCTTCCTCGGGATCGCGCAGCGTTCGCTCGGGCTCGCCGCCGACGGCGACGAGGGCCCCAGGCTGCTCGAGGCGTCGGTGGCCACGCTCGAGCCGACGAGCAGCCGCCTGGAGCTGGCCCGGTCGCTGACCGCGCTCGGTGCGGCGCTGCGGCGGCGGAACCGGCGGGTGGACGCGCGCGAGCCACTGCGGCGCGCCCTCGATCTGGCCGGCAGCTGTCACGCCGAGGCGCTCGCGACCGAGGTGCGGGACCAGCTGCGTGCATGCGGCGCACGTCCCCGGCGGCTTATGCTGAGCGGCGTCGAGAGCCTCACGCCGACCGAACGGCGAGTGGCCGGGCTCGTCGCCGACGGGCTGAGCAATCCCGAGGTCGCGCAGACGATGTTCGTGACCCGCGGCACCGTCGAGACCCATCTCGGCTCCATCTATCGCAAGCTCGACATCGCTTCGCGCGAGGGACTTTCGGCCGCGCTCGGAGAAAATCTCAGGGAGACTCCCTGATGCGGAGCGCCGCGCCGCACACCACGATGGCCTGCATGCAGACGATCGAGGTTCCCGAGACCACCGCGACGCCGACTCCGGGCCTGCGTTGCACCACGCTGAGCGACGCCTTCGCGGCGACCGTGGCCGCCTATCCCGGGCGACGAGCGCTGCGGATGCTGGGCGACGACGAGGCCCTGACGTGGGCCGGCTATGCCGATCGCTCCGCCCGCATCGCCGCGGGCCTGCACGCCCTCGGCCTGCGCCACGGCGACGCGGTCGCGCTCATGCTGAGCCAGCGCCCCGAGGCGGCGTGCATCGACGCTGCCGCGATGCAGCTCGGCGTGGTGACGGTCTCCCTCTATCCGGCCGACTCGCGCGAGAACGTCGAGCACGTGCTCGCCGACTGCGGGGCCAGCGTGCTCTTCACCGAGGCCGCGTTCGCCGCCAACGCGTCGGCCGTCGCGACGGCTGACCGCACCCGCATCGAGCATCTCGTGACCGTCGACGGTGCGGCCGAGGGAATGCTCACGCTCGCGCAGCTGGAGGCCGGCGGCGACCCCGGCTTCGATCTCGACGAGCACCGGCGCGCCATCCGCCCGGACGACACCGTCTCCGTCCTCTATACCTCCGGCACGACCGGTCCGCCGAAGGGCGTCGTGCACACCCACGCCACCGTGCTCGCCGGACTCGCTTCCTTCGAGGCCGGCACGCTGGTGCGCGACGAGGTGCACTACGTGTCGTTCCTCCCGCTCGCCCACCTCGGCGAGCGCGGTCTCGGGCACTGGCGCGCGATGGTACGCGGATCGACCACGACCTACTGTCCCGATCCGACGCAGCTCGCGCGCGCTCTCGTGGAGGCCCGGCCGACCTGGATCTTCGCCGCCCCCCGGATCTGGGAGCGGCTGATGGCCGCGATCACGACCGACGCCCGGGAGGAAGAACCAGCGGCACTCCGCGAGCGCTTTGGCCTCGACCGGCTGGAGCACGCGATCACCGGCGCGGCTCCCTGCCCGGAGCACGTGCTCGAGTTCTTCCGGGCGCTGGGCATTCCGATCGTCGAGCTGTGGGGGATGACCGAGGTGTGGATCGGCACCCTCACCCGGCCGGGCAACGACGACATCGGCACGGTCGGCCGTGCCCAGGCAGGGTTCGAGCTGCGCCTCGCGCCCGACGGCGAGCTGCTGATCCGCGGGCCGGCGGTCACGCCGGGCTACCTGAACCGCCCGGACGCGACTGCCGAGCTGTTCGACACCGATGGGTGGCTGCGGACGGGCGACCTGGCGACGATCGACGGCGAGGGGCGCGTGCGCATCGTAGACCGCAAGAAGGAGATGTTCATCAGCTCGGCCGGCCACAACATGTCGCCGGCGAATATCGAGGCGAAGCTGAAGGCGTCGAGCCCGCTCATCGCGCAGGTCTGCTGCTTCGGCGACGGGCGTGACTACAACATCGCGGTGATCACGCTCGAGCCGGCGGCCGCGAGGCGCTTCGCCTCCGACCGTGGGGCGACCGCGAGCTCGGTCGCGGAGCTGGCGCTCGAGCCGGCGGTGCTCGAGGAGGTCGCGGCCGGCATTGCGAGAGCAAACGAGCAGCTCGACGGGCGCGAGCGCATCGTGCGCCACGTCGTGCTCCCGGACGAATGGACGCCGGGGGTGGAGCTGACTCCCACGATGAAGCTGCGCCGCCGGAGCATCGGCGCCCGCTACGGCTCCCTGATCGACGGCCTCTACTCGGCGTGACGCTGTTCCGCGCGAATCTCTCGAACCGGCGAGGCCGCGCAGGAGAGTGCCGTGCGTACGAATGCGCGTACGGGGTGGGCTCCGTTGGGTGCAGTTCGTTTCCGTTCACCGGGTGCCTGGAGAGTCGTTGTTGCAGGAAGAGTCCGTTTCACGCAGTTCGCTGCAGCTCGTGCGGGCGGACTCTTAATCCCAAGGTCGTAGGTTCGATCCCTACTCGGCCCATCCCGGAAACGTCCTGCAAAGGCCAAGAATCGTGGGCGTCGATGTGTCGTCATCGCGTCCGTGTGCGTACGAATGTGCGTACGAGGTTCTGATCATCACGGCGGGATCATCACGGCTGAAGGGGCGAAGCGGCCTCTCGGCCCGCGGCGTTGCGCAGGCAACAGCTCAAAGCGCAACGGCCTGCAAAGCCGTGTACACCAGTTCAAATCTGGTCGTCGCCTTCCATGCTGGCCGCCGTCGTGGTGGTGCTGGGGCTGGCGTCCACGGCGTCCGCCAACGACACGGCGCTGGCGGCGCTTGGCAGCAAGGCCACGGTGGCATCCGGGCAGTACCTGGACTGCACGACGCGCCTGTGCCACGCGAAGACCGCGACCGTGTTCCTGAAGGCGGACACGGCCATGGCGAAGCACATCACCGCGCGTATCAAGGCCGGCACCATCCACGTCGGAACCCAGTGCTATCGCGCCGTGCTGGTCTGACGAACGCCGCCTCGCGGTGTTGGCGGCGGAGTCTGCCGGCAACGCGCTGCCTCACTGGCGTGGTCAGTCATGTTCATCGGACGTTTCGAGACTGTTCACGTTCATGCTCAAGCTGACCGGTAGCGTCTCTGAAGAGGCCGCGCACCCCGCGCTGGCACCCAGCAAGGACGGTTCGTCATGCGTCGGATGTTGTACTTCGTGACAGTCGCTTGTGCGCTTGCGGTAGCCGCAGGGACGTCCTCGGTGGCCTCGGCCGGAATGAAGCCGGAGAAGGTCAGCGGCAAAGTCGAGGTCGTTAACAAGAGCAAGCACGCGTTCTCGCTGAGCGCCCTGAACATGCAGTTGATCTACGTGACTCCAAAGACAAAGTTCGTCGGTCTCAAGAACCTCTCGGCGATCAAGAAAGGCCAAACACTGCACGTCACCGTGCTGCACGAAGGCAAGAAGTACAACGCCGTCACCGTCTCCGAGATGTAGCCGACCGCCGTTCATGAGCTCGGCACGATCACACGCCATCCTGAACAACCCGCGCTGCCAGTTGCGCGAGCACACATGATGGTGCGGGTTGAAGGCTACTCAGGTAGAGCCTCGCCCGAGCCGCCGAGTTCGGAAGGGAAGTCCTTGAGTTTTGGCAGGCCGTCGCTCATCGGCAGTACCGTCGACTCGTAGTTGACGTGCAAGCCAGGCTCGAATGGGAACGCCGGGATGGTTGCGGCGTAGACGTCGATCAGGTCCCAGTGCGGATGGCGCGTGAGGACGTGCCCGCCGCACCGCGTGCACCACTGGCGGTAACTCCGCTCATTCGCGTTGTACTCCCCGATCAGCTCCTCGCCCTGCGTGATCCTCACGGCGTCAGTCGGCCAAAGCGTGAACGCGTTGACCGGGCCTGCTGACCAGCTCCTGCACGCCTCGCAGTGGCAATATCCGGCGCCCGCGGCATCGCCCGTGACGACGAGCTTGATGGCGCCGCAGTAGCAGGCCCCTTCGTATGTCCTCTCAGCTGAACTCACGAGCATCTCCCTTCACGACGGACGGTTGGGCGGGTATGCGACAGCGGCGTCGCCGAGCCGGCCGCCCAACCGTACAACGCGAGGCTCCCTCAGCGCACGGGACCGAGGGCCCCGGCACCGGCCCGGGGCCGGTCTCGCCATCACCGCACTTGATTCTCGTCTTCGCGATCTGCGGCCAATCGTTGCTCAGATCGGCGCGACCGTAGGTACTCCGAAGCCTGAGCTACAGCGCCACCGGACTAGATAGCCCAGCTAAGCAGGCGAATCCTAAGCGCAGCGAGATACCACGAGGAAGCTGAACCCGACTCCTAATCCAAGTGTCGTAGGTTCGATCCCTACTCGGCCCACTCGGAAAGGCCTGCAAAGCCGCAATTCGTGGCGCGAGCCGAGTATTGCTTTCGCAACTGCTCACGTCCGCCGGGTCCCCGCCGAGCGGGATAAGCCCTTAGTGCGACTCTTCTACCACTTTCGCATTGGGGCCGCCCGCGGCCTTCCCGGCCGGATCGGGTGCAGCGAAAGATCATGGCAACTGCCCGTTCCGACGGCTGAAGAGCTGGCGCCGGTGGCGGGCGAGACCGTCCGCCACCGGCGCGCGAGTCCGCACCGGGCGCCCCGTGCTCGAGTCGCGCCTATGCGCGCGCGTATTCCTCGGCTGCCCTCGGCTCGAATTCGAACCCGACGAAGGCTTCATCTCCCACGACCTCGGCGTCGTGGCCCGGTTCGATGACGTAGGCCTCGCCCGCGGCGATCTCGAGAACGGTGCCGTCCTCGTGGTTGACCCGCATGCGGCCGGAGTGCGCAACACCCACGTGCCGGTGCTGGCACAGCGGGGTTCCGGCCACCGGCTTCACGCAGTCGGACCATCTCCAGCCGGGCTCGAGCGTGAGGCGAGCCGCAGTCGTCCCACCGAGGTGGACGATGTCGGAGCGCGTCTTGTCCGGCGTGCGCGACTCGTCAGGCGAGTCGAAGTCGCGCTTCTCAACACCTGCCATGAGGACCTCCAGTGTCGGAAGGCGCCGCCGGTCAGGCGCGAGACCGCACCTCCGGCGGCGGACTCGGTGATTGTGTCGATCCGTGCAACCCAAGTCAATCGTGCACGCGTCGTCGGGCGATCAGATCGTCAGAACTGCGTGTCCGTGATCAGGCTGATGTCCGGCGGCGGGTCGTTCGCGAGGTCGACGCCGTGGACGTCCTTGACGAACTCCCGGAACTCGGTCAGGAACCGGTCGCCGGGATCGCCTGATGCGCGGCGGCGGGCGACCTCGCCTCCCGGCGGGTGAGCAGGTTGTTCGCGACGAGCGCGCCGATGGTGAGCGCCGCGCCCACGATCTCGGCGGCGTCGGGCCGGTAGCCGCGAACGATCTCGATCGCGAAGGTCGTGACCGGAATGAGGTTGCCGAAGAGGAAGGTGTTCTGGGCGCCGATCAGCCTGATCGCCTCGTTCCAGGCGAGAACGGCGACCACGGCGCCCGGCAGGGCGAGGTACGCGATCTGGGGCGTGATCGCCCATACGTCCCCGGATGTCGGCATCGGCACCCAGCCCGCGGTCAGTGCCACCGCGGTTGCGAGCGCCATGCTGATCCAGCCGAGCGTCGCGGTGAGCGTCGTGTAGCGGAGCGCCGAGAAGTCGGGAAACTGCGCGGCGCCGAGCCCGTAGAACACGAAGCTGAGCACCCCCCCGAGCACGAGCAGGTCGCCCCAGCCGATGGCGCCATCGATGATCGCGCTCGGGTGGCCACGGCTGACTACCAGCGCCACACCGGCGAGCGCGACGCCGAGCAGCGCAAACGTGGCCGCGGACGGTCGCTTGCCCGTCCTGTGCCACAGCACGAGCGCCGTGAGGAGAGGCGCCAGCGCGACGATCAGCGCGGCGCTCTCTGGCCGCGCGTGCGCGAGCCCGCTGTAGGCCAGCAGGTTGAAGCCGGCGAAGCCGAGCGTCCCGAGCCACAGGAGCCGCAGACCATGGCCGTCGAGCAGCAGCGAGCGGCGTCCCTCGAACGCCGCGAGCACGGCCAGCCACAGCACCACCGCGATCGCATAGCGAATGGTCGAGAGCGGGAAGGCGTCGACGCGTTCGAGCGCAGACTTGCCGACGACGAACTGCCCGCCCCAGGCGACCGCAGTCGTGGTCGCCAGAGCCGCTCCGAGTGCGGCGCTTCTCGAACGCATTCATCCCCCGCCGTGGACAACCGGACGGTAGCGGCAACGAGGGGGAGGAGGCGCCTATTTCGTCGCGCGCTACCCGATTACACGCCGCTTGAAGTTCCGCACGCCGAGCCAGAGGAAGAGCGCGCAGAACCCGAGCAGCGCGGGATAGACGGCCCACAACGACATGTGGGGAGACGACGTCAGGGCCGCGCGGAACCCTTCGTTCATGTAGATCAGCGGGTTCACGAGGACGAGGATCTGGAGCCAGTGGAAGCCGGCGATCGTCACGGGAGCAAGCGTCGTCCAGGCGTAGTACGTCCCGCCGAGGAATGTCAGCGGCAGGATGATGATCCCGAACAGCAGTGGAACCGAGCGCGGATCGAAGATCGTGCCGAAGGTCAGGCCGAGCGCCGAGCATGTGACGCACGCCAGCGGAGTCAGCGTCAGCAGCACCAGCCAGTGCACCTGCAGGTGGATGTGGATGTCACTCGCGTGCACGACGGATGCGATGGGAAACACCAACATCGCCGCGAGCAGCCCCTGGAGCGCGCCGAACGTGACCTTCTCCAATGCGACGAGGGACACGGGCATCGGCGCCAGCACGCGATCCTCGATCTCTCGCGTGTAGCCGAACTCCTGCACCATCGGCAGCGCGACGGCCTGGATTCCCTGGAACATGATCGACAGCCCGACGACCCCGGCCACGAGGATCGTGGCGAAGGCCGACTCCCCGGCTGCGCCTCCGCCGCCGCCCACTCCCGTCCCGATGGTCGGGAAGACGTACAGGAAGACGAAGCACAACAGCAGCGGCTGGACGAGCGTGCGCGGAATGAACTCGCGCAGGTGCTTGCGCAGCACGACCAGGTCGCGCAGCAGCATCGCGCCGAACGCGATCCGGCTCGAAGCGGCCGCGGAGCGGACGGCGAGCATCGGCTCGTGTGCGGTCGTCTCGGCCATCAGTCCCGCAACTCCTTGCCCGTCAGGTTGATGAAGACCGTCTCGAGCGTCGGAGGAGCCACCTGCACGTCGCGCACGGCGAAGCCGGCGTCATCGGCCGCCGAGATGACCCTGAGCAGCACCCGGTCGGTTCCGCGGACGGCGACGTGCAGCGTGCCGTCGAACGTCGTCACCGAGTCCAGCCCCTCGACGCGCGCCTTCAGCTGCTCCGCCAGCAGGCCGAGGTCGCCGTCGGCGCTCACGGTCACGATCGTGTCGGCGCCGATGGAACCCTTGAGCTCGTCCGGCGTGCCCAGCGCGAGCAGCTTTCCGCGATCCATGATTCCGATGCGGTCGCAGAGCTGATCCGCCTCCTCCATGTTGTGCGTCGTGAGGACGACGGTCTGCCCCTGCTCGTGGAGCTCGCCCAGGATCTCCCAGAGGCCGATCCTCGTCTGCGGGTCGAGTCCCGAGGTCGGCTCGTCGAGGAAGAGGATCGCGGGACGGTGGAGGATGGCGCGGGCGACCATCAGGCGCTGCGCCATGCCGCCCGAGAGCGCCATGACCGGAGCGTCACTGCGCTCGCTTAGATGGAACCTGCCGAGCAGCTCGTCGGCCGCAGTGCCGGACGCGGCCGCGGACATCCCGAAGAAGCGGCCGTGAAAGGTGAGGTTCTCGCGTACCGTCAGGGAGCGGTCCAGCGTGTTCGTCTGCGGCACCACGCCGATCAGTTGCTTCGCGATGGACGGGTGCCGCACGACGTCGACCTCGCCCACGAAGGCACGCCCGGAGGTGGGGATGACCCGGGTCGTCAGCATGCTGGCGGTCGTCGTCTTGCCCGCCCCGTTCGGGCCGAGCAGACCGAAGATCTCACCCGCTCGAACGCTCAGGTTGAGGCCGTCCACCGCGGTGACGCCGTCCTCGTAGACCTTGGTCAGATCGACCGTGCGGACGACATCGGCAGTGCCGATCCTGGCCGGATCGAGATCGGGAAGCGAAGCTGCCAAGCGCTACGGCGCCTTGCCGGCTGCGTGCGGCGACGGCTCGGCAATCCACGCTCTGGCCTGTGTGATGTCCTCGGGGTCGAACAGCCGCAGCTCGCCGGGGGCGAGCGGCCCGAATGCGGCCGCGCCGTGACGAATCCAGTCCTTGTCGGTGACGAGCGCCATCCGCTGCCACGCGGAACGGTGCTTGAGCCCGACCGATCCCGCGGCCTTCATGTCCTCCCAGAGCGCGCCCAGGGCGAGACCGTCGAAGTCCTCGGCGAGCTCGAAGTAGATGTTCAGCCGCTCGCCTCGCTCGAGGCTCGCATAGATCGGCTCCATCATCCCGACGTACTCGTCGCGCGTGATCTTGCCGGACGCGCGGAAGCCGAGCACGCCGGCGGGCAGATCGGAGACGCGTTCGACCACACGGGCAGCGTAGCGAGGGCCCACACGCAGCGGCAGACGGGTAGGCGACGGGTACTCGGCCGGTAGCGGCCTCCCGCATGCTCCTGGTGTCAAATCGACAGGGGAGCCGAGTCATGCAAGCGCGCCGCACCGTCTCAGCGATGTTCGCTGCACTCCTGATGCTCGCGGGCGCGTCGGCTTCCGCCGCCACCCCGAGATCCGACTCGGCAACCCAGCCCGGCTTCCGTGTCACGTCCAGCATCGACGGGAAGACGGTCCTGCCGCACCGCATCCGCTGGACCGCCCGCCACACGCTTCCGGCCATCGAGGTGCAGGAGGTCGACTTCCTGATCGACGGCAAGGTCGCATGGATCGAGCACGAACCTCCCTACGTCTACGGCGATGACGACGGGCCGCACCGCGGCTACCTCGTGACCTCCTGGCTCGCGCCCGGCCTCCACCGCTTCACCGTCAAGGCCGTCGCCTCGAAGGGCCGCAAGGCGACCTCGGTCGTGCGCGCACGCGTGACGGCGCCACCCGGCCTGCCCGCCGGACTGGCCGGAACCTGGCGGCGCACCCTCGGCGACACATCAGGTGCGCCTCCCGCCGGATCGCCCGGCAACCCCACGGACACCTTCACACCGGCCGGCGCCTACACGATGGTGATCGACAAGCGGATGCTTCAAGTGCGCTTCCCCGGCAAGTTCGTGAGGCCGGCCAGCGACGACAGCGGCGAGGGCTGGATCATCGACTCCGACTACGCCGTCGCGGGCGGCACGCTGCACGCCGCCGGCGGGGTCACCTTCGAGCCGTTCCACGAGCAAGCCGAAACCGGCTGGTGGTGCTGGCCCGACGGGCCGTCCGGAGACTACGACTGGTCTATCAGCAACGACACGCTCACCCTCACACCACACGGCGGCGCCGATCCCTGCGGCGTGCGCGGTTTTGTCTGGGCCGGCCAGTGGACGCGAGCCGGCTGAGACCGGGCGGTGTCAGAACTCGACCATGACCTTGATCGCCTCGCGGTCGTTCATCGCGCGGTAGCCGTCGGGCACCTCGTCGAGCGTGCCCGTCCTGTCGAACACCCGCCCGGGCTCGATGCGGCCTTCCAGGACGTCCGGCAGCAGCTCCTCGATGTACGCGCGCGCGGGCGCGACCCCGCCACCGACGGTGACGTTGCGGAAGAACGTCGTCACCGCTGCGGGGATCGAGTCGTCCTGCGGCGCGCCGACGCGGCCGACCACCCCACCGGGGCGTGCGATGCCGATCGCGGTCTGGAGGGATTGCTCGAGACCTACGCACTCGAGCACGGAGTGCGCGCCGGAGCCGCCGGTGAGCTCGCGGACGCGCTCCACGGCCTCGTCGCCGCGCTCGCTCACGACGTCGGTGGCGCCGAACGCCCTTGCGAGCGCGATCCGCTCGGGATGACGGCCGAGGATGATGATCTGCTCGGCTCCGAGCCGGCGCGCCGCGATCACGCCGCACAGGCCCACCGCGCCGTCGCCCACGACCGCGGCGATCCGGCCGGGGCCGGCATTCGCGGAGACGGCCGCGTGGTGGCCGGTCGACATCACGTCCGTGAGCGTGAGCAGTGACGGCATCAGCGCGTCGTCCCTGTCCGCCGGCAGCACGACGAGCGTGCCGTCGGCGTACGGCACGCGGACGGCTTCGCCCTGCCCACCGTCGACGCCGCCGAAGCCGTACCTCCCGCCGTGCAGGCAGGAGGTGTGGAGCCCTTCCCGGCAGAAGACGCAGATGCCGTCCGAGTAGAGAAACGGCGCAACGACCAGGTCGCCCGCCTTGACGGTGCGGACCTCGGCTCCGACGTCCTCGACGACGCCGATGAACTCATGGCCCATGCGGCGCCCCGCGTCGTCGTGCTCCATGGATTTGTAGGGCCACAGGTCGCTGCCGCAGACGGCGGCGCGCGTGACGGTCACGAGGGCGTCCGTGGGCTCGTCGAGCCGAGCGTCGGGGACGGTTTCGATCCGGACGTCGCCGGCGCCGTGCATGACGGTTGCGCGCATGGTGCTGTCGCCTTTCGTGGGTCCTGTGGAGGTACTGAAGCACGACCGCAGCGAAACTGACAGGCCCTCTTGGTGCCCCTTTGCCGACGAGCCTCTCGGCGTGTCCCGGCCGAGGCGCGTCAGCCAGCGACCGAGTCGGCGCCGCCCACGGCAGCGCGAGGCTGCCGTGCCGTGACGGTCGAGCGACGGTGACTACGCGCCCGCGTGCTCGAGGCCGCGTCTTCGCTTCAGATCGCGGGCGTGAGCCCGTGGCGGCGCATGACTGCGAGGGCCGCGGCGAAGTCGGGCGGGCCGTCGACGTTGATGATGGCCGCGATGTCGCGGAAGTAGGCCGGGCCGAGCAGCCCGGGAGTGGCGATCCCGAGCTGCGTCGCGAGCTCGGTGCCCAGGTTCTGGAAGCTGTGCACCGTGCCGCGCGGGATGTGGAGCACGTCGCCGGGGCCGACGGCGACCACCTCGCCTGCGACGGTCCAGGTGAGCGTCCCGCGCAGGCCGTAGATGGTCTCGTCGAATGCGTCGTGGCTGTGCGGTGGAGGCACCGTGCCGTCGGACGGGATATCGAACTCGAACACCGCAGCGCTGCCGCCGGTCGTTTCCGCGTCAACCAGGAAGCGGATCACGTCCTGGCCGATCCGGATCTCCTCGCCTGTCTTCGTGGTCGTCATTTGAAGTCTCCCTCCTGAATTAGTAAAGTGATTTCACCATATATGCCGAACAACGTTTCGTCAAGCGAATTTACTAAATTACCGTCGAGCGCGCCCGTCGGGCCGCCGATGATCGGCGCGCTCATGCGTCTCCCGTGGGAGGCGGTGACGCAGCGGCTGCTGCTCGCGCTCCGCGCGCACGGCTTCGATGACATCGATGGCCCGCAGCTCAGCGTCTTGCTCTGGCCGGGGCCGGACGGGCTGCGGCCCTCCGATCTCGCCGCCCGCATGCGGGTGACGAAGCAGGCGCTCAACTACCTGCTGCGCGACCTCGAGCAGAACGGCTACCTCGAGCGCCATCCCGATCCCGACGATCGCCGCGCGCGCCGCATCGCCCTGACCGACCGCGGAAGGGAGCTCGTTCCCGTGCTGCGCGGCGCGGTCGTCGAGATCGAGCGCGAATGGGCCTCCGCACTCGGCGAGCAACGGTTCACGCAGCTGCGCGAGCTCCTCGTCGCGCTCAACGCCGTGGTCGCGCCCCCTTCGGGCTGAAGAGCGCCGGCGGGTGCTCGTCGCGGGTCGTGCGGCCGCGGATATCGTCGCGCCCATGGTGGACTCGACCGACGCGAAGGCGCGGGCGCCGCTGAGCGTCCGGCTGGTCTACCGCGAGGCCTCGGACACCGCACGCGGGCGTTTCTGGGAGGTGGTCACCCCGGCGCTCGTGATCTTCGTACCGCTCACGCTGATCGACACCTATGCCGAGCACCTCGCGGCCGAGCGCGAGGGCGACACGAGCCTGCTCGGCACGCTCATCCAGACGTTCTCGCTGGCCGGCGCGAGCGGGCTGCTGTTCGGCTGGGTGGTGTTCGCCGGGCTGCTCGACGCCGAGGTGGGCTCGCACCACTTCGGCCGGGAGCGGATGACGCTCGGGCAGCGCCTCCGTCATCTGCCGCTCGGGCGCCTGATCGCCGCCAACATCATCGTGAGCGCCATCGTGGTCGTCGGCGCCACGTTCCTCGTGATCCCCGGCCTGGTCGCGCTCACGCTCTTCGGGATCGTCGGGCCGGTGATCGTGAGCGAGCGGCTGGGCGTCTTCGCCGCGCTCCGGCGGTCGGCGCACCTCGTGCGCAGGCACCTCTGGGTGGCCTTCGGCGCCATCGCGCTGCCGTTTCTCGCCGAGCAGCTGATCGAGGACGGGATGCTCACCATCTGGCCCAGCAACATCTGGGAGAGCGCGCTGGTTTCGATCGCCCTCACGCTGATCGTCGGCGTGGCGGTGGCCCTGGTCGAGGTCGTGCTCGCGTACGAGCTGATCACGCGGGAAGAGCCCGCGGCCGCCAGATCTCCCTTGTCGACGCTGCCGCCTGCATCTTCGGGTGGCATGACCGGCGTTGAATAGGCGCGATTCGGATAGGAGCGCGCCGGGTATGGGAATGCCCTGGGGGCCGGGGACGCATGACGGGTAGCTCACGCTGCTGAAACGAACGTGCTCAAACGGGAGGCGACGTAGCCCAATGTCTGACCCGAATGACCTGCTCGCGCGCGCCGATGCGGAGGAAGCGGCCGAGGTCGCCGCTCTGGAGGAGCGCGCCTCCCCGTTCAGCGCGCTCTACGCGCACTGGGAGCGCAATCAGTGGTCTGCGCTCGCGCTCGATCTCGAGACCGACAGGAGGAGCTTCGAAGCGCTCGACCCCGCCGCGCGGGCGGGCATGGGTGGATCTTCGCCCACCGTTTCCACGCCGAGTTCAGCGTCGCCCGGCTGCTCGCGCCGTTCCTGCTCTCGGCGCCGACCTACGACGTCCAGCTGCTGCTCGCCACGCAGGTCGCCGACGAGCACCGGCACCTCCAGGCCGTGCTCCGCATCTACGACGAGGTGTTCGGCGTGCACGGCGGCATCGATGCCGTCCGCGAGGTCGCCGACCGCAACATGGATCTCGTGGCCGAGGCCCTCTACGAGCGGCTCGAGCACTACGTGGGGCGGCTCAGCGCGACGTCCGGCGAGGACGAGTTCCTGGCTGCGGTCGTCGTCTGCCACCTGCTCGCCGAGGGCGTGATCGCGCGCACGGCCCAGAACCTGGCGGCCACGCAGTACGAGCGCTCTCCTTCCCCGGGCTGGCGGAGGGCCAGCGCCTGGTCCGCGCGACGAGGCTCGCCACATCGGCATCGGCGTTTCGTACGTCCGCCGCCGCATGGAAGCCGACCCGGAGGGCACGAGCGCCGTCATCACCGGCGTGATCGAGGAGCTGATCGCGCTCTGGGCCGAACTGCTCGGGCCGGCCGACGCGGAGCTCGGCGTTCTCGTCAGGAACGGCTACGGCATCGAGCCGGTCGAGTTCTACCAGGAAGCGCTCCGGCTGGTTCAGATCCGGCTCGCCTCGGTCGGCTACGAGGCCATCCTGGCCGGCTGACTCGCGCGCGTGCGTGTCTGCATCCTCACAGACTACTACTACCCCCAGCTCGGGGGCATCACGGAGCACGTCCACGGGCAGGCGACCAACCTCGCCGCCCTCGGGCACGAGGTGACGATCCTGACCGGCCGGATACCGCACGCGCCGCGCGCCGCGGACCGCGATGAGCGCAGCCTGGCCGCCGACGACGTCGAGGTCGTGCACATGGGCCTCGCGCTGCCGCTCTACGGCAACGGCTCCCAGACCCTCCACACGGTGCTTCCGCTCGGAACGCGCCAGCTGCGG
>CAVQLU010000006.1:0-164042 GCA_963713435.1 uncultured Actinomycetes bacterium
CAGTTTTGCGAACCGGCCTCCCAGCTATCGTTGATCACATAGGTCAATGCCCCTCTTGCCCATCAGGTCCGGGCCCACGGTCTCTTTGTAGCTGTCGAGATATTTCTCGAAATATTTCTTCACATAGCGCCGGTCCATTTTGTCCACTTCCAGACCGGTGGCTTCTGCGGTGGCCGGGTGGTTGCTGATGCCGAGCAGCGAATAGCCAAACCGCAGCACCACCCAATTGCCTCGGGGGGCGTCCAGTCGAGTTTGCCGTCGGCACTCATCTTTGAGGTGAGGTCGAGGATATCCGATTTGCGCAATCGCCTCATTCGGTCGCCACGGAGGGCGTCGCGTACTGATAGATGTTCGTTGGGCGGTAACGAACGCTCCCTTAATTCGAACTGGTTAACGCGGGGCGCCGGCGTGGAGAACCACCCGGCAAGTTGAAATCCGTCGGCTTGGGCGGAACTTCCTATTCTGAAACGAGGCCGGATCGAGTCCCTTGCGCCCATCGGGAATCGGCGGAGGAGGCGTCCTTTTAACGAGATGCGGAAAAACTTCGCCGTCACCGCGGAAAATGAGATCGTATGCTCGGGTGCATCATCGCCGGACTAGCTTGACGACTAACGCGAAAGTTTTGCCCGTCATCGCTTGCCTCGAGATTCTTTTCGGGCGCACCCATGCCCGCAATCAGTCCCGGCGATGAAGTCGGGGTCCCTGGTCACATATGTGACGGCGCGAATCGCCTGCGGCCGCGAGAATTCGTATTGAATCCACGAGGTTTCGCCGGGCGGCCGGAATCGGCAGTTTGGTGGTCTTCTCCAATTCCCCGTCTGACAGCATCCGCAAAATCTGGGGAGCCGCCGCTGGCGGTGATTTTCGGCTGCAGTTCCTCCAGGGACCGTCGACGGCCGGCCGCTTGTAGGCCACGACCACGGTGCCCTTGTAGAAATCGGGGATGGTGTGCAGCCCCGGGTGGTGGAGGCTGATCATGGATGCCCTCGTTCTGAAAGGCGCCGCTCTTCGATGGCGGATGCAATCAGAACCCCGCTGAAGGGATTGCCCCCCTGCTACGAGTGTCGCGCTCCATACATATTTCTTCATGCCTTCGGAGCCAGGACCCAGGGACCTCCTGACTCGCTCCATCCGGGCGAGCCGGCGATGGCCATTTCCATTCCCAACGATCGCCCGTCATGCGCATGCTTGAACGCATCCTTCCATGCGGAGTCATGTACGCCAGGCGTTTTTCCACGACCTGCGGAGTTTCGAGCGCGGCATCGAAATTCTGGAAACCGCGGATGCCGATGCGATGCATCCACTGCAGGTCGAGGCGATGCCTTCCTTCGTGATGTTTCCGTTCATCCAGTGCCACCATACCCGGGCCTCGCGCCGTCGGGAGGATTCTGGGAAACCGCTCGGTCAGCGAATCAGAAGGAATTCTGGCCCTGCGCTGCGCAGGCCCCCACAATTAGTAGGGCTATCAGGCTGTAAATGCATCTTTCTTCCATGCGCAAACCATCGTGTTTCTCCTGGCAGTAGGCGGTTGTTCTCATCGACACTATAGAAGCGCCTCGGACACAAACGTGCACCACCCCTTTTCTCGGGGTCCGCGCACCACTAGACGAGAACGAGCCGAACTATAGGGGCCGGCTATGGGACCATGTCAAGAAAATAAATCATTTCCCTAATGGAATATCTGAATTTGCGAAATGACAACTTCGGAACTCCTCAGGGCCCAAGGGGACGGGCAAAGAAGCCTCCCTTTTACGCTTGAATTCGACAACCAACTTCAAGCCATTCGCGTAAGGGATTTTCAATTCACTAAATTCCGGGTATGCATGCGAGAGAGGCGTGATTCAATAGACAAGTGGTATATCTATCGAATAGATCACTGTGTTCGGTTTTTTTGGCTTGATTGGATGATCAAGATGCGTGCATCGCTATTTATCGACCCTGTTACAACGACACGCTTTTCCCGGAAACTGGCCGAGCCGTCGTTGAGGTACTGGAAAGGCTGGGGGTCGAGCTCGAATTTCGTCCTCAACAAACGTGCTGCGGTCAGATGCATGCCAATACTGGTTTTCGTGGTGAGGCATTCTCACTCGCCAAGCGGTTTATTCATCTCTACGGGCAAACCGAAATAGTCGATGATTTCCTCCTCATCGTGTGTTGCGATGATGCGAGATCAATACCCTGGGCTCATCGAGGAATTAGGCAATGATTCTCTGCGGCGAGAATTCAATGCTCTGCTGCCTCGAATTTACGAATTAAGCGAATTTCTCGTTGACTGTCTTAATGTTGTAGATATGGGAGCGTACTTTCCGCATCGCGTCACATATCATGCCAGTTGCCACGGTGTCCGTTCCTTGCATTTAGGAGATAAAACTGTATCGCCTGTTGTCAAAAGTGCGCGGTCTGACCCTTTTGACCCTTCCAAACGTGGACCGCTGCTGCGGCTTCGGTGGCACCTTTTCAGTGAAGAATGCCGATGTGTCATCGGCGATGCTGGCAGCCAAGCTGCAGGATATCGTCTCTACGGATGCAGAGTACTGCACCGCACTCGATAACAGTTGCCTTATGCATCTAGGCGGCGCAATCCACCGCCAGTACCAGGGAATGAGAGACTATGCATCTGGCAGAAATTCTGGCTAGCACGGAGACATCGCAAGGGGGCCACAGTTGATTGAATCTGTGACGGAACGTGTATCTCCGAAGCGTTCAGTCTCGGATCCCGCATTTGCGCGTCCTTTCCCAGAAGCTGCGTTGCCAATATTACGTGACCCACAACTGCGAAAAAATGTGGCCCACGCCACCGACGTCATTCAGGCAAAACGCGGCAAACGTGATCCGAGAAGACAGACTGGCAACAACTGCGAGAAGCAGCGTCGGCAATCCGAAGCCATGCACTCGAAAATCTCGGAGCGTACCTCGAAGAGTTTGAGTCGCGCTGCACTGCTGCGGGAGGTATCGTACACTGGGCCTCCGATGCTTCGGAAGCGCGCCAGATTATTCTTGAGTTACTTCGGCAAGAGAACGCATCCGAAGTGATCAAGATCAAAACCATGACCTCAGCTGAGATTCAGCGACTCATTTCTCCAGGCGGCTGGAATTGAAGTCTTCGAAACGGACCTTGCCGAGATCATTCTGCAACTCGGCGAGGGCAACCATCGCATATCGTAGTGCCCGCCTTACACATGAATCGCAGCCTGATGGTGCGTGAGATTTTCTCACGTCGCATGGGCCTGGAGGATCTTTCGGACGATCCGAGGCTCTAACCGCCGCTCTGCGGTGATGATCTTCGTGAGAAATTTCTCAAAATACCGACGGCTCTCGGAGGTGCGAACTTTCTTATAGCTGAGTCCGGCTCCGTTGTCGTGGTTGAGTCGGAAGGCAACGGGCGGATGTGCGTGTCGCTTGCCGGCGCACGCTGATCACGCTGGTCAGGCATCGAGAAGGTGCTGCCGCGCTTTTCAGAGACCTGGCGGTGTTGCTGCAGGTGCTACCGCTGGATCGGCGACGGGGGAGCGGATGAATCCGTATAACGTCGCTCTGGACCGGCGCGACTGCCGGGGCGACGGGCCCAGCGAGCAGTTTCATGTGGTCCTGCTCGACAACGGGCGGTCGGCGAGTGCTGGCCGGACGAACGGAATCGCGCGAGACGCTGCAGTGCATCCGGTGCGCGGCGTGCCTGAATACTCTGCCCGGTGTATCGGCAGACGGGGGGCCACGCTTACGGGTCAGTTTATCCCGGACCAATCGGCGCAATTCTCACGCCGCAATTGGAGAGGATGAAGCATGCGCAATCTCTTCCTTACGCTTCATCCCTCTGTGGCGCATGTTACGAAGTGTGCCCGGTCAAACTCGACATACCCGAAGTCCTCGATCGAACTTCGCGCACAGGTGGTCGACGGAGAACGTCATCATCTTAAGCGTCTCCGTGACCCCATGTACCTCGGAATGAAATTGGCGCATTTTGTTTTCCAGAAGGCTTTGGCGCTTTCAGATGGCGCAGCGGTTTGGGCGCATTGCGTCCCAGACCCTTCACCGGGCGCGACGGATGGATTCACTTTCTCCCAAGCCTAGGCGCTAAATGGACCCAAACACGCGATCTGCGCGGACTTCCCGATCAAACCTTTCGCGAGTGGTGGGCCGTAGCGAGGGACTCGAAATGAACGTGTCTGACGGGGCTCGGCAAAGCGTGCTCTCTCTCGCATTCGGCCAAGCGACTGGTGAATATTCGGGGGACTTTTCTCAAGCCTCGGCGACCTATGACGCGCTGCCGCGCACCTACATTAGGACGGGGGACAGCTCTCAGCGACGAAGTGCTATGTGTCCGAATGATCGAGCGTCTGCGGGAGTACGACGCCAAAGTGGTCGAGCGCGCCCCGCGGGAAGTGCCGGCGGCGATTGCGGGCGAGCTTCTTGCCAGCGGAAATCGAACATTTGTCGCTCCCTAGGGGCCTGCCCAGTGAGTGGATGGGGGCGGGATTCAATTGGCAGATTGACGACCAGCTTTCGACTGAGGAAATTGAAGAGACCGACGGTGCCCTCACCGGGGCCTTTTGTGGAATTGCAGGCTCGGGGAACGATCGTGTTGCATCACTCGGACACGGAGGGGCGCCGGCTGCTTTCCCTCTTGCCGGACTGGCATTTGTGCGTTCTCCACGCGAGCCAGCTCGTCGAAACGCTCCCAGAGTATTTTGGGCCGTTGTCAGGTCGCCGCCTTCATTGGCAACCTATAGCAATACGTAACTGAAGCTCGAGCAGATGAGAAGAACAAGGATCGGCGTTTGCGGAAGGGCGGGGGCGCGCGCGATATTGAGGGCAGTGAGGGAGTCTGCGACTCGCGCAGCCCCGCGGTGTGAGGGAGGGTTCCCGTGCTCATCGATTGCGACGTCCACATCAGCCCGGGGACGGTGCTCGACATCGCCGATTACACCGATTCGGCGACGCGCGAGCTGCTTCTGCACTCCGGCACGCACGGCCTCTCGCTCCCCGACTACCCGTGGTACCACCCGACAGGCTGGATGCGGAAGGACGCGTACGACCCGTCCAGCGAGGACCCGGCGCTGCACACGATCGACCTCGACAAGGTGCGCGCGCAGGTGCTCGATCCGCACGACGTCACGTTCGGCATCGCGACGCCCGACCACATCGGCGGCGGGCTCTGCGTGCTCCCCAACCCGCTCATCGCGGCCAAGCTCGCGAGCGCGCACAACGACTACATCCTCGAGCGCTACCTCGAGCCCGAGCCCCGGCTGCGCGGCCTCATCGCGATCTCGCCGCAGAACCCGCAGGCCGCCGCCGAGGAGATCCGGCGCGTCGGCGGCCGCGACGAGTTCGTCGGCATCTTCCTGCCCGGCGGCGCACGCGTGCCCTACGGCAACCCCGTCCACGACCCGATCTGGGAGGCCGCCAACGAGCTCGCTTTGCCCGTCGTCGTGCATACGCATTACGAGGGCGTCGGCATCGCCGGCCCCGTGACGGCCGCGGGCTATCCCGACTTCTACATCGAGTACCACACGCTCTGCGGGAGCGGCATGTACGGGCACTTCGTCTCGATCCTGTGCCACGGGATCTTCGAGCGCTTCCCGGACACGAAGGTGATGATGGTCGAGGGCGGACTCGTGCCGTTCGTCGGTCTGATGTGGCGGCTCGACACCAACTGGAAGGCCTGCAGGAGCGAGATCCCGTGGTGCCGCAAGCCGCCGTCGGAGTACGTCTGGGATCACGTCAGGTTCTCGAGCCAGCCGCTCGAGACGCCGGAGGACCCGTCGCTGCTCCTGCCGGCGATCCAGGGGCTGCGGCCGTGGGACACGCTCTGCTTCGCGAGCGACTACCCGCACTGGGACTACGACGAGCCCGCCCAGACGCTCCGCACCCTGCCGTCGGAGTGGCGCGAGAACGTGGCCTGGCGCAACGCGGCGGAGTTCTACCGCCTGCCGGTTCCGGCGGTCGTCTAGCCATGGCGACGACGACTGCGCGCGAGGCGCGCCTGCCGCTCGGCGAGGCGCCCGCCGAGGGCGAGCGCCGGCTGGTCGAGCTCGGCGGCCATACGATCGGCGTCTTCCGGCTGGACGGCGAGTTCTTCGCGCTGGCCGACCGCTGCCCGCACCGCGGCGCCCCACTCTGCTCGAGCGGCGAGGTCGTCAACGCCGTCGAGGGCGTCGGCCACGAGGCCCGCATGACGCGCGAGGGCGCGCTCGTGCGCTGCCCCTGGCACAAGTGGGATTTCGACATCGCGACCGGCCGGTGCACGGTCGATGCGCGGCTGCGCGTGCGCCGCTACCCGGCCTGGGTCGAGGGTGACGACCTCGTCGTCAGTCTCGACGCGAGCCCGGCCGCGGGCTGACCGTCAGGAGATCGCTCGAGCAGACCTCCTGCACGAGCTGCGTGAAGGCGTCCAGCACCGCCGTGCGCCGCCGCTCGGGATGCCACGCGAGCGCGAGGCTGCGCTCGCCGAAGACGTCGTCGAGCGCCAGCGGGACGAGGCTCCCGCCGGGATCGACGATCAGCCGGGGCACGATCGCGGCTCCGACGCCGGCGCCCACGAGCGAGCGCACGGTGTCGCTGTCGTCGGAGCGCATGATCACGTTCAGCTCGTAGCCGCGCTCCCGCATCGTGTCCTCGACGCCGCGCCAGGAGCGCCACGCGATCAGCGGCAGCTGCGCGATCTCCGCGAGGCTCGGCGCCGTCGCCCGGCCCGCGAAGGGCGAGTCGGGCGCCACCAGCAGCACGTAGACGTCGCGCAGGATCTCGACGGCGGTGAGGGGGCCTTCGGGCAGCGGCAGCGTGACGAAGGAGGCGTCCAGCTTGCCGTCCTCGAGGTCGCGCACGAGCGAGAGGTCGTCGACCGACTCCGTGAGGTGCACGCGCACGAGTGGGAACTGCTCGGAGAAGCGCCGCAGCACGTGCGGCAGGATGCTCGTACTCATGCTCTGGTAGGTGCCGAAGCGGAACGTCCCGCCGACGCCCTCGGCCAGTCCGTCGAGATCGTCGTAGGCCAGCTTGACCCGGCTGATGAGCGCCTGCGCGTGCCGGTGGAGCACTTCGCCCGCCTCGGTCAGGTGCGCGGCCTCCGTGCCGCGCGGGCGCTCGATCAGCTGCTTGCCGACGAGCCGCTCGAGCGTCGCCATCTGATGGCTGACGGCCGACTGCGTGTAGCCGAGCCGGTGCGCCGCGCGGGTGAACGAGCGCTCCTCGGCGACGGTCTCGAAGGCCACGAGGTGGCGCATCGCGAGCGCACCGACGCGATCGAATTCGTTCATACCCACACGGTACGCCACGCGCCGGAGGGCTACCGTAGACCCGGATGCTCCTCGACGACCCCCTCGACCCGCGCGTACGCGAGTACGCGCACCTGCGAGCGGCGACACTGCGCCTGCGCGCCGAGGGCCCGGACGGCGCCCGCGACGGCGTCTTCATCGCCGAGGGCGAGCTGGTGATCGAGCGCGCGCTGGCGCTCGGCTACCGGATGCGCTCGCTGCTGCTGCTCGAGCAGCGCCTGGAGCGCTTCGGGCGCCTCGCTCCGGCAGACGTGCCGGTATATGCGGCGACGAACGACCTGATGCGCTCGATCACGGGCTTCGCGGTGCACCGCGGCGTGCTCGCCTCGTTCGACCGCAAGCCGCTGCCGACTGCTGCCGAGCTCATCCGCGACGCGCGGCGGGTCGTCCTGCTCGAGGACGTCAACAACCACACCAACGTGGGCGCGATCGTGCGCAGCGCCTCGGCGCTCGGCATCGACGCCCTGCTGCTCGACCCCAACTCGTGCGACCCGCTCTACCGCCGCTCGTTGCGCATCTCGATGGGCGAGGCGCTGAGCCTCCCCCACGCGCGCACCGATTCGCTGCCGGCAGGCCTGGCGCCGCTGCGCGAGGCGGGCTTCGTGCTGGCAGCATTGACGCCCGGCCCCGAGGCCGTCGACGTCGCGGAGCTCGCGGCGGCGGGGCACGACCGCCTGGCGCTGATGCTGGGAGCCGAAGGCCCGGGTCTCTCGCCGTCCGTGCTGGCCGAGGCCGACGTACGAGTGCGCATCCCGCTGGCGGCGGGCGTCGACTCGCTCAACGTCGCGGCCGCCGCGGCGATCGCGTTCTACGCGCTCGCGCGCAATACGGGGGTCTGACCCGCACGTTGCGGGTCTGACCCGCAACGTGCGGGTCAGACCCCCGTATTGCGGTCCAGCTCAGGCCAGCGCTGGCGCCCAGCTCCAGTACCACGTCTCGCAGCACGCGCACGTCCTCGGGGGTCGTGCGGAAGTTGACGAAGCAGGGGCGCAGGCAGGCGGTTCCGTCGATGTCGGCGCCCGAGACGTAGACGCGGCCGTCGGCGCGCAGGGCGGCGGCGAGCTCGCGGTTGAGGTCGTCAGGCGGCCTGTCGGTCGCGATGTAGCGGAACGGCACGACCGAGAGCTCGGGCTCGCCGAGCAGCTCCAGCTCGGGCCGCTCCCTGACGAGGTCGGCGAACAGCTGCGCCTCGGCGAGGTTGCGCTCGATCGCGCGGCGGAAGGCGGCCAGGCCGTGCACGCGCAGCGCCAGCCACAGCTTGAGCGCGCGGAAGGGACGCGAGTACTCGAGCGTGCGATCGACCGCGTCGTGCTCGCCGGGCTCGTGCGGGACGTAGGTCGCGTTGTGGGTGAACGCGCGCTCCAGCCATTCCGACTCGCGCACCATGAGCACGCCGCAGGCCTTCGGCACGAACAGCCATTTGTGCGCGTCGATGGTCACCGAGTCCGCGCGCTCGAGCCCGCGGAAGAGCGGTGCGTGGCTCTCGGCGAGCGCCGCGGGCAGACCGTAGGCGCCATCGACGTGCAACCACACGCCGCGCGGCTCGCACACGTCGGCCAGCTCGTCGAGCGGGTCGACCGCACCGGTCAGCGTGGTGCCGGCGCTCGCCACCACGGCCACGGGAACGACGCCGGCGGCGCGGTCGGCGTCCATCGCCGCGGCGCACAGATCGGCGCGGATGCGCCGCCGCGCGTCGATCGGGATGGCGCGCACGTGATCGCGCCCGATGCCGAGCAGCTCCGCCGCGCGCATGACCGACTCGTGCACGTCGGTGGACGCATAGAGCGCGCACGGGCGGCCGGAGAGACCGGTGTTGCGCGAGCCGGGCAGCGCGCGCTCGCGCGCCGCCGAGAGCGCGGTCATGTTGGAAACCGTGCCACCGCTCGAGAACGTCCCCGTGGCGACCGGGTAGCCGAAGGCCTGGCCGAGCCACTCGAGCGTCTGCCGCTCGACCAGATCGGCGGCGCCGGAGACGACGGCGAGGTTGACGTCGTGACAGGCGGCGAGCGCGTCTCCCAGCACGGCGATCTCGAGACCCGAGGACGCCACGAAGGCGAAGAAGCGCGGGCGCGGCTGCGAGATCGAGTGATCGAGCACGACCGCCGCCTCGCCGAGTGCCTGCAGCACGGGCGTCGGCTCGAGGGCGATCGGGGCGGCCAGCGACGCGCGCAGCAGCTCGCTCACGGGCGGCTGGCCGGGCCGCGCCTGGTCGAAGCTGTCCCAGGCGCGCGCGATCAGCTCGGCCACGTGCGCGAGGGCTTCGGCGCGCGGCACGTCGAGCCGCAGCGCGGGTTCGGATTCCGCCATACCGGCCATGGTGCAACATTAGGCGCGTGATCCCCGAGCTCAGCGACGACCAACGTGAGGTGCAGGCGCTCGTGCGCGAGTTCTGCCAGCGCGAGGTCAGACCGCACACGGCCGAGTGGGACAGCGCGCATCGGGTGCCGATGGAGGCGCTGCGCGCGCTCGCCGAGCTCGGCGTGCTGGGCGTGACGGTGCCCGAGGAGCACGGCGGCGCAGGGCTCGATCACACGACGCTCTGCCTGGTCGTCGAGGAGCTGGCGCGGCACGACGCCGGTCTCTCGGTCGCCGTGGCCGTGCACGCCGGGCTGACGGTGGCGCCGATCAAGAGCCACGGCACGCCCGAGCAGCAGGCGCGCCTACTGCCGCCGCTCGCAAGCGGCGAGCAGCTCGGCTGCTACGCGCTCACCGAGCCCGACGCCGGCAGCGACACCGCCAGCATCCGCACGCGGGGGGAGCGCGACGGCGACGACTGGCTGTTGCGCGGCACCAAGACCTGGATCACGAACGGCGGCTTCGCCGACGCCGTGATCGTGTTCGCCCGCACGGGAGGCGAGGGCGCCGGTGGCGTGAGTGCTTTTCTCGCGCGCGCGGGTGAGGGCCTGACCGTCTCGAAGGAGATCCCCAAGCTGGGCCTGCACACCTCGTCGACCGCCGAGCTGGCGTTCGACGGGCTGCGCGTGCCGGATGCCGATCGCCTCGGCGACGAGGGCGCGGGCCTCAAGGTCGCGCTCGCGACGCTCGACGGCGGGCGCATCACCATCGCCGCCCAGGCCTGCGGGATCGCGCGCGCCGCAGTCGACCTGGCCACGCAATACGCCCAGGAGCGCCAGGCCTTCGGCGGCCCGATCGCCCGCTTCCAGGGCGTGCAGTTCCCGCTCGCCGACGTCGCCGCCAAGCTCGAAGGGGCGCGCCTGCTGATGCTGCGCGCGGCCGCCCTGCGCGACGCCGGGCGCCCGCATTCGCTGGAGGGAGCGATGGCCAAGCTGTGCGCCAGCGCGGTCGCCGTGGAGGCTGCCGACATGGCCGTGCAGACGCTCGGCGGCTACGGCTACTCGGCCGAATTCCCCGCCGAGCGGCTCTACCGCGACGCCAAGATCACGGAGATCTACGAGGGCACCAGCCAGATCCAGCGCGTCGTCATCGCACGCCAGTTGCTGGGCCCCTCAGCTCGTTGATAGCGCATATAGGAGATTACGCAAATCTCACGTACCGATTGGGAATTTTGCCACTATGGTGAGACAGCGAGGTCCCAGCGACCGGCCCGCGATGAGAGGAATCAGCGGTGGGATTCACCAAGGGCACGACCAACCTGCGGGACGCCATTTCCGAGTCCGAGTCTCTGCGTGAGCAGCAGGCGAAGGCATCGCTGCTCCAGACCGGCGTCGCGGGTGTTGCGCGCGTCACCTCGGTCGTCGACTCGGGTGTCCGGGTCAACTCCGAGTCGGTGCTGGACATCGAGCTCGAGGTCGCCCTCGAGGATGGCCGCCACTACGCAGCGCGCGTGCGCGAGCTCGCGCCGCAGATGTACGCCGGGCGCGTCGAGCCCGGCGCCAACATCGGGGTCCGCGCCGACGCGACGGATCCACAGCGCCTCACGCTCGACTGGCTCCGCGAACTCGCGGCCTAGTCCCTAGAAGAGGCGAACTCCCCCAGAGGGCGTGAGCGTCCCACCGACGGGGCGGTCGTGCCCCTGCGCGGGAACGGCTTCCAGGACTTCGTCGTCGAAGACGACCGCGAGCACCGGCGCGCTGGTGCGAGCGAGTGCGCGGTCGTAGGAGCCGCCGCCCTGGCCGAGCCGGCGGCCGGCAGCGTCCACTGCGAGCGCCGGCGCCAGCACCAGCGCCGCGAGGCCGATGCCCTCCAGCCCGAGCGATGCGCCGGGCGGGTGCAGGACGCCGCGCGGACCGGGCACCAGCTGTGCCGGATCGCCGTCATAGTCGGCCCATTCGAGGTCGAGATCGTCGCGCAGCAGTGGGAGCAGGACGCGCACGCCGCGCGCACCCAGCGCCGCGAGCAGAGGCAGCGTGGCCGGCTCGCCACGGATGCCGACGAAGGCCGCGACCGGCCCGTCGCCGAGCGCCGCCGCGTGCGCGGCAAGCGCCTCACCGAGGCGCGCGCGCTCGCCCTCGTCCCGCTCGGCGCGACGCGCACGCAGCACGCGGCGCAGCTCGGCCTTGGCATCGCTCGAGGACATCGCGCGGAGCCTAGGGCGTTCTCACTGAATGAGCGTGAGTGGCTGGGGTGGCTGGAGCGAGCAGGAGTGCCGGCCGTCCCGAAGGGCAGGCGGGACGCCTGTTCGAGGGGCGGGCGGTGCTCCTGCGAAGCCCCGCAACCCACTCGCCCACGGCGTCCCGGAAAACCCTCCAGCTTTCGGGCGAGTGGGTTGTGGGTCGCTGGAGGTCTGGCGGGAGTCCGCGCAGCGCGCGACTGCCGGACCGCAAGCGATCCAACCGCTCCAGGACGCCACGCTCATTCAGTGAGAACGCCCTAAGGCGCTCCTCGCCTACGCTGGTGCACTGATGCACGAGCTCCCCCTCGCCCTCACGTTCGACGACGTCCTGCTCGTGCCGCGCAGGTCACGCATCCGCTCGCGCGCCGACGTCGCGACGCGCACGCAGCTGACGCGCCGGATCGCGCTGGAGATTCCCGTCGTCTCGGCCAACATGGACACCGTCACGACGGCGCCCATGGCGATCGCGCTGGCGCAGCTCGGCGGCATCGGCGTCCTGCACCGCTTCCTCTCCGTCGAGGACGAGGTCGCCGAGGTCGCGCGCGTGAAGCGCTTCCGCACGCGCGTGATCGCCGATCCGCACACCATCGAGGCGGGCGCGACGCTCGCACGCGCGCGAGCCGAGGTCGAGCGCCTGGGCGTGTCCGGCCTTCTGGTCGTGGACGGTAACGGCCGGCTGGCCGGCATCCTCACGGCGCGTGACCTGCGTGCCGGCGACGATCCCGCGGCGGCAGTGGCAGCGCAGATGACGCCGCTCGAACGTCTCGTGACCGGGCCGCCCGGAATCACGCCGGAGGAGGCGCTGGCGCTGCTGCACCATCACCGCATCGAGAAGCTGCCGCTGGCCGATGCCGACGGGCGCGTGGCGGGCATGGTCACGCTGCGCGACCTGCAGCAGGAGGCGCGCTACCCCCGGGCGACCCGCGACGACGAGGGCCGCCTGCGCGTAGCGGCTGCAATCGGCGTGCGCGGCGGCTATCTGGAACGCGCCGAGGCGCTGCTCGCCGCCGACGCCGATGCGCTCGTGCTCGACATCGCCCACGGCCACGCCGAGTCCGCGCTCGACGCCGTGCGCGAGTTGAAGCGCCGCTTCCCCGAGGCCGACGTGATCGCCGGCAACGTCGCGACCGCAGAGGGCGTGCGCGACCTCGCGGCCGCGGGCGCAGATGCCGTCAAGGTGGGCATCGGGCCGGGCTTCGCGTGCACGACCCGGCTCGTCGCCGGCGTCGGCGTGCCGCAGTTCTCGGCGGTGCTGGAGTGCGCCGAGGCGGCGCGCGAGGCCGGCGTGCCGCTGATCGCAGACGGCGGCATCCGCCGTCCCGGCGATCTCGCGAAGGCCATCGCGGCCGGGGCGAGCACGGTGATGGTGGGCAGCCTGCTGGCCGGCCGCAGCGAGAGCCCCGGCGATGTCGTGCGCCGCCGCGGGCGGCTCTACAAGGTCTACCGCGGCATGGCCTCGCGCAGCGCGGCCGGTGCCCGCCTCGCGATCGAGGGGCGCGGCGACGCGCTCGACCAGTACGTGCCCGAGGGCGAGGAGATGGAGTTCCCGCTGCGCGGCCCGGTCGACGAGGTCATCGGCGAGCTGATCGGCGGCCTGCGCAGCGGCATGAGCTACGTCGACTCGGCCACGATCGAGGAGTTCTGGAAGAACGCCTCCTTCGTGCGGCAGACCGAGGCCGGCCAGCGCGAGACGCATCCGGGATCGCCGGGTGAGTGAGGCGCTCGGGGCAGGCTGATGGACACGCGCGCGTTCTACGACGACCTGGCCGAGGACTACGACGCGCTGCACGCCGACTGGCCGGCCTCCGTCCGCGCGCAGGGCGAGGTGCTCGATGCGCTCATCCGCAGCGAGCTCGGGACCGGGCCGCAGCGCGTGCTGGACTGCTCGTGCGGCATCGGCACGCAGGCCATCGGCCTCGCATTGCGAGGCCACGACGTGCTGGCGACCGACCTCTCGCCCGCCGCGGTCGAGCGCGCCGCGCGCGAGGCGGCGGCCATGGGGACGCATCTGGCGATCGGGGTCGCCGACTTCACGCACCTGGCCGAGCAGGTGGAGGGCACGTTCGCGTGCGTCCTGAGCTGTGACAATTCGGTAGCACACCTGCACGACGATGCCGACCTCGCCCGCTTCGCCGCGGGCGTGGCGGCCAAGCTCGAGCCCGGCGGTCTCGCCGTGGTCAGCCTGCGCGACTACGCGCCGCTCGTCGCCGAGCGCGCGCCGGGGCATCCCGTGCGCGTCGGCCCGGGCACGATCTCCTTCCAGGTCTGGGAGTGGGACGAAGCGGGCCGGACGTACGAGCTCGCGCAGTTCACGCTGCGCGGCGAGGGCGAGCGCTGGCAGACGGCCTGCCGCCGCACGCGCCTGCGGGCGCTGCAGCAGCCCGAGTTGTGTGGCGCCCTGGCTGCCGCGGGCCTGGACGACGTGCGCTGGCGCACGCCCGCGGAGACGGGCTACTACCAGCCGATCGTGACTGCGCGGCTGCGCGGATGAGCGCCGCTACCGTCCGGAGCATGCGCTTCTCGCCGCTCGCCGACCGCCTCGCCCGCGACGACACCCAGGCCTGGAACGTCCACCGCCTGGCCTCGGAGCGGCGCGCGCGTGGCGAGGACGTGATCATGCTGACGATCGGCGACCCCGATTTCGAGACGCCGCCGGTGGTCGTCGAGGCCGCCTACGCCTCGATGCTCGCCGGCCGCACGCACTACGCGTACTCCCAGGGCGACCACGCGCTGCGCGAGGAGATCGCGAAACGCGCCTCGGCCTGGGCGGAGCGCCCCGTGGACGCGAGCCGCGTCGTCTTCTTCCCCGGCGCGCAGGCCGCGATGTTCTCGGTCTGCGTCTCGGTGCTCGGCCCGGGAGACGAGGTCATCGTCCCGGAGCCGTTCTATGCCACCTATCCCGGGATCTTCGCCGCCTCCGGCGCGACGCCGGTGCACGTCCCGCTCCGCCCCGAGCGCGAGTTCCAGCTCGACGTGGACGAGGTCGCCGCGGCGATCACGGAGCGCACCCGCGCGATCGTGCTGACGACGCCCCACAACCCGACCGGCGCCTGCACGCCCGCCGAGACGCTCGCGGCGCTGGGCGAGCTCTGCCGCGAGCACGACATCTGGCTGATCGCTGACGAGGTCTACGGCTCGCTCCTGTTCGGCGGCCGCAAGCATGCGAGCGTGCTCGCCGTCGCCGGCGCCGAGCAGCGTGTCGCGGGTATCTCGAGCCTTTCCAAGTCGCACGCCATGACGGGCTGGCGCACGGGCTGGGCCGTGGTGCCCGCGGAGCTCGTCACGCGCCTCGTCCTGCTGCTCGACTGCATGCTCTTCGGATCGCCGCCGTTCATCTCGGACGCAGCCACGACGGCGCTGCGCGAGGCCGACGCGGCAACGGCCGAGATGCGCGCCGCCTACGAGAGCCGCGCGGCCGTCGTGGCGCGCATCGACGGCCAGGCGGGATTGCGCTGCCACATGCCGCAGGGCGGCATGTTCATCATGCTCGACGTGCGCGCCTGCGGCATCTCCGCGACGGAGTTCGCCGAGCGCCTGCTCGAGACCGAGGGCGTCTCCGTCCTCCCGATCGAGGCCTTCGGCCCGAGCGGCGCCGGCCACGTGCGCATCGCGCTGGCGGCCGACGAGGAGACGCTGGCCGAGGGCTGCCGGCGCATCGCGCGCTTCGCGGCCTCCCTCGCCGGCTAGTTGATCCGCGCCTCGCGGTCGCCCCACTCGCGCTCGCGCAGGATGAACTTCTGCACCTTGCCGGTCGAGGTCTTGGGCAGCGGCCCGAACTCGATCGCATCGGGCGCCTTGTAGCGCGCGATCCGCTCGCGGCAGTGGGCGATCAGCTCCTCCTCGCTCACCTCTGCTCCCTCGCGCAACGTCACGAAGGCCTTCGGGCGCTCGCCCCAGCGCTCGTGCGGGATCGCGACGACGGCGCACTCCAGCACTGCGGGGTGCGAGGCCAGCGTCTGCTCGACCTCGATCGTCGAGATGTTCTCGCCGCCCGAGATGATCACGTCCTTGGCGCGGTCGCGCAGCTCGATCGCCCCGTCGGGATGCCACACGGCGAGGTCGCCGGAGTGGAACCAGCCGCCGCGGAAGGCCGTCGCGGTCGCCTCGGGGTCGTCGTGGTAGCCGAGCATGACGTTGTTGCCGCGCATCACGACCTCGCCCATGGTGGCGCCGTCGCGCGGCACGTCGACGTCGTCGGCGTCGACCACGCGCACCAGATCGGCGGTCGGATAGGCCTGGCCCTGCCGGGCGAGCACCCGGGCGCGCCCGGCCGCGTCCAGCTCGGCGAAGCCGTCGGGCTCGGGGCTGACGGTGATGGGACCGTAGGTCTCGGTCAGGCCGTAGACGTGCACGACCCGGAAGTTGAGCTCCTCCAGGCGCGCGAACAGCGTCGGCGAGGGCGGCGCCGCGGCAGAGAGCACGGTCACCGGCGGATCGACGCGACGTGCCGACGGGTGGCTGACGACGCCGATGTGCACCGTCGGCGCGCCGTTGTAGTGGGTCACGCCCTCGCTCTCGATCAGCTCCCACACGCGCCCGGGGTCGACGGCGCGCTCGGTCACGTGCCGCGCGGCCACCGCCGTCACCGCCCACGGGAAGCACCAGCCGTTGCAGTGGAACATCGGCAACGTCCAGAGGTAGGCACTGCCCGGCGTGAGGCCGGCCACGATGACCTCGGCGAGCGCGTTCAGGTAGGCGCCGCGGTGCGTGTAGACGACGCCCTTGGGAGCCCCGGTCGTGCCCGAGGTGTAGTTGATCGAGATCGGCTCCTCCTCGTGGCGGAGCCAGCTCTCGGGCCGCTCGGGCGCGCCCGAGGCGACGAGTTGCTCGTAGGGATCGTCTTCACGGCCCGTGTCGTCGATGCGGACGACCTCGAGCGCGCTCAGATCGAGCGCGTCGAGCTGGGGCGCGAGCGCGTGGTCGACGAGCAGCGTGCGCGCGCCCGAGTGGCGCAGGATGAGGTCGATCTCCGGCCCGGCCAGCCGCGTGTTGATGGCGACCAGCACGCCACCCGCGAGCGGCACGGCGTAGTGCGCCTCGAGAATCGCCGGCGCGTTGGGCGAGAGCACGGCGACGCGATCGCCGTGCTCCAGCCCGCGGTCGCGCAGCGCATTCGCGAGCCGGTGACTGCGCTCCTCGAGGACGCCGTAGGTGAGCCGGCGGCCATCCTCGTGCGCCACCGCCACGCGCGCCGGATGCAGATAGGCGGCGCGCTGCAGAAAGGCGACCGGCGTCAGCTCGCTGCGGTAGACCTCGCTCATCCGCGCACGTCCACGCAGAGGTAGCCGTCGCGCTTGTTGAGGCAGAGCAGGCCCTCCAGCCGGCCGTCGCCGCCGACCACGACGAGCCGGTTGTCGAACGCGTCGCTGGCCAGCGGAAGTGCCGCGGCGACGCTGTCCTCGGGGCCGATCTGCGGGCAGTCGCGGCGCACGTGCGGGAGCAGCGGAGCCTCATCCGGCTCGGCCTCGGGCACGTCCTCGCGCAGCACGTGGCCGGCGTAGAGCCCGTCAGCCGTCACGAGCAGGAGGCGGTTCTTGGGGTTGGCGAAGAGGGTCCGCGCCTCGCCCACGCTCGCGGCGCGATCGACCGCCTTCGGCCGGGCGATCATCGCCTGCCGCACGCGGAGGTCGCCCGCATCCTCGATTCGAACGCTGCTGTCGCCCATGCCGAGATCGTACGCTCCGAACGTGGAGCGCTTCGACGTCATCGTGGTCGGCGCCGGGCCGGCCGGCTCGGTCACGGCGCATCTGCTCGCCCGCGAGGGCGTGCGGACGCTGCTCGTCGACCGTGCGCGCTTCCCGCGCGACAAGCCCTGCGGAGGCGGCGTCACGCTGCGGGGGGCGCGGCTCCTGCCCTTCGCGATCGGTCCGGTCGTCGAGCGGCAGATCAGCACGATCGCGTTCCGGCATCCGACGCTCGGCTCGTTCGCGCACGGCGGTCTGGCCCCTGTGGTGCTGATGACCCAGCGCCTGCGTCTCGACGCCTTCCTGGCCGAGCAGGCCGTGCTCGCAGGCGCGGCGTTCCGCGACGGCGTGCGGCTGCGCACCGTCGAGTTCGAGGACGACGGCCGGCCCGCTGTCACGTTCGATGACGGCAGCCGCGCGGGCGCCGGGGTGCTGATCGCCGCCGACGGCGCGAACGGCGTCTGCGGACGCTCGCTGCAACTCGGCGAGGGTCGCATCTTCGCCCCGGCGCTCGAGGCCAACGTCGCCTACGACGCCGTCGGCGCGGGCGTCGAGCAGGACGTCGCGCTGCTCGAGATGGGCTACGTGCCGGGCGGCTACGGCTGGCTCTTCCCGAAGGGCGATCATGCCAACGTCGGGGTGGGAGGCTGGGATTCGGAGGGGCCGCACCTGCGCGAGCACCTGCGGCGCGTGTGCGATCGCCACCGCATCGAGTGGTCGGCGCTGACCGAGGTTCGCGGGCATCGCCTGCCGATGCGCGGCTCCGCCACCCGGATCGCGAACGGGAGGGCCCTGGCCGTCGGCGACGCCGCCGGGCTGGTCGACCCGCTCTCGGGCGACGGCATGTACGAGGCGTTCACGAGCGCGCACGTGGCTTCCGCCTGCGCGCGCGACGTGCTCGACGGGCGCGCGAGCGACCTCTCGGCCTATCCCGCGCGGCTCGACGCCGCGCTCGGCCGCCACACCTCGCTGGCCTGGATCGCCAAGGCCGCGATCGAGCGCGCGCCCGGCCTCGCGCTGCGCGTCGCTCGCTCGAACGCGATCCGCCGTCCGTTCCTGCAGCGCACCGCGACGAGCCGCGACCCGCTCACGCGCGTCGCTCCCAATCCCGTCTGGCGGCAGGCCGAGCGGGTGGCGCGGCGACTGCTGGGGCCTGAGGCCGGTTCCTAGAACAGCAGCTCGTCGAGCGCTTCCGCGATCGGCCACGCGCCGTCGGCGGTGTTCGAGATGACGGTGCGGGTGATTCCCTGGGCGGGATCATGCGCGCTGCTGAACGACACGCCCGTGTCGCAGCCCTCGAGCATCGGGATGGCGCGCGATTGGTGCAGCCAGAACCCGAGGCCGTAGCGCTTCGACTCCTCGGGGACGTCGCTGCGCGCCCGGAGCAGTTCGTCCACCCACTCGACCGGCAGGATCCGCCCGGCCTGGAAAGCGCTCCAGAATGCGCTGATGTCGGCGGCGGTGGAATAGATGCCCCCGTCGCCGCTGCCGCGCACGGGCAGGTGGAACACGTTGCTGCGCCAGGCGCCGTCGACCTCCAGATAGCCCACGGCCGCGCGGCCGGGGAGCTCATCGGAGCGCAGAAAGCGCGTGTCGTCCATGCCCGCCGGCTCGCACACGCGCTGCTCCACGAGCTCGTGAAAGGCGACGCCGCTCGTGCGCTCGGCGATCAGCGCGAGCACGACGTAGCCGCCGTTGCAGTACGCGAACCGCTCGCCCGCCGCGAACTTCGCCGGGTGACCGCCGAGGACGGCGAGGTACTGCTCGGTCGTTGCGAGCTCGTGCACCGAGACGGGCATGACGTAGTCGTCGCGCGAGCTGACGGCTTCCTCGTCGAGGTAGTCGCCGATGCCCGAGCGATGCGCCAGCAGGTGCTCGATCGTGACGTCGTCGCCGATCAGCGGGAGGTCATGGCCGAGCACCGAGCGCGCCGGCGTGGAGAGGGCGAGCGCGCCGTCGGCGATCAGACTCGCGATCGTGACGGCGGTGAAGCTCTTGGTGCCGCTGGCCAGACCGAACCGCGTGTCCATCGCATTCGGGATCGCATGGCCGCGATCGGCCAGGCCGTAAGCCGCCGCGAGCTCCACGGCAGCGCCCCGATCGACGCGCACGACGCCGGAGAAGCCCGTCGGGCCGGCAACGGCGGCGACCGCGTCCTCGAGCGCTCCCATGCAGAAGACCGTATCCCGCGGCGCTCAGGACGCGACGAGCAGGCGGTAGCCGAAGTCGGCCTCCTGGAGCTCGAGCAGATCCGCGTTGCGCTGGGCCCAGGTGCCGTCGGCGACGTCGCGCTCGAGGCGTGTCATGGCGGGTTTCACGACCTCCGGCGGGAGGACCGCCAGGTTCGAGATGTTGGCGCGGGCGGTCGCGTCGAGATACCTGAGCGGGCGCTTCCAGGCCGCGCACAGGAAGCCGTCGCTGCAGTCGTCCGCGATCGGCACCGCCTGGGCCTCCGCGCCGCCGAGTTCCTCGGCCACCGTTGCGAGCGGCGGGAAGCGTCCATCGTCCACGACCGCGATCTCCGGCAGGTAGTCGCGCACGAGCCAGTAGCGGCGGATGTAGGCCGGGTCGAATGTGAGCACCACGATGCGCCGCCGCGCGACGCGCCTGAGCTCGGCGACTCCCCTGCGCCAGTCGGACCAGTGGTGCATCGTCAGCACCGCCAGCGCGGCGTCGAACGCGTCATCGTCGAACGGCAGCTCCTCGGCCGTGCCCTGGATCGCCGGCGCGGCATCCGGCGGTCGCTGCGCGAGCATCACGGCCGATGGCTCGACGGCCACGACGTCGCGGTCGCGCGGCTCGTACGAGCCGACTCCGGCGCCGACGTTGACGACGCTGCGGGCGTCACCGAGCGCTTCGGCGATCTGCCGCTCGATGCGCGGATCGGGCCGGCGCGTGCCGCTGTAGGTCGTCCCGATGCGGTCGTAGACGCTCACGCGCGCAGCTGCCGGTCGAGCCGCTCGATCGCCTCGGGGAGGTTGCGGCGGCCGAAGCCGAGGCGGAAGCGCCCGTCGCCGTAGCCATAGACGTGGCCCGGCAGCAGGAGCACGCCCTGATCGCGTACGAGGCGGTCGTTGAACGCGTCGATGCCCTCGCCCCCGCGATAGCGAGGGAAGCCGATCGAGCCTGCCGACGGCCGTACCCAGTCGAGCCGGTCCGCGTGCTCGGCGAGCAACGCGTCCACGAGCGGCAGATTGGCGGCGATGATCGCGCGGCTGCGCTCGACCAGCGCGTCGGCGGCGCGCAGGGCGACGACGCCGAGCACCTCGGACGGCGCAGGGCTGCAGAGCGAGGTGTAGTCGCGCAGTTGCGCGACGGCGTCCAGCAGCTCGCGGTTGCGCGTCGCGAGCCAGCCCACCCGCAGGCCGGCCAGCGCGTACGACTTCGAGAGCACGCCGACGCTCACGGCGCTCGGCGAGCAGTCGGCGGCGGAGGGCAAACGCGCATCGGGATCCTGCTCGAGTCCGCGGTAGACCTCGTCGCACACGAGCGTCGCGCCGTGACTCTCCACCAGCCGGACGAGCTCGTCGAACTGGGCCCGGGCCGGGTGCATGCCGGTCGGGTTGTGGGGGAAGTTGACGACGACCGCGCGCGTCGTCGGCCGCAGGGCGGCGGCGATCCGGTCGAGGTCGAGCGCCCATCCGTCTTCGGGCCGCAGCTCGACGAGATCCACCTCGGCGCCCTGCGCGCGGGCCAGGTCGTAGAGCGACTGGTAGGCGGGCCACAGGGCGACGACGTGATCGCCCGGCCCCACGAGCGCCGAGAAGAGCAGGAAGAGCGCCTCGCTGGCGCCGACGACGGCGATCGTGTCCTCGGCCGTGAGCGTCTCGTAGAGCCCGGCGATCTCCGCCCGCAGAAGCGGCGAGCCGAGCGTCTCGGTATAGCCGAGCGCGAGGGTGTCCCAGGTCTCGCGCATCTCGTCGTCGGCGAGTGCCAGCAGCTCGCGCATGGGGAGCCCCTCGACATCGGAGGCGCACAGCAGGTACGGCACGGCGAACTCGTGCACTGCGAAGAAGCGCTCGATCTCGAACGGCGGGAGCGCCGTCACGGGCGCTGCCGCAACTCGCTGCGGCGGATCTTGCCGGAGATCGTCTTCGGCAGCGCGTCCACGAATTCGATCTCGCGTGGGTACTTGTAGGGCGCCGTGACGCCCTTGACGTGCGCCTGCAGCTCGTTCACGAGGGCGTCCGAGCCCTCGTAGCCGGGCGCCAGCACGACGAACGCCTTGACGATGCTCGTCCGCTCGGGGTCGGGCTTGCCCACGACCGCCGACTCGACGACCGCGGGATGCTCGACGAGGGCGGACTCGACCTCGAACGGCCCGATGCGGTACGAGGCGGAGATGATGACGTCATCGGAGCGGCTGACGAACCAGAAGTAGCCGTCCTCGTCCTTGGTCGCCCGATCGCCCGTGAAGTACCAGCCGTCGTGGAACACCTCGGCGTTCGCGTCGTCGTCGCGCCAGTAGCCCTGCATCAGCCCGACGGGCCGCTCGGGCTCCGTCGCCAGCGCGATGTGGCCCTCCTCTCCGGGCCCGAGGCGCTCGCCCGAGTCCGAGACGACGTCGACGTCGTTGCCCGGCGTCGGCTTGCCCATCGAGCCCGGGCGGACTTCGAGGCAGGGGAAGTTCGCGACCAGGTTGACCGTCTCGGTCTGCCCGTAGCCGTCGTAGATCGTCGTCCCCGTGGCCTCGCGCCAGGCGCGGATCACCTCCGGGTTGAGGGGTTCCCCCGCCGAGACCGTGTGGCGCACGCGGGCCAGGTCGAAGGTGCCCAGGTCGAGTTGCACGAAGGCGCGGAAGAGCGTCGGCGGCGCGCAGAACGTCGTCGTTCCGGAGCGCTCGAGCACGCGCAGGCAGAGCTCCGGGTCGAGCTTGCCGCGCTGATCCCAGAGGAAGACCGCGGCGCCCATCCGCCACTGTCCGAAGAGCTTGCCCCAGGCGGCTTTCGCCCAGCCGGTGTCGGAGAACGTCCAGTGCAGGTCGGCCGGCGTCAGATCCTGCCAGAAGCGCGCCGTGATCTCGTGGCCGGCACCCATCGAGGCGTGCGTGTGGAGCACCATCTTGGGCGCGGCCACCGTGCCCGAGGTGAAGTACAGGAGCAGCGGATCGTCGGCGCGCGTGGGGCGCGCCGTGGGCTCGGCGTCGGTGGCGTTCGCGAGCAGGTCGGCGTACCGCTCGTCGCCCGCCTCGGCCGGCGTACCCACGACGATCACGTGCCGCAGGGACGGGCACTGGTCGCGCACCTCGGCGAGCTTGGCCGCGGCCTCGTCGTCGACGACGGCCACCGTGGCCTGTGCGCGCTCGATGCGCTGAGCGATGTCGCGCGGCGTGCAGAGCGTGGTGGCGGGCATCGGCACGACGCCGCGGCGGAACATGCCGAGCAGCAACTCGTACCACTCGGGGATGCGCGGCAGCATCACGAAGGCCCGCTCGCCGGCGTTCACGCCGAGCGCCTCGAGGGCGTTGGCGACCTTGCGCGAGGCGCGTGCGAGATCGCCGAAGCTGATCTCGCGGCGGGCCTCTCCGCGGGGATCGACCGCGACGAGCGCGAGCTTGCCGGGGTGCTGGGCGGCCCAGCGCTCGACCACGTCGCGCGTGAACTCGTAGTCCTCCGGCACCTGGAGCCGGAATGAGCGGTACGCGCTCTCGTAGTCCGTCATGTTCATGACGCGCCGATGCTATCGGCCGTGCGGTAGGCCGCAAGCTCGCCTGCGTGCGTTCGCAGCCACGGGCGCGCGTCCTCTCCGGGCCGGTGCTGCGCGAAGAAGGACCAGAACGCCCACGAGTGGTTCGGGATCAGCAGGTGGCAGAGCTCGTGGCAGACCACGTCGTCGAGCACCCAGGCCGGAGCGAGCAGAAGGCGCCAGGAGAACGAGAGCGTGCCGCGGCGCGAGCAGGAGCCCCAGCGCGAGCGCTGATCACGCACGACCAGCTTCGAGGGCGCAACTCCGAGTCCCGGTGCCTGGCGCTCGACCGACGCCTCGAGCTCGGCCTTCGCCGAGCGGCGGTACCAGCGCTCGAGTGCCTCCGCGGCACGGGCGGGGTCGGGTGCCCTCAGCTCGAGCGCGCCGGCATTCCAGCCGCTGCTCGCGCGGGGTGCCGGGACGAGGCGCAGCGGGACTGCCTCGCCGCCGTGCCACGCCACGCCCGGCCGCGAGAGCCCGAGCACCGCGGGTCGCTGGCGCGCCAGCGCACGCTCCAGCCACGGCGAGAGCGTCTCGAGCGCGTCGGCGATCTCCTCGTCACCCGTGCGCTGCGGGACGACCAGCTCCGGACCGGCGCCGGGCACGAGGACGAGCCGAAGCCGGCGCGCACGCGACGACCGCCGCAGCCGCACGCTGACCGCCCCGCTGCGCAGCAGCACCGTGCGCTCGCCCTCCACAGCAGGCAGACTATGCGCCGTGCAGGTCGAGCAGATCACCGAGCCCCTGGCCTACCACGGCGAGGGTCCGTGCTGGCTCGCGGGCTCCGGCGAGGTCGCCTGGGTCGACATGCTGGCCGGCCGCATCCTCGCGACCTCGCTCGCGAGCGGCACGACGCGCGTGATCGACGTCCCCGGGCCGGTGGCTGCGATGGTGCGGCCGCGTGCCGGCGGCGGTCTCGTCGTGGCCGGCGAGACGGGCGTCTGGCTGCTCGACGAGAACGACGCGCCGACGCTCCTGTGCGAGGTCGAGCACACGCCGAACGTGCGCCTGAACGAGGGCTCGTGCGACGCGCAGGGGCGCTTCTGGATCGGGAGCATGCACTACGAGTTCACCCCGGGGGCCGCGAAGCTCTACCGGGTCGATCCCGACGGCAGCGTCGAGGTGGCGCTGCCGGAGGTGACGATCTCCAACGGGCTGGGCTGGTCGACCGACGGAGAGATCGCCTTCTACGCCGATTCGACCGTCGGGGTCGACGTGTTCGAGTTCGACGGCGTCAACGGCGTGCTGAGCGACCGGCAGCGGTTCGCCGACATCGACCCGAGTCTCGGCATGCCCGACGGCCTCGCCGTCGATGCCGAGGGCGGCGTGTGGGTCGCGCTCTGGGACGGCGCAGCCGTCTTCCGCCTCTCGCCCGAGGGGAAGCTCGACGACGTCGTGGCTCTCCCCTGCGGGCGCGTGACGGCGTGCTCGTTCGGAGGCGAGAACCTCGACGAGTTGTTCATCACGACCTCGCGCCTCGACGTTCCCGAGGGCACCGAGCCGCAGGCCGGATCGCTGTTCCGCTGCCTCCCCGGTGTGCGCGGGCAGGCCGTGAACACCTTCGCCGGCTGACGCCGGCTCCGGCCTCACGTCACGGTGAAGTCCTTGCCCTAACAACCACACGGGGTCTGGCGCGTCCAGACGGGGTCTGACCCCACCTGGACGGGTCTGACCCCAGGTGGCCGTCTCTCGGCGCAAAGCGGCGTTGAGACGTGTGCATCCCGTGCGCGAGCCTGAGCTCATGAGACATCCGAGACGGGACTACGCAGGAGCCACGCACCACATCACCACCCGGGGCGTTGCTCGCTCCGCGGTTGCGGTCGACGACGCTGACTACGAGCGTGCGACCTATCTGCTCGAGCAAGCCACGCTGCGCTTCGATCTCCAATGCCACGCGTGGTGCTTCCTACCGAATCACTCGCACCTCCTCGTGACATCGAAGCTCGCGAACCTGTCCAAGGCGATGCACTGGCTAGGCACGTGCAGCGCGCAGCAGTTCAACCAGCGACACGAACGATCCGGTCACCTCTATCAGGGGCGGTTCGGATCGCGCCTGGTTCAAGACGACGACTACTTGCTCGAGCTCGCGCGCTACCTCCCGCTCAACCCCGTGAGAGCAGAGCTTTGTGAGTCGCCTGAGAGCTGGGCCTGGTCGAGTTACTCCGCAACCGTGGGCCTCTGCCCACCGCCGTGGTTCCTCGACGCCGGCCCGCTTCTGGACATGCTCGGCTCTCCGAGTGCCTACGCAGCCTGGGTGGCCGAGGGGGTCCTCGCGACGGCCCTCGACGAGTTCGGCGCGCCCCGGCTTCCCGCACTGCCGCCGCTCTCGGAGCTCCTGTTCAGGCCCACGGACGCCGCGATCGCGGTTGCTCATTTTCGCCATGGATACACCAAGGCGGCAATCGCGAGTCACCTCGGAGTGAGCCGCGGGCAGATCAGGCGACGAATCGCGCGGGCCCGCCGGGGCTAGGACCGTCCACGTGGGGTCAGACCCGTCCAGGTGGGGTCAGACCCCACCTGGACGCGCCAGACCCCGTTTGTTCGCTAGAGGGCAGCGAGGGCTACGTCTGGGACGTCTGTGATGAGGCCGTCTACGCCCAGTTTGGCTAGGCGGGTGATTTCGTCTGCGTCGTTGACGGTCCAGGCTCGGACTGCCAGGCCTAGGGCTCTGGTTCGCCGGAGGAGGGCCCGGTCGATCAGTTCTCGTTCGGGGTGGAGGGCACGGTGGCCCGCTCGTTCGGCTTCTCGGAGGGCTGCGGCCAGATCGTCTTCGGCGGCTACGACCAGCGCGGTTGGGATGTCCGGGCGCAGGGCTCGGACCGTGCGCAGGGCTGCGGGGTCGAAGGAGGAGGCGACGACCGTGTCGCGGGGGCCCCGGCGGCGCAGGAATGCGCAGAGTGCAGCCGCGATGCCGGTCGGGATGTCTCCGTCGGTTTTCAGTTCCACGTCCACGATGCCGCCGGCGCTTGCGTCCAGGGCCGCTGCGAGGGTCGGCACCGGAGGGCCGGCCAGACGGCGGAGGGGTTCACCGTTGAGGACGGGGTCGTGGTGCACCACGAGCGTGCCGTCGGCCGCTCGGCGCACGTCCAGCTCCACACCGTCGGCGCCCAGCGCGAGCGCCAGGCGGAAGGCCTCGGGGGTGTTCTCCGCAGCGGCGCGGGACGCGCCGCGGTGAGCCAGCACAAGCGGGCGTCGCACGCGCCCCAGGCTAGTTACGAGATCGGATCCCCGGATACCCCTAGCGAGCACGCACGAGATCGGCGGCCTTCTCGCCCACCATGAACGTGCCGACCACGGGGTTGACGGTCGGCATCGACGGGAAGATCGAGCCGTCCGCGATCGAGAGGCCCTCGATCCCGCGCACGCGCAGCTCGGGATCGACCACGGCGAGATCGTCGTCCGCGGCTCCCATGCGGCAGGTGCCGGACGGGTGGTAGACCGTGTGGTGCACGGCGCGGCCGTACTCGCTCAGCGCCTCGTCGCTCTGGATCGACGGGCCGGGCGCGATCTCGCGCTCGATCCAGTCGGCGAACGGCCCGGTCGCCGCCACCTCGCGCGCGATCTTGAGGCCGTCGACGATCGTCTGCTCGTCGTAGCCGTCGCTGTCGGTGAAGTACTGGAAGTCGAGCGCCGGGCGGATCTCGGGGTCGCGCGAGAGCAGGAACAGCCGGCCGGCCGAGCGCGAGCGCGGGATGTTCGGCGTCATGCAGATGCACCAGCGGTCGTCCGGCACCTCGTACCCGAGCCGCTCCGTGTTGTACGTGAACGGCAGCTGGTAGGTGTGGTACATCAGGTCGGGCCGATCGTCCTTGCCGAGACGGTTGACGAACAGCGCGCAGTCGGCGTCCATCGCACCCTCGGGCCCCATCGGCCGCTTGAGCTTCCAGATGATGATCGACTCGGGGTGGTCGATCAGGTTCTCGCCGACGCCGGGCAGATCGTGCGTCACGTCGATGCCGAGGTGCTCGAGCTGCGCACGCGGACCGATGCCGGAGAGCAGCAGAAGCCGCGGCGTGTCGACCGAGCCGCAGGCGACGATGATCTCGCGCCGCGCGGCCACGCGGTCGACGCGCCCGCCCTCGCGCTGCACGTGCACGGCGGCGGCGCGCTTGCCGGCAAGCTCCAGGCGCACCGCGCGCGACTCGGTCTGCAGCGTGAGATTCGGGCGCCCGAGGATCGGATGCAGGTACATGACGCTGGAGGAGGAGCGCACGCCGGTCGCGCCGTCGTAGCCGACGTCGAGGAACCCGGCCCCGTCACGGAACGGAGCGGCGTTCCAGTCGGTGCCTTCGTCCACGCCGAGCGCGTCGCCGCAGGCCTTGATCCAGTCGTAGAGGATCGCGTTGCGATCCTTCTCGGCGACGATCGAGTGCGGCCCCGGAATGCGGTCGTAGTAGGGCTCCATGACGTCGGGCCCCCAGCCGCTGGCGCCCGCGTCGACCCAGTCCTGCCAGTCGCCGGGAAACGGCTTGAACCAGATCATCGTGTTGTGCGACGAGCAGCCGCCGAGCACCTTGGCGCGCGAGTGCACGATGTGCGCGTTCCCGCGCGGCTGCAGCGTCGTGCGGTAGGCGAGGTCGAGCGGCCCCTCGAGCAGCCCGAGCCAGCGGCGGATCTGCAGCACGTCGTCGTTGCCCACGTCGGTCGGCCCCCACTCGAGCAGGCAGACGCTGACCGCTGGATCCTCGGAGAGGCGCGCGGCGACAACCGCGCCGGCGCTGCCGCCGCCCACCACCACGTAGTCGAATTCATCCGCCATGCGAGCCTCCTCGGGGTCGCAGGCGATGATACGCCGCGCGCGCGGCGCTCAGCGCGCGGGCGCGCGCTCGGCCAGGAGAGCCGCCGGCGTCCGGCCGCTGAGCCGCCGGACCTCCCGCGTCATGTGCGCCTGGTCGGCATAGCCGGCTGCGAACGCCGCGCGGGCGAGACCGTCGCCGCGCTGCGCATCGGCGAGAAAGCGATTGAGGCGCGCGATGCGCTGAAACGTCTTCGGCCCGACGCCGACCTCGGCCAGAACGATCCTCCGCAACTGCCGTGCAGAGAGGCCGATGCGAGCGGAGACATCCTCGACGCGCAACCCGCCCGCGAGCAGCCTGACCGCGGCGACTGCTCGGCGATCGAGCTCGACCGAGCGGATCCAGGCGTCGATGCGCGGCTCGTCAGCCAGCCGGCGAGCGCGCCGAGCGCCGACGACGTCCGCCAGGGCGACCGTCCGGTTCGGCGAGCGCCGCCGCATCGACGCCGAAGGCGGCACCCACGGCCTCGGGACGGAAGCGGATGCCGCGGAGCCGGGTGTCCGCGGGAAGGAACGGCGTCGCCACCAGATCGGAGAGGCCGACGACCTCGCTCACGCCGGATTCGAACAGCAGCAGGTCGGCGCAGCCGTCCGGCAGCACCCGTTGCACCGTGCCGACGGCGACCCGCTGCTCCCAGCAGCAGCTCACGACGTGCGCGCCAGGCCGCGGGCGGAGCCCACTCGCGATAGGTGTCCGTTTCGTTCAAGACAGGGTCAGGATCGCATGCGAGCCTGTGCGGATGAAAGGACGAATCGACATCATCACCCTCCGCGTCGAAGACCTCGAGGCCGCCACTGCTTTCTACACCGAAGGGCTCGGCTGGAAACCCGTGCTCATCGTCCCGGGAGAGGTGACCTTCATCCAGATGGGCTTCGGGCAGTTGCTCGCCCTGTTCATCGCGAGCGGCTTCGACGCCGACGTCGGGCCGGAGATCCAGGCCCGGATTCAGTGCAACCTGGCGCACAACGTCTCGAGCGAAGAAGAGGTCCGCGAGGCGGTCGCGAGCATGGTCGAGGCGGGAGCCACGATCATCAAGGAGCCCCAGCGTGCGGTCTGGGGCGGCTACCACGGGATCGTGCTCGACGTCGCCGGCTGTTGCTGGGAGGTCGCCCACAACTCCGGCTGGTCGGTCGCCGACGACGGCACCGTGACGGTCGGGCCCGTGCAGTAGGCACAGGCAGACGCCGCGGGTGCACGGTCGGGGTCTGACCCCGAGCGTGCACCCGCGCGCAGCTCAGCCCGCGCCGTTGCCGCCGGCCTCGGCCAGCAGGCGCTCGGCGAGCTCCTTCTTCTGCTCGGGCGTGAACTTCTTGAGCTCGTTGTCGACCGCGCGCTGGTTGATGACCTGGTTCCAGTAGTCGAGCGAGGCCATGCCGAGCAGGGCGGTCTTGCCGACGAACTGCCGCAGCACCTCGTTGGTCGGGCCCATGACCCAGCCGGCCTTGCCGTCGCGCAGGAAGCGCTCGAGCTGCAGCGGCTGCTTCTTGTAGCCCGTGCCGCCGCAGCAGTGCAGCATCTTGTCGACGACGTAGGCCACGTTCTTGGCCGCCTCGAACTTGATCTGCCACTGCCAGTGCAGGTAGTTGCCGCGCGCGAGCTCGCCCACGGCGGGATTCTTCTGCGCGCCGTCGGTCACGTTGTCGCAGGCCTGCGCCACGGAGAGGCACATCAGGCGCCGCGCGTTGGTGTCCATGATCGCCTCGCCCACGGCGTCCTGGATCGTCGGGTAGTCGGCCACGCGCAGGCCGACGTCCTTGTGCGTCTTGCGCGTCGTGTGCCGCACGGCGATGTCGATCGCGCCGAGCGCGATGCCGTTCCAGACGCCCGAGGAGCCGATCAGGAAGTACGGGTCGACGGCCTCGTCGTTGGAGTTGGCGCCGTCGCCGACCGGGCCGACGAGCTGCTCGTCCGGCACGAAGCCCCAGTCGCACAGCAGCGTGCCCGACTGGTTGCCGCGCAGGCCCATCGCGTCCCAGTCCTGCGGCTCGGCGACGATCTGATCCTTGTCGATCACGAACACCGAGAGGTTGGAGTAGTCGCCGTTGTAGTCGGGCGACGTCGTCTGGCAGACGTAGAAGTCGGCGAAGCCGGCCGACGTCGTCCAGGACGCCTTCTTGAGCACCTCGAAGCCGCCGTCGACCTTGCGCGCGCCGGAGGCGATCGGGTACCAGAAGTGCGAGCCCGTCTCGGGATCCGAGTACGAGAGCGTGCCGATGAAGCCGTCCTTGACCTTCTTCAGGTACTTGTCGATCAGGTACGGCGTCGCGCGCAGCTTGAGCGCCTCGACGGCGCCGATGTGCATCACGTAACACATCGCGCAGGAGGCGTCGCCGTAGCGGGCGAGCGTCTCGGTGACGACGTTGTACATCACGTGGTTCTGGCCGAGGCCGCCCCACTCCTTGGGCAGCAGCAGCCCGAGGAAGCCGTCGGGCGCCAGCGCCTCGAGGGAGATGCGCGGGAAGGTGAGCGTGGCGTCGTTCTCGGCGGCGCGCGGCCGGATCTCCTTCTCGCAGATCTCGATCAGGCGCTCGCGCAGTGCCTTCTGCTCGTCGGTCAGAAACCAGTCCGGCTCGAAGAGCTCCGGATCCAGGCCGTTCATGTGCGACTCGGTCACTGCTGCCATGTGGTTCGCCCTCGCCTCCTCGCGCTGCGATGTCGGAAATCAGTCATCTGGTGGTGGCTTCGGGAGGATAGACCTCCTCGAGCCGTTGAAGCTTGAGGGCCACCTCGAGCAGCAGCCAGTCGGCGTCGCGCACGTCGAGCCCGGTGAGCTCGTCGATGCGCCGCAGCCGCTGGCGCAGCGTGTTCGGGTGGACGTAGAGCGCCTGCGCCGTCGCGCCCACGTGGCCGCGCTGGCGGAGGAACTCCTCCAGCGTGTGCAGGAGCTGCGAATTGCGCTTGCGGTCGTGCTCGGCCAGGACGCGCAGCGCGTCGGCGTGCCGGTCGCGCACGCGCTCGCCCGAGGGCACGCGCAGCAGGTACTTGTAGACGCCGAGCCCGTCGTAGCGCAGGTGCCGCTCGCGCGGGCGGAGCACCGGCAGCGCCCGCGCGGCCTGCTGCGCCTCGCCGAAGCCGGCCGCGCAGGCGTCGGGGCCGGTGCAGACGTTGGAGAGCCCGACCACGAGCGAGTCGGGCAGCGACTCGGCGATGGCCTCGATGCGCTCGAGCACCGACTCGCCCGCGAAGGCCGGCGCGAGCAGGCGCACGGCGTCCTCGGCGCGGTCGACGAGCGCGCCGGGGATGTCGCGCAGCGCCGCCGCCTCGAAGGCCTCCGCGGCCGGCAGGAAGGCGGCGCTGCCCTCGGCCCCCGGCACGGCGGGCAGCGCCCAGGCGACCACGACCGGCCCGGCCGCATCGATGCCGAGGCGCCGCGCCTGCGCTGCGATGGCGGCGGTGCTGCGCCCGGCGGCGAGCGCGTCGAAGAGATCCTTGATCAGGTTGCGCTCGGCCAGGCGCTCGACCAGCTGCAGCCGCTTGAGCCCGAGCGCGGTCTGCGAGGCGATCGAGTTGGCGAGGTCGCGCGCGTGCTCGCTGGCGCGCCGGTCGTCGGCCAGCCGGGCGACCAGGAAGCCCATCACCTCGTCGCCCGCGACGAGCGGCGCGACGAGCGCCGAGCGCATGGTGGCCGCGCCCCAGAGCGTGCCCGCGAGCACCGAGGTGAGCGTGCCGCCACCGGCCTGAGTGCGCTGCAGCTCGCCGCTCAGCTCGGGCAGCGAGACGATGTCGGGCCCGTCCGGCGCGCCGGGCGAGGCCGCGCGCATGCGCAGCCGGTCGCCGCTCGGCTCCAGCAGGTAGACCCGCAGCGACTCGGCGCCGAGCAGCCCGATGGCGCGCTCGACCGTGACCGAGAGCAGGTCGTCGACCGACTCCGCGCGCGCGATGTGCGCGCCCAGCTGCGAGAGCTGCTCGAGCTCGCGCAGCGAGCGCCGGGTGCGCTCGTAGAGGCGCGCGTTCTCGATCGCGTAGGCCACCAGCGAGGCGACGTGCACGAGGAACGCGGCGTCCTGCGAGCTGAACACGCGCGGGGCCTCGGCATGCAGCGCGATCACGCCGATCACGCGCTGCCCCTTGGCGATCAGCGGCACCGACACGAGCGACTGGTACTTCTCCTCCTCGAGCTCGGGGAAGTACTTGATGCGCGGGTCGGCCAGCGCCTTCTCGGGGATGAAGACCGGCTGCGCGTTCTGCAGCACCCAGCCGGCGATGCCCTCGCCCGCCGCCATCGAGACGCGGCCGCTGAGGTGCGCGTAGTGCTCCGAGGCCGCGCGCAGCACGATGCGCCGGCCGCGGTCCTCGCTCAGGAAGATGTAGGTCGCGTGCGCGACGATCGCATCGTTGACGAGCCGCACGATGCCGCCCAGCACCTGCTCGAGGTCGAGCGTCGAGTTGACGGTGTGGATGATCTCGTACAGGACACGAAGTTCGTGCTCCTGCGCCGTGCTCGAGCCGTCGGGCGCGGGCACGGCTGTACCCAGGGCAGCCATGCAGTGGAGCCTAGCGCGCGTTTGTGGCCCGGAGTACGTGCAACCTGCACACCATCGGGCCTGGCGCGGTGGGTGTATCGTCCCAACCTCGCGTGGGGTGTGCACCTCGGCCACATCTCGCGAGTACGGTGGCGATCCGCGTGCAGGCGCGGGACGAGCGAGATCAGGAGGATGTTGGTGGCGACCGACCTCGAACGGTTCGTGAGTGCCCCCGGGCGCGATGACCTCATCAAGAAGGTTCGTGAGGAGATCGACGCGTCGGGCGTCACGTACATCTACTACCAGTTCATCTCGGTCACGGGCCGGATCATGGGCAAGGGCGTGCCCGCGGCGCACTGGGAGTCGATGGCGCAGCAAGGGCTTCCAGCTCGTCTACGGCGCCACCGCCAACCTCTTCGTCGACCGCCACGGCGAGTACATCGGCTACGGCCCCGAGGCGGCCGAGCTCGTCGGCCTGCCCGAGCCCGAGACGTTCCAGGTGCTGCCGTGGGACACCAAGGTCGCGCGCGTGTGGTGCACCTGCTTCCGCGGACGCGAGGATCTCGAGGACGGCGGCTCGTACCTCACCGCCGACTGCCGCAACAACCTCAAGCTGATCCAGGCCGCGTTCACCGAGAAGACCGGCATGCACCTGCGCGCCGGCCTCGAGCCCGAGATGATCTGGCTCAAGGCCGACGAGGACGGCAAGCCGACGTTCGAGGGCATGTCGAAGCCCTACTGCTACCACATCGACCAGTTCAGCCAGTTCCAGCCGATCATCCACAAGGTGATCGAGTACTCGAACGCGATGGGCCTCGACATGATCCAGGGCGACCACGAGGACGCCCCGGGCCAGCTCGAGCTGAACTTCAACTTCGACATCGCCGAGAAGACCGCCGACAACCTCTCCACCTACCGGCAGGTGTGCAAGCAGGTCGGCCGCGAGATGCAGGCCTTCCCGTGCTTCATGCCCAAGCCGTTCATGGGCGTCTCGGCCAACGGCTGCCACCACAACATCTCGTTGTGGGAAGGCGACGCCAACAAGTTCATGCCCGCGCCCGACGAGGATCAGCGCATGCCCGGCCAGATCGGCAAGTGGGCGATCGGCGGCATCCTCGAGCACCTCGGCGCGCTCACGGCGATCAGCGCCTCGACGGTCAACTCCTACCGGCGGCTGTGGGACACGGGCTTCTGGGCGCCGGTCTTCGCCGACTGGGGCTTCCAGAACCGCACCACCGCGCTGCGCGTCTCGGCCCCCGGCCGCTTCGAGTACCGCTCGGTCGACTCCGCCGTCAACCCGTACCTCTCGCTGGCCGCGCTGATCAAGGCCATGGAGGACGGCATCGACCGCCAGCTCGATCCGGGCCCGCCGGAGGAGCGCAACATCTACCAGGCGATGGAGGCCGGCAAGCAGGTCAAGAAGATCCCGATGACCTTCGGCGACGCGCTCGACGCGCTCGAAGCCGACGAGGTCGTCAAGAGCGCGCTGCCCGACGAGATGTACAAGGTCTTCCGGCACTACAAGCGCGACGAGTGGGAGCGCTACTGCGCGACCGTGAGCGACTGGGACCGCGAGGAATACCTCGACGTCCTGCCCTAACGACTGAGGAGCCAGCACTTCTGTGTGCGGAATCGCAGGAATCATCTATCGGAACGGCGCCTCGTCCGTCGGCAGCGACATGACGCGGATGCTGCAGTCGATGAAGCACCGCGGACCCGACTCGACCGGGTATGCGCTGTACGGGCCGGCCGGCACGGGCGTGCTCGTGCGCTACAAGCTGGCCGACTCCAACAGCCCGCGTGACTTCGACTACCTCGACCGGCTCGACCGCCACCAGACCGAGGTGCAGTCGCGCATGGAGTCGCTCGGCGCGAAGGTGCTCTCGAGCCACGCCGAGACCGAGTACGCCTACCGCGTGACGCTCGAATACGGCGGCGACCTCAAGCAGCTCGTCGACTACGTCGAGGACGTGCCCGACGCCGAGGTGCTCTCGATCGGCCACTCGCTCGAGATCGTCAAGGATCTCGGCGACGCCGAGCAGGTCGCCGAGCAGTACGAGCTGAAGGACTTCTCGGGCACGCACGCCATCGGCCACGTGCGCATGGCGACCGAGTCCGACGTCGACATCTCGGGCGCGCACCCCTACTGGGCGTACCCGTTCAGCGACGTCGCGGTCGTGCACAACGGGCAGCTGACGAACTACTTCTACTGGCGCCGCCGCCTCGAGCGCAGCGGGCACCGCTTCCAGTCGGAGTGCGACTCCGAGATCATCGCCGTCTACCTCGCCGAGCAGATGGCGGAGGGCAAGACGCTCGAGGACTCGATGCGCCAGAGCCTCGAGGAGCTCGACGGCGTGTTCACGTACATGTGCGTGACCGCCGACGCGCTCGGCGTCTGCAAGGACGAGATGGCCGCGAAGCCGCTGGTGCTCTACGAGGGCGACGACATGGTCGCGATGGCCTCCGAGGAGATCGCCATCCGCGCCGTGCTCGATCGCGAGATCGAGACGTACGACCCCTACGAGTCGGAGGTGCTGGTATGGACTCGCTAGTCGGCGAGCGGGGCATCGTCTACGACGCCCGCGGGCTGGTCGAGCCCGACGACACCGTCCCCGGCGTCTCCGAGATCTCGGGCACGACGGCCGTCTTCGACGCCAAGGACCTGACGACCCGCAAGATCAACCTCGAGCTGCGGCACCTGCTCTACGAGCGCGGCATCACGGACGTGACCGTGCAGAACCCGGGCGCCAAGCACTCGATCGGCGTCGGCATCCTGCAGCGCTGCAAGATCACGTTCGAGGGCAGCCTCGGCTACTTCGGCTGCGGCCTCATCGACGGCCCCGAGATCCACATCAAGGGCCGCGTCGGCTGGGCCGCCTGCGAGAACATGATGTCGGGCGTCGTCGTGATCGACGGCAACGCCGGCTCGCTCACGGGCGCCGCCATCCGCGGCGGCGACCTCGTGATCAAGGGCCGCGCCGGCGCGCGCTCGGGCATCGACCAGAAGGGCGGGCTGATCCTCACGATGGGATCCGTCGGCTCGAACACCGGCTTCATGATGCAGCGCGGCCGCCAGATCATCTGCGGCGACGCAGGCCCGGGCCTGGGCGACTCCATGTACGACGGCATCATCTACGTGGCAGGCAAGGTCAAGGCGCTCGGCATCGACTGCGTCCCCGGCGAGTGGAACGACGCCGACACGGAGTACATCGAGCGCAAGTTCCGCATCTACGGCCTCGGCACCCCACCGAGCTTCGACAAGTTCGTGTGCGGCAAGAAGCTCTACAACTACGACAACCTCGAGCCGTCCGAGCGCAAGCTCGTTCTCTGAGGGAGGGGGTCAGCCATGGCAGACGAGACCACCAACAGCAAGTCGAACATCCTCGGCCACAGCCAGATCTTCTCGCCGGAGGTCATCAACGACATCCACGTGAAGTCCGAGCTCGGGCCGCTACCGCATGCGCGGCTTCTCCATGTTCAAGCCGATCCCGCACTGGGATCAGCTCATGTTCATGCCCGGCACGCTGACGCGCTTCGTGATCGAGGGCTACCGCGAGAAGTGCGAGACGAAGACGATCCTCGGCGCGCGCTTCGCGAAGAAGCCGATCGAGCTCGACATCCCGGTCTACATCACCGGCATGAGCTTCGGCGCGCTCTCGATCGAGGCCAAGATGGCGCTCGCGAAGGGCGCCTCGATGGCCGGCTCGGCGACCTGCTCGGGCGAGGGCGGGATGATCCCGCCCGAGCGCGACCTGTCGACCAAGTGGTACTACCAGTGCATCCAGAGCCGGTACGGGTTCAACCCGCACCACCTGATGCTGGCCGACGCCTGCGAGTTCTTCATCGGGCAGGGCTGCAAGGTCGGCCTCGGCGGCCACCTGATGGGCCAGAAGGTGACCGAGCAGGTGGCCGAGATGCGCTCGCTGCCCGCCGGCATCGACCAGCGCTCGCCCGCGCGTCACCCCGACTGGCTCGGGCCGGACGACCTCTCGCTGAAGATCCAGGAGATCCGCGAGGCGACCAACTACCAGATCCCGATCCAGCTCAAGCTGGGCGCCGCTCGCGTCTACGACGACGTGCGCATGGCGGCCAAGTGCGGCCCGGACATCATCTACCTGGACGGCGCCGAGGGCGGCACGGGCGCCGGCCCGCACATCGCCACCGAGGAGACGGGCATCCCGCTGATGGCGGCGATCCCGGAGGCGCGCCGCGCGCTCGAGGACGTCGGCCTGGCCGACGAGATCGACCTCGTCGTGGCCGGCGGCATCCGCAACGGCGGCGACGTCGCCAAGGCGCTCTCGCTGGGCGCCAAGGCGATCGCCATCGGGCACTCGGCGCTGATGGCGCTGAACTGCAACAAGGAGATCCCGGGCGTCACCGACTACGAGGGCACGATCGGCGTGCCCGCCGGCAGCTGCTACCACTGCCACACCGGCCGCTGCCCGGTCGGCGTCGCCACGCAGGACGTCGAGCTGCGCAAGCGGCTCGTCGTCGACGAGGCCGCCGAGCGCGTCTACAACTTCCTGCACACGCTCACGCTCGAGGTGCAGATGCTCGCGCGCGCGTGCGGCAAGACGAACATCCACTCGCTCGAGCCCGAGGATCTGTGCGCGCTGACGGTCGAGGCCGCGGCGATGGCGAAGGTGCCGCTGGCCGGCACGAACTACATCCCGGGCGTGACCGAGCAGAACACGCTCAACGAGATCAAGTCGCTGCTCGAGCGCCAGCAGGACATGCTCTTCCACCAGCAGGTGCCGCAGGGCATCGACGTGCCGACGGCGGGGGACTGACCGATGTCGAAGTACAGCCATCCCGGCGGCGGCGTCGCGATCGACGCCGAGTCGCTCGCCGGCAAGCGCTTCCCGTACCAGGAGGACCGCAGCCTCGTCGAGGACATCGACCTGCTCGCGTCCACCCCGGGCGAGGACATCAACTGGCTCGAGGACATCGAGTTGCTGGTCGAGGACGGCGTCCCCGCGGTCTTCGATCGCTACACGAACGCGTTCATCAAGATCTACTTCGAGATCCCGCCCGGGCGCGAGGACGAGCTCGCGCGCAAGGTGCTGATCAAGCACCTGCAGTCCGGCAACTCCTACGGGATCCAGCTCAAGCGCGAGCACTGCAAGTTCCCGCAGCCGTTCCTCGGCTCGTGGGTGCCCGGCTCCGAGACGGTCGGCGAGAACTGGACGCCGCCCGTGCTCGAGGGCTGGGAGCCGCCGCTCCACTAGCGCTGCCGCGGGCGCGCCGGATCTCGCATCCGGCGCGCCCGCCCGCATCACCGACAGAGCTCGCGGGCGGCATGCACGGGTCGGTGCCAGGTCCGCACGCCTGGGGTCAGACCCGCACGTTGCGGGTCAGACCCGCACGTTGCGGGCCAGACCCCGAGCGTGCGCGCCCGCTCGCATCCTCTAGGCTGAGCGTATGCCGGTCGAGCTGCTCGTGATCCTCGCCGGAGTGCTGATCGCGCTCCCGGTGGGACTCTGGAGGACGCGCCACGAGCGTGCCGCCGCGCGGGCCGCCGAGCGCGCCGAGGAGGGCAAGTGAACGCCCCGCGACCCGGCTCGCTGATTCGCTTCTGGCTCTGGGCGAGCATCGGCGTCGGCGCGATGTTCGGCACGTTCTCGTTCGCGGGCCCGGTCGTCTGGCCGTTCCTCGGGGTCGGCATCGGACTGCTCGCCGCGCGCTCCGTCACGCTGCGCGCCGCGCTGCTCGCGACGGGCGCGGCCGCGGCGGGCATCGCGCTCGCGGTCATCCTGGGCAGCCCCTGGCCGCTCGTCGCCGGCCTGCTCACCGCCCTCGCCTCCGCGCTGGTGCGCGATCGGCGCGACGCACTGACGCTGGCCGGTGCGCTCGCCGTCGCCGGCGGAGTGCTGCTCGCGCTGCGCTCGGCCGAGGTCGTGCTCGCCGTCGCGCTGGCACCGGCGCTGCTCGTGCTCGCTGCGCTCGCGACTGGCCGCCCGCAGCGCGAGGCGGCCGGGGCCGTCACCGGGTTCGGTCTGGCGCTCTTCATGGTCGGTGCGCCGATCCCCGGCATCTCGCTCACGCTCGCGGGCGCCATGCTGATGCTGGCGCTCGGCCTGCGCCAGCGGCGCCTGGCCATGACGAGCGCATGACCGAGGCCGAGCTGCGCGCACTCGCGCCCGCTCCGCTCGACGCCGCGCTCGGTCTCGCGCTCCACGGATTCGAGGACGGAGCGGCCGTGCTGCGGCTGGATCCTCCCGCTCTGGCGGTCGGCAGCGAGGAGCCCGAGTACCTGCACGGCGGCGTGCTCGCGACCTGCGTCGACACCGCCGCCTGGTACTCGGTCGTGCACGAGCGCGAGGGCGACTGGGTGATGGTCGACCTGCGCTGCGACTTCCTACGGCTGGCGGCGAGGGAGGCGCACCGCGTCGAGGCGCGCTGCCTGCGCGCAGGCCGCACGCTGGCAGCTCGCCGACGTGACCATCGCCCCCTGGGAGCGGCCGGAGCGCGCCGTCGCGGTCGGGCGGGCACAGCTGGCGCGGGTCGATCGCGGCTGATGTTCGGCCGCAACCGGTTCGGCGATCTGATCGCCCGCCAGCTCGACATCTTCAGCGAGGAGAACGCCGACCTGCTGCTCGAGATCGCGGAGTACCGCGAGCGCTGGCGCCGCGCCTCGCGGGAACGCGCCGAGGAGGCCTACGGCGAGGAGCAGGATCGCGTCGACTGGGCCGCCGAGGCGCTCTCGGCGCTCTGCGACCGCTACGCCATGAGCCTCGACGAGGAGACCGAGGCCGAGTACCGGCGGGCGTTCACGAAGGCCGTGCGGCGGCGCTTGCCGGCCATCGCCGACGAGTTCGAGGCTCAGACCGACACCGGGCGGTAGCCGGCTACCAGAGCCTGTCGATCGTTCCCGGGTAGAGCGCGATGCGCGAGTCGGTGAACGTGGCGGCCCGCCTCCGCGCCTTCGCGCTGAAGAACCCCGCGAATGTGACCGTGTCCGGGAGCCGATCGCTCGGGAACGGGTCTTCGGGCGTGCCGCCGACCACGACCGCGCCCGGCACCATCGACCAGCCGGCGGACTCGTAGAAGGGCGCCAACGATCGTTCGCAGGTGAACAGCCCGATGTCCGCTCCGCTCGCACGGATCTGCTCGCGCGCCGCGCGCACGAGCGTCCGCCCATGCCCGCGCCCGCGCAGCGCTTCGTCGGTGACGACAGCGCTGAGCCCGCGCGCGGCGTAGCGTTCGCCGGCGTGCTCGATCTCCTTCGAGAGAATGTCGAGCGCAGACACGACGCGGCCGCCGTCGACGAGCAGCAGCGACACGGGGTGCAGGGCTGGGTCATGGCCGTCGCCGGGCGGCCAGGCCTGCGCTTGTACGGCCAGCATCTGCGCGCGCAGCGCGGGTGGGACGTCGGATTCGGGGAAGCTGATGATCTCCGGCGCGCTACTGGACACGTTGCGAGGCTACCGCGTGCCGTAGCATCGGAGGCCGTGCGGTCGCCTCGCTTCGACGCCGTCTACGGGCGCAGTATCGACGACCCCGAGGGCTTCTGGGGTGAGGCCGCGCGCGCGCTCGATTGGCACGTCGCTCCCCAGCGCGCTCTCGACCCGGACGCGCACCCGCTCGCGCGCTGGTTCCCAGGCGGCGAACTCAACACCTGCCACAACGCCGTCGACCGGCACGCCGACGGCGGCCGCGGCGATCAGCCCGCGCTGATCTATGACAGCCCGGTCACCGGGACGTCCCGCGTCTTCACCTACAGCGAGCTGCGCGACGAGGTTGCGCGGCTGGCGGGCGCGCTGCGTGGGCTCGGAGTCGAGCGCGGCGATCGCGTCATCCTCTACCTGCCGATGGTGCCGGAGGCGGTCTTCGCGATGCTGGCCTGCGCGCGGCTCGGCGCGATCCACTCGGTCGTCTTCGGCGGCTTCGCGGCGCACGAGCTCGCCGTACGGATCGACGACGCTCGCCCGCGGGTCATCCTCTCGGCCTCCTGCGGCCTCGAAGGCGCGCGCACCGTGGCCTACAAGCCACTGCTCGACGCGGCGCTGGCCGAGGCCTCGCATGCGCCCGATCACTGCGTGATCCTGCAGCGCCCACAGCTCGCGGCCGAGCTGACGGGCGGGCGCGATCTCGACTGGGGCGAGCTGGTGGCCGCGGCCGAGCCCGCGGCGTGCGTACCCGTGCTCGCCACCGATCCGCTCTACATCCTCTACACCTCCGGCACGACGGGCCGGCCGAAGGGCGTGGTGCGCGACAACGGCGGGCACGCCGTCGCGCTCGCCTGGAGCATGGCGAACGTCTACGACGTGCATCCCGGCGAGGTTTTCTGGGCCGCCTCCGACGTCGGCTGGGTCGTCGGGCACTCCTACATCGTCTACGCGCCGCTGCTCGCGGGCACGACGACCGTCCTCTACGAGGGCAAGCCGGTGGGTACTCCCGATGCGGGCGCGTTCTGGCGCGTGATCGAGCAGCACGACGTGGCGGCGCTGTTCACGGCGCCGACCGCCATCCGGGCGATCCGCAAGGAGGATCCCGAGGCCGAGCTGCTGGCGGGCCGCGAGCTGCCGTCGCTGCGCACGCTCTTCCTGGCCGGCGAGCGCACCGACCCCGACACCTACGAGTGGGCGGGCCGCGTGCTGGATCGCCCGGTGGTCGACCACTGGTGGCAGACCGAGACCGGCTGGGCGATCTCCGCGAGCTGCCGCGGCCTCGACCCGCCGCCGCTCAAGGCCGGCTCGCCAAGCCTGCCCGTGCCCGGCTGGCGCGTCGACATCCTCGGCGCCGACGGCGGCCTGCTCCCGAGCGGCGAGCAAGGCGCCATCGGCATCCGGCTCCCCCTCCCGCCCGGAGCGCTCCCGACGCTCTGGAACGACGACGCCCGCTGCGTCGCGTCGTATCTCGAGCGCTATCCCGGCTGGTACCTGACGGGCGATGGCGGGCACATCGACGAGGACGGCTACCTGTTCGTCATGGGGCGCATCGACGACGTCATCAACGTCTCCGGCCACCGCCTCTCGACCGGGGCGATGGAGGAGGTCGTCGCGACGCATCCCGACGTCGCCGAGTGCGCCGTCTTCGGCGTGCCCGACGACCTGCGCGGCGAGGTGCCGCTGGGGCTCGTGGTGCTGAAGGCCGGCGCGGAGCGCGATGCGGTCGAGCTGCGCGACGAGCTCGTCGCGCTCGTGCGGGAGCGCGTCGGGCCGGTCGCCTGCTTCCGCGACGCTCGCGTCGTCGCGCGCTTGCCGAAGACGCGCTCGGGCAAGATCCTGCGCTCCACGATGCGCGACATCGCCGCCGGCCGCGACTACGCGCTCCCGGCCACCATCGACGATCCGGCGATCATCGACGAGATCGCCGTCGTGCTGGGTCGAGGGCGTGCCTGACGTGCGGTATCCGGACAGCCTGGCCCTGCCCGAGTTCGGCGAGGTGGACGTGATCCGGGCGCACGGTTGCGACGCGGTGTCCGCAGGCGGTCGTCCCTACGCGTTGGTCACCCGGGACGGCCGTATCGCCGTCCGGCTGCCCGACTGGGATCTGTTCGCGGCCGCCTACGAGCTCCCGGGGAGCGAGCCGCTCTTCGAGGGTGACGAGCGCGTGGGGCACTGGGTCGTGCTGCCCGGCGAGGTCCGGGACGACCCGGACGCGCTGGATATCTGGTTGCGTCACGCGCATGCGCTCACGGCGGGGCGGGTGTGAGCGAAGAGCGCGCACGCTCGTTCGGGTCGGTCGCCGAGGACTACGACGCGACGCGAGCCGGCTGGCCGCTCGAGCCGTTCGCAATCGCGTTCGAGCACTTCGGCGTGCCCGAGCGGCCCGAAATCGCCGATATCGCCGCGGGCACGGGCAAGCTCACGCGCACCCTGGCAGAACTCGCGGGGACGCTGGTCGCGGTCGAGCCCGACGCCGACCTGCGCGCCGTCCTGCAGCGCGAGCAGCCCGCGGTGGCGGTGCTCGACGGCACCGCCGAGTTGCTGCCGCTGCCGACGGCGAGCGTCGACGTGGCCTGCGCGGGGCAGGCCTTCCACTGGTTCGACGTCGACCGCGCGATGGCCGAGATCGCACGCGTCCTGCGCTCGCGCGGCGTGCTGATCGCAGGCTGGAACCTGCCGCCCGACGACGGCACCTGGTACGACGCGGTCGTCGAGTACCTGCGCGTCGCCAACCCCGACCATCTGCCGTCGCGGACGCAGGACTGGGCGGCCGTCTTCGGCGGACAGCCGGGCTTCACCGGACTGCTCGAGATCAGCGCGCGCCACGAGCAGGCGATCGAGCGCGCGGCCTTCCGGCGCCTGCTCGGCACGCACAGCGCGATCAACGTCCTGCCCGCCGAACGGCGCACGGAGCTGCTCGATCAGGCCGTCGCCGTCGCCGATGCGCACGGCGCCTTCGACGGCGAGGGTCGCGGCGCGATCGCCTGGCGCTGCGATCTGTTCGCACTGCAGCGCAGCAGCTAGACTATGCCTGTCACGGAAACTGCGTTGCCAATACGGCAATAAGGAGTTCATTGTGCTGCCCGCACGCACGAAGTACCTGATCATCGGCGCCGGCCTCCACGGCCTCTCGACGGCGTATCACCTCGGCACGGAGCTGGCCGCCCGCGGCAAGGGCTCCGGCGCCGACATCGTCATCCTCGAGAAGTCGCATCCCGGCGCCGGCGCGTCCGGCATCGCGTGCGGCGTGGTGCGCAACAACTACTTCCAGCCCGCGATGCAGGAGCTGATGCAGGCCTGCGTCGAGGTCTGGGAATCCGACCCGGCTGCCTATTCCTACAACCCCGTCGGCTACATGGCGATCGGCCCGCAGGCCCAGGAGGCCGATCTCACGGCCGTCTACGAGCGCCAGCAGAAGATCGGCTACGACTCGACGTTCGTGACGGGCGAGGCGGCCTGCGACACGTACATGAAGAAGCTCTTTCCGGATTGGCGCGCGAAGGGCGTCACGGCAGTCCTGCACGAGCACAAGGGCGGCTTCGCGCACAACCTGGATTCCGTGGCCGGCATGCAGGCCAAGGCCGAGTCGACCGGAGCGAAGCTGATCACGGGCGTCGAGGTGACGGGCTTCGAGTTCGCGAGCGACGGCTCGGTCACTGCCGCCGACACGAACCAGGGCCGCATCGAGTTCGACGAGCTGATCGTGGCGCCGGGCCCGTGGGCCAAGCACCTCTGGGCGATGCTCGAGCTGCCGCCGACGATCGACGTGCATCAGCCGAACGGCGACGTCGCGCGCGATCAGCCGATGTGGACGTACTGGAACCTGCAGGAGGGCGAGATCTCGGTCGACCCGAAGCTGTTCTCACTCGAGGACGGCTCGATGCCGCCGGTCGTCCACCTCGACACCGATGCGCCGCTCTACACCGACGACGGCAAGCTCGTCACGGACGAACTGTGGGGCATCTACTACAAGCAGGATCGCCACGGCATCCAGGGCGGCGCCTCGCCCCTGACCGTCGGGCCCGAGGCGCCGATCGACCCGTACCCCTCGACGACCGACGTCGACCCCGAGTTCCCCGACATGTGGTGTGCGGCCCTCTCGCACGCGATGAGCCGCTTCGAGGGCAAGCGCCCCCTCTACAAGCAGGCGCGCTCGGGCGGCATGGGCGCCTTCACGGTCGACAACTTCCCGGTCTTCGACTACGTGCGTCCCAACGTCTACGGCATCTTCGACTCGAACCACGGCTACAAGATGCTCGGAGTAGGCCGAGAAGTAGCCCGAGCAATCGCAGGCGACGGCTCCCGCCTCCTCCACCCCTTCCGCCTGGAACGCTTCGCCACGGGCGACCTCCACCCAGTCTCGAACTCGCCCTACCCCTGGTCGTAATCGCGAACATCTGGGGTCTGGCGCGTCCAGTTCGGGTCTGACCCCAGGTGTACGGGTCTGGCACAGGGTGCACGCCGGTGCCGCAAAGCCTCTAGGCATGCGGATCTGATGCTTCAGCGGAGCGATGGACTCCATGAACGAGGCGTTGCCTCAGGGGCATCGGCGACCGCAAACCCGCATGGATAAAGGACCGTACACCTGGGGTCAGACCCGAACACCTGGGGTCAGACCCCAACTGTTCGCGCCAGACCCTGGGTGTCCGCTTTTCAGCGGCGGAGGCCCGCTGTTGCTGCTAGTAGGGCTGCTGCTCGGGTCAGGGGTTCGGCGGCTAGTTGACGGGCTTTTTCGTCGAAGCGGTCCGGGCCTTGGAGGCCCAGGACTGCTACCAGGCGGCCGTCTTCGGCCAGGACCGGGGCTGCGATCGCGTTCAGGCCGGGTTCTCTTTCGCCTGCTGCTTCCGCCACTCCGGCGGCTCGTACTTCGGCGACGGCTATCTCTACCTCGGCCAGGGTCGTCAGCGTGCGCGGCGTGTAGCGGGTGAGGGGTTCGTCGAGGGAGGCGAAGGCGCCCGGCGTGTGGGCCAGGACGACCTTGCCGACGGCCGTTGCGTGGGCGACGGAGGCTCGGCCGATCTCGGCGCGCGAGGAGACGCTGTGCGGGCTCGGGACGAAGTCGACCGTCACGCCCTCGCCCTGGGCGGCCAGCGAGAGGGTGGCGGTTTCGCCCGTCTCGCGCACCAGTTGCTCGAGCAGCGGGCGCGCGAGGTCGCGCAGGTCGAGGCGTGCCAGCGCGGCATTGCCGAGGTGCACGAGGCGCAGTCCGAGTTGCCAGCGCTGGCCCGCCGGGCTCGCGTTCGACGAGGCCTGCCTCGAGCAGCGTGGCGAGGACCCGCGAGACCGTGCTGGCGTTGACTCCGGTGCGCCGCGCCAGCTCGTTCGTGCCGAGCGGTCCGCCGGACGCGGCCAGCGTCTCGAGCAGCGCGACGGCGCGCTCGACCGAACCGAGCGGCCGGCTCACGACCCCCTGCCGGGCGGCAGGTCGACGTTGTCGACCCCGCCGTCGATCACGACCGTCGTGCCGGTGATGAAGTCGCCCGCAGGCGAGGCCAGGAACGCGATCGTCTGCGCCACCTCCTCTGCCGTGCCGAGCCGCCGCAGCGGGATCGTGGCCGCGACGCTCTCGGCCGTGTCGCCGTAGCCTCGCCAGCCGTCGGTCTCGATCGTGCCGGGAGCGACGCAGGTGAGGCGCACGCCCCGTCCTCCCCACTCCGTCGCGAGCGTGCGCGTCATCGACTCGACTGCGGCGCGCGCCGCGGACGAATGGAACATCCCCGGGATGCCGCGCCGTGGCGAGAGCACGACGCTGATGACCTTGCCGTAGCCGTTCGGGAGCATGCTGCCGACGGCCGCGAGACGCGTCAGCTCCCAGACCGCATCCAGGTTGAGACGCGTGACCGCACGGAAGCCCTTGAGGCTGATCTCCTCCGCAGGCGCCACGAACTGCCCGCCGGCGTTGTTGACGAGCACGTCGAGCGAGCCGTACGCGGCGATCACGCCGGCGACGAGAGCGCCGGCGCCCTCCGGCTCGCGCACGTCGCACGTGACCGGCAGGCACTCGCCACCGGCGGCGCGGATCGCCGCCGCCGTCTCTTCCAGCAGCTCGGCACGTCGGCCGGCCACCGCGACACGCGCGCCGAGCGCGCCCATCAGCTCGGCCGTCGCACGGCCGATGCCGGTGCCACCGCCCGTCACGAGCGCAGTGCGCCCGGCCAGGCTCCCTTCGCGGAGGACGCTGTCCACCGCACGATGATAGGAGGCTCTAGGGGGTCAGCGGGAGAGCGCGCGGCCCGGTCTTCGCCAGCGGGACGCGCCCGATGCGCCGCCGACTTGGCGGGAACGACGGTCTTGCCGCCGGCGCCGGCCTGGCTACCGACCGCGACTGCACCATCGGCCGGGGCCTTGCGCGCCCGTCGTGCCTGCCGCCCCGGCGGCACCCGCGGCCTTTGCGTCACCACTCGCCTTGGAGCGTGCGACGGGCGCGACCTTCGCCGGCCCCACCGCATGCGCCACCCCGCCACGCGCGACGTCCCCGGAGAACGGGTTGTCGATCAGCTGACTGCCCGCGAGCGGAACGAGGATCAGGGCTCCCAACGCGACGACCAGCCAGAGCGCGCGGCGCCGGCGCGGTTCCTCCGCCACGCGGTCGCCGGGGCCAAGCGCGATGGCGGCCGCGCGGCAGGAGTCGCACCAGCCGAGATGGTGGTTGCGTCTCGGCCGTCCACTCGTCGGTGACGAGCGATTGCAGACACGGCTCGCAGCCAGGGCGCCGGCGCAGGTCGAGCTCGGCCAGCTGGTCGCAGCGCTCGCGAAAGCCCGGCGTCGCCAGCGCGCCGAAGACCCACTCGCGCGAATCCGCGCTCGCCGCCTCGCCGCCCGCTTCCCCCGCCGCGTACGTATTCACGCGCGATCAGGCTCCCGCGCGGACCCGTATGCCATGCCTCTATTTGCGGAAAGTTTCATTCACTCGTACCTCGAAGTCACTATCCCCCGCCATTTGCGGACTGGCAACCCTGAAGGCTGTTTCGAGACCTGGCGTCTACGGCAGAATGCCCGTGAGACACAAACCACCGAGTGAGGAGACGGCATGCCGTATTCCGTTCCGCCGCTGCCCTACGACTACGCGGCCCTGGCGCCGCACATCGACGAGCAGACGATGCGGATTCATCACGACAAGCACCACCAGGCCTACGTCGACCGCGTCAACGGGGCGCTCGAGGGCACGCAGTGGGCCGACACCCCGATCGAGGACGTCATCCGCGACCTCCAGCAGATCCCCGAGGACAAGCGCGGCGTCGTGCGCAATCACGGCGGCGGGCACCTCAACCACACGCTCTTCTGGAACTTCATGAGCCCGACGGGCGGCGGCGCTCCGAGCGGCGACCTGGCCGCGGCGATCGATGCCAAGTTCGGCTCGTTCGACGAGTTCAAGGCGACCTTCAAGGCCGCCGGCATCAACCAGTTCGGCTCCGGCTGGGCCTGGCTCGTGAAGGACGCGGACGGCCTCGCGGTCGTCTCGACGGCCAATCAGGACAATCCGGTCACGGCCGGCAAGGCGCCGCTCCTGGGCGTCGACGTGTGGGAGCACGCCTACTACCTGAACTACCAGAACCGCCGGCCCGACTACCTCGACGCATGGTGGAACGTGGTCGACTGGGACGGCGTCGCGAAGCGCTTCGCCGCCTAGCGGCCCAAACTCTGAGGAAAAGTGTCAACCACGCCGGCGCGGGGGCGCACCGGGGCTCCCGCGCAGGCGTTGACACCATGCGCACTATGCGGAAGGATGATTCTTCATTCCTCCCCGAGGAGGCGCGTATGGCGACGAGTGCTGCACCGGTCGAGTACGAGACCGCGACGGCGGCTGAAGAGAAGGCAAAGCTCCAGAAGCACTTCAGCCGCTTCGACATCTACTTCTTCCTGATCTGTACGATCGTCGGCGTCGACACGCTCGGCCAGGTCGCATCGAACGGCGCCGAGGGCCTCACCTGGCTCCTCGTCCTCGCCGTCCTCTTCTTCGTCCCGTATGCGTTCCTGACTGCCGAGCTCGGCGCGGCGTTCACCGACGAGGGTGGCGCATATGTGTGGACACGTCTTGCCTTCGGGCGATTCGTTGCGTGTATCAACGCCGTCTTCTACTGGTTCTCGAACCCGGTCTGGATCGGCGGCGCGCTCGTCCTGCTGACGATCGAGGCAGTCAACACCTACTTCTTCGACATCTCCACCGGCGGAGTCACCTGGTACATCGTCGGCCTGATCTACATCTGGTTCAGCGTCTGGTCTGCGATCCTCTCGTTCGGCATCGGTAAATGGATCCCGACGCTGGGCGCGTGGTGCCGGATGTTCCTGCTCGGCGGCTTCACGGTCGCGGCGCTCATCTACGCGATCTCGAACGGGCTCAGCCTGCCTGCCGCCGGCGACTTCTCGCCGACCTACGGCCTCTTCATCGTGCTCGTCCCGCTGCTCTTCTTCAACTACGTCGGCTTCGAGCTTCCGAACGCCGCGGGCGACGAGATGGAGAACCCGCAGAGGGACGTGCCGGTCACGGTGCTCCGTGCCTGCGTGACCGCGATCCTGATGTACGGCCTCCCCATCCTCGCCATCGTGTGCGTCCTGCCGAAGTCGCAGATCACCGGTGTGGGCGGCTTCATGGACGCCGTCAAGGCCGTCCTGACTCCCTTCGGCGGCCACAGCACCGTGGCAGCGGACGGTTCGCTGAACGTCACGCTGACCGGGTTCGGCAAGGCGCTTGGCTATCTCGCGGCGTTCGGCTTCGTTCTGGCGCTCGTTTCCAGCGCGTGCACATGGCTGATGGGATCCGACCGCTCGCAGGCGGTCGCGGCCTACGACGGCTGCGGCCCGCGCTGGCTGGGCACGTTCTCCGCGAAATTCGGCACCCCGATCAACGTGAACTTCACGTCCGGCGTGCTTTCCACGATCGTGTTCATCTTCGCCTCGCAGCTCAACGGCGATGCCGCCAAGATCTTCGCCGCGATGATCGGCGTGGTGCTCCTGTTCACGACGATGTCCTACATCCTGATCTTCCCGACGGTGATCAAACTGCGGATGACGCACGGCGACACCCACCGCCCCTACAAGATCCCCGGGGGCATGGCCGGCGTCTGGTTCTGCGGCGTGATCTGCACCGCCTGGGCCGTGTTCGCGTCGATCGTCGGGCTGTTCCCGGGCATCGGCAACGGCCAGTTCCTGAATGATCAGGATCTCTCGGACGCCTACGGGCTCTCACGCGCGGGCTATACGTCGATCGCGTTCGGTGCGATCGCCGTCACCTTCGCGGTCGGCGTGCGGTTCTACATCGCCGGCGCGAAGACGCGCGCGCAGATGGTCCCGTCCGGCGAGGCGACGATCGCCCCGCCGCCGGCCGAGGGCACGGCTCCGGGCGCTCCGTCGTTCGCGCCTTCGGGCGACTAGACGCAGGCATGTTTGCGTGGGTGCGGTCGCCTCGGGGCGACCGCACCCACGCCGACCCTGTGCCGTTGCGGCGAATCAGGCGTCGATCGATGCGCGCACGCGCTGGATCGCGATGCGCAGATGCTGCTCGGGGATGGCGCGGCTGTAGAGCGGGCTTCGCATGGTCGAGCCCAGCAGGCGGTCGAGCAGTGCGAGGCTGGCGGGGTGCACCTTGACGCCGTCGGAGGCGATCAGGAAGGCGAGACCCAGCAGGTCGTCGGCGTAGGGGAGGATGCGCTCGGGGATGCCGTCCGCCCCGACCGTGGCGGGCTCGATGCCCTGGGCGACGAACACGAGGCGGGCGAGCGCGCGAGCCAGCTCGCGGCGGTGCCCCATGCTCGAGATGCGCTCGGCCGCACGGGCCACCTCGGGGATCTGGTACGCGGAGCGCTGACCGACGAGGCGCGCGACCAGCGCGCCTCGCTCGCCCCGAGCGAGCAGAGCGACGAACAGTCCGGCGAGCGCCGCGGCTCCGGCGGGAAGGGCGATCTCCTGGTAGCCGAGGATCACGAGCGCCAGGCCGACGACGAGCGCCATGGCCGCGCCCACAGCGGCGTCGCGCACGCGCTGCGTCAGGCGCGCCAGCACGGCGGCGGCGGCGTGCGGATCGACGGCGTAGTCATCCACGACAGAGGCAAAAGGTGCGGCCACGGTGGAACCATCGGAAGGTTCCGGCAGGATCTGAAGCCCCCCGGAAGGGGTACTAGCCGGACGTCCAGTACCGATCCGAGCTCACGGGCGGCGGGCGCGCCACCACGGCACGAGCGCGACCGCGAGCAGCGCGAGCAGCCCGAGCAGCGAGATGAGCGCCCCCGCGCGGACGCCCGGCGGCGTGAAGACCCAGGTCACCCGCCTCGCCCCCGCCGGCACCTCGACCGCGCGCAGGTCACCGGCCGCCAACGCAGGGGCCGGCTTGCCGTCGATGCGCACCTTCCACCCGGGATAGACGAGGTCGGCCACCACCAGGCGTCCCGGCCCCGGCGGCGCGATCACGATGCGGTCGGGCTCGCGCGAGACCACGCGCGCGGCCTCGGGGGCGCGCCCCGGCCGCACGATGCGGGCGAACGGCAGCGCGTCGTCATCGCGCGTGACGACGCTGAGCCGGTCGCGGTAGACGACCGGCAGGCCGGCCGGCTGCTCTCCCGGCGGCGAGACGTAGTAGCGCACCGCCAGCGAGCGCAGCTGCGGCGTTGCCGGACGCAGCGCGAACTCGAAGTGGCGATCGACCTCCCGCCCGCCGTTGGAGGCGAGCATCAGCCGGTTGTAGCGCTTGAGGTGCACCGGGTTGTACCCCGCGACGTCCTCGAGCCCGAGCCGCAGCGCCTCCTGGTCGAGCAGCAGTGCGCGCGCCGAGGGCGTGCGGTGCGCGCCCAGCTGATGCACGAGCACGGACTCGCGCGCAGCGGTCGCGATGCGGAACGGCCCGTCGCTGCGCTGCCGGGCGAGCAGGAACGCGGCGCTCCCGGACGGCGCCGGCGCGATCTGCGAGGCGCGCAGCCAGCGCAGCGGCTGGTCCTGGTGCCTGGCCTGGTAGGCGAGGTCGCCGCCCAGCACCGCGAGCAGGAGCAGGGGCGCGATGCGGAAGCGGCGCAGGGCGAGCACGACGCAGATGCCGGCGAGCGGGATCAGGTAGCTCCGCGCGAAGCCGTCGCTCCCGCCCAGGATGACGCCGATCGGCAGGCCGAGCGCGAAGACGACGAGCCCCGACGGCCAGCGCCTCGCGCTCGCCGAGGGCGAACGCGGCCAGGATGCACACGCACAGGAGGCCGAGCACGATGCCGCGCACGGGCTCGTGGCCCGCCACCGTGCGCACGAGCGGCAACGGATCCATGACCCAGCCGACCACGCCCGTCGCCCACAGCAGCGAGAGCGCGATCAGTCCCAGCAGGAGGCGCACCGCGGTGCCGTCGCGCCAGCCGCGCCAGGCGCCGATCAGCGCGAGCGCGAGCGTGGCGGCGCCGAGGTAGAGCGTCGCGATCTCGGAGCGCGAGACGCCGAAGCGACCGACGAGCGCACGGCGGTCGCCGAAGACGAGCGAGCCGATGCCGTCGGAATCGACGTAGCCGGACGCGGTGGCGAGCCTCAGCAGCTCGAGCCGCGGCAGCAGCGCCACGGCCGCCAGCGCGAGCGCCAGCAGGATCGCGACGGAGGCGTAGAGCGCCCCTCGCGCGCCCGCGCGCGCGATCAGCCAGATCACGCAGGTCGCCAGCGTGAGCGCGGCGAGCTGCTGCGATCCGCTGGCGAGGTCGAACGCGAGCACGACCGCGAGCCCCGCGATCGCGAAGCCCCTGCGCGCCGGGCGCGCGCTCGCGGCGGCCTCCGCCAGCGCCAGCGCCGGTGCCAGCCAGGCCGCGCCGCCGAGCAGGCCGAGCGCCGCGGAGCGCGCCACCAGGTGCCCCGATGCCGCGAAGGCGATCGCGCCGAAGGCCGACCCCGTGCGCTGCGCGCCGAGCTGCCGCGCGAGCGCGTAGGCCCCCAGAGCGGCGATCAGATAGTGGAACGTCGCGACCGTTCGCAGCGCGTCGATCGGCCCGAGCAGCCAGGCCGCGAGCAGCATCGGCGGGTAGGTCACGCCCGACTGGGCGTCCGCCAGGAAGGGCTGGCCCGAGAACGCGCCGGGCGCCCAGAACGGCAGATCTCCCGCTGCCAGGCGGTCGTGCAGGAACGACGCGAACGGGGCGTAGAAGGCGGTGAGGTCGGCCGACGACGCGAGCTTCCCGCCGAGCGTCAGCGGGCGGAGGACGGCGAGCACGACGACGATCACGGCGGCGACGGCCGCCGACTCGCGCCGTACGGCCGCGCTCATCGTGCCGTCACTTCGCGGCGAGGATGGGGGCGTCGTGCGTGATCCAGGCCACCTTCAGGGGCGAGGCCGGATACCCGACGCGGATGCGGCCCTTCGCATCGATGCCGTAGATGAGCGAGACGTGCTCGATGATCGCGGGCGTCTGGGGCACCGACTTGGCGAGGATGTTGTACGCGCTCCAGACCGGCGAGAGCTGCGCCTTCGTGCCGAGCAGCCAGGTCACCTTGCCGGTCAACTGGCGGCCGCGCAGGAACTCCTTGACCGCCTTCGGCGTATCGCCCTTGGGATCGACGGAGACCGCCACGATCCGCATGCTCCCTGGATCCTCGAGCGAGCGCTTGGCGGCGCCGAGCGCATTCATCATGAGCGGGCAGACGTCGGGGCAATGGGAGTAGACGAACGTCAGGTAGACGGCCTTGCCGCGCAGCGACGAGAGCTTGAAGAGCCTGCCGTCCTGATCGTGCAGCACGATCTGCGGCGCCTTCTTGGGCGGCCGCACGAGCAGCGGCCCGGCCAGCTGGCCGGGCTTCAGCGCGACCGTCTGCGCCGCCGGAGTCGACACCTCGGCTGCCGCGCCGGTGGAGACGCTGCCGCCGTCGCCGGACGACGAACCGCTGCCGCACGCGGTCAGCGCGAGCGCAAGCAGCGCGAGCGCCGCGACTCCGCTTCGACGGCGACGGATCACGCCGTCAGGGTAGTTGAGACCCGGCGCTTCTCGCGCGGCCGGCACCGAGCCCGCCGATTGGATACAGTATCCGCCCATGCCGCTTGCCGCCCTCGACGATCAGCAGCAGCTCACCGATCGCGTGCACGCCGCGCTGCGCGAGGCGATCACGAGCGGCCGGCTCCAGCCCGAGGCGCGCATCAAGCAGGAGCAGATCGCGGCCGAGCTCGGAGTCTCGCGCACGCCGGTGCGCGAGGCGCTCCACCTGCTCGAGCGCGAGGGCCTCGTGCGCCTCGTGCCGCGGCGCGGCGCAATCGTGCAGGGCTTCACGCCCGCCGACGTGCGCGAGCTGTACGAGCTGCGCGAGCTGCTCGAGCCCGCCGCGGCCGAGCTCGCGACGGTGCGCGCCAACGCGGAGGAGCGCTCGGCCGTGCAGCGCCTGGCCGGCCTGACCGACCGGCGCAACGGCGGCTTCGAGCCCAATCGCGACTTCCACCACGCGCTCTGCGCGCCCTGCGGCAACAGCCTCGTCATGCGCACGCTCGACTCCGTCTGGACGCACCGCGCGGCCGAGGGGCTGTTCGCCTACCAGACGCTGCCCGCCGGCGCCGTCGAGCGCCTGGCCGTCGAGCACGCGGCCATCGCGCGCGCGTTCGCCGAGGCGGACGCAGCAAGGGTGCGCGCACTCGTTCATGATCACGTCCGCGCCGCGGGCACCGACGCCCTCGAGCGTCTGCCCGCAGACGGAGACCACCAGGCCGAGGAGATCAGCTGAATGTGCGGGATCTGCGGCATCAAACTGCCCACCACCGGGCCGATCGGCCGCCATCTGGTCGACATGTGCCAGGCCATGCGGCATCGCGGGTACGACTCCACCGGCTTCGCGCTCTACGGCACGCCGGTCGACGGTGAGCTCATCCTGCGCCTGCGTATCGAACACGCGGAGCAGGCGCACTCGGCGCTCGACGCGCTCGAAGGTTCGCTGCGCGAGCGCGGCGTCACGATCGCGAGCGAGCACGAGACCGACATGGCGAGCGACGCGCCCGACCGCTTCGTCCGCGCGCGCGTCAACGCGACCACCGATCAGGTGCGCGACATCGTGCGCGCCATCGACGACGCGGGCCACGGCATCGAGGTGCAGTCGATCGGCCGCTCGCTCGAGATCATCAAGGACCTGGGCGACGCCGAGACGGTCAACGCGCGCCACGGCGTCGACCGCTTCATCGGCTCGCACGGGCTCGGGCACGTGCGCCTGACGACCGAGTCGATCGTCGACGTCGCCTACGGCCACCCGTTCTGGGCCGAGCCGTTCCCCGACATCTCGATCGTGCACAACGGCCAGATCACGAACTACTTCCGCTTCCGGCGCCTGCTCACGCAGGAGGGCTACCGCTTCCACACGACCAACGACTCCGAGCTGATCGCGGTCTACCTGGCCGACCGCATGCTGCACGGCGAGACGCTCTGGGATGCGCTCAAGCACGAGCGTCGACGAGCTCGACGGCTGCTTCGCCTACCTCTTCGCGACCGAGGACGAGATGGGCTCCGCCAAGGATCCGCTGGCGATCAAGTCGCTCGTCGTCACCCAGGTGGACGGCGTGACGGCGATCGCGACCGAGGAGCAGGCGCTGCGCCAGGTCTTCGCGAGCGAGCTCGACGTCGACCTCCCCGAGCCGCGCTCGATCTACGTCTGGGATCGCAACGGCGGCGTCACCACGGAGATCGTGTGATGGCCGCCGGCGTCGATCTCCAGGGCGCGACGGCCGTGATCGACGCCGACGCCTGGCCCAAGGGACTCAACCGCGAGCTGCGCCGCCTGGCCGAGGAGGAGGGCGTGCGCGAGTTCGTGATCGAGAATCCGCGCTCGCGCCACAACCTCGGCGTCGGGCAGACCGCCGACGTGACGATCCGCTTCCGCGGCTCGGTGGGCAACTACTGCGGCGGCCTCAACTCGGGCGCCTCGATCTACGTCGAGCGCAACGTCGGCTGGGCCGCGGGCGAGGCGATGGCCAAGGGCAAGATCGTGGTCGAGGGCAACGCCAACATGGCGACCGGCGCCTCGATGCGCGGCGGCACGATCCACATCAAGGGGTCGGCCGCGGCGCGCTGCGGCGTCTCGCTCAAGGGCGGCACGCTGATCGTCGAGGGCGACGTCGGCTACCTCTCGGCGTTCATGACGCACGCCGGCGACCTGATCGTGTGCGGCTCGACCGGCGCGGCCTTCGCCGACTCGCTCTGGCAGGGCAACGTCTGGGTGGCCGGGGAGATCCGCTCGCTCGGCACCGACGCCGAGGTCGTGGAGGCCAGCGACGACGACCAGGCGCGCGTGCACGGCCTGCTGCGCGAGAACGGCGTGGACGGGACGTTCACGTTCCGCAAGGTCGTCTCCGGGCAGAAGCTCTGGTACTTCAACAACCGCAACCCCGACGCTTGGCTGAAGATCTGATGGACGAGATTTCGCACCCCACTCCCGGCTACGAGCAGGGCCGCTCCCACATCTGGACGGCCGAGACGATCCGGGCGATCCACGCCAAGAGCGAGCTCGGGCGCTACCAGATCCGCGGCTTCTCGACGTTCCAGAAGCTGCCGACGCTCGACGATCTCGTCTTCCTGCCCGGCGTCATGACGCGCCTGCCGCTGGAGGGCTATCGCGAGCACTGCGAGACCAAGACGTGGATCGGCGGCGGCCGGCCGGAGCTCGTCTCGGAGCCGCTCGAGCTGGCGTTCCCCGTCTACCTGACGTCGATGAGCTTCGGCGCGCTGGGCACGAACGCCAAGCGCGCGCTCGGCATGGGCTTCTCGCGCGCGGGCCTCGCGACCTGCACCGGCGAGGGCGGCATGCTGCCCGAGGAGCGCGAGGCCTCCGACAAGCTGATCTACCAGATGACGCCGTCGCGCTACGGCCTCGACCTCGAGCACCTGCGCATGGCGGACGCGATCGAGATCGTCGTCGGGCAGGGCGCCAAGCCCGGCACCGGCGGGATGCTGCTCGGCATGAAGGTGAGCGAGAAGGTCGCGCAGATGCGCACCCTGCCGGTCGGCGTCGACCAGCGCTCGGCCGCGCGCCACCCCGACTTCCTGGGCGGCGACGACCTCGCGGTCAAGATCGAGGAGCTGCGCGAGGCCACCGACTACCGCGTGCCGATCATCCTCAAGCTCGCCGCCTGCCGCGTCGAGCAGGACGTCAAGATCGCCGCCAAGACGGGCTGCGACGCGATCGTCGTCGACGGCACCGAGGGCTCGACGGCGGCCTCGCCCGAGTTCCAGCTCGACCACACCGGCGTGCCCACGCTGACCGCGATCCCGGCCGCGCGCCGCGCGCTCGAGGAGATCGGCATGTACGGCAAGATCACGCTGATCGCCTCGGGCGGCATCCGCAGCGGCGTCGACGCCGCCAAGGCGCTCGCGCTCGGCGCCGACTGCGTCGCGATCGGCACCGCCGGGCTGATGGCGGCGGGCTGCAACAGCCCGGTGTCGGTCGGCGGCGTCGATGCGACCGCGGGCTACGCCGAGCTCGGCACCACCGCCGGCGCCTGCCACCACTGCCACACGGGCCGCTGTCCCGTCGGCGTCACGACGCAGGATCCCGAGCTCGAGGCCCGGCTCGACCCGGAGCTCGGCGCCCAGCGCGTGCACAACTTCCTCACGTCGATGTACTACGAGATGACGATCCTCGCCAAGTCGTGCGGCAAGGGCAACGTGCACAACCTGGAGCCCGAGGATCTGCGCGCGCTCTCGCTCGAGGCCTCGGCCTTCACGGGCGTGCCGCTGGCCGGCGTCGACTGGGTCGTCGGGCCCGGCACCTTCGGCGGCTGAATGCTCCCCGCACGTTCCTTGTCAACCGTCTGACTCTGGAATCATCCCCAGCATGAGCAGCACAGAGCAACACCACTCCCGCGCGCAAGCGCTCATCGGCGAGCACGACATCGACACGATCGAGATCGCGTTCGCCGACACGCAGGGGCATCTGCGCGGCAAGCGCGTCCCCGCCACGCACTTCCTCAACAGCACCGCCCAGAAGGGCTTCGCGCAAGCCGACGCGTCCTTCTTCTGGAGTTGGCACTGCGAGCTTCCCGAGCTGCCGCACTACAACCCGGCCTCGGACATCGTCGACATGATCGTGCTGCCCGATCTCGCGACGCTGCGGCCGACGCCCTGGCGCGAGCGCACGGCCATCTGCATGGCCGACTGCGTCACCGAGCACGGCCACAAGCCGCTCGACATGGATCCGCGCCACCAGCTGCGGCGCCAGGTCGAGCGCTGCCAGGCGCGCGGCTTCGACCCCGTGCTGGCGACCGAGATCGAGTTCTACCTCACGGACGAGACGGGCAAGCCGGTCTACGACGGCATCCAGTGCTACTCGCTGCAGAAGGGCGCCGAGCTCGAGCACGTCGTGGGCGAGATCCGCCGCGTGATCGAGGAGTACGGCATCGTCGTCGAGGCCTCCAACACGGAGTACGGCCCGGCGCAGGTCGAGATCAACCTCGGCCACGGGCCCGCCGTCGGAGTCGCCGACGACACGGTCGTGTTCAAGTCGGTCGTGCGCGAGATCGCGCGCAAGCACGGCCTGCGCGCCACGTTCATGGCCAAGCCGTTCCCGGGCGTCTCGGGCAACGGGCTGCACCTGCACCACAGCCTGATCGCCGACGGCGCCAACGTGTTCGAGCACGCCAGCGACGAGGGGCCGCTCGGCAACGCGCCGATGCGGCACTGGGTCGCCGGCCTGGCGACGCACGCCGCGCAGCTCGCGCTGCTCGCGAATCCCGACGGTCAACGCCTACAAGCGCATCGAGGACTACTCGTTCGCGCCCACGCGCGTGAGCTGGGGCCTCGACAACCGCAACGTCGCGGTGCGCTGCATCCCGCAGGTCGGCGCGGCCTCGCGCGTCGAGTACCGCGGCGGCGCCGCCGACGCCAATCCGTACCTGCTCGCCGCCGGCATCCTGGCCGCGGGCATGGACGGCATCGAGCGCGAGCTCGAGCTGCCGCCGGCCGCCGAGCACGACGCCTACGCCGACGAGCGCCTGCCGCTGCTGCCGCGCACGCTGGGCGACGCGATCGAGGCCTGGGGCGCCACGCCGTTCGCGCGCGAGACGTTCGGCGAGCGCTTCGCCGACGACTACGCCGGCCTCGCGCTCTACGACCTGCGCCTCTACGAGGCCTACATCACCGACTGGGAAACGCAGCGCTACCGGGAGTTCGCGTAGCCTCGGTGCGACGCGCAACCGAATGACTGACAAACGACCGTACGACGACCGGAGGGATACGTGTCCACGCGAGGCTCTAGCGGCATGACGATGATTGCGCTCGGGATGATCGAGACGCGCGGGCTGGTCGGCGCCGTAGAGGCCGCCGACGCCATGGTGAAAGCGGCGAACGTGACGCTCATCGGCAAGGAGCAGATCGGCGGCGGCTACGTCACCGTGCTGGTCCGCGGCGATGTCGGCGCGACGCAGGCCGCAGTCGACGCGGGCGCCGAGGCGGCAGCGCGCGTGGGCGAGCTCGTCTCGTCGCACGTGATCCCCCGCCCCCACCCCGACGTCGAGAAGATCCTGCCCGGCGGCGACGCCTGAGCCTGCGCTAGCGCAGGTCTCCGACCGTGCCCGAGCAAGACTCGATCACCGAAGCACACGAACTGGCCGTGCGCGGGCACATCGCCGCGCGCGCGTTCGCGTCCGCCACGCAGGAGGACGTCGACCGCATCACGGCGGCCATGGCGCGCGCGGGCACCGAGGCCGCAGAGCGCCTCGGCGTGCTGGCGGCGGATGAGACGGGCTACGGGCGCGCATCGCACAAGACGTTCAAGAACGTCTTCAACACCCAGTGGGTCTACGAGGGCTTCAAGGACGAGCGCACGGTCGGCGTGATCGAGAACGACACGGCCAAGCGCGTGATCACGATCGCCGAGCCGGTCGGCGTGATCGCCGGGCTCGTGCCGGTCACGAACCCGACCTCGACCGTGCTCTTCAAGGCGCTGATCTCGGCCAAGACGCGCAACGCGATCGTGCTGGCGCCCCACCCGCGCGCCGTGCGCTCGAGCGGCGAGGCCGCGCGCGTGATGCAGGAGGCCGCGCAGGAGGCGGGCGCGCCGCCCGACCTGATCCAGTCCATGTCGCGCGTCTCGGTGGCCGGCACCGACGCGCTCATGCGCCATCACCGCACCGACCTCGTGCTGGCCACCGGCTCGCGCGCGATGGTGCTCGCGGCGTACTCCTCCGGCAAGCCGACCTACGCCGTCGGCCCGGGCAACGTCCCGGCCTACATCCACGCCTCGGTGCGCGACATCGACTACGCGGCGCGCTGCATCATGGCCGCCAAGATCTTCGACTGGGGCACGGCCTGCGCCTCCGAGCAGTCCGCCATCGTCGACCGCTCGGTCGCGCCCGCGCTGCAGGCCGCGATGGAGCGCCAGGGCGCGCTCTTCCTCTCGGACTCCCAGCAGAACGCGCTCACGCAGCTGCTCTTCCCGCAGGGCGGCCGCGGGCCGTCGAACGTCGAGGCCGTGTCGCAGTCCCCGGCCACGCTCGCGCACCTCGCCGGCTTTGCGATCCCCGAGGGCACGCAGCTGCTCGTCGTGCGACCCGGCGGCATCGGCTACGACTTCCCGACCTCGCGCGAGATCCTCGGCCCCGTCTTCAAGTTCATCGAGGTCGACGGCCCGGACGAGGGCATCGCGACCGCGGTCGCGCAGCTGCGCTTCGGCGGCGACGGCCACACGGCCGCCGTGCACGCGCACGACGAGGCCGTCATCTCGCGCTACGCCGAGGCCGCGCCGGCCTACCGCGTGCTCGTCAACACGCCGTCGCTGTTCGGCGCGATGGGCTACTCGACCGGCGTCGACCGCACGTTCATGATCGGCACCGGCACGATCGGCGGCTCGATCTCGTCCGACAACATCGGCGTGCGGCATCTGCTCAACCGCAAGCGCGTGGCGGCGCAGATCCACGACTGGGAGATGCCCACGAGCGGCCCGGACGACCTGCGCGTCGCCGCCTGGGCGCTCAACCGCGAGCCCGTGGCCGGCGCGAGCACCGCGCGGCCCGCTGCGGCCGCTGCGAGCGCGCCGGCTCCCGCGGCCGCTGCGCCCGCGTCGGCCCCGCCGCAGCCCGGCGCGAGTCTCGAAGAGCTCGTGCGCCAGGCGATCGCCGCGGTGATGCGCGATGCGTGACGGCGGCCAGGCACTCGGCATGGTCGAGACGCGCGGCTACGTGGCGGCGGTCGAGGCCGCGGACGCCATGGTCAAGGCCGCCGACGTCGAGCTCGTCGGCATCCAGCGCGTCGATCCGGCGATGTGCACGGTCGTCGTGCGCGGCGACGTCGGCGCCGTGCGCGCAGCCTGCGACGCGGGCGCCGAGCGCGCCGCGCGCGTCGGCGAGCTGCTCTCCGCACATGTCATCGCGCGGCCCACGAGTGGCGCAGCCGAGGCGGCCACCGTGCCGCTGCCGGGCGCCAAGAAGACGACGGTGGCGAGATGAGCAAGGGCGACGGCCGCACGAGCAACTTCTCCCTGCGCTCGTGGGTCTACATCGACCGCATGCAGCCGCAGTACGCCGCCTACGCCGGCTCGGTGATCCAGGGCGACGTGCCGATCGCCGGCATGGCCGAGCTGTTCGTCGAGGTGGCGCCCTCCAACGAGATCTACCGCGTCGCCGACGTGGCGCTCAAGGGCGCCGACGTCAAGCCCGCGACGCAGTTCATCGAGCGCGAGTTCGGGCTGCTCGAGGTGCACTCGTTCGAGCAGTCGGCCGTGCAGGCCGCGGGACGCGCGGTGCTGGAGTACACCGAGCTGACGGTCGCCGACGTGATGGTGCCGAAGGTCGAGTCCTACCAGGTGATCACGAACGTCGATCCCTACCAGGCGCAGCTGATCAACCGCATGAGCCGCGGCGCGCTGCTCGTGCCCGGGCGCACGCTGCTGGTGCTCGAGGTCGCCCCCGCCGCCTACGTGACGCTCGCCGTGAACGAGGCCGAGAAGGCCGCGAACATCGAGCTGATCCACCTCTCGAACGTCGGGCGCTTCGGCCGCGCGCTGCTCTCGGGCTCCGAGAGCGAGGTCCTGGCGGCGCGCGACGCGGCCATCGACGCGATCGAGAACTTCCAGCCGCAGAAGGTCTGAGCGCATGGCCGGCGCCGACCCGCTCGACCGCCCCAAGATCGACCGGCTGCGCCGTGAGTCGCAGGTGCGCACGCTGGCGCGCCAGCTGCTCTACCGCGAGTACCCGCGCCGCGCGACGCCGCAACTCGTCGAGCAGGTCGTGCGGCACGTGATGGCCGAGCTGGAGCGTCAGGGATGACGCGCGTCGCGGTCGTCGGCGCCGGCATGGTCGGCGCCACCACCGCGGCGAGGATCGCCGAGGCCCGCCTCTGCGATCACGTGGCGCTGATCGACGTCGCCGGCGACCTGGCCCGCGCGATGGCGCTCGACATCGGCTCCTCGCTGCCGCTGCTCGGCTCCGACACGACGCTCACGGGCGGCGAGTCGCTACGACGGCGCGAGCGGCGCCGACGTCGTCGTGATCACCGCGGGCCGCCCGCGCCAGCCCGGGCAGAGCCGCGCCGACCTGCTCGAGGGCAACGGCCGCATCGTCGCCGAGGTCTGCCGCGCAGGTGCGCTCGGCCGCGCCCGACGCGGTCGTCATCGTGGTCACGAACCCGCTCGACGAGATGACGACGCTCGCCCAGGACGCCCTCGGCTTCCCGCCCGAGCGCGTCGTCGGCATGGCGGGCCTGCTCGACACCGCGCGCTTCCGCCACTTCCTGGCCGAGCGCGCCGGAGCCCCGGCGAGCACCGTGCAGGCGCTCACGCTGGGCTCGCACGGCGACACGATGGTGCCGCTCTCGCGCACGGCGACGATCGGCGGCCGCCCGGCGGCCGAGGTGCTCGGCGACGGCCGCGCTCGAGGAGGTCGTCCAGCGCACGCGCGACGGCGGCGCCGAGGTCGTGCGCCTGCTGCAGCGCGGCTCGGCCTACTGGGCGCCGAGCGCCGCCGTGATGCTGATGGTGCGCGCGATCCTGCGCGACGAGCAGGTCGTGCTGCCGATCGCCGCGCGGCTCTCGGGCCAGTTCGGCATCGACGGCGTCTACGTCGGCGTGCCGGGGCGGCTCGGGCGGCGCGGGCTCTCGGAGATCGTCACGAGCCGGGCTCGACGAGGCCGAGGTGGCGGCGCTGCGCGCCGCGGCCGAGGAGGTGCGGAGCCGGGTGGCGGATCTGCACGGGCTGGGGCTGATGCGGGGCGCGGCCGCGCCCGCGCTCGGCCGGCGGCGCAGCGCGGCCGGCGTCGCTCGTCGACGCCGTGCGCGGCACGCTGCTCTAGCCGCGTCAGTACACCGGCGCCAGCGCCGCCAGGCACAGCCGCGCGGTCGCGACGTTCGTCGCCAGCGGCACGCGCTGCACGTCGCAGACCTTCATCAGCGCCTGCACGTCGGGGTCATGCGGGTGCGCGGTGAGCGGGTCGCGCAGGAAGACGACGAGCTTCACGAAGCCGCCGGCCACCATCGAGCCGATCTGCAGGTCGCCGCCGAGCGGCCCCGAGAGCACGCAGCGGACGTTCAGCTCGAGCTCGGTGTTGAGGACGCCGCCGGTCGTCGCGGTCGCGACGACGGTCGACTCCTCGAGCTGCTCGCGGAACTCCTCGGCCAGCCCGAGCATCTCGTCCTTCGTGCCGTCGTGCGCGATCAGCGCGATCATGCCGTCCATGCCCGCCAGCGTCGCCAAGTGCTCCGCGAGGCGGGGTGACGCGGCGGTGATGATGTGGTGACGATGCGGTGACGCTCACCACAGCGCGACGCTGGCGGTGTAGCCGTGCACGAACGTGCGGCCGCCCACCGGGCCCGAGCTCGCCCTGGCAGAAGCAGCCGGCGACCGCGTCGCTGCCGAGCGCGCGCGCGACCGCGCCGGCGTCGTGATCGGGCTGCGGGAAGAGGTTGCGCCCGCGGCCGTTGCAGGAGAAGAGGAGCGCCGCCGACGCCGGCTCCGCGCTCTGCTCGCGCCAGCATCTCGTCGAGCTCGCGCGAGGCGGACTCCGCATCGCGGACGTGCAGCCGCACCGTCTGGCCGACCCGGGGAACGTCGCCGATGGCGATCGCGCCGGTGTCGGGATCGGCGCCCAGCACGCCGCGCACGAGGAAGTCGCCGAGCCGGTGCTCCGGGCGGTTCTCGTCGATCACGAGGCCGATCAGCAGGCCGTTCTCGAGCAGCGCGCGCTCGGTCAGCGGCAGATCCTCGACGACCTGCTGCACGCGCTCGAGCGCCGGGTCGCCCCGCGAGCTCGACGACGAGGTTGCCCTCGGCGGCCGTGACCACGAGCTCCGGGCCGATCGGCCGGGCGCCCTGCGAGACGATGGCGCTCACGGGCAGCCCCTCGAGCACGATGCCGACGGCGCCCTCCTCGGCGCAGCCGCCGGTCGTGAAGAGGCGCGCCGCGCCGCGGCCGCCGAGTCCGGCAAAGCCTCCGAGCACCGGCAGGCCTCCGAGCCCGTCGACCAGTTGCTCGACCGGCGTCGAGTGGGGATCGGCGACCGCGACCACGATTGCGCCCGTCGGGCGTGCGCCGGCAGGCCGGTCATCTCGGGCCCCTCGTGTCCCTCGCCGACCTGCGCGTGGAACGGCGTGGCACGGGCTCCGGCCGGCAACGTCGACCGCGAGCAGCGCCAGCGCCGCGCCACCCTGCTGCTCGCGCCCGGCTCCGATCACGCCGTCGGCCGCGCACGCTCCGATGACTGCGGCATCCGGCGCCAGATCGGCGAGCGCCTCGGCCAGATCGTGCGCCGCCTCGCTGTGCTCGGCCGCGCAGAAGAGCGCGACGAGATCGGGCGGCGCGCTCGAGTGCCGCGCCGCTCGCCGCCCACGCCTCATCCAGCGCAGCGTGAGCCCCGGCGAGGTCCGAGAACGCCGCGCGGGCGCTCACCCGGCCTTCATCTTCGGCTTGTGCGCACCGGTGCCCATGACGACCAGGTGACCGCTCGCGATCAGCGACGAACCGCACGCGGCCGGTATGCAGCGCGCGCTTGAGGTTGATCGTCACGTAGCCGTGCCGCGCCAGCGTCGGAGCCGAGGCGCAGGCGCGGCGAGCCGACGAGCCCGGCGTGCCGCGCCAGACCGTGATGCGCCCGCGGCCGCTCTTCACGTAGAGCCGCAGCTTCGCCTTCTGCAGCGTGCCCTGAGATGCGCATGTCGACCAGCAGGCGCGCCCGGCCGGCGAGCGAGTAGCGCGCCGTCGCGCTTGGACTTGCCGGCCAGGTGCACGGAGACGAGCGCGGCCTTGTTGACGGTCTTCGGGATCTTCAGCGTGCTGCGCCGCCGAGGTGGCCGAAAGGCCCGCGGCATCGCGCGCGCGCACCTGCCAGGAGTGCTCCCCGACCTTCAGCGCCCGCGTCCGACCACGTGCGCTCTGCGGAGGTCATGGTCTTGACCAGGGCGCCGTCGCGCAGCACGTCATAGGCGACCACGCCGACGTTGTCGGTCGCCGCCGTCCAGCGCAGCACCGCGGTTGCCCCCTGGCGCGCGCCGTCAGCACCGGCGCCGTCGGCGCCGTCCAGTCGGGCGTGAAGACCGATCGCGGGCGCGGAGTCGGTCTCGTTGCCGTTGGTGTCGACGGCGCGCACGACGTAGCTCAGCTGCGCGTGCTGGCTGGGCGAGGCGTCCGTGAAGGTCGGCGCATCCGTGGCGCCGACGGGCACGCCGTTGCGCAGGATCTCGTAGTGGTCGACCTGGATGTTGTCGCTCGAGGCGACCCACGGAGGCTGACGGTGCGCGCCGCCGGGTCGAACGCCGGGGCGGTCACGATCGGCGCGCTCGGCGGCGTCGTGTCGTTGAGGCGCACGAGGCGGGTCGAGCTCGCGCCCGTCGCCGCACGCGTCAGTCGCGTCGAGCGTGAACTCGTAGGTCGCGTCGACCTGCAGGTTCTGGACGACGACGGGACCGGCGGAGAAGTTGCTCGTCGACGGTCCCGCCGGGCCCTTCGTGCGCAGGCGATAGCCGGGAGCGAGGCACGCACCGGTGCGCCGTCGTCCGGGATTCGGCCAGTTCAGCGTCGCCTTCTGCTGCGCCGGGTCGGTGGTGACCTCGAGATCCGGCGCGGGCGGCCGCGTCGTGTCGACGAGGTGGCCTGGCACGCGAACGGATCGAGACATTCCCGACGGCGTCGGTCGCGACCACGGTCGGGATCGACCGGCGTCGATACGGAGCGCCCGGTGAGCCTGATGGCGACCAGGGCAGCGGATGGCCGTCGGCCAGCGAACGTGACCGGCGGCGAGCGTCGTCAGTCGGCAGTCGCGCCAGTAACGGTGAACGGCGAGCAGCCGTTCCCGCCCGCTCGTCACGAACGTCGGAACGACCGGCGGCGTCGTGTCGAGCGTGACGACGACCGGGTTCGAATCCGCGGAGGCGTGACGCGCCAGTCGTCGGCCTGCACGAAGTAGCAGTAGATACCATCGCGTCGGCAGTGGCATGATGTCGATCGAACGTGAACGGTGTCGGCCAGGTCGCCGCTGACGTGCGCGGTCGCACGGTGGGAGCCGTCGGCGCAGTCGTGCCGGCTGCGAACGACGCGACAGGTCATCGGTCGGCGGATGCCGTGGCGCGCGCTGACATCGCTCCAGGTGAGTGTCAGGTCGCCACGTCGTGCGGCGAGCGGCGAGGCAGGCGCCGTGAGCGCCGGCGCGCCGGCGGCAAGCGCCGCGGACGGCACCACGAGCGCGGCAGCGACGAGAACCATCGCGATGAGCAGGCGTCGCATACACATCATGCTACGCCCTAAGACGCGATTTTCGGCCCAGGGTTACGAGAACGCGCCTTCGGCGAACACGAGCAGCGCGCCGTTCGCGACCATCGTGACGCCGATGGCGTCCGGGCTCGAGCGGGCCGCGCCGAAGGCGCCGTTGAACGGGCTGCTGGCGCTGTAGCGCGAGGCGCGGGCGATCAGCGAGCTGTGGTAGCGGCGCTTGCCCGGCACCGCCACGAAGGCGCCGCGGCGGTCGCGGAAGGCCACGATCGGCGCGCCGTTCGTGAAGCCCGCGATGACCGCCGAGCTGACGGACTGGCCGATTGCCGGGATAGGTGTGGTTGACGCCGCCGAGGCGCCCGGTCGCGACCCACAGCCGGGCATCCTCGCCGGCCAGCCCGGCGCACACGACGCCGACCTCGCCGTTGGCGCCGAACGCGAGCGAGGCGCGCGCCGCGGAGGCGGGCACGGTGCCGAAGCGCTGCGGGCGGGCGTCCTCGCCCACCAGGCGCACCGAATGGCTGGCCGGATCGATGTAGGCGACCTTGAGCGCCAGGTAGCGGTCGAGCGCGAGACCGACGCTCGAAGCATTGGCGTCGCTCGGCGCCTGACGGAACGTGGTGCGCGCAAGCGTCGCGACGTGCCAGGTGCCGTCGTAGAAGTGCGCCATCCGCACCTCGGCGGCGTTCGTCGTGTCCACGCGCGCGAGGTAGGCGATCGCGGGCCGGCCCTGCGCGTCGAAGCCCGCGCTGGCGCCGAAGCCGTTGGAGTCGATGCGCTCGGTGAACCAGTGCACGCCGTCGGGGGAGCGCGAGGCGTAGAGCGCGCTGTTGGCGTTGGCGTTGTCGTCGAGGTCGATCTCGGTGCGGAAGACGGCGAGCCGCAGGCCGTGCGGCGAGACCGCGAGCGTCGGCTCGCGGCCCACCGGGCGCCCGTCGATGGGCGGCGAGATCGTGCGCACGCGCCAGCGCCCGTCGCGGCGCTCGGCGTAGCGAAGGGCGCTCGGTGCCAGCCGATCGTCGTAGACGACGGCATAGGCGTCGCCGTGGCCGGGCAGGTGCACGAGGTCGGTGCCCGAGGGCCGCACCGTCAGATCGACGACCTGGGGCGCGGCTGCGCCGCCGGCGGCGAGGGCCGGAGTGGCGCTGCACAGAAGTGCGCAGGTGGCGATGGCGGCGAGAGAACGCATTGCGCTAATGCTGACGGATCGGCAGAAGGGGGGTTCGCGGCTGTCGCTCAACTGGGGGGTGCCGCGGGCGGGAACGCGCAACCCGAGCGCGCGCCGCCGACGACGTTGAGCATGCTGCGCGCAGTCACGTCGATGCGCAGCCGAAGCGGGCCGGGGTCGACGACCCGCAGTTGTGTCATGCCATGAGGGCCGGGCTCGACGCAGGCCGCCGCCGGGTCGTCCACGCGCCAGTAGGGCGAGTAGTGGACGCGCAGCAGGTAGGTGCCCGCCTGCGGCAGCGAGAGCCAGAACTGCTCGCGCGTCTCGCGCAGCACGCGCGCGTCGCCTGCGAGCGATGCGGCTCCCGGGCGCGCCGCGTCGAGCGTCAGGAGCGGCGTCGCATTGGGCAGCTCGAAGGCGCGGAAGTCACTCGAGATGGAGATCTCCCGCAAGCCGCTCAGCCCGCTGCGCAGCAGCGCCGCCTCGGCCTTCGCCGACTCGTCGAGGTCGGCGTGGATCGGCAGGAAGACGTAGCGCACGCCCATCAGCCGCAGCCAGCGCTGGTAGGCCGCGGCGCTCAGCGTGCGGTCGTAGAGCACCCCGTTGGAGGGGAAGTCGTTCTGCCGGTACCAGCCGCGGGGGATCGCCTCGCCCTCCCCGCGCGTGAGGTAGTACGACTCGTAGTGGCGTGCCGTGGAGACGACCTCGACGCGGAAGTTCGCGGGATCGTGACGTCCGGGCTGGTGCAGGAACGAGATCACCGGCTGCCAGTACGAGGCCGCCTGCGCCTGCTCGCCGAACGAGTTGGCGACGTTCTGGACGAAGGGCGCCGCCTGCCAGGCGATCGCGACGGAGAGCGCCAGCACGCTCAGCGCACGGACCTGCGGCGCGCGCACCGCGATCACGAGCGCGAGCAGCGGCGCGGCCAGGTAGTCGAGCACGCGCGTCGCATTGCCGCCGAGCGGCGACGGGAAGAGCTTGGCCCACCAGGCGATCGCGAGGTAGGCGAGGAAGAGCCCGGCCAGCGGACGCGTGAGCTGCGATCCGCGCGCCAGCAGCAGGCCGCAGAGCGAGAACGCCGTGATGCCGGCCAGGTCGGCCGCCGGATACGGGAACGGCCCGCCGCCAGGGAACGCCTGATAGACGGCGACCTCGCCCGCGAGCATCAGCAGGATCGCGCACAGCGGCAGCGCGACGTTGGCGTTGCGCAGCGTGCTGGCCCTGCCGCCGCCGAGCAGCAGGCCGCCGAGCGTGACGACGAGGAAGGCGAAGGCGAGCGGGCTCGAGAGCGCGGTCGCGAGCGCGGCCGCCACCAGCAGCCAGGGCCGGCCGCGCTGCGCGGCCAGCAGCGCCAGCAGGCTGAAGGCCGTGCCGAGCGCGAACGGGTACTGGCCGGCCGCCAGCAGCGCCGGCGCCGAGAGCGCGAAGAGCAGCGCCGACCAGCGCGCGGGGCGCCCCCACTGGTGCATCACGATGACCGCGAAGAGCCCCGCCGAGGCGGTCGTCGCGAGCACCGCGACGGTGACCACGCCGAGCACGGAGGCCAGCGGATAGAAGAGCAGGCTGTAATTGACGACGCCGTAGCGGCCGGCGTACCAGTAGTTGTCCCACGCCGTCCAGCCGTCGACGCTGAACACGCTCGCCTGGTAGCGGTGGGCCGCGTCGTCCACGCCGCCGAGGCCCGCGAGCCCGATGGCCAGGCCGACGAGGCCGGACACCGCGATCGAGATCAGGACCCAGCGATTGACGCGCGGCAGCCTCGCCCGGTCAAGCGCGAGTTGAGCGGAGGAAACGGGCGAGGCGGTGGACGACATCGCGACAGATGGCACACACGCCCCCACTGGGCGGCGCCAATCTGCGGACACTACCAGGGTGCGGCCTGCCTGCGGGCCCGCCTATTCCGCGGGAGGCAGAGCGATGGTGCGCACGTACGGCGACTGGGGCTCGAGCGCGATCGCGACGTTGCCCTGCACGAGCTCCCTGAGCTCGGCGCCCACCAGCTCGCGCCGCCAGCCCGAGAGCAGCGCGTGCTCGTCGTGCCCGTTCGCCATTGCCTCGACGAAGCTCTCCAGCTCGGCACGCGTGGCGACGAGCTCGGGCGCGATGTGCGCGCCCTCGCAGCGCGCCCGCACGAGCACCGCGCCGAGCGCCGAGGCCGCGGCGACACGGCGGGCGAGGCCGGGCGGCAGCTCGCGCGCGCCCTGCACGGGCTCGGCGTCGGCCGCCGCCGCGAGCGCATCGAGCAGACGCTGGGCGGCCGGCGCCGAGAGGCTGCCGAGACCGCGGAGCTTGCCGAGCGCGGCGGCATCGGCCGGGCTGCGGCGGGCGACCTCGACGACGCTCGGATCCTTGAGCACCCAGCCCGGCGGCATGTCGCGCGTGCGGGCCTCCTCCTCGCGCCAGGCCGCCACCGCGCGCAGCGCGGCCAGCTGACGTCCGCTCAGGCGCCCGCGGCGCGCGACCTTGAGGTAGGCGCGCTGCGGATCGGGCTCGATCGTGGCGTCGGGGCCGTAGCGACGCGCGATCTCGTCCTCGGCCCACGAGCGACGGCCCATCTGGTCGAGCCGTGCGACGAGCGCGTCGGCCAGGTCGAAGAGGTAGCGCACGTCATCGGAGGCGTAGGCGATCTGCGCCTCGGTGAGCGGTCGCCGCGACCAGTCGCTGAAGGTCTCGTTGTGCGTCAGCGTGACGTTGAGCGCGCGCTCGACGAGGCGGTCGTAGGCCATCGAGATGCCGTAGCCGACGAAGCCCGCCGCGAGCTGCGTGTCGAACACGTTGGTCGCGCGCACGCCGTAGCGCGTCGCGAACAGCAGCAGATCGCCCGCGGGCGCGTGCATCACGAGCTGAACGGCCGGGTCGCCGACCAGCTCGGCGATCGGCCCGACGTCGACGTCCTCCAGCGGATCCAGCACCGCGAGCCGCTCCGAGGTCGCGAGCTGGAGCAGACACGGCACCGGGCTGTACGTGCGCTCCCAGACGAACTCGGTGTCGAGCGCGAGGCGGCCCTCCGCGCGGGCCACGCTCGCGAAGCTCTGCACATCGGCCGGGTCGCGCAGATGTTCGATCGTCGTCGTGCTCACTTGCGGCCTTCTACCAGACGCGCGCGAGGCAAGCCTGCAGCCGCGTGCTCCTGCACGCCGTTTGGCACGCCCGGGCGACGGGGACGATCGTCCTCTAGGTTGAGAGAAGGTGCTGGACGGCAACGCGCGAATGTGGCGCAACCTCAGCGAAACATCGCGACTACGAAACCGGAACCCGTCCCTTACCGAACGCTCATAGATGCCCGTCAGGATTGATCGCATGCTCCCGCTGATCCGTTGCCGCGAATGTGACTCCAAGCTCCTTCAACTCGAGCGCATCTGGCTGCTCGCCGACGGGCGGCGTGTCGCACATCGCCGCTGCCCCGAATGTGGCATGCGTGACAGCGTCACGGTGGGTGCCTTCGCCATGAAGCTCTGGCTGGCGCGCGAAGAGCGCCTGCGCACCGAGCTCTCCGAGACCGCAACCGGTCTTGCGGGCGGTGCCGAAGTGCCCGCCGCTCTCACGTAGAGCCGATCGCGGGACTCACGGCCGGCGTCGCCTGCGGCGAGACCAGCGGCCGCGTCGCGCCGCAGCGCACGAGCACCCAGTACCAGGCCTCGATGCACGATGCCGATGCCGCCGGCGAAGATCAGCGTGCCGATCCCGACCGAGCCGCCCAGCACGAAGCCGATCGCGAGCACGGTCAGCTCGATGCTCGTGCGCGCGACCGAGATGCGCACGCCGCGATGGGCGACCGCCAGCATCAGGCTGTCGCGCGGACCGGCACCGAAGGCCGCGCCGATGTAGATGGCGCTCGCCAGGCCGATCACGATCGACGCCCGCGACGTCGAGCGCCAGTCCCCCGGGCCCGCCGTCGAGGTGGGGCGCCAGGTTGAGGCGGTTGAAGAGGTCGTAGGCGCTGCCCACGATCAGCGCGTTCATGATCGTGCCGAGGCCCGGGCGCTCGCCGAGCGCCGCGGCGAGCACGAGCACCACGAGCGACGTCGCCACCATGACGGTGCCGAACGGGATGCCCGTGATGTCGGCGATGGCCTGAGTGGAAGACGTCCCATGGCCCGAGGCCGATGCCGGCGCGCACCGTCAGCAGCTCGCCGTAGCCGTACAGCAGCAGACCGGCGGTGAGCGTGGCGAAGCGCATGCCGAAACCGCCGCGCAGGGTCGGATGTGGGCGCGACACGCAGGCATCATGGCTGCGCGGCACGGCGATATGCTGAGCTTGCAGGCCAGGCAGCCGCGCGGCCGCGAGGTCGCGAGGAAAGTCCGGACACCGAAGGGCAGGGTGCTGGGTAACGCCCAGGCGGGGAAACCCGACGGAGAGTGCAACAGAAAGAACACCGCCTAAGCGACCGTCCGCGGTCGCCGGCAAGGGTGAAAAGGTGCGGTAAGAGCGCACCAGCGGCGCGGTGACGCGCCGGCTCGGTAAACCCCACCCGGTGCAACGCCAGACAGGGGCGATGACGCGGCCCGCCGAGCCCCGGGTAGGCGGCTCGAGCCCGGTGGCAACACCGGGCCCAGATGGATGGTTGCCCACGACAGAATCCGGCTTATCGGCCTGCTGACGGAAAGCCCCGCTCTGCGGGGCTTTCCTATTTCTCGATCAGTGCGTCGCGCAAGGCCGCCTGCACGTCGGGGCCGAGCCCGAGGCCGTCCGTGAAGTAGCCCTCGATGGTGCCGTAGCGCGTGTGCATCTCATCGAGTGCCGCGGCCAGGTAGCCCTGCTCGACGCCGATCACCGGCAGCAGGATGCCGGCATCGCCGCCGTTGGCCGTGAACTGGTCGAGGATCGGCTGCAGCGCCGGCACGAGCTGCTCGTTCGTGAGCAGGTACTCGCGCACCACGTCGTCCTCCGAGACTCCCAGCAACATCAGCAGCGCGGCAGATGCCCAGCCCGTCCGGTCCTTGCCCGTGGTGCAGTGGTAGAGCGCCGGGCGGTTGGGCTCCTGTGCGATGTCGGAGAAGAAGCGGTTGTAGCCGGCGAGCGCGCTTTCGAGGCCGACGAGCTGGCGGTAGCCGTGCTCGAACATCGCCTCGGCCTTGCCGCCGCTCAGCATCTCGGCCGCCTTGGGCGGGTCACCGAGCACGGCCAGCAGCTGCGCGGGACCCGCGCCGGGCGCGTCCGCCAGGACGTCCACGACGACGTACTCCGCGCCCACCGGAACCCGGTCGGGCTCGGCCGTTCGCTCGGCCTCGGTGCGAAAGTCGTAGACGCGGCGAAGGCCGATCGCGCCGACCTGCTCCAGATCGGCGTCCGTGAGCTTTCCCAGGGCGGTCGAGCGGTACAGCAGCCCGCGGCGCACGCGGCCGCCGGCGGCCGGCCAGCCGCCGAGCTCGCGCAGGTTGGGCAGGGACGCGACCGCGATGCTCGTGCCGGGAGCGGGGTGCTGCCGGTCATCGGCTCTCCCCGATGGCGTCGATTCGTGCCACCTCGACGGCGTCGAGCGCGAACCCGAACACGTCGAAGTTGGCCGCGATGCGCCCGGGGTCGGTGGACTTCGGGATGACGATGAAGCCGTGCTCGACGTGCCAGCGCACCACGACCTGGCGCGGGCTGACGCCGTGGCGCTCCGCGATCTCGACAAGCGCCGGCGCGCGGAGGTTCATCGTCTTGAACGGGCTGTAGCCCTCGAGCGCCACGCCGCGCTCGCGGTGCGCCTCCACGAGCGCCGCGTCGTAGAGCGCGGGCGACCACGGGATCTGGTTGACCGACGGCGTCACGCCGGTCGCGGCGATCAGCTCGTCGATCTGCGCGGGGCTGTAGTTGCTCACGCCGATCGCGCGCGCGAGCCCGTCGGCGTGGACGTGCACGAACTGCTCCCAGACGCGCGGGCTCGCCCGCCCGCCCGGCGGCCAGTGGATCAGCCAGAGGTCGACCTGGTCGAGCTGCAGCGCGGCGAGGCTGGCCTCGATCGTCTCGCGCTCGCGACCGGCTCTGCCCGAGGGCAGCTTGGTCGTCACGAAGATCTCGTCGCGCGGCAGGCCGCTCTCGCGCACCGCGCGCCCGACGGCGGCCTCGTTGCCGTACATGGTCGCCGTGTCGATGTGGCGGTAGCCGACCTCGAGCGCCCGGCGACACGCGTCGTAGGCCTCGGAGCCGGATGCTTCCCAGGTGCCGAGGCCGACGAGCGGCATCTCGACTCCCGGGGCGATCGTTGTGAAGGGCTGTTCTGTCATCGGGCTCCATTGTGCGCGCTCCGCGACCCGCTGCGTCGCCGCCGGCGATCCTCGCTCGACTAGAACCGATCTGCGCGAGCGAATAGACTCTCCGGCACGGGCGGCGGTGAGGTCGTTCCTTCGGGCGACGGGGCTCGGCACCACTGAACTCCTATGCCCACGTCGCCCAAGACACCCGTTCTCCCCCTCCAGGGCCGCTACGAGCCCGGGGCGTTCTTCGACGAGATGTTCGAGGCGCCCGGCAGGCCGCGGCCGCACTACCGCGCGCTCGCCGAGCAACTCGCGGCGCTGAGCGTCGAGGAGTTCGAGGCGCGGCGGCACGCGGTCGACGCCTCGTTCCTCAATCAGGGCATCGGCTTCACGGTCTACGGCGAGGAGGAAGGGCTCGAGCGGATCTTCCCGTTCGACCTCATCCCGCGCGTGATCCCGAGCAAGCGAGTGGGATCACATCGAGCGCGGCGTGATCCAGCGCGTGAACGCGCTCAACGCCTTCCTGGCCGACGTCTACCACGGCCAGCGCATCCTGCGCGACGGGAAGGTGCCGGCCGAGCTCGTGTTCGGCGCGCGGCACTTCCGGCGCGAGATGATCGGCCTCGACCCGCCCGGCGGCGTCTATGCGCACGTCGCCGGCGTCGACATCGTGCGCGACGAGCACGGCGAGTACCTCGTGCTCGAGGACAACCTGCGCTCGCCCTCGGGCACCAGCTACATGCTCGAGAACCGCGCCGCCATGAAACGCGAGTTCGCGCCGCTCTTCGAGAGCTACGGCGTGCTCGGCATCGACCAGTACCCGCAGGAGCTGCTCGCCTCGCTGCGCAACGTCGCCCCGCCGGCCGCCGCGATGCCGACGGTCGTGCTGCTCACGCCCGGCGTGCACAACTCGGCCTACTTCGAGCACTCGTTCCTGGCCCGCCACATGGGCATCGAGCTCGTCGAGGGCGGCGACCTGCTGTGCCACGACGACGTCGTCTACATGCGCACGACGCAGGGCCTGCAGCGCGTCGACGTGATCTACCGCCGCGTCGACGACGAGTTCCTCGATCCGCTGATCTTCCGCCAGGACTCGATGCTCGGCGCGCCGGGCGTGCTCAACGCCTACCGCGCCGGCAACGTCACGATCGCCAACGCGCCCGGCACGGGCGTGGCCGACGACAAGGCCGTCTACCGCTACGTGCCGGAGATGATCCGCTACTACCTCGGCGAGGAGCCTGTTCTCGCGAACGTCCCGACCTACCTCGGCGATCGACGAGGAGCGATCGCCGCTACATGCTCGAGCACCTCGAGGAGCTCGTCGTCAAGACCGTGGACGGCAGCGGCGGCTACGGCATGCTGATCGGCCCGGTCTCGAGCGCCGAGGAGCGCGACGAGTTCCGGCGCCGCATCCAGGCCGAGCCGCGCGAGTTCATCGCGCAGCCCACGCTCGCGCTGAGCCGCATGCCGATCTACCTCGAGGAGCTGCGCCCCGCGCACGTCGACCTGCGCCCGTTCGTGCTCTCGAGCCGCATCACGACCGTCGTGCCGGGCGGGCTCACGCGCGCCGCGCTGCGCGAGGGCTCGCTCGTCGTCAACTCCTCGCAGGGCGGCGGCAGCAAGGACACCTGGGTGCTGAGGGCCTGATGCTGAGCCGCGTCGCAGAGTCGCTCTACTGGACGGGCCGCTACATCGAGCGGGCCGAGGACACGAGCCGGCTCCTGCACGTCAACTTCCACGGGCTGCTCGACGCCGACCTGCCCGATCGCGGGCGCACCTGGCAGGAGCTGATCCTGCTGCTCGGCCGCGACGAGGTCTACCGCGAGCACTTCTCCGACTACACGGCGCCCACCGTGACGGAGTTCATGCTCTGGCACCCGGCCAACCCCGACGCCGTGACGGCCTGCGTGGCGCGCGCGCGCGAGAACGCGCGCGGCGTGCGCGAGCAGATCTCGAGCGAGATGTGGGAGCTCCTCAACCGCCTGCACCTGCTCGTGTCGCGCACGCGGCCGGCGGCGGTGCTCGCCTCGCCGCACGCGTTCTTCGTGCGCATCCGCGAGGCCTCGCACGCCTTCCAGGGCGTGATGAAGGCCACGCTCTCGCGCGGCGAGGCCTACGAGTTCCTCGAGCTCGGCGCGCACCTCGAGCGCGCCGACACGACGGCGCGGCTGCTCGTCGATCAAGGTGCCGGGCCTGCGCGCGGCCGAGCCGGCGGCGATGACCAACGAGTGGCTCTCGAGCCTGCTCAAGTCGTGCGGCGCCTTCGAGGCCTTCCGCAAGCAGGAGAGCGACGAGCTGCGCGCGGCGCGCGTGGTCGCGTTCCTGCTGCTCGAGCGCCGCCTGCCGCGCGCGGTCGCGTTCTGCCTCGAGCAGTCGCTGAGCTCGATCCGGGCGATCTCGGGGAGGGCCATGCGGCCCGAGCGCGCGATCGGCCGCGTCTTCGCCGAGCTCTCGTTCACCGACCTGCCCGCGCTCGACGAGAACACCGAGCTGCTGCTCGATCGCGTGATCCGCGGCCTCTCCGACGCCGCCGAGGAGATCGCGGCGAGCTACTTCACGACGCGCGCGATCCCGCCCGGCCCCTACGCCCAGCAACAGCAGCAGCAATAGCCATGTTCCTCCGCGTCGAGCACACCACCGAGTTCCGGCTACGACGCCCCCGTCGCGGAGGCCTACACCGAGCTGCGCCTGCATCCGCTCGAGGGCGGCGGCCAGCACTGCTCGTCGTTCCGGCTCGCGACCGAGCCGTTCGGCCTGCGCGTGCGCTCCTACCGCGACCACTTCGGCAACGCCGTCGACCACTTCGACGTGCTCGAGTCGCACGACCACCTCTCGGTGACCGCGATCAGCACCGTCATGACGCCCGAGTCGTTCATCGGCGGGCGCGACGTGCCGACGCCGCTCGAGCTGCACGACTACCTCAGCCCGACCGGCTACGTGCCGTTCAGCGACAGCGTGCGCGAGTTCGCCGGCCGGCACGCGACGGCCGGCGAGCGGCCCCGCGCGGGCGCGCGAGCTGATGGACGCCGTGCGCTCGGAGCTCGCCTACGAGCCCGGCGCGACCGACGTCCAGACGCGCGCCGACGAGGTGCTCGCGCTCGGCCGCGGCGTCTGCCAGGACTTCGCCCACGTGCTGCTCGCGGCCTGCCGCAGCGTCGGCATTCCGGCCCGCTACGTCAGCGGCTACCTCTACGACCCGAGCTCGTGGGCGACAACGCGGCCTCGCACGCGTGGGTCGACATCTGGGACGAGCGCGCGGGCTGGGCGGCACTCGATCCGACGCACGGCCGCGAGCAGACCGAGCCTACGTGCGCGTCGCCGTCGGGCGCGACTACGCCGACGTGCCGCCGACGCGCGGCGTCTACACCGGCCAGGCGAGCGAGACGCTCTCGGTGCGGGTCGGCCTGCAGGCGCTGTAGAGACGGAAGCGCAAGACTGCGGGCATGGCCCGCTACGCAACCACCATCACCTCGCCGCTCCCGGCGGCCGAGGCGTTCGCCTACATGGCCGACTTCTCGAACGCGCGCTTCTGGGATCCGAGCGTGAGCCGGGCGCGGCGCGCCGACGACGGGCCGGTGGGCCTCGGGTCGACGTTCCCGCTGGTCGCGCGCTTCGCGGGGCGGGACGTCGAGCTGACGTACACCATCGTCGCCTTCGAGCCGAACTCGGCGCGTCGTGCTCGAGGCACGTCGCGGCTTCGTCTCGCGCGACACCATCACCGTCGCGGCGGCCGGCGCCGGCTCCGTCGTCTCGTACGAGGCGCTGCTCACGTTCAAGCGGCTCGGCCGGCTGGCCGAGCCCGCTCATGCAGCTCGTCTTCAACCGGGTCGGCGCGAAGGCCAAGGCCGGCCTGGAGGCTGCGCTCAACCCGCCAGGAGGTGGGTGAGGCCCGACGGCCCGGGCCTCACCCAGGTCTGGCTACATCGGCGGGATCAGCACCTTGTTGATCACGTGGATGACGCCATTCGAGGCGGCGACGTCGGCCTTGACGACCTGAGCGCCGTCGACGTAGACCTTGCCGCCGCTGACCTTGATCGGCACGGTGCTGCCCTCGAGCGTCTTCGCCGACTTGAGCTTGACCACCTGAGCGGCCGTGACCTTGCCCTTGACGACGTGGTAGAGCAGGACGGACTTGAGCTTGGCCTTGTCCTTGAGCGAGCGCCGTCAGCGTCGCCTTCGGCACCTTGGCGAAGGCGGCATCGGTGGGAGCGAAGACCGTCAGCGGGCCCTTGCCGGAGAGCGCGCCGACGAGGCCGGCCTTCTTGACGAGCGAGACGAGCGTCGTGAACTGCCGGCGCTGGCAGCGGCGATCTGGACGATGTTCGACTGGGCCTTCGCGTGCTTGGCCGGCGCGGCGGTCGGCGCTGCCGGCGGTGACGGCGAGCAGGGCGAGCCCTGCGGCTGCAGTGACGAGTGCTCTCTTCATAGCGCTCTCTCCTTGTACATTGTTTGTTCAGGTATCGTACAGATAGAGCTCCTGCCTGTCAAGTTTTTGTCCAGAGTCTGTAGATTGGAAGCGTGCAGAGCGAGTCCCGAAGCGGCGGTCACCTTCGAATCGGCGAGCTGAGCCGGCGCGTCGGCGTGAGCGCAGAGCTGCTGCGCGCCTGGGAACGCCGCTACGGATTGCTCTCGCCGACCCGCACTGCGGGCGGCTTCCGGCTCTACGGCGAGGACGACGAGCGGCGCGTGCGGCGCATGCATGCGCAACCTCGACTCGGGCCTCTCGGCGGCCGAGGGCGCGCGACTCGCGCTGGCCGCGGGCGACGAGGCGGTCGCGCTGGAGCGGTGCCGACGCACCAGCCCGGGGGCTGCGGGCGACCAGCTCCGCGCGCGCGCTCGATCTGTTCGACGAGCCCGGCTGCGCACGCCGCCCTCGACCGGCTGCTGTCGACATTCACGCTCGAGACCGTGCTGCGCGACGCCGTGCTGCCGTACCTGCACGAGCTGGGCGAGCGCTGGCAGCGCGGTGAGGCTCGATCGCGCAGGAGCACTTCGCGAGCGCGCTGCTGCGCGGCCGGCTGCTCGGCCTGGCGCGCGGCTGGGGCAGCGGCGGCTCGCGGCTGGCGCTGCTCGCGTGCCTGCCCGGCGAGCAGCACGACCTCGGGCTGATCTGCTTCGGTCTCGCCCTGCGCGGCCAGGGGTGGCGCATCACGTTCCTCGGGCCCGACACGCCGCTCGCCACGATCGCCGAGACGACGCGCATGCTGCAACCCGCGCTCGTCGTGGTGACCGCGACGACCAAGGTGCCGGCCGCGAACCTGCGGACGGTCTCGCCGACGTCGGCCGCTCGGCACCGCTCGCGCTGGCGGGCACCGGCACCGGCCCCGAGCTCGCCGAGGCCGTCGGCGCCGAGTACCTCGAGGACGATCCCGTCAGCGCCGCGGTCCGCATCGCCGCTCGCGCGCCGGCCGGGCTCTCGAGCACGTAATGGCGCGGCCGGCACTGACGGGCTGGAGCTCGACCGAGCGGAAGTCGCCCGACGGGGCCGTGCAGTTCGAGCAGCGCGTGAGCGCCACGCGGCCGCTCGTCGAGTTGACCGAGCGCGGAGCGCTCGCGCTCGGCGAGCGCTACTGGCAGGAGGTCGAGGCCTGCACGCACGCGGCTCGTCCGCACGCACCGGCAGGCGGCGCGGCATCGAGCTGCGTCTGCTCGGCCGCTGGCCGCTGCTGCGTTTCGGAGCTCCGCAGACGCTCGTCGACGCCTCGGGCGTCCTCTGCCGGTTCCCGATCACCGGCGGGCTGCTCGCCCGCTCGCCCGGCGGATCGATCACGTTCGCGCAGGTCGTCGCGCCGGCCATCGAGCTGCGCGCGACGATCGACGGCTTCTACCCGCGCCTCAGCGCGCGGCTCTACCGGCACGTGCAGCAGCGCATCCACACGAGCATCAGCCGCCGCTATTTCGGCGGCTGATCGCGGAGGGCCCGCGATGAGAGTCGTCGTCTTCGGTGCGACCGGCACGATCGGCGAGGCGCTCGTGCCGGTGCTCGCGCGCGAGCACGATGTCGTCGCCGTGTCGCGGCGCGAGCGGCCGGCGCGGCGCCGACGGCGTCACCTGGGCGCGCGCCGACGCGAGCGACGCCGGCGTCGGTGCGCGCGGCGCTGGCCGGCGCCGACGTCGCCTACTACCTCGTGCACTCCCTCGGCTCGGGCGACTTCGAGCGCCGCGACCGCACGGCCGCCGAGACGGTGGCGCACGAGGCGTCGGCGGCCGGTCTCTCGCAGATCGTCTACCTGGGCGGCCTCGGCGACGACTCCCCCGATCTCTCGCCGCACCTCCGCAGCCGCATCGAGACGGGCCGCGCGCTGGCCTCGGGCAGCGTGCCCGTGACGACGCTGCGAGCCGCGATGGTCGTAGGTGCCGGCAGCGCGGCCTTCGAGACGATCCTGGCCCTCGTCGACCGCCTCCCGGCAATGATCTGCCCGCGCTGGGTCTCGACGCCAACGCAGCCGATCGCCCTCGACGACGTCGTCGCCTACCTCGCAGGCGTCTGCGGCCACGAGCAGTTCCTCGGCCGCCAGTTCGACGTGGGAGGCCCCGAGGTCATGACCTACCGCGAGATGATCGAGCAGATCGGAAAACTCCGCGGCCGCCGCCCGCTGATCGTCGAAGTCCCGGTGCTCACCCCCCGCCTCTCCTCCTACTGGCTCCGCCTCGTGACACCAGTGGGAGCGGCAGTAGCCCGCCCCCTGATCGAAGGCCTGCGCACCGAGACAATCGTCCGAGAAACCTCGATCCGCGACCTGATCCCCCTCAATCCGACCCCATTCGCAGTAGCAGTAAGAGCAGCCCTGAAAGCCCGAGACACACCCTCGTAACACCTATCAAGGGTCTGGCGCGTCCAGGTGGGGTCTGACCCCAGGTGTACGGGTCTGACCCCAGGTGTCCGTTTTCGGGCGCAACGCCATTAGGCATGGGGAAAGTCGGCGCCCGACAGACCGCCGGTCGGGACTGTTCGTGCGGACGACCAACGTGCCGGAAGTGCCGGAAACGGCTTGGTTACGTGCCCGTACACGTGGGGTCAGACCCGTACACCTGGGGTCAGACCCGGACTGCACGCGCCAGACCCCGGATGGCCGACCCCGGATGGCCGAAGGCTGGTCGCGGAACCGCGTCGTTAGGCTTGATTGGTGCGCTGGGCTCTTGCTTTCCGGATTCGCCAGAGCCTCAAGGGCAGCCTTTGGGTGTTGCCGCTCCTGGGCGGTGTGGTCGGGTACTGGCTCAGCTATGTGAGTGCTTCGCTCGAGCACGACTCGTTCGTTCCGTCGGGGTGGGACTACTCGGCCTCGACTGCGCAGGTCGTGCTCACGAGCGTCGTTGCCGCGACGGTCGGCTTGATGGGGTTCGTCGTCACGGTGAGCGTGCTCGTCGTCCAGATGGCGACCGGCACGTTTTCGGCGCGCTACATGCGGCTGTGGTACCGGGACTTCGCCTTCAAGGCGACGCTGGCGGTGTTGCTCGGGACGATGCTGTTCTCGTACTCGCTGCTGCGACGCATCGACGAGAGCGTGCCGAACTTCGGCGTGACGCTGGCCGGGTTCTTCATGGCGTTCGGGCTCCTGCTCTTCCTCGTCTTCCTCGACCGTTCGCTGCACCGGCTCCGGCCGGTCAAGGTCGCCGAGCTCGTTGCGCGATCGGGGCGCGCATCGCTGCGCGCGACGGTTCGGATCGCGTCCACCCAGCGTTCCGGAGCCGATCCGGAGCTCGAGGCGCTCCTGGCACGTGAGCCCACGCTCCAGGTGCGCAGCAAGCAGTCCGGCGCGATTCAGGCGATCGACGATGAAGGGCTGCTCAAGTGGGCGACACGCCATGACGCGGTGATCGTGCTTCCCTACGGCGTCGGCGACTTCGTCTCGAGCGGGACGGTCGTGCTCGAAGCGCATGCGACCCTGCCCTTTCCGAGGGTCGCCGAACGGCGCCTGGCCGAACGTCTCGCATTCGGCATCGAGCGCACGATCGAGCAGGATCCGGCGTTCGCCCTGCGCGTGCTGGTCGACGTCGCCATCCGCGCCCTCTCCCCCGCCGTCAACGACCCGACGACCGCCGTCCAGGTGCTCGACCACCTCGAGGGCACGCTCGTCCTGATCGGAAGGACGCCAGGCCTCGACGGGCGCTGGGAGTACCGCGACGAGCAGCAGCGCCTCCGTCTCGTCATGCCCTCTCAGCGCTTCGAGGACTTCCTCACGCTCGGCGTCACCGAGATCCGCGAATACGGCGGAGCGTCGATTCAGGTCATGCGGCGGCTCCGTGCGACGCTGCTCGCGCTTGAGTCGAGCGTGCTGCCGGAGTACGCGTCGGCCGTCGCGGTCGAGCTCGAGAAGCTGAACGTCACCGCCGGGGCGATGTGGGACGCCACACCCGACGCGGAGGCCTCCAGGCACGCCGACCGGCAGGGGATCGGCGGCCCGGCGCACCTTCGTCAGGCACCGGCCGAGGCGCGCAGATAGGCGAGCACGGCGAGCACGCGGCGCTGATCGTCGCTCGATTGGGATCTTCCGCGGGCAAAGGGCGCCGTCATTCGCGCCCGGCGCAAAGCCGGCATGGCGGATCCGAGGTGCAAACGCAGCACCTGCAAATCGTTAGAGTCGCCACGTTCCGACACTCCTGAGGGGGGCACCTGCGATGAGCACGTCGAGCGAAACGCGTGAGAGAGGGGGCGGCCTGGTCGCCCTGTGCGGAGCGGTGTTCGTGGTACTCACTGTCGTGGGGATCGTGGTGCTGGGCGGCGATACGCCCGACAACGAATCCTCGGCGGAGAAGATCGTTTCGTTCTACCAGGCGCACCAGAACCGCCAGTTCGCCGCGGCGTTCCTCGTCGCGGCCGCAACGCCGCTGCTCGCGATCTTCGCCGCCGGCCTGGCGCTCGCCCTCTGGCCGCTGCAGTCGGGACACCGGCGCATCTGGCCGATCCTGCTGATCGGTGGCGCCTTGCTCTCCGCAGGTTCGTTCATCACCGCGGCGTTCGTCCACTTCGCACTTGCCGACGGCGCCGACAAGCTCACGGTCGCCACGCTGCAAGGCATCAACATCCTCGACGCGGACTCGTGGATAGCGTTCAACAGCTCGCTCGGCCTCATGATGCTCGGCGCCGGCGCATCGCTGCTCGGTGTCCACCAAGGGCTACCGGATCATGGGCTGGATCGGGCTCGTCCTCGGCATCGGCCAGTTCGTCCCGTTCGCCGACTTCCCGGCGCTCCTCTTGACGGGTGTCTGGCTGATCGTCGCGAGCATCATGTTCTATCGCAGCGCCCCTGGCCCAGCTGGGACCCCTCAGCCTGCCTCCTGACGACCTGTCGGCCGGCGAGGGCTACTCCTCGCCGGCCGACCAGTCCTGCGGCTCGTAGGCCTTGCCCGGGACACCGCCGACGATCAGCAGGCGAGCGCCGTCGGGGCCCACGTGGAAGAGGCGGCGCTCCTCGGGCGCCACCCGCGCCACGACCTCGGGCACCAGCTCGACGCGCTGCTCCTCGCCGGGCTGCCCCACCAGCAACGTGGCGGAGCCGCTGAGCACGAGGTAGAGCTCCTCCTGCCCCGAGGCGACCTCCGTGTGATCGGTCGTCACCCGGTCCGCTGCCAGGTCGAGAACGTTGACGCCGAACGCGCTCAGGCCGAGGCCCGCGCGCACGAGCTTGCACATTCCGTCCCAGATCGACGGCAGGTCGTCGATGCGGCTGCTGCTGTAGGCGTCGGACATGTCCGTGCGTCCTCCTCGTGTCAGCTCTGAGCGCATGGCTCACGGCGCGCCCGCGGCGAAGCTATATCCCTCAAAAGGGGTATGTCAATTGTCAAGTCTGGATTTTCCCGGTGACCGCGAGATACTGGCGGCCTGCGGCGACTGCCGCAGGGAATTTCTTCCTCACCGACTTCGACAGGAGGTCAAGGAAATGCCCCCCACTGCCATCTCCCTCCCGCGTTGCGGTCAGGTCGTTGCCTCCTACGAGCAGCGCGGTTACTCGCGCATTCGTGAAACCGGAATCGGCGTCGTGCTGAGGCACGGCAACGGCGGCATTGTCACGGTGCTCGCGAACGGCGAAACCCGTGGCGGAGACAAGGCCGGACCCGGCGGCGGCGCGCCCACCACCTGGTGGGGCGAGCCCACCTACGCAGCACCCGAATGGCCAGCCACCCGAGCAGCGGCGCGATGAGGCGGCGGCGCGCGCTGCGCCCCCGCGCGGCACCGCCCGGTAGGCCGACCGCTGCGCCGAGCTCCTCCGCGATCGCCTCGGCGATTCGCCCGGGCGTCGCCGACGCGTACTCCATGCGCCGGCCGGCGCCGTGGCGCTGCGAGGCGGTGCGCGACGTGGAGCTGCTGCTCGAAGTGCCGCTCGAGCGGGAAGGAGAGGAACGGCTGCCGCGCGGCGACGAGCTCCATCGTCGTCGTCAGCCCGCCCTGCACGACGCCGATGTCGCAGGCGTCGAGCCAGCGGTGGAGGCCGTCGACGTAGCCGTGCAGCTCGACGCCGCCGGCAGTCGAGCGCCGCGGGGTCGATGCGCGGCCCGCAGACCGCGACCATGCGCAGGCCCGGCACGAGCCGGCGCGCCGCCGGCTCGGCCGCCAGCACGCGCTGCGAGGAGGTGCGAGCCGACGCCCGAGCCGCCGACGGCGACGAGGCAGATCCGCTCGTCCTCGCCCCAGCCGAGCTCGCGCCGGAGCGCCGCGCGCTCGGCGGCCGTCGGCGGGTCGAAGCCGGTGATGTGGCCCGCTGAACTCGTAGTGCTGCTCGACCCACGGCCGGATCTCCGGCAGGCCCGGGCCCGAAGCGGCCCGGCGACGATGTCGTCGGGCTCGCCGACGAAGATCGCGAGGTCGCGCACGCGCGGGTAGCGCTCGACCTGCTCGACCATCTCCGCGTTGTAGTCGGCCGTCAGGAACGCCTCGCGCTCGCCGCCCTCGGGGAGCGGCAGGTAGCCGACGAAGTCGGTCAGCCAGACGTACGGCGCCGCTCTTGAGCTCGGGATTCTCGTGCAGGAAGTGGTCGACCTCCCAGGCCTCGTCGCCGATCCAGAGGTCGTAGCAGCCCTCGCGCGCGACGTCGTGGAAGAGCATGAAGTTCGCGACCAGGATCTCGTCCATGCGCCGCAGCGCCTCGAAGACCGGCAGGCGCGTGCTCGCCCGCCTCCGCCTCGATGTGCGCGCACTCGCCCGCGAGCTCGGCGCTGGCCGGGTGGATCGCGCTCGCCGCGCGCCTCGAGCAGCGCCGTCGTCGGCGGCTGCGCGAGCCAGTCGATCTCGAGGCCCGGGCCGCAGCGCGGCGCAGCTCGCGCGCGATCGCGAGGTCGCGGCGCGCGTGCCCGAGGCCGATCGGCGACGAGACGAACGAGCGCGCGCGGCGGGCGGGCGCGCGCGCGCCGCCAGGTCGGCCGGCGGCGGCGGCGGCAGCAGCGAACTCGCGCAGCAGGAGGTTGACCGCGCACGGGATCGCGCGCGTTGGGCGAATGGCCGCTGCCCTCGAGCGTGACGAGCCGGCCGCCCGTGCTCGGCGCGCGAGCTCGGCGCCGTCCGGCGTGCGAGCGGATGCGGTCGTCGTCGCCGTCGATCACGAGCACCGGGCAGCGCACGCGGCGCGCCAGCTCGCGCGTCTCGGCCTCGCTCAGGCGCGCCGCGCCGACGGTCGTCGGCGAGCAGCTCGCGCGGTCGTGCCGCTCGCCCACGCGACGCCCGTTCTCGATCTGCCGGGTCGAGTGCGGCTCCGAGAAGATCGTCGCCGAAGAACCACTCGCAGAAGCCGGCGAAGTCGCTGCGCCAGGCGTGCCGGTTGAAGCGCTCCCAGCCCTCGTACTCGGGCAGCTCGGCGTCGAAGTCGACGCCGCGGCTCGGGACTGCGGCGCGAGCGGGCACGGTCGGCGCCGATGAAGACCAGCGCCGAGCACGCGCTCGGGGTGCTCGGCGGCGACGATGCAGCGCCGGCGCCGCGCCGCGCGAGAGCGCCGACGAGCGCCGCCCGCTCGATGCCCGAGCGCGTCGAGCACGGCGAGCGCGTCGCCGGCGACCTCGCGGTCGCCGTAGGCGGCCGCGTCCTCGGGCCGGTCGGAGCCGCCGTTGCCGCGCGGGTCGAACGTGACGACGCGGCAGTGGCGCGCGAGGTACGGCACCTGCGCCTTCCACTGGCGCTGGTGGACGAGCGTCCAGCTCGGCAGGAAGAGGATCGTGTGCTCGCCCGTCGCCGAACGACTCGTAGGCGACGCGCACGCCGCCGCGCGCGACGAGCCCGACCAGGTCGGGCTCGCGCGCACGGGTGGCCGACCGCCGCGTGTCCATCGCGGCGATCGTATAGCTCACGGCCGCGCCTCGAGCACGAGGTTGAAGGGCGTCTCGGTCGCGCGCCGGAAGCGGCGTGAAGCCGCCGGCCGTGACGACGTCGCGCAGCCGCGCCTCGCCGGCCTGGGCGCCGAGCCCGAGGCCGACCTCCTGCGACAGCGAGGCCGGCGTGCAGACGAGCGTCGAGGCGCCGTAGTAGACGCGCCCGACCGGGTTCAGGTTGTCCTCGACCTTGTCGCCCGCGAACGGCTCGACGATCAGCCAGGTGCCGTCCTGCGTCGAGCGCGCCGCGCACGTGCCGCGCGGCGCCGACCGGGATCGCCCATGTCGTGCAGGCAGTCGAACATCGTGACGAGGTCGTAGCCGTGCCGGGGAAGCCGCTCGCGGGCGCGACCTCGAAGCGCACGCGGTCGGCGACGCCCGCGTCCTCGGCGCGCTCGCGCGCGGCCGCGATCGACGCCGGGTGGTAGTCGAAGCCGACGAACTTCGAGGCCGGGTAGGCCTTGCGCCATGATGATCGTCGAGGCGCCGAGGCCGCAGCCGACGTCGGCGACGCGCGTGCCGGCGCGCAGCTTGGCCTCGACGCCGTCGAGCGCCGGGATCCACGCGTCGACGAGGTTCGCGTTGTAGCCCGGGCGGAAGAAGCGCTCGGTGCCCTCGAAGAGGTCGTGGTTGTGCTCGTGCCAGCCGACGCCGGCGCCGCTCGTGAACGCCTCGCGGATCTTCGGCTCGTCGCGCACCAGCGACGTGAAGCCCTGGAAGGCGCCGCACAGGAAGACCGGGCTCGACTCGTCGGCGAGCGCGAGCGCCTGCTCGGGCGGGAGCGTGTAGCGTCCGCGTCGCCGGCGTCGTACGTCGACGTAGCCGCCGGCCGCCTGCGCGTTGAGCCACTCGCGGACGTAGCGCTCGGTCGTGCCGGTGCGCTCGGCCAGCTCGCGCCGGCGTCAGCGGGCCGGCGCCGCGCCATCGCCTTGTAGAGGCCCGAGCTGGTCGCCGATCACGACGAGCGCCGCGCCGAGCGTGGCGCCGAGCTCGCCGACGGCCTGGTTCATGAACGCGCCGAGCTTCTGCCTCGTCGATCGCGGCCGGCTTGCTCCGTGACTGCCATCAGTCGCTCCCCTTCTGCTTGATGGACGCTGCCGTGCACCCGAAGCTAGGGCGCCGCCGTCGCCTTCACATCAGGGGGCCCACCTGGACCGCACGCAGTCGAACCCTGGGGCATACTCGGCCCATGCTGCTCGGGCGCGATGCGGAGCGCGCAGCGATCGAGCGCCTGCTCGCCGACGCGCGCGTCGGCACGAGCGGCGCGCTGGTGATCAGCGGCGAGCCCGGCATCGGCAAGAGCACGCTGCTCGCCGACGCCGCGGAGCAGCGCGAGCGAGCATGCGCGTGCTGCGGGCGCGCGGCGTCGAGGAGGAGGCGTCGATGCCGTTCGCCGGCCTGCTCGAGCTGCTGCGCCCGGTGCTCGGGCACCTCGACGCGCCTGCCCGCGCCGCAGGCGGCCGCCTGCGCTCGGCGCTCGCGCTCGGGCCCGGCCGTGAGCGGCGAGCGCCTCGTGATCGGCGCCGCGACGCTCGGCATCCTCGCCGCCGCCGCCGAGGACGAGCCGCTGTGCGTGCTCGTCGACGACGCGCAGTGGCTCGATCAGGCCGTCCGCCGAGGCGGTGCTGTTCGCCGCCCGGCGCCTGCTCGCCGATCCCGTCGCGATCATCGTCGCCGTCCGCGCCGGACGAGGCCTCGCCGCTCGCCGACGCCGGCCTGCCGGCGCTCGAGCTGCTCGGCCTCGATCTCGACGCATGCGAGGCGCTGCTGGCCGCTCGAGCGCGCAGGGCCGGTGCCCGATGGCAGCGCAGAGCGGCTGCTCCGCGCGACCGGCGGCAATCCCCTCGCGCTGATCGAGCTCGCCGGCGAGGCCGAGGCCGTCGCGGGCAGCCTGGTCGAGGGGCCGCTGCCGATCGCAACGACCGTCGAGCGCGCGTTCGCCGGCCGCGCCGCGCGCCTCTCCGAGCCGGCGCGGCGCTCGCTGCTCGTGGCCGCCGCCGCCTCGACACGCCGATCGTCGGGCTGCTCGCGGCGCCGGCGGACTGCTCGACATCGACATCGCGCGCCCTGCAGGAGGCCGAGGCCGCGGGGCTGGTCGCGATCGCCGACGGCGTCGCCTCGCTTCCGGCATCCGCTCGTCCGCTCCGCCGTGCACAACGCCGCCGAGCCCGCCGAGCGGCGCGAGGTGCACGCCGCCTGGCGCGGACGCTGGGCGACGAGCGGCACGCCGACGAGCGCGCCTGGCACCTCGGCCTCGCCGCCTTCGGGCCCGACGACGATGGCCGCCGATGCCCTCGCGCAGCGCGGCGGCGCGGGCGCGCGAGCGCGGCGCCTACGCCGCGCCGCGCTGGCCGGCCGAGCGCGCCGCGCGGCTCACGCTCGGCCGACGCCGTGCGCGGGCGCCGGCTGCTGGAGGCCGCCTCGAATGCCTGGATCGCCGGCAGCGGCGAGCATGCCGTGAGCCTGCTCGACGAGGTCGGCGCCGCTCGCCGCCGACGGCGACGTCGCAATCGACAGCGCCTACCTGCGCGGGCACGTCGTGTTCGCACGCGGCGACGCGATGCAGGCGCGCGACGTCTTCGTCAGCTGCGGCGCGGCTCGCCGTCGCACGACGGCGCCGGGCCGCGCTGCTGTGGGCCGAGGCGTCGTACGCGTCGTTCTCCGCCGGGCGCGTGGACGCGATGCTCGAGGACGCGCGCGCCGCGTGCGCCGCGCTGCCGCCGAGCGACGACGCGGGCCGCGAGGCCTGCACGGCACGGCTCGCGCTCGGCATGGCGCTCGTGTTCAGCGGCGCGGACGACGAGGGCCCGCGCACGCTGCGCGCCGCGGTCAGGATGGAGTCCTACGGACGCAGCTGCTGGACGGCCCGCCGCTGCTCGTGGCGCTGGGCGGTCGAGGCGCCGCTCTTCCTGCGCGAGGCGCGCACGGCGCGCGAGTCGTTCACGCGCGCGCATCGCAGTCTGCCCGCGAGCACGGCGTCGCCGGCGCGCTCTCGCCGCTCGCTCTACCTGTACGCGCGCGACGCCGCGACGACCGATCGCTGGCCCGAGGCGCGCGCCAGGCTACTACGAGGCGGCCGAGCTCGCCCACCACACCGGCCAGCCGGGCGAGGAGTGCGCGGCGTTCTCGGGCCTCGCCTGGCTCGAGGCGCGCGAAGGGCGCGAGGAGAGCTGCCGCGCACACGCCGCCGACGCGCTCGCGCTCGCGCGCGAGTACGGGCGCGGCTTCTACGAGGCCTGGGCGCTCGCCGCGCTCGGCGACCTCGAGCTCGCGCTCGGGCGGCCGGCCGAGGCGGTCGACCGCCTGAGCGACGATGCAGGCGACCCTCGAGCGCCTGGGCATCGGCGACGTCGACCTGTCGCCGCGCCCGAGCTCGCCGAGGCGCTCGTGCAGTGCGGACGCGGCTCGGATGCCGATCGCGGTCTCCGGCGACTACCGCCGGCGCGCGGCCGCCAAGGGCCAGCCGTGGGCGCTCGCCCGGCCGCTCGCGCCGAGGGTCTGGTCGCCGACGACGACGGCGTTCCCGGCCTGGTTCGAGGAGGCGCTGCGCTGGCACGAGTCGACGCCCGACACGTTCGAGCGCGCGCGGAGCGAGCTGGCCTACGGCGAGCGTCTGCGCCGCGTCGCGCCGGCGCGGCGACGCGCGCGAGCACCTGCGCGCGGCCTTCACGGCCTTCCACCAGCTCGGCGCCGAGCCGTGGGCCGAGCGCGCCCGGCTCGAGCTCGCCGCGACGGGCGAGACGGCGCGCAAGCGCGATCCGAGCACGCTCGACCAGCTCACGCCGCGCGAGCTGCAGATCGCGCTCGACCTCGCCTCGGGACTGACGACGCGCGAGGCCGCGGCCAAGCTGTACCTGAGCCCGAAGACGGTCGAGTACCACCTGCGCAGCGTCTACCGCAAGCTCGGCATCGCCTCGCGGGCCCAACTCACCGAGACCTTGCCCGGGTCGACCAGAGCTGATCGCGGGCGCCGGCGTCGCGATCGCAGGCGAGCTGCGAAGAGGGAGCGAAGCGGGCTCGGAAGGCCACGCGGCCTGCGACCCGAGTCGAGGGAATTCGTCATGCGCGGACGCCGCTCCTGTCGCCGGGCACGGCGCCGACCGCAGCTGCGTCTACGGCCGGTCGCCAGGGCATGCTCGTCCGCCGCCCGAGCTAGGCGCGAGCCCGGGCGCGCCGGCGAGCGCTGCGGCGAGCCGGTCGACGAACGCGGTCGAGCGTGGATCCGTCCTCGGCTGCCGTGATCGGGATTCAGCTCGGTGATCGTGAGCGCCGTCACGCGCGAGTCGAGCAGCACGGCCGACAGCGCCGCGAACGCCGCGTCCTGGCTGAGGCCGATGTTGCGCCCGGTGTTCTCCGAGAGCGGCGCATCCGTGAAGTCGATGCAGTCGACGTCGAAGTGCACGGCCAACCGGTCGCAGCCGGCGAGCACCGCCAGCGCCTCTCCGGCGGCCGAGGCGGGATCGGCAGCGACGGCGGCAACGGGAACCGTGACGAGCCCGCGGCTCTCGATCGCCTCGAGCTCCGCCGGCGTGCTCTGTCCCCGGTCATGTGCGAGGAAGACGATCTGGTCGTCCTCGAGCAGCGGCATGCGCGGCCCGAACTCGCGCAGCTCGGGCGTGGCCTCCTCATCGCCGAGCATGTGCGCGACGCCCATCCAGTCGAGCGCGCCGTCGCGGACGCTGCCCGGCGTGTTGAGATCTCCGTGCAGGTCGAGGTAGACGACCCCGAGCCGGCCGCTGCCGGGGAGGTGCCCGGCCACCGTGCCGAGCCCGACGGTGCAGTCGCCGCCGAGCACGAGCGCGAACTCGCCGGAGTCGAGCGCCTCGCGGACGCGCTCGGCAGTGCTCGCAGCGCACTCCACGACGGCGGCGAGGTTCTGCGCGAGCGGCCGCTCGCGGTCGGGCCGCCAGCGCCACACCTCGGCGTCGCCGTGATCGACGGCCGTCGATTCCCGCCGCCGCCAGCGCGACGAGCAGCCCGGCGTCGCGCAGCGCACGCGGCGCCTTCTCCTGACCGGGCGCGTACGCACCGGCACTCGACGGCACGCCGATGATCCCGAGCGTTCGCGTCAGCCGTCTCCCGGGGACGCGATGAGCCGCAGCCGCGTCGGCAGCGGCGCTTCGAGCACGCTTTCGCAGTCGGCGCACGTCGCGCTGCGCACACCCGCGTGCGTCGCGAGCTGCGTCAGCCCGCCGCAGACGAGACAGCGCCCGCCGAGCGCGCCGTCGCGGACCTGCGTGACCCGCGCCGGCGCCAGTGCGTCGGCGATGGCGTGCGCCAGAGTCGGGTGTGGGAGTGCCAGGGCGTACATCCGGGCTAGGGAATCCTCCGGAAGACGCCAACGATACGGCCCAGCACTGCCACGTCGTCGGCGTAGATCGGATCCATCGACTCATTGGCCGGCTGCAGGCGGATACGGCCGTCCTCCCGGTAGATCCGCTTGACCGTGGCCTCGCCTCCGTCGACGAGCGCCGCGACGATCTCGCCGTTCTCCGCCGTGTCCTGGCGGCGCACGACGACGTAGTCGCCGTTGTGGATGCCGTCGTCGATCATCGACTCGCCGCGCACCCGCAGCAGGAAGTTCTCGCCCGAGGCCGTGAGCAGCTCGGGCACGGGCAGCAGTTCCTCGACGTGCCCTTCGGCGAGCAGCGGAGCGCCCGCGGCGATCTGCCCGAGCAGCGGCAGCATGCGGATGCCCGCGGTCTCGTTCGACGCGGGCACCTTCTGCTCGCGGCCGACGAGGTTGAGCGCGCGGGGCTTGGCGGGATCGCGGCGCAACAGTCCGAGACGCTCCAGGTTGGCGAGGTGCGCGTGCACCGTCGACGACGAGGTGAGCCCGACCGCTGTGCCGATCTCGCGCACGGTTGGCGGATAGCCGTGCTGCGAGGAGTGCTCGTTGACGAACGCGAGGATCTCGCGCTGGCGCGCAGTGAGCTGCGCGGTGGGGACTTCGGTAGGCGAACGCATGTTCGTACTGTAGACCGCGCTCCGGACGTGGTCAAGGTTGGCGCGGCCGAGAGGTCTCGGCTAGCATGGCGCCCGTCCACGCGCTGGTGGCGGAATTGGTAGACGCGCTAGGTTGAGGGCCTAGTGGCCTTTGGGTCGTGGAGGTTCAAGTCCTCTCCAGCGCATTGCCCTGCAGACGCGAGCAGCGGAGTCCGGTCGGAATGAGCGTTCGGTGGCGATGTGCGATCAGCACCGCGCTCGCCGGCGTCGGGCTGGGCGCGCTCTGCAGCAGCGTCTCCGCCGCCCCGGCCTGCGATGCCTCCGCCGTCAAGCGCGCGCTGGCGCGCACGGCGGCCGCGATCAACAGGCAGCAGCCGCAGCTGCTGGCTCAGACCTACGAGGCATTCCCGACCGCGCCGGGCGCCGTCGCCCGGTCGCCCTACTCGCTGCGCATCGCACGCCCGGTCGGAGAGCCGAAGCAGGGCAAGCAGGTGACCGAGCTGATCTACGCGCCCGGAGCCAAGAGCGCGACGTTCCTGCGCGCGCTCGGCCGCGTCTCGCAGCTCGGGCACTGGAGCGTCGGCGACAGGATCACCGTCGGGCACGGTCGCCGGCTGGTCGGCATCACCGCCGAGTTCTTCGTCGCGCGCGGCGAGCTCGACGCTGCGCTACTACGGCAAGGGCGGCTTCGACTGCAAGACGGGGCGGATCTTCATCCTCGCTCCTCTGCGGCAGCGCGAGGCGTCGTAGACTCGGGCTCATGTCGACGATCGTGCGCGGTGCCTGCCCGCTGGACTGCCCGGACACCTGCTCGTGGCTGGTCGAGGTCGAGGACGGCCGCGCCGTCTCGCTGCGCGGCGACCGCGCGCACCCGTTCACGCACGGCGCGCTCTGCCCGAAGGTCAACCGCTACCTCGACGCGCTGCACGGCCCCGGCCGCGTCACGCACCCGCTGCGCCGCGTCGGCGCCAAGGGCGAGGGTCGCTTCGAGCAGATCGGCTGGGACGAGGCGCTCGAGGCCAGCGCCGCCGGCCTGCGCTCGGCCATCGAGCGGCACGGCCCCGAGTCGGTGCTCCCGTACTACTTCGCCGGCACCGAGGGCATGGTGCAGGGCTGGATCATGGGGCCGCGCCTGTTCGCGGCGCTCGGCGCCTCGCGTCTGCGGACGACGATCTGCACGGCCGCGGCCGGCGCCGCGCTGGGCGCCACCTACGGCGGCTCCGTGGGCATGGATCCCGAGGACTTCGAGTTCGCCCAGCTGATCATCCTGTGGGGCGCCAACCTGCTCTCGACGAACCTGCACCAGTGGCGGTTCGTGCTGGCGGCGCAGCGGCGCGGCGCGCACGTCGTCGCGATCGATCCGCTGCGCACCGACACCGCCGATCGCTGCGACGAGCACCTCGCGCCGCGCCCCGGCACCGACGCGGCGCTCGCGCTCGGCCTCATGCGCGTCGTGCTCGACGAGGGCGCCGAGGACCGCGACTGGCTGGCGCGCTGCAGCGAGGGCTGGCCCGAGCTCGAGGCGCGCCTGGCCGAATGGCCGGTCGAGCGCGCCGCGGAGGTGTGCGGCCTGCCCGTCGAGCGCGTGGTCGCGCTCGGCCGGCGCTTCGCGCACACGCGGCCGACCGCCATCCGCCTCGGACTCGGACTGCAGCGGCACGGCGGCGCCGGTGCCGCGATGCGCGCCATCCTCGCGCTGCCCGCGCTCACCGGCGACTTCCGGCACGTCGGCGGAGGCGTGCTGTGCATGACGGGCGGCCACTTCGGCGGCATCGACGCCGGGCGCGTACGCGTGCCGGCCGACATGCCCGCGCCGCCGGCGCGCACGATCAACATGTCGCGCCTCGGCGAGGCGCTGACCGAGACCGACGATCCGCCGGTGGCCGCGCTCGTCGTCTTCGACGCGAATCCGGCCGCCAGCAACCCCGACCACACGCGCGTGCACGCGGGGCTCGCGCGGGACGACCTCTTCACCGTCGTGCTCGAGCAGCGCCTGACCGACACGGCGCTGTACGCCGACATCGTGCTGCCGGCGACGATGCAGCCCGAGCACCTCGACCTGCACGACTCCTACGGGCATCACTACGTCTCGCTCAACCTGCCCGCCGTCGAGCCGCCCGGCGAGTGCCTGCCCAACAGCGAGATCTTCCGCCGGCTGGCGCGCGCGCTCGGGCTCGACCACCCGCGCCTGCGCGAATCCGACGAGGAGACGGTGCGCGACGTCCTCGACTGCGACGCCGCTCGCGCGGCGGGCATCACGTTCGAGCGCCTGCGCGACGAGGGCGCGCTGCGCGTCACGACTCCCGGTCTCGCGCGCTTCGCCGACGGCGGCTTCCCGACGCCCAGCGGCCGCCTGCGGCTGCTCGCTCCCGAGCTCGCCGAGGCCGGCGCCGATCCCCTCATCGGCTACGTGCCGCCGCACGAGCTCGAGGACGCGGAGCTGGCCAAGCGCTATCCGCTCGCGCTGCTCTCCCCCGCCTCGCGCCACGTGCTCAACTCGACGTTCGCCTCGCTGCCCTGGCACCGCGGCAAGCTCGGCCCGCCGCGCGTGCACCTGCATCCCGAGGACGCCGGCGAGCGCGGCATCGAGAGCGGCGCGCGCGTGCGCGTGCGCAACGACCGCGGCGCCTTCACGCGCCGAGGCGGTCATCGACGATGCCGCCCAGCCCGGCGTGGCGTTCACCTACAAGCAGCAGTGGCCGCAGCTGCTCGGCCCGGGCGAGCACGTCAACGTGACCATCCCCGAGCGCGACGCCGATCTCGGCGGCAGCCCGACGTTCCACGACAACCGGGTGCAGATCGAGCTCGATCTCACGTAAGCGCGGGCTCGCGCGTCCAACCGAGATGAGCGATCCGACGAGACAGCTGCCGCCGTTCGAGCGGGTCATCGAGGAGCACGGGCAGGCGGTGCTGCGCTTCTGCGCGGCGCAGGCCGGGCCGCAGCGGGCCGAGGACGTCTTCCAGGAGACGATGCTCGCCGCGCTGCGCGCCTACGACGAGGTGCGCGACGCCGCGGCGATTCGCTCGTGGCTGTTCGCGATCGCGGCGCGCAAGGCCGTCGACGCGCACCGCCGACGCGCCCGCGAGCCCGAGCCGGTCGCCGACCTCGACCCGCCGGCCGACGGCGGGGACATCGCCGTGCGCGACGACGCGCTCTGGCGCGCGCGTGCGCAGCGCTGCCCGACAAGCAGCGCGAGGCGGTCGCGCTCCGCTACGTGGCCGATCTCTCGCACCGGGAGATCGCCGAGGTCATGGGGACGAGCGAGGCCGCGGCGCAGGCGGAACGTGTTCGAGGGCCTCGAGCAACTGCGCAGGCAGGCCTCGCCCACTGATCTCACGAAGGCGTGACCGCACGCGTCTCCCAAGCATGAACACTCACAACGACAACACTGAGCTGGAAGCGTCCCTCGGCGAGCTCGGAGGGACCGGCTCCCGCGGCCTGGGACCGCATCCGCCGCGACCTCTCGGGCGCGGCCGAGCGCTCGGGGCTGATCGACGTCGCCTTCGAGCGGCACGACACGCCGCTCGGGACGATCGTCGTCGGCGCGACGCGCGAGGGGCTCGTCCGGCTGGGCCTGCCCTCCCAGGACGAGGACGAGGTGCTGCAGGAGCTCGCCGACCGCGTCTCGCCGCGCGTGCTGCACGCCTCCCGCGGCTCGCTCACGCAGACCCGGCGCGAGCTCGACGAGTACTTCGAGCGCCGCCGCCAGGCGTTCGAGATCCCGCTGGACTGGCGTCTCTCGAGCGGCTTCCGGCGGGAGGTGCTGCGCGCGACGGCCGCGATCCCGTACGGGCACACGGCCTCCTACCGCGACGTGGCCACGAGCGCCGGCAGCCCCGGCGCGACGCGCGCGGCCGGCTCGGCGCTGGCGACCAACCCGCTGCCGATCGTCGTCCCGTGCCATCGCGTGCTGCCGACGGGCGGCGGCCTCGGCGGCTACCGCGGCGGGCCCGAGGCGAAGGCCGTCCTGCTCAGCCTCGAAGGGCTGCTGGTCTAGCGAGCGTCGCTAGACGGCGACGGCTTCCCAGGCCGCGGTGTGGCGCTCCCCGCGGTCGGAGTGCACCATCGCGCAGATGGTCGTGAGGTGCGAGACGAGCGCGGGGCGCACTGCCATCGCCGTTGCCAGGGCGTCGGCCTCGGCCGCGTCGCTCGCGATCACGACGGCGCTGGCCGGCTCGGCCGGAGCGCCGGTGGCCGGGTCGATCAGGTGGTGGGCGGCGGTGCCGTCGTCGTTCGACCAGATCAGCGAGCTCCAGGAGGAGCTCGAGAGCGAATACCCGTCGCGCAGCACGACGGCGCGCGCGGTGTCGTCCTCGCCGCTGCTCACGGCCACGAGGTGATCGCCGCGCACGGCGACCATGTCGTCCCCGACCTCGAGCAGGATCGCCGGATCGTCCGAGAGCGTGCGCACGATCGCGGCGGCGCGGTCGGCGCTCCACATGCGGGCGACGCCGCCGAGGTCGAGCGCCGTGCCGTCCGGCACGCAGGCCAGGCGGCGCACCGCGTCCACGACGACGAGCGCGCTCGGGATGGGCTGCGGGCGCGGAGTCACAGAGGTGCGCGGCGACCGCTTGCGCTGACTCTCGCGATACCCGTAGCCGACGAGCGCTCCCCCGATCATGACCGAGAAGGCCCCCTCGGTCTGCTCGTGCCAGTGGTCGCACGACAGGAGCAGGTCGAGCGTCTCGGGCGACACCTGCAGGGGCACGCCGGGCGCGCGGTTGAGGCGCGACACCTCGCTCCCGGGCAGGAAGCGCGACCAGCGCCGCTCATCTGCGGCGATGGCATCCGCCAGCGCACCGACGACCTCGATCTCGACGCGCCCGCTGTGGCGCAGGCGCCAGGTGGCACCCATGGCGCGCCACTCCCAGGCAGGCCGCGTCTCGAGGGCGGTTTCGTTCACGATGTCCTCACTATCAGCAGGACACGAGGCCGGTCATATCCTCAATTCGTGTGATCTGCGCGAACGGCGTGTGACAGAAGGAGCGTGAGCGAATCGGCATGGGTACTGCGGAGGTACAGGGCGCACTCTGGGGCGCGGCCGCCCGCGACTGGGCCGAGCTCGCGGAGCCGCATCAGATCCCGTTCTACGAGGCGGCTTTCGACGCCATCGCAGTCGGCAACGGAACGCGGCTGCTTGGACGCGGGCTGCGGGGCCGGGCTGGCGCTCTCGCTCGCGGCCGCACGCGGGGCGATCGCGACCGGCGTCGACGCCTCTGCCGGTCTGCTGGCGATCGCCCGCGAGCGCCTGCCCGGAGGCCGACCTGCGCGAGGGCGACCTCGAGACGCTGCCCTACGCCGATGACAGCTTCGACGCGGTGACCGCGTTCAACGCGGTGCAGTACACGGGCGATCGGATCGGCGCCTTGCGCGAGATCGGACGGGTCGCCCGGCCGGGCGCGCGCATCGCGATCGTGACCTGGGGCGCGCCCGAGCAGTGCGAGATGCGGACGGTGCTGGGCGCGATCGGCGCGCTGCTCCCGCCGCCGCCTCCGGGGCCGTGGGCCCGTTCGCGCTGGCGGCGCCCGGCGCGCTCGAGGCGCTCGTCGAGGGCGCGGGACTACGCGCCGAGCGGGCGATCGACGTGCCGACGCCGTACATCGACGCCGACGTCGCCACCTCGGTGCGCGCGCACCTCGCATCCGGGCCGGCGCGGCGTGCCATCGAGACTGCCGGCCTCGCTGCGGTGCGCGACGCCCTTGCCGCCGTGGCCGAGGCGGCCCGTCAGCCGGACGGGACGGTGCGCTTCGACAACGTCTTCAGGGTCGTGGTCGCAATTGCGTAGCTCCGGCCTGAGCCCGCGGCCTTGACGGCTGAGCTCGTCGGCAGCAGGAGCGAGAGCAGACCCGCGCCGAGAACGAACGCCACGGACGCCCACAGGCAGGCAGTGAGCCCACCCCACTGGTAGAGCAGGCCCGAGAGGATGGTGCCGAGGAGCCGGCCACCGGCGTTCGCCATGTAGTAGAAGCCGACGCTCATCGCCACGCGCGCGCTTTCGGCGTAGGCGAGGATGAGATACGAGTGAACGGTCGAGTTCAGCGCGAACACGACGCCGAACGCGGCCAGGCCCGCAGAAGATCACGAAGGTCGGGTCCACTCCGCCCTCGAGCGCGAGCGCCATGCCCGGCCGGGCATGCGGCGAGCGCGAACGCAAGCCAAGCGGCCACACGACCGTCGGGCTGCGCACGCGTCCCGTCCGCACGCCTGCGCGCGAAGCCGGGCGTTGCGGCCTGCACGGCGCCGTAGCCGATCACCCACACCGCCAGGAACGCGCCTGCCTCCCAGAAGCTCCAGCCCAGCTCGGTGCGCAGGAACACCGGCAGGCCGACGACGAACCAGACGTCGCGTGACGCGAACAGGAAGACGCGCGCCGCGGCGAGCGCATTGACCGCGCGGTTGTTGGAGAACATGTGCGAGAACTTCGCCGCGGCGTCCGGGCGACCGAGTTCTCCGCGCATCGAGCACGACAACGACGACGAGCGCCGTCAGCACGAGCACGAGCAGTACTGCCAGCGCAGGCTTGAATCCCACGACGGTGAGCAGCATGCCGCCGACGAAGAAGCCCACGCCCTTGAGCGCGTTCTTCGAGCCGGTCAGGACCGCGACCCAGCGGAAGAGCGCATCGGGCGCATCGCTCGGCGCGACGAGCTTGACGGCGCTCTTGGAGCTCATCTTGGTCAGGTCCTTGGCGATTCCCGAGAGCGCCTGACTCGCCATCACGTAGGGCACCACGAGCCACGCCGAGGGCGCGAAAAGCAGCATCCCGATGGCGCCGAGCTGCGTGCCGAGACCCATCAGGAGCGTCGCCTTGAGCCCGAGTCGGGCGGCCAGCCAGCCACCGACGAGATTCGTGACGATGCCGAAGACCTCGTAGAACAGGAACAGCGACGCGACCTCGAACGGGCTGTAGCCGCGGTCGTAGAAGTAGAAGAGGACGAGGATGCGCAGCGCCCCGTCGGCGACCGTGTCGGCCCAGTAGGCGCCGGTCACGAGTGCGTAGTTGCGGAGGTCACCCGAGCGAGTCGTGCAGGGCCGCGTCCGTCACCGAGCCCCGCGGCCGGCAGGCGGGCCGCAACGGTCCGCGCGAGTTCGACGATGCGATTGGCGTAACCCCACTCGTTGTCGTACCAGGCGAGGATCTTCACCTGCGTCCCGTCGATCACCATGGTGGACAGCGCGTCGACGATCGCCGAGCGCGGATCGTCCTTGTAGTCGACCGAGACGAGCGGCCGCTGCTCGAATCCGAGGATGCCGGCCAGCGGCCCGTCGGCTGCGGCTTGCAGCAGGCCGTTGACCTCCTCGACCGTGGTCTGCCGCGCAACCTCGAAGACGCAATCGGTGAGCGATGCGTTGAGCAGCGGCACTCTCACGGCGAGCCCGTCGAGGCGGCCCTCGAGCTCGGGAAAGATCAGGCCGATCGCCGTGGCCGAGCCCGTCGTGGTCGGGATGAGCGAGAGCGAAGCGGCTCGTGCGCGCCGCAGATCCTTGTGCGGCGCGTCGACGATGGTCTGCGTGTTCGTCATGTCGTGCAGCGTCGTGACGGCGCCGTGCAGGATGCCGATGCCCTCGTGGATCACCTTGACGACGGGCGCGAGGCAGTTCGTCGTGCACGAGGCCGCGGTCAGCACGTCGTGCGCGTTCCGGGTCGTAGCGATCGTCGTTGACGCCGACGACGATGTTGAGGGCGTCCCGCTTGACGGGCGCTGCGACGATCACCTTGCGCACGCCCTGGCGGAAGTACGGCTCGAGGCTCTCGCGCGTGCGGAAGCGGCCGGTGCACTCGAGCACGATCTCGACGCCGAGATCGCCCCAGGGCACGTCCGCCGGGCTCGGGGCTCGCGGCTGTAGCCGATGGACGTCCCGTCGATCACGAGCTCGTCGCCGTCACCGCGCACGTCGTGCGCCCAGCGCCCGTGGACGGAGTCGAACGTCAGGAGGTGCGCCGCGGTGCCGGCGTCCCCGGCCGTCTCGTTGACATGCGCGAAGCGCAGCTCCGGCCAGCCCCAGGCTGCTCGCAGCGCGAGACGTCCCATCCGGCCGAAGCCGTTGATGCCGATCGCCGCGCCGACTCGAGCTCTCCGTGAGCGGCAGCGCTCATCATTGTGCAGAGCATAGCGATTACATCGACAGTTGTCAGTTGAATCGACGTATATCGCTGTAAGCTGGTACTGTGCTCATCGATGAGCATCGATCTGGAACTCGCGCCCAAGCAGAAGCGCGCGGCAGGCGAGCCGTGCTGCCGGCCGATCGTCTACCCCGACGTCGAGCGCGACCAGGCGCTGCGCATGGCGGAGGTTGCCAAGGCGCTCGGCGATCCGATCCGCCTGCAGCTCGTCGACGTGCTCCGCAAGCACGCCGGCAAGGTCTGCGTGTGCGAGCTCGTGCCGCTCTTCGACATCGGCCAGCCAACGCTCTCGCATCACCTCAAGAAGCTGCGCGACGCCGGCATCGTCGATTCCGAGCGCCGCGGCCTCTGGGCCTTCTACTACGTCAAGCCGGAGGCGCTCGAACCGCTGTCCGCCTGGCTCGCGCGCTGACCATCCGCACACATCCGACAGCAGGAGCCGGCCATGCCCGAGCAGGTGCAGACTTCGGACGACATCCGCGAAGTGGTGCGCGAGCGCTACGCCAAGGCCGCCCGCGAGGTCGGCGCGGCGCCCCGGAGCAGGCCGGCTGCGGTTGCGGGCCGTCGACCGGCAGCTCGTGCTGCGGCTCGGACACGCTGGTGAACGACGCGTCCGGCGTCGCCGTCTTCGGCTCGGCCCTGTACGACGACGCCGAGGCCGGCGGGGCCCCGGAAGCCGCGCTCAATGCATCGCTCGGCTGCGGCGTGCCGACGGCCGTCGCCGACCTGCACGAGGGCGAGACGGTGCTCGATCTCGGCTCGGGCGCCGGCGCGGACGTGCTCATCAGCGCCCGGCGCGTCGGGCCCACCGGCAAGGCGATCGGACTCGACATGACCGACGAGATGCTCGCCCTCGCCCGCGGCAACGCCGCGCAGGCCGGCATCGAGAACGTCGAGTTCGTCAAGGGCTACATCGAGGCGATGCCGCTCGCCGATGCCTCGGTCGACGTCGTCATCTCCAACTGCGTCATCAACCTCTCCGGCGACAAGCCCGCGGTGCTGCGCGAGGCCGCCCGCGTCCTGCGATCCGGGCGGCCGCTTCGCGGTCTCCGACGTGATCGCCGACGACGACATGGACGAGGCCACGCGCGCCGACATGGTCCAGTGGACGGGCTGCATCGCCGGCGCGCTCACGCGCGCGGAATTCGAGCGAGCCCTGACCGACGCCGGGCTGGAGGGCATCGAGATCACCGAGACGCACCGCGTCCACGAGCACGCGGCCTCGGCGATCATCCGCGCGCGCAAGCCCTGAGGTCTACGCGGCCTCGCCGGGCCGCTCGTCCGGGTGCGACGCGTCGCTGAACTCGCGCAGCTCGCCGGTCACCACGTAGCTCGCCTGCTCGGCGATGTCGACGGCGTTGTCGGCGATGCGCTCGAGCGCGCGCGCGATCAGCACCATGCGCAGGCCCCACTCGCGGCGCGCGCGGTCGCCGCCGATCTCGAGCACCTGCTCGACCACGGTGCGGTTGAGATCGTCGACCAGGTTGTCGAGCTCGTCGAGCTGCTGCGCGCGCTCGGCGTCGCGGCGCGTGAGCGCGTCGGTCGCGGCCTCGAGCATGCGCTCGCCGCGGCGGCCCATCTCCTCGAGCGAGCTGCGCACGGCGTCGGAGCCGGGCTCGTCGTTGCCGCCGGCCTGCACGAGCTTGCTGATCGTCACGCACTGATCGGCCATGCGCTCGAGGTTGCGCGCGATGCGCGTCGCGGCCAGGACGAGTGCGATGCCGTGCGGAGGCACGACCTTGCCGACGAGCAGGATCTCGGCGTCGCGGTCGAGCGCCAGGCAGAGCCGATCGACCTCGTCGTCGGCGTCGATCACGCGCTGGGCGATCGCCGCGTCGCCCAGATCGAGCGCCAGCAGCGTGTCCCGCAGACCGTGCCGCACGAGGTCCGAGACCTCGATCAGGCGTTGTTCCAGGAAGCCTGGTTCGACCTGCGCCATCGCCTCTAGCCGAACCGGCCGGAGACGTACGCGCCCGTGACCTCGTTGGTGGGCTGGTCGAAGATCGAGCTGGTCGGGCCGGACTCGACGAGCTCGCCGGGCTGACCCGCCTCGAGGATCGTCATGAACGCCGTCGTGTCGGAGACGCGCGCCGCCTGCTGCATGTTGTGCGTCACGATCACGATCGTATAGCGATCGCGCAGGCTCAGGATGGTCTCCTCGATCTTCGCGGTCGAGATCGGGTCGAGCGCCGAGCACGGCTCGTCCATGAGCAGCACCTCGGGCTCGACGGCGAGCGCGCGGGCGATGCAGAGACGCTGCTGCTGGCCGCCCGAGAGCGCGCCGCCGACGTGGCGGAGGCGATCCTTGACCTCGGCCCAGAGGTCGGCCTGCCGCAGCGCGCGCTCGACGACGTCGTCGAAGTGGTGGCGGCGGGAGCGCTTGCCGGAAGTCAGCCTCAGCCCGGCCGCGACGTTGTCGTAGATCGACATCGTCGGGAACGGGTTGGGCCGCTGGAAGACCATGCCCACGCGCCGGCGCACGAGCACCGGATCGACGCCGCGCGCGTTGATGTCGACGCCGTCGAGCAGGATCTCGCCGTTGGCGAAGGCGCCCTTGCGCCGTGAGGTGCATCGCGTTCAGGCAGCGCAGCAACGTCGACTTGCCGCAGCCCGACGGGCCGATCAGCGCCGTGACCGTTGTTCGGCTCGACGGCGAGGTTGATGTCGGAGATGATCGTGCGCTCGCCGAAGCCCGCGGTCAGGTTGACGATGTCCATGCGGCGCGCGACGTTCGCGCCGACGGACTCGCTCGGAGCTGCAACCGGCTCGGGCAGCGCACCGTTGGTGCTGCTGTCGCTCGCGGTGGGGGCGTCCATCAGGTCGGGCCTTTCCGGAGTGCTCATTTGTTGAGCGTCGATCGTCGGGAGACGAGCCTGGCCAAAATGGTCAGGAGCAGCACGATTGTAATCAGAACGAGCGCTCCTGCCCAGGCCCGTGCCTGCGCAGACGGGAAGCCGCCCGTCGCGCTGCCGAAGATCTGGAGCGAGAGCGTCGACATGCGGTTGCCGGGGTTCGTCTCCATGAACAGGTCGTTGCCGAGCGTCGTCAGCAGCAGCGGCGCCGTCTCGCCCATCGCGCGGGCGACCGCCAGCATCACGCCGGTGATGATGCCCGCGCTGGCGGTGGGCAGGAGCACCGAGGAGATCGTGCGCGACTTCGTCACGCCGAGCGCGAGGCTGGCCTCGTGGATGTCCTTGGGCACCAGGCGCAGCATCTCCTCGGTGGCGCGCACGATCAGCGGCACCATCACGAAGGCCAGCGCGATCGCGCCGGCGTAGCCCGAGAAGCCGAACTCGCACGACCCACAGCGCGTAGACGAACGCGCCGGTGACGATCGTCGGGATGCCGAGCATCACGTCGGTCACAAGCCGCAGCCAGTAGGCGATGCGGCCGCGCCGCGTACTGATTGAGGTAGATCGCGCAGCCGATGCCGAACGGCACGGCGACGAGCGTCGCGATGCCGACGATGATCAAGCGAGCCGACGATGCCGTTGGCGAACCCGCCGCCGGTGTCGGACGGGTTGCCGGGCGGCGTATCGGTGATGAAGCCCCAGTTGATCGCCTGCAGGCCCTGATTGAGCGACGTAGCCGAGGACCCAGACGAGCAGCGCGCCGATGCCGATCATCAGCGCCGTCAGGAAGATGGTCATGCCGCGGTCGACCCGGTGGCGCCGGCGCAGCGTCGAGGCGAGCGGGTTGTTGCCCGAGAGGGAGTCGGTGACGGTTGCCATCGTCTAGGCGATCGTGTCGCTGATGCGGGAGACGACGAGCTTGCCGAGCAGGTTGATGATCAGCGTGATGATCATCAGCGCGAGTCCCGACGACGAACAGCGACTGGAGGTGGAACGGCTCGGTGGCCTCGGTGAACTCGTTGGCGATCACGCTCGGCATCGTGGCGCCCTGACCGAAGATGCTCGTCGAGATGTTGAGCACCGTGTTGCCGATCAGCATCGTCACGGCGATCGTCTCGCCGAAGGCGCGGCCCAGTCCGAGCAGGCTCGCCCCGGCGATACCCGGAGCCGAGCGCTTCAGCACGGCGATGCGCAGCATCTCCCAGCGCGTCGCGCCGAGCGCGAGCGCGGCTTCCTTCTCGCCCACCGGCGCGACCGCGAAGACCTCGCGGCAGATGGCGGTGATGATCGGCAGCACCATGATGGCGAGGATGATCCCGGCCGCGAAGTACGACGGCCCGAAGAACGGCCCGTTGAAGACGGAGCCGACGACCGGGATCGGGCTCAGCCAGCTCGAGAGATTGTCGGCGATCGGGTGCAGCACGGGCAGCAGCGCGAAGATGCCCCAGAAGCCGTAGACGACGCTCGGAACCGCCGCGAAGAGGTCGATCGTGTACGCCAGCGGCTTGCGGAGCCGCTGCGGCGCCATATCGGTGGTGTAGATCGCGAGGCCCATGGCGATCGGGATCGCCAGCAGCATCGCGATGAACGACGTCAGCACCGTGCCGTAGATGAACTGCAGGATCCCGTACGGGATTGGAGCTAGCGGTGCCGGAAGCGGCCTCGGACGGCGCCCAGCGCGACGACTCGAGGAAGCTCAGCGGCCCGTAGTGCGTGAGCGACGGCCAGGCCTCCTTGACGAGGAAGAACGCCGTCGCGACGAATGCGAGCAGGACGGTCGCCGCGGTTCCCGCGACGAGCCACGCGGAAGACGGAATCGCCGAGGCGCAGGCGCTGCTGATGCAGCGCCTGCGCCTCGCGTACGCCCGACCGGATGAGAGGCCGCGCTCAACCCTCGAACGAGATCGGGATCTTCACGAGCGGCTTGCCGTTGAGCGTGATCTTGTTGAGCTGCGACAGCGACTTCTGCTGCAGGATCTTGCCCATCGGCGCGTAGTTGACCGTGGCCGGGAAGTTCTGTCCGGTCGTCAGCGCCCAGGAGAGGAAGTTGACGAGCGCCTTGGCCTTGCCCGCATCCGTCTGGTTCTGATCGACGAGCGCGAACGTCGTGCCCGTGATCGGGTAGGCGAGCGCCGCGCCGCGCCACGTCAGGCTCGTGCGCAGGTCGGGCGGGAAGGACGTCTTGAGGGCGGCGGCGCTCGTCGTCGCGACGCACGGCGTGATGAACGTGCCCTTCTTGTTCTTGACGTTGCCGTAGGTGAGCTTGCTCGAGATCGCGTACTGCAACTCGGGATACCCGATCGCGCCCTCGGTCTGGCTGACGAGCGCGGCGACGCCGTCGTTGCCCTTGCCGCCGATGCCGACCGGCCAGGCGACGGTCTTGCCGAACGACTTGTCGGCGCCGCCGAGCTTCGCGACCCACTCCGGGCTCGTCTTGGTGAGGAAGTCGGTGAACACGGCCGTCGTGCCCGAGCCGTCCGAGCGGTGCACGACGGCGATCGGCTCGTCAGGCAGATTCGCCTTCGGATTGAGCTTCTTGATCGCCGGGTCGTTCCACTTCGTGATCTGGCCGGCGTAGATCTTGCCGATCGTCGGGCCGTCGAAGTTGAGGCCCTGGCCGACGCCCTTGACGTGGTAGGCGACCGTCACGGCGCCGAGCACGAGCGGGATGTGCAGGATCGGGCCGCCCTTGGCGGCCGCCAGCTCGGTGTCGAGCATCGGCGTGTCGCTCGCGCCGAAGTCGACCGTCTGCGCGTTGATCTGCGAGACGCCGCCACCGGAGCCGATGGCCTGGTAGGCGACGTTCGTGCCCTTCTTGGAGTAGGCCTGCGCCCACATCGACATGATCGGCGCGACGAACGTCGAGCCCGCGCCGCTCAGCGACGACGCCGCCCCCGCGAGGGGCTTGACCGGATCGGGATAGTGCGGGCGCAGCGTCATCAGCTTGGTGCTGCACTGCACCGGTGCCGCGGCGCTTGGCTTGGCGGTCGCGGTCGGCTTGGCCGACCCGACACTCGCGGAGGCCAGCAGCGCGGCGAGTGCGCCGGCGGCCAGTACCGTCTTCCTGAGAATCATGAATTCCTCCGGGGGCTGTACTGCGCTCGCAGGCTTGCGTGCGCGCCCGGCATCGGCCGGACGTGGCCAACCTACCGACGGCCTCTGAGTCCAGGGGAAATGATGTGGTGACGAGTTGGTGAAGATCTGGTGATCAGGCCGGCGAGGCGTCACGGCCGTGCGAGGCGTCCGTGAACTCGCGGAACTCGCCCGTCACCAGATACGCCGTCTGCTCGCCGATGTCGACCGCGTGGTCGCCGATGCGCTCGAGGCAGCGCGAGACGATGATCATGCGCAGGCCCCACTCCCGCAGGGCCTCGTCGCCGCCGAGCTGCAGCACGTGCGAGACGACGCGGCGGTTGGCGCGGTCGATCAACTCGTCGAGGTCGACCAGCATCTCGGCGCGCGTGACGTCTCGCGAGGCGAACGAGGCGAGCGCGATGCGGATCATCTCCTCGGCGCGCACGGCGACGTCCTCGAAGCCCGCGACGAGCGCCTCGTCGGCGGTCAGGCTCTGCGAGAGCTTCGTCAGCTTGGCGATCGTGACGCAGTGATCGCCCATGCGCTCGAGGTGCAGATTGACGTGCAGCATCGCGAGCACGAGCCGCAGATCGACCGCTACCGGCGTCTGCAGCGCGAGCAGCCCCTCGATGCCCTGCTGCAGCCCGTGGTAGCGGCGATCGATCTCGTCGTCGAACGCGATCACCTCGTCCGCCAGATCGGCGTCGCGCCGATAGAGCGCGTTGACCGACGAGCGCAAAGCCCGCAACACGTGCTGCCCCTGCTCCTGCAAAGCCGCCTCGAGGCGTTCGAGCTGCTCATGAAAGACGTCGCGAGGCACGGCTCCATGCTAGCTGCGAGCAGAAGCGTGAGCCCTCAACGATCGAACACTTGGGGTCTGACCCCGCCTGTACGGGTCTGACCCCAGCTGTCCGTGCACATTTGGCGCGTACCCAGACACACCTACGACCGAATCGGCACATCCCGCGCTGACTGGTGACTCGCAAACGTGACCAGGCAGCGCGAACCGCGCCGAGCTCGCACGCATTCGACCGCCGGCGTGCCGAACACCTGGGGTCAGACCCCACCTGGCCGCGCCAGACCCTTATATGTGTGACGGCTTTGTGCCTCGCGCCGGCTAGAGGATTCGTTCGTCTCTTGGGGCTGGGAGCGTGAAGCGGAAGCGGGTGCCTTCGCCCAGGGCGCCTTCGACCTCGGCTGTGCCCTCGGCGGCTCCGACGATGTGCTTCACGATGGCCAGGCCGAGGCCCGTGCCGCGGGTCGTTCGCGAGCGGTCCGAGCGGAAGAAGCGCTCGAACAGGCGGGGGACGTCGTCGGGATCGACTCCGGCGCCGTCGTCGGAGACCTCGAGCACCACGTTGTCGCCGTCCTGGTGGGCCGTGATGCGGAAGGTGGCGCCGCGACCGGCATAGCGCAGCGAGTTGTCGAGCAGGTTGCCGAGCACCACGAGCAGCATGCGCGGCCGCATCGGCACGACCAGGCCGGCCGGGACGTCGCTCTCGAGCGCGAGCTCGGCGCGCAGGGCGCGCTCGCGCGACTCGCGAGTACAGCTCCGCGACGTACGGAGCGACCTCCGTGAAGCCGAGCGCGACGACCTCGCGTCCCTGCTCGAGCTCGGACAGGAAGAGGATGTCGTCGACGAGCTGCGTCATCTCGACCACCTCGGCGCAGGCCTCCTCGATCAGCTCCTGCGACGTCGACGCCCGGCAGCTTCGCGGTGTCCAGCAGCGAGAGCAGGCGCGCGAGCGGCGTGCGCAGCTCGTGCGAGACGGCCGCGGTGAACCCGACGCGCAGGCCCTCGTAGCCGCTCGGCAGGTCCTGCGGGCTCACGGCCTCATCCGAAGCGCCCGGTCACGTACGCCTCGGTGCGCGGGTCGCTCGGGCTCGTGAAGATGCGCCGCGTCTCGCCGATCTCGATCAGGACGCCGTGCGGGTTGGCGTCGCGATCCTCGGCGGGCTCGACGCTGAAGAACGCCGTGCGATCGGCCACGCGCGCGGCCTGCTGCATGTTGTGGGTCACGATCACGATCGCGTACTCGCGCTTGAGCTCGTGAATGAGATCCTCGATGCGCCCGCTCGAGATCGGATCGAGCGCCGCGGCCGGCTCGTCCATCAGCAGCACCTCGGGCTCGACCGCCAGGCAGCGCGCGATGCAGAGCCGCTGCTGCTGGCCGCCGGAGAGCCGGAACGCGTTGCGGCCGAGGCGATCCTTGACCTCGTCCCAGAGCGCCGCCTGGCGCAGCGCGCGCTCGATGCGCTCGTCGAGGTCGCCCTTCATGCCGATCGAGCGCGGCCCGAACGCGACGTTGTCGCGGATCGAGCGCGGGAACGGGTTGGGCCGCTGGAAGACCATGCCGATGCGGCGTCGCACCTCGACCGCATCGACGCCGGGCGCGTAGAGATCGGCGCCGCAGGAAGCGCACCGAGCCCTCGACCGTGGCGCCGGGAACGAGGTCGTTCATGCGGTTGAGCGTGCGCAGGATGGTCGTCTTGCCGCAGCCCGACGGGCCCGATGAACGCCGTGACCGCGCGCTCGTCGCACGTCGAGCGAGACGTCGCGCACGGCGGCGACGCCGTCGTAGCGCACGGTCAGGCCCCTGCACCTCGAAGACCGCGGCGCGGACGGCCTCGTCCTGCTCGGAACGCACGTGCAGCGTGCGCAGCGGAATGTCGCTCACTCGCGGGAGTATCGCAGCGAGCGCCATTCGAGCCGCGGCAGCGCAGAAGGTGACCGAATGGTGAACAACCGGTGACCATGCGCCGGTGGCGGGATCGCGTCCGCGCGCGGCGGTCTATGCTGACCGCCGTGGCAATCATCCTCGTCCGACACGCAGAGGCCGAGGATCGCGCGCTCGGCACGCCCGATCCCGAGCGTACGCTGGTGGCCGCAGGGCGCCGCGCCGCGCGCGCCACGGGCCGGGCGCTCGCCGCGCTGAAGGTCGAGCCGCAGTGCGTCGTGACGAGCCCGTACCCCCGCGCCTACGAGACGGCCGAGATCATCGCGCACGAGCTGCGCGCGCCGCTGGCCGACGACTCGGTGCTGCTCGGTGTCGAGGCCGGCGACCTCTCCGCGCTGGCCGAGCGGCACGGCGACGATCTCGTGCTCGTGGGCCACGAGCCCGACCTGTCCGCGCTCATCCACGCCGTCACCGGGGCGCGCGTGTCCTTTCCGAAAGCGGGGGCGGCGGCACTCGAGCCGATCGCCGGTGAGCGTGCGGAGCTGCGCTGGTTCCTGCGTCCCCGTGCACTCGCATTGATCGCCGGGAGTGGCTGATGGCTGTCCGCCGCGCAAGGAAGACCACCAAGGAGTCGCGCCTCTTCGACCGCGAGCTGTCGTGGCTCGAATGGGACGCGCGCGTGCTCGAACTGGCCGGCGACGAGCGCATCCCGCTGCTCGAGCGACTGCGCTTCACGGCGATCTTCTCGTCGAACCTGGACGAGTTCTGCATGGTGCGCGTGGCCGAGCTGCTGGAAGCCGTGCGGGACGCGCCGACGCGGCCGCGCACGGCCGGCGAGCTGCTGCCCTCCGAGGTGCTCGATCGCGTGGGCTCGCGCATGCGCGAGCTGGTCGAGCGCCAGAGCGCCGTGGTCGCAGAGCTGCTGACCGAGCTGGCGAAATCCGGCGTCGCCGTGCTGCCGGTCTCGGAGGTCGCTGCGTCCGAGCGCGGCGAGCTCGCCGCGATGTTCCACGGCACCATCTTCCCGGTGCTGACGCCGCTCGCGGTCGGCCCGGGACGACCGTTCCCGTACATCTCGAACCTCTCGCTCTCGCTCGGCGTGATGCTGCGCGACCCGGAGACGGGCGAGCGGCGCCTCGCGCGCGTGAAGGTCCCGGAGGTGCTGCCGCGCTTCCTCCAGGTCGGCGACGAGGGCGAGCGCTTCGTGGCGCTCGAGGATCTCATCGCCGCGCACCTCGACTCGCTCTTCCCGGGAATGGAGATCGAGGAGCACGCCGCCTTCCGCGTCACGCGCGACGCCGATTTCGAGATCGAGGAGGCCGCCGACGATCTGCTCTCCGCCGTCGAGCGCGAGCTGCGCCGCCGCCGCTTCGGCGAGGTCGTGCGCGTCGAGCTCGCGAGCGCGATGTCGGCGAGCATGCGCCACCAGCTGCTCGCGCACCTGCACGCCGACGACGCCTACGTGTATGCGGTCGACGGCCTGCTCGACCTGGCCGACCTGGCCGACCTGGCGAGCCTCGATCGCCCCGATCTGCTCTACCCCGAGTGGCAGGGCGTCACGCGTCCGCGCCTGCGTGGCGAGGGCGATGAGCCGGCCGACATCTTCGCCGCGATCCGCGAGGGCGACATCCTCGTCAACCACCCGTACGACCGCTTCTCGACCTCGGTCGAGCGGCTGATCGAGCAGGCGGTCGACGACCCCGACGTGCTCGCGATCAAGCACACGATCTACCGCACCTCGGGCGACTCGCCGATGGTGCCGGCGCTCATCCGCGCGGCCGAGCAGGGCAAGCAGGCGGTGGTGCTGGTGGAGCTCAAGGCGCGCTTCGACGAGGCGCGCAACATCGGCTGGGCACGCGCGCTCGAGCGCGCCGGCGTGCACGTCGTGCACGGCTTCCCGGCCCTCAAGACGCACGCCAAGTGCGCGCTCGTCGTGCGCCGCGAGCACGGCGGCATCCGCCGCTACGTGCACATCGGCACCGGCAACTACCACCCGCGCACGGCTCGGCTGTACACCGACGCCGGCCTCTTCACGTGCCGGCCCGACATCGCCGCCGACGTCTCCGACCTCTTCAACTACCTGACCGGCTTCGGCCGCCCGCAGCGCTACCGCAAGCTGCTGGTCGCGCCCACCGACCTGCGCGAGCGAATCATCGACGAGGTGCGTCGCGTGAGCGCGGATGCGGCGGCCGGGACCCCTGGTCGTATCGTGCTCAAGATGAACGGCCTCGTCGACCGGCCCGTGATCGAGTCGCTCTACGAGGCATCGCAGGCCGGCGTGCGAGTCGAGCTCGTGGTGCGCAGCATCTGCTGCCTGCGCCCGGGTGTGTCCGGCCTGTCGGAGAACATCTCGGTGATGAGCGTGCTCGGCCGTTTCCTCGAACACGAGCGCCTGTTCGCGTTCCACGGCGCGGAGTCCCGCTACTTCCTCGGCTCGGCCGACATGATGCCGCGCAACCTCGACTCGCGCGTGGAGGTCATCGTGCCGGTCGAGGACGCGGCGGCCCGCGCCGAGCTCGACCTGCAGCTCGAGACCTCGCTGGCCGATACGCGCAGCTCGTTCCAGCTCATGCCCAACGGCGACTGGCAGCGACGGCGCCCGGTCCCCGGAGAGCCCGAGCGCTCCTCGCAGGAGGAGCTGATGGCACTGGCGCTGGAGGCCGCGCGCGTCGCCGACGAGGAAGCCGACCGCGAGAAGGCCGCCGAGCGCATCGTGCGCGCCCAGAAGCGGCGCGGCGAGGGTCTGGCGTGAGCGCACGCTACGCGGTGATCGACGTCGGCACGAACACCGTCCGCCTGCTCGTCGCAGAGCAGGAGGACGGCCGCCTGATACCGACGCACACCGACAAGGAGCTCGTGCGGCTGGGGCGCGATCTCGCACACGACAGCCGCATCAGCGACGAGAGCCTGCTGCACGTCAGCGATGCGCTGCGGCGCTACGCCGGCGTGGCCCGCAAGCTCGGCGCGCGCGACCTGCGCATCATCGCGACCTCGGCGGCGCGCGAGGCCGACAACGGATACGAGCTGGCCGCGCGCGTGCTGGCCGACACCGGCCACGAGCTCGAGATCATCGACGAGGACGAGGAGGCGCGGCTGGCCTGGGTCGGGGCGCTCAACGCCCTCGACGAGCCGTGGGAGGGCGAGGTCGGCGTGGTCGACGTCGGCGGCGGCTCGACCGAGATCGTGGTCGGGTCGATCGGCGACGGCATCGACTTCTCGCACTCCTACAAGCTCGGCTCGGGGCGGCTGACCGACCTCTGCATCGAGCACGATCCGCCGCGGCCGTTCGAGCTCGAGCGCGTGCGCCGGATCATCGACGAGACGCTGCCCGCGATCGGCGAGATCCCGCAGCCGCAGCACGCCTCGGCAGTCGCCGGCTCCGCCTCCAACCTGCGCCGCATGGTGGGGCCGCTGCTCGACGTCGAGGCGCTCGAGCGAGTCGTGCGCATCCTCTGCGAGCACCCCTCGAGGCGCATCGCGAGGCGCTTCGAGCTGGAACAGGAGCGCGTGCGGATCCTGCCGGCGGGCGCGCTCATCCTGCACGCCTGCGCCGTTCGCCTGGGCGTGCCGCTGTGGTTCTGCAAGGGCGGGATTCGCGAAGGCGCCGTGCTCGACATGATCGCCGCGCGCCTCGATCGACCCTCTGCCTGATGGCTCCCGCAAGCCCCGTCGAGCTCGACCCGGACGAGCCGCTGCGCGTCGCCGCACGGCGTGTGATCGCCGCGCGGGCAGAGCGATCTCGCCGGCATCGCTCCCGGCGCCGTGGGAGCCGAGCGATCCCGAGGCCCTGCACGACGTGCGGGTGGCGGTGCGCCGCCTCACCAGCGCGCTCGACGTCTTCGCCGTCGGACTCGACGAGGACGCACGCCGCAGCGCGCGCCGCATGCTGCGCCGCGACGCCGAGCCGCTCGGCGTGGCGCGCGACCTCGACGTGCAGATCGCGCTCGTGCGGCGCTTCCTCAAGTCGGCCCGGGCCAGTGAGCAGGCCGGCATCGCGCACGTCCTGACCGTGCTCGCGAGCCGAGCGGGCCGAGGCGGAGGCCGACGTGGCGGCGGCGATCGCCGCGCTCGCCGAGCCCGAGCTCGCAGGCGGCGCTGGCCGAGGTGGCGGCCGAATGAAGGCGAGCCGCGTCAAGGGGTTGCGGCCCGGAACCAAGCTGGGCGGCGCCGCGCGCCGCATCGCTGCGCAGCGGGTCGCCGACCTGCTGCAGTTCGACGAGGCGGTGCGCGACCCGGGCAACATCACGGAGCTGCACGACCTGCGCATCGCCGCCAAGCGCCTGCGCTACACGCTCGAGGTGCTCGGCGGCGTGCTCGGACCGGCCGCGGCCGTGGTCGAGAACGAGGCGCGGGCGCTGCAGGACGTGCTCGGCGACATCCACGACTGCGACGTCCTGGCGCCGCGGCTGCGCCGCGAGCTCGTGCAGCTCACCGCCACGGACGCGCTCGCGGTGGCCGAGCTCTCCGCCGGCGATCCCGACGCCGTGACCGGCGCCCTGCGCGATGCGCCCGGGCGCGCCGTGCGCCACGGCGTCCAGGCGCTCTCGGTCGGCGTCGCGGCGCGGCGGACCGTGCTCTACGGGCACTTCCTCGCGCGCTGGGACGCACTCCTGGCGGGCAGCGCCCTGAGCGATCTAACGACCGGCGAGCAGCCCGACTAGCGCGGCGCACTCGGCGAGCTCGATCGCGGCGCCGAGCACGTCGCCCGTGACGCCGCCGATGCGGCGCTGGGCGATGCGGCCCACGACGAGCACGACGAGTGCCGCGGCCGCCAGCGCGAGGACGCCGCGCAGGCGAGCACACGCGAGCGCAGCGACGATGGCGGTCGCCAGAGCCACGGCGAGGCGCTCGGGGCGGTGGCCGCCGCGCACGAGCGCGGCGCCGGTGCCCTCGTCGCGCGCGTACGGCAGCGCCACGCTCAGGCTGGCCGATCCCGCGCGGGCGATCGCCGGAATGGCGAGCAGCCAGAGATGGTGGCCGCGCGCGAGCACCCCCGCGACGAGGCCGACCTTGAGCACGATCAGCAGCACGAGGGCGATCGCGCCGTAGGAGCCGATGTGCGAGTCGCGCATGATCGCGAGGCGCTGCGCGCGGTCGCGCCCGCCCAGGCCGTCGGCGCTGTCGGCGAGGCCGTCGAGGTGGATCGCCCCGGTCACGAGCGCCCAGAAGGCCACGATCAGCGCCGCGGCCGGCCACACGTCCAGCCGCCCTTCGATCAGCCGCCCGGCCAGGGACAGCAGTCCGCCGATGCCGACGCCGACGAGCGGCAGCCAGGCCAGGGAGCGGGCGACGTCGTCCTCGTCGATGCGAACCCGCGAGGCGACGGGCAGGCGGGTGAGGAGAGAAGCCGCTGCTGCGATCGCCCGCAGCTCCCTGCGGACAAGCGAAATCACTAGCGGCCGCTGTCGTCGACGCCCGCGGAGGCGAACGTCGCCATCTCGTCCAGGATCGCCAGCGATGCGCCCAGCAGCGGCAGCGCCAGCGCGGCGCCGCTGCCCTCGCCGAGCCGCAGCTCGAGGTCGAGCAGCGGCTGCAGCCCGAGCGCCGCGAGCACGAGCGCGTGGCCCGGCTCGGACGAGCGGTGCGCGGCGATCAGCGAGCCCGGCAGCGCCGGCGCGAGCGCCGCGGCGATCGAGCACGGCCGACGATGCGATGTAGCCGTCGACGAGCACGGGAATGCCACGCGCGGCCGCGCCCAGGGCCAGGCCCGCGAGCACGCCGAGCTCGAATCCGCCCACGGCCGCGAGCGCGCCCGACGGGATCGGACGCGCTCGGCTGGTTGAGCGCGAGCGCGCGCGTGACGACGTCGCGCTTGCGCGCCAGGCCCTCGTCGTCGAGGCCCGTGCCACGGCCGCAGGCCTGCTCGGGCGTCGCGCCGGCCAGCGCACAGCAGAGCGCCGCCGCGGCCGTCGAGTTGCCGATTCCCATCTCGCCGAGCGCGACGCAGCCCGCGCCGTCGAGTTGCTCGGCGGCCAGCGCGATGCCGGTCTCGAGCGCCGCGACGGCGCGTCTCGCGCCGCATCGCAGGCCCGTGCAGCATGCTCGCCGTGCCCGCGCCGAGACGGCGATCGAGCACGCCCGGCACGGGCAGCGGCTCGGCCACGCCGCAGTCGACGACCACGAGCGTCGCGCCGGCGCGGCGCGCCAGGACGCTCACGGCCGCGCCGCCGCCGGCGTAGTTGGCGACCATCTGCGCGGTCACCGACGACGGGAAGGCGCTGACGCCCTCGGCCGCGACGCCGTGATCGGCGGCGCACACGACGACGACCGGCGTGCCGAGCGACGGCTCGGCCGTGCGCTGGATGCTCGCGATGCGCACCGCCAGCCGCTCGAGCCCGCCCAGCGAGCCGCGCGGCTTGGTCTTCTCGTCGAGGCGGCGCTGCACCTCGGCGCCCACGGCGGCGTCGGGCTCGCGGATCGCCGCGATGGCCTGATCCAGTACGTCGCTCATGCACGCTCCAATCGAAGTACGCGGCCCGAGATCGCCAGGAGGGCATCATCCGCGGCCTCGGCCCAGATCGCGTTGACGCGCCCGAGGACGTCCCGGTACGAGCGCGCGAGCGCGTTGTCCGGCACGATCCCCATCCCGACCTCGCTGGAGACCGCGACGCAGCCCCCGCCGTGCGCCGCCGCGAGCGCGGCCGCCTCGCTCGCGAGGCCCTCGACCGCAGCGCCCGATTCGCGCTCGAGCAGGTTGGAGACCCACAGCGAGAGGCAGTCGATGACGGCGTACTCGCCCGTCGCCAGGCCCCTCAGCGCGCCTGCGAGGTCGAGCGGCTCCTCCACGGTGCGCCACGACGCCGGCCGCTCGCGACGATGCGCATCGATGCGCTCGCGCATCTCGGCATCGCGCGCCTCGGCCGTCGCGATCATCGCAACGGGCGCGTCCGCCGCGAGGGCGAGGCGCAGCGCGTGTGCCGACTTGCCGCTGCGTGCGCCGCCGGTGACGAAGGTGAGCGACATGGCCGCAGCACTATGACGGAACGACGCGCTCGCGCAGGGTCGGCAGGTACACCGCGGGGTCCGCGCTGTCGATCTCGCGCGCCAGGCGGTGACCGTCGAAGACGGTGTCGACGAGCCAGCGCGGCGCCACGCAATCGCCCGTGCGGTAGACCGCCTCGATGCCGCCCGCGAGCGCCGCGGTCGGCCGGCGAGCTCGAGGTAGAGCGCCTCGTTCGAGAGCCGCTGCGTCACGAGCACGACCGCGTCGGCCGCGATCTCGAACGGCGTCGCCGCCGTGCGCGCTGCGCAGGCTGACGGCCCCCGGCACGATCGCCTCGGGCGAGACGTCCGTGTGCATCGCGACGCCCGCGGCGTGCAGTTGCGCGCGCAGCCGCGGGCCCTCGAGCGTCCAGGTGCACCACGTCGCGATCGACTCCGACGGCGTCGCGATCGCCACGTCGTGCCCCTGCCCGGCCAGGCGCAGTGCGAGGCTCGCGCCGAGGTGGTAGCTCTCGACGTCGATCACGACGACGCGCCTGCCCGGGCACGGGCTTGCCGCCGAGCATGATCTGCTCGGGGGTGAGCATGTGCGGCAGCGTCGCGTCGGCGCCCGGGATCGGCCCCTTGCTGACGCCGTTGAAGCCGTCGCCCGCCCAGCGCGCGCCGGTGGCGACGACGACCAGGCCGGCGCCGCTCGCCCGGACGTCGTCGGCGCTCAGGCGCAGGCCGGTCTCGATCTCGAGGTTCGGCAGCCGTCCGCGACTCGCGCCGGCGCCACTCGACGAAGCGGCCCCAGGCGTCGAGGCCCGGCAACTGCGGGATCCAGCGCATGCAGCCGCCGATGTCGTCGGCGGCGTCGACGAGCCGCACGCGCTCGAAGCCGCGCTTGGCGAGCACGATCGCGCATTCGAGGCCGGACGGCCCGGCGCCCACCACGAGCACCTCGCGATCGGCGTTCGCGGCGCGCTCGAAGCGCTCGGGATGCCAGCCGCGGCGGTGCTCCTCGCCCGCGGTCGCGTTCTGCGTGCAGCCGAGGTGCCCGCCGCGGTTGGCCGTCGCGTAGCAGGCGTTGCAGCCGATGCAGGCGCGGATCTCGTCGTAGCGGCCCTGCTCGATCTTGAGCGGCAGGAACGGATCGGCGATCGACGGCCGCGCGGCGCCGATCAGGTCCCACACGCCGCTCTCGATGACATCCGACCATGACGTCGGGGTCGACCATCAGGCCCGGTGCCGACGATCGGCTTGTCCGTCGCCTCGCGGAAGCGCGCCGTCCACTCCAGCTGGTAGCCCGTGCCGAAGAAGCGCGAGGGGCCGGCGTCGATGCGCCCCGCGCCCGCGAGACCGCCGACGACGCAGTCGAAGAGGTCGACGAGCGGCTCGGCCGCGCGCACGAACGCGAGGCCCTCCTCGGGCTCGATACCCGCGCCGTCGAGCGTGTCGGCCGCGATGCGGATCGCGATCGCGCAGTCGTCGCCGACCGCCTCGCGCACCTGCTCGAGCGTCTCCAGCCAGAAGCGCGCGCGGTTCTCGAACGAGCCGCCGTAGGCGTCCGTGCGGTGGTTGTAGCGCGGCGAGAGGAACTGCGTCGGCAGGTACGTGTGCGAGCCGTAGACGTAGACGATGTCGAACCCGGCCTCGCGCGCCCGCACGCGCGGCGGCGACCCAGTCGGCCTGCGTGCGCCGGATGTCGGAGAGCTCCATCGCCTTGGGCACGGCGAGCGGCTCGAACTCGCTCGCGATCTGGCTCGGCGCCAGCGGCACGGTGCGCGACTCGCGCGTCTCGACGTGGATGCCGCCGTGCCACAGCTCGACCGCGGCCAGCGCGCCGTGGCCGTGCGCCTCCTCGGTCATGAGCCGCAGCGAGCGCACGTCGCCGTCGTCCCAGAGCCGCGCCGAGATGAACGGGTACTCGTCGCTCTCGGGGTTGATCGCGCAGTACTCGGTGCACACCGACGCCCAGCCGCCCTCGGCCTTGAGTCCGCGGTGGCGCGCCTGCGTCCACGGCTTCTCGACGCCGAATCCGGTGCAGTGCGGCACCTGGTAGAAGCGGTTGCGCAGCGTCTTCGGGCCGATGCGCACCGGCTCGAAGAGCACGTCGTGACGCGGGTCGCGGCCGCTCAATCGTCGAGCTCGCGCTTCCGCTCGGCCATGAACTCCCGCAGCTCGGCCTCGACGCCGTCGTCGAGCCCGGGATCCTCCCAGCTCTCGAGCAGCTTCTTCCACTCGCTTCGTCGCCACCTCGGGCGTCTCGGCCGACGCCCTGCTTCGTCCACGTCGGATAGGCCTGCGAGCGGAAGAGCGGGCTCATGAAGACCCATTCGCTGAAGTGCTCGAGCGTGTGGTCGGTGGCGAGGAAGATGCCGCCCGGGCCCTCCTCGCGGATCGTCTCGAGCGCGAGCGTCTCGGTGTTCGACGTCGAGACCGCCGCGCAGGCTCTCGAACATGCGCAGCACCTCGAGGTCGAGCGCGAACTTCTCGAACGAGCACGTCAGCCCGCCCTCGAGCCAGCCCGCGGCGTGCAGCACGAGGTCGCAGCCGGAGAGGTACGTGCCCCAGAGCGACATCGCCGACTCGGTCGCCGCCTGCGCGTCGAGCGCGTTGGCGGACGTGAGGCCGCCGCCGCCGCGGAACGGCAGGCCGTAGCGGCGCGCCAGCTGGCCGCCGGCGAGCGATCCGAGCACCGACTCGGGCATGCCCGAGCGACGGGCCGCCGCTGCGCATGTCGACGCCGGAGAAGAACGAGCCGAAGAAGCAGCCGACGCCGGGCCGGATGGCCTGCGCGATCGCGACGCCCGAGAGCGCCTCGGCGACCTGCAGCGAGAGCCCTGCGGCGACCGAGACGGGCGCCGTCGCGCCGGCCAGCAGGAACGGCGTCATCGCGATCGGCTGGTTGGCCTCGGCCCAGGCCCACATCGCCTCGACCATGAGCCGAGTCCCAGACGAGCGGGCTGTTGGGGTTGACGACGCCGATGATCGCGGGCTCGGCCTCGATCGCCGCCCGGCCGCCGCGCGAGATCGCGGCGAGCTCGACGCTGTCCTGCGCGCGCGGGCCCGGTCGTCCCGTAGGCCACGTAGGGCTTGTCCGAGTAGCGGATCCAGGAGTAGTCGAGATCGAGGTGGCGGCTCGTCTCGGGCACGTCGCCGGCCTCGCAGCGCGCCGCTCTGCCCGCAGCGCAGCAGGTACGGCGTCGCCTGCGTCATCTTGACGATCTCGACGTGGTCGCCGTACATCCCGTCGCGCCGCCCTCGCTCGCGGTCGGCGACGAACGGCGAGCCGCCGGGCGGCAGCATGCAGAGCGCGCCGCCGCCGAACGTGACCGCGCGCTCCGGGTTGCGACCGTGCACGGTGACCCGCGCCGGCGCGAGCTGCAGCTGCTCCATCACGAACTCGCGGTCGAAGTGCACGCGCGTGCCGTCGACCTTCTGCCCGAGGCCCGCGAGCATCGCGCGCGCCGGCTCGTGCACGACCTCGGCGCCGATCTCCTCGAGGATCGTCATGGCCTGCGTCGTGGATGGCGTCGAGCGCGTCCTCCGAGAGGATCGTGAGAGGGCGTCTCGAACACGCCGCGGATTCTGACTGACTCGCCAATCAGCCGCGGCGTCAGATGCGGATTTCCCGCAGCCCGCGCGCGGGGCGATCCCGATGGCGGGCCGCCCGCCGCCGGGCACAGTTGTCGTATCGGAGCTCTCGGCACTCGTCGACGTTCCTCGATCACAACCGATGGGAGCACCATGAGGCGTTGGCTTCAGTACGGCGGCTTTGCCGCAGGAATCGTCCTGATCGTCTTCGGCGTCGTCGCGATCGCGATGGGCGTGAACGGTCGCTCGACCGTGACCGACAGCCTGCAAGCAGGAGCAGATCGTCGGCACGCCCGACATGACCCCGCGGCCATCGCGGCCGAGGCCAAGGCCGCCGGCCTGAAGAACGTCTCGCTGCCGACCTGCAACGTCGCCGGCAAGGCGATCACGCAACGGCAGCCGACGCGCGCTGCTTCGCCAGCTACATGCGCATCCACGCGCTCGAGGCGAGCGGCGGGCTGACCTACAGCCAGATGGCGCGCTACGCCTCGGCTGACGGCAAGGGCACGAACGACGCCGCCAAGGCCACGCAGACCGCCAGCGGCCAGCCGCTCGACAACCCGGCGCGCAACGTGTGGATCAGCGAGACGGCGCTCTCGACTGCGCTGAACGTCAGCTACATGGCCGGCCAGCTCGCACTCTTCGGAGTGGTCGTCGGCATCGCGCTGCTGCTCAGCGGCATCGGATTCATCGTGCTCGCCGCCTTCGGCATGGTGCGGCTCGCAGCCACGACGGTCGCGACCCGTCGCCGCCGGCGCCGGGCGACGAAGCCCGTCACCGCCTAGCCCGACCGACCAGAGCTCGGCCGAGACGCGCAGACCGTCCCCGAGACCCCGGGCGGTCTGCGCTGCGTCGTTTTCAGGCCGTTCCGATCTGGACGATGCCGTGCTCGAGCGCGTAGCGCACCAGCTCGGCCCGCGTCGAGAGCCGGAGCTTGTCGAGGATGTGGCGGCGGTGCGCCTCGATCGTGCGCACGCTCAGGTAGAGCTGACCCGCGATCTCCTGGTTCGTGTAGCCGAGCGCGATCAGGCGCAGCACCTCCCGCTCGCGCTCGGTGAGGTCGTCGGCCGGCTCGCGCATCACGAGGCGGGCGGCGAGCGCCGGGTGGACGTAGATGCGGTCGGCCAGCACCGCGTCGATCGCCGCGGCGAGCTCCTCGTCGGCTGCGTCCTTGACGACGTAGCCCTGCGCGCCGAGCTCGAAGGCCTTGCGCGCGTAGGCCGGCTCGTCCTGCATCGAGAGGATCACGACCCGCGCGCCGCCCTCGCGCAGGTCGGCGATCGCGTCGAGTCCCGAGCCGTCGCGCAGCGCCAGGTCGAGCACGACGACGTCCGGGCGTCAGCCGGCGCGCGCAGACTCGAGCGCCTCGCCGACCTCGGCCGCCTCGCCGACGACCTCGAACCGCCCGGTCTCCTCCAGCACGCGGCGCACGCCGCTGCGCACGAGCTGGTGGTCGTCGACGAGCAGGATGCGGATCACGCGGAGTCCACGCGCGTCTCGAAGCGCACGCGCGCCCCACCGCCCGCCGGGCTCTCGAGATCGACTCTCCCGGCGACCATGCGCGCGCGCTCGATCATGCCCTCGATCCCGTAGCCCAGCGTGCCGGGGCCGTAGCCCTTCCCGTCGTCCTCGACCGTGACGACGAGCTGGTCGCCGGTCAGCCCGGCCCTCACCGTGACGCTGCGTGCGCCTCGGCGTGGCGCGCGACGTTGCCGAGCGCCTCCTGGACGATGCGGTACGTCGCGGTCGCGACCTCGGGCGAGAGCCGGTCGAGGCCGTCGCCGAGCTCGGCGCGCACGGCCAGGCCGCTGCGGCGACCGATCGTCTCGCACAGGCGCTCCAGCGCCGGGCGCGAGGCCGAAGTCGTCGAGCACCTTCGGGCGCAGGTCGGCGATCAGGTCGCGGACGTCCTCGATCGCCGCGGCGACGCCCTCGCGCGCCTCGCTCAGCTGCGCGCGCTGGTCGTCGTCGGCGGCGCTCGCGCTCGAGCCTGCGCAGCGCGAACAGCACCGACGTGAGGCCGCCGGCGGTGCGGTCGTGCAGGTCCTGCGCGATCCGCCGCCGCTCGCGCTCCTGGGTCTCGATCACGCGCGAGAGCGTCTCGCGCCGCGACTTCGGCATCGGCCTGCGTCTGGCGCAGGCGCGCGAGGGCGTCGGCCCGGGCTCGCTCGCGCGCGAGCCAGCGCGACGTGCGGATCGCGATGGCGGCGAACGTGGCGAGCACCGCCAGGAGCTCCTGATCCTCGCTGCCGAAGGCGCGCGCCGTCATCGCGATCGGCCGCGAGCAGCACGGCCGCGGGCTCGTCGCCGACGAGCACCGGCTGGGCGATCACGTCGTGTCCGTCGAGGCGCTTGGCCGATGCGAATCCGCCGATCGCGGTCGTCTCGCGCCCGTCGACGTGAATGGAGACGCCGGCCAGCAGCACGGAGCCGGCGAAGGAGTCGGCGAGCGGCACGGGCGACGTGTCGAACGCCTCGGCGCGCCGGCCCTTCCGCGACGTCGTAGCGGATCACGCCCGGCGAACTCGTCGGGCACGCAGACCGCGACGAGCCGCACGCGCAGGAGCCGCACGGCCTCGCGGGCCACGAGCCGCAGGGCCTCGAGCACGTCGTGCTCGTTGAGCACCGCGGCGGCCGCGCCGATCAGCGCCACCCGCGCCTCGGAAGCGCGCCGGCGCCTGCTCGGCCTGCTCGGTGGAGTCCTGGTAGAGCCGGGCGTTCTCGATCGCGACCGCGGCCATGCCGGCCAGCAGCAGCACGATGCGCTCGTCCTCGTCGGTGAACGCGCCGTCGCGCGCCTCGGTCAGGTAGAGGTTGCCGTAGACGGCGCCGCGCCCCGCGATCGGCACGCCGAGGAAGGAGTGCATCGGCGGGTGGTTGGGCGGGAATCCCACCGAGCGCGGATCGTCGGCGAGATTGCGCAGCCGCAGCGGCCGCGCCTCCTCGATGAGCACGCCCAGGACGCCACGTCCCGTGGGCGCGCTGCCGAGCAGCCGGCGCTGCTCGTCGGTGAGCCCCGTGGTGATGAAGCGGCTGATGCGGCGGTCGGGCCCGAGCACGCCGAGCGCGCAGTACGCGGCGCCCGTGACGCGCGCCGCCGCCTCGACGACCGCCTGCAGCGTCTCGTCGAGGTCGAGTCCGCGCGCGATGGCGGTGCCGGCCTCGACGACCTCCGCGAGCTTGCTGTGCTCTGCGGGGGCGGCTGCCATACGCGCCCCGAGGATACAAGCACGTGACATCTGCGGCTTTTCCGCAGCGACGATCGCGAGCCCGCACGGATGCCGGCGGCCGCGTCGCGGCGGCAAGCTGGAATGGTGATCGCGAACACCTCCCGCATCCGCCGCAGCGAGCGCACGCTGCTGGCCTATGACGGCTCGGCCTCGGCGCAGCGGGCGCCTGCGCCGAACGGCGACGATGCATCGCGACGGGCGACGACCTCAGCGTGATCCACGTCAGCGAGCGCGGCGACGATCCCGACGGCCACCTCGCGGGCGCCTGCCGCCTGCTGGCCGAACGCGGCATCGACGCCACGCTGATCTCGAGTCAGGGAAAGAACCCCGCGCGCGCAATCTGCGTGACCGCCGAGCGCGACGACTTCGACACGATCGTCGTGGGCCGCCGCAACCTCCGCGACGCGGGCCTGCTCCTGCTCGGCTCGGTCGCAGCGCGAGTCGTCTCGGGCGCCGGCTGCGACGTCGTCGTCGTGGCGTGAGGCGCCTCGCGCTGAGCGGCGCGGCGGCGCTGGCGGCGTACAGCCTGCTCGCACGCCCGCGGCAGCTGCGCTGGGGCGCGACCACCGCAGAGAGCGCGGCGCACCTCGCCGGCGACGACCTGATCGCGACTCCTGACCTCGAGTCAACGCGTGCCATCGGCATCCAGGCACCGCCCGGCGCGGTCTGGCCGTGGATCGCCCAGCTCGGACAGGGTCGCGGCGGGTTCTACTCCTACGACCGGCTGGAGAACCTGGCCGGCTGCAACATCCACAGCGCCGATCACGTCCTCCCCGAACACCAGGTCATCCGCGTCGGCGACGAGATCCGGCTCCACCCCGAGGTCGCGCTCGCCGTAGCCGCCTGCGAGCCCGGCCACTCGCTCGTTCTGCGCGGCGGAGTCCCGATGGGGAAACGACCGCCGCCGTACGACTTCACCTGGGCCTTCATCGTCGCGGAAGAGCCCGACGGCACAACGAGGCTGATCGTGCGCGAGCGCTACGCCTACACGAAGTGGTGGGCGCCACTGCTCGTCGAGCCAGTCGAGGCGATCAGCTTCGTCATGAGCCAAAAGATGCTGCGAACCATCCGCGACGCCGCACAGCGAGGGTCTGGCCCGCAACGTGCGGGTCTGACCCCGAGCGTGCGGACCTGACCCCGTGCGTGCATCCCCCTAGCCATACGGCTTTGCAGGCCACGGCGTCGATCCACGCCTCCGGACGACCGTTGCGACTCGCAGCTCGATGACCGTGGCTTTTCGGCGTGCCTAGTGGCGTTGCAGCCGCGTGCACGGGTCGGTGCCAGGTCCGCACGCTCGGGGTCAGACCCGCACGTTGCGTGCCAGACCCCGAGCGTGCACGAGATTGGGCCGGAGCCGGCCTTCGCGCTGCGGATAAGCCGCACGGTGAATGCGCGGCGATGCCGATGGCAGCAGGGGGTCTCGCGGTCAGCATGGGTGGATAGATCCCGGAGCATTCCGTTCCGGGCGGCTGAGGAGAACTCCGGTGAAGACCATCATGATCGCTACGGACGGCAGCGAGCAGGCCGGCGAAGCGCTCGACGTTGCCATTGAACTGGCCAAGGACGCCGGTGCGAAGCTCGAGGTGCTGTCCGTTCGACCGCCGCGGCTCGCTGGTCGTGCTGGTTCCGGTCCTGCCGTGCTCGAGGTCGAGGAACGTGGCGGCGCGGAGCACATCGCCGAGGCCGGCGTTGCGACTGCTGCCGCCGCCGGTGTCGATGCGACCGCGCACGTGGCTCACGGCGACGTCGTCGACTGCATCTGCACGGCCTCCGGCACGCTCGACGCCGATCTGCTCGTCGTCGGGTCGCGCGGACACGGCTCGGTCACCGGCGCGCTCCTGGGGAGCGTCTCGCACGCCCTCATCAAGCGCTCGCAGATCCCCGTGACGATCGTCGGCCACGCGGTCGTGCACGCCTCGTAGGGGTCGTGACCGGCTCGGGGCACCCCACCCACTCGCCTATGCTCGGGGTGTGTCGCACGCCCAGCACAGCGTCGTCGCCGTAGCGCCAATCGTGCCGACCGCGGCGAGCTAGTACCAACACCTCGGTGCCGACGGCGTCCTACAGGATCGAATGCACGAACAACTGACGCGGCGCGAAGCGCTCGTCGCGGCTCTGGCTGCGGCGACGCTCGGCGGTGGGGCGCTCTTGCGCCCTGCCTCCGCACGCGCCGCCACGGCCACGGCCCGCATCGCCGTGATCATGCCGCTCTCGAAGTCGGACGACTCCGGTCGCGGGCGGCAACGTGCTCAAGACGGCACAGCTGTGGCGGGATTGGATCAACAGCCGCGGCGGCGTCGACGGCCAGCGCGTCGAGCTCAAGGTCTACGACGACATCGGCCGACCCGGAGCGCGGCGTCCAGCACGTCGTGCGCGCCGTCAATCACGATCACTGCTCGGTCATCCTCGCCGGCTGGGACTCGTCCGTCGCGCAGGCGGAGAGCGAGGAGGCGCACGCCCTCGGGATCCCGATGTTCGTGAGCCTACGCCTGGTCGGTCGACGTCACGAAGGCCAACTATCCCGAAGTCGTGCGCATCGGCCCGAACAACGACATGCTGCCGAACGCGTTCGCTCCGTTCTTCAAGAAGCGCGACTACCGGCACGTGGCGATCATCGCCGACGACACGGCGTTCGCGCCAGGGGCTCGGCGAGCACGATCCGCGCGACCTCCGTCGCGGCCGGCATCGACATGCGCGCGCACACCTTCAAGCGCGATGCGCGCGATCTGAAGCCGCGCGCTCAAGACCCTGCTGGCGAGCAAGCCGGACGCGCTCGTGATCACGGCGAACCCCTTCATCCCGACTCGCTATTCCGCGATCACACAGGCACGCGACGTGGGCTTCAAGGGCGACATCGTGCTCGGCTGGGACTACCTCAACGACGCCTTCTGGAAGGCCACGGGCAAAGCACGGCGTGGGCGTCATCTGGCCCACGTTCTCGCGCGCCGACCTTGCATCTCACCTCCGCCGGCACGACCTTCAAGAAGCTCTTCACGAAGCGCTACAAGCACGCGCCGCTGTTCTACCAGGCGCTCACCTGGGATCAGCTGAACGCCTGGAAGTGGGCGGTCGACACCGTCGGCTCGACGGCGCCGAGCGATGTCGTGCCGGCCCTGCCGCGCATCGACATGCAGGGCACGCACGGGCCACATCACGCTCTCGAACCAGCCCGGCACGCTGCATTTCAACCAGTGGGAAGGCGTCACGGTCTACTTCGACCAGGCGACCAAGCAGGGCGCCACCGACGCCAACGCCAAGGTGCTGGCGGGGATCACCCGCTAGACCGCTTAGGCTCTGCGGCCCATGCCGCACCGCTCTCTCTGGCTCGACGAGGCCCTCGCCGCCGACGAGCCCGCCGCCCCGCCGCTCGAGGGTGCCGCGCGCGCCGACGTCGCGATCATGGGCGGCGGCTACGCCGGGCTCTGGACGGCCATCCGCATCAAGCAGCAGCGAGCCGTCGTGCGACGTCGTCGTGCTCGAGCAGGACATCTGCGGCGGCGGCGCGAGCGGCCGCAACGGCGGCTTCGCGATCACCTGGTGGGCCAAGCTCGGCACGCTCGTCGAGCTCTGCGGCGCCGACGGCGCCCTCGAGCTCGCGCGCGCCTGCGAGTCGGCGGTGGACGAGCTCGGCGCGTTCTGCGAGCGAGCATGGCGATCGACGCGCACTACCACCGCGGCGGGCACCTCTGGACGGCGACGTCGCAGGCCCAGCTCGGCGCCTGGGACGGCGTCATGGCCACCTGCCGCGAGCTCGGCGTGATGCCGTTCGAGGAGTGGACGCCCGAGGAGACGGCCCGGCGCAGCGGCTCGGATCGCCACATCGCCGGCCTCTTCGAGCCCTCCGGCGCGATCCTGCAGCCGGCGCTGCTGGCGCGCGGCCTGCGCCGCGTCGCGCTCGAGCTCGGCGTGCGCATCCACGAGGGCACGCGCGTCACGCGCCTCGACCGCCGCTCGCCGGCGGTGCTGCACACCGCGCGCGGCGTGCTCACGGCCGATCGCGTCGTGATCGCCACGAACGCCTGGGCGGTCGGGCTGCGCGAGCTGCACACGCGCCTCGCGATCATCTCGAGCGACATCGTCGCCACCGCGCCGATCCCCGAGCGGCTGCGCGAGATCGGCTGGACGCAGCACGAGTGCATCAGCGACTCGCGCCTGCAGATCTCGTACTACCGGACGACCGACGACGGGCGCGTCGTGTTCGGCAAGGGCGGCTGGGGAATCGCGCTGCACGATCGCATCGGCCCGCGCTTCGACCGCGACGAGGAGCGCGCGCGCGCCGTCGCCCGCAGCTTCCACGAGATCTACCCGATGCTCGCCGACGTGCCGATCGCGACCGACTGGTGCGGGCCGATCGACCGCACGCGCACGGGACTGCCGATCTTCGGCCACCTCGGCGGCCGCAGCCACATCGTCTACGGCGTCGGCTTCTCGGGCAACGGCGTCGCGCCCGCGGTGCGTGGGCGGCCGCATCCTCGCCTCGCTCGCCCTCGGGATCGCCGACGAGTGGAGCGGCTGCGGGCTCGTCGACGGCCGGCAGGGGCGCTTCCCGCCCGATCCCGTGCGCTTCCTCGGCGCGCATCTCGTGCGCGAGGGCGTCGTGCGCAAGGAGGAGGCCGAGATGGAGGGCCGCGCGCCGAACCGCCTCGCCGTCGAGCTGGCGCGCTTCGCGCCGGCGGGGATGATCCCGAAGAAGTCCGAGTAGCGCCCGGGCGCTAGCGAGCTCGGCGAGCGCGGCGAGCAGCGCGAGACGCTCGTCCCAGCGCGCGCCGACCGTCGCCATCCAGTCGATCGCCTCGCGCAGCGGCTCGCCGCGGGCGTGGAAACGGGTCTCGCGCCCCACGCGCTCGCTCTCGACGAGGCCCGCCGAGGCGAGCAGCGAGAGGTGCTTCGCGACCGCCTGGCGCGTCACGGGCAGGTCGCGCGCGAGCTCGCTCGCGGTCGCCTGACCGCTGGAGGCCACGCGCACGAACACGGTGCGCCGCGTGTCGTCCGCCAGCGCGCCGAAGATGGCGCCCGGATCGGCCATCACGCGTAGGCGAGCGCTCGGGCGCCGCGGGCGGAGGCCGAGGCGGGCACGTCGTCCGTTTCGGTCACGCGAACGCGCGTGCCGTCCGGGTCGTCGCCGAGCTCGAACTCGACCGTCGTCGCGGCGTCCTCGTCCTCGACGGGCCACCAGCGGATGCGCAGCAGGTGTTGCTCGTCGACGCGCTCGACGACGCCCGGTGCGCGGATCGGGCTCGCCCGGCGGTCTCGATCGTCCCGCCCTCCCAGGGCTCGAGCTCGACCTCGGGCGCAAGCCAGCGCGAGAGCTCGCTCGGGTCGGTCAGCCAGCGCCAGGTCTCGTCCCGCTCGGCCGGAAGCACGATCTCCCGCGTCACACTCGCCATGCCGACCCACCTCCATCTGCGATACACGCAACTGTATCGGTTGCACTAATATGCAACCAGTGAGTTGCATTCTAGAGTCACACGGCCGGAGGTGCCCGCATGTCCCCGCTGATTCCGATGGTGATCGAGAACACGAGCCGCGGCGAGCGCTCGTTCGACATCTACTCGCGCCTGCTCAACGACCGCATCGTCTTCCTCGGCACGCCCGGTCACCTCGGAGATCGCGAACCTGATCGTGGCCCAGATGGTGCACCTGGAGTCCGACGACCCCGACAAGGACATCTCGCTCTACATCAACTCGCCGGGCGGCGACGTCTACGCCGGGATGGCGATCTACGACACCATGCAGTTCGTCCGGCCCGGACGTGCGCACGATCTGCTTCGGCATGGCGATGTCGATGGGCGCGATCCTGCTGGCCGGCGGCGCGGCGGGCAAGCGTTCCTCGCTGCCGAACGCCAAGATCATGATCCACCAGGGCTCGACGCCCGGCTTCGAGGGCCAGGCCACCGACATCGAGATCCGCGCGCGAGAGATCCTGGCGCTGCAGCGGCGCATGGAGGAGATCCTCGCCCACCACACGGGGCAGCCGATCGAGCGCATCCACGACGACGTCGATCGCGACAACTTCATGGGCCCCGAGGAGGCCAAGGAGTACGGCCTGATCGACAACATCATCCTCACGCGCGAGGACGAGCTGTCGCGCCCGGTCGGCCTCGACGGCGCGCGCCCGACGGCACCGGAGCCGAGCACCTCGTAGCCGCTGCGGTCGTGCCGCTCGCCGGGGCGTGCTAGACAGCCCCGGGATGCTCCGCCTCGCCGATGCCATGAGCCGCGCGCGCTACGCCGTGGCCGCCGCCTGGCTGATCGCCGCGGTGCTCTCGCTGGCCGCCGTCAGCGGCGTCTTCGGCACGAAGCTCAACGATCTGCTCTCCAACCGCTTCGACCTGCCCGGCACCGAGAGCGACCACGCGCGCACCCTGCTGGTCGACCACTTCGGCCAGCGCGACGACTCCGGCTACACGATCGTGTTCTCGGGCGACATCGCGCCGGCGGCCCAGGCCGCGGCGCTCAAGCGCGCCGCCGGCGTCCTGCCGGACGCCCGCGTCGGGCACCCTGCAGCCCGCGGGCCCGGGACTGTCGTTCGCCAAGATCGACACGCGGCTCGAGCCCCAGCCCGCGGCCCTGCGCGTCGAGCGGATGCGGGACGCGATCGGGACGGTGAGCGGCGGGCGCGTCTACGTCAGCGGCCAGACCGCCATCAACCACGACCTGCAGCCCGTCTTCGACGCCGATCTGCAGCGCGGCGAGGAGATCGCGATCCCGATCGCGGTGATCGTGCTGCTGATCGTGTTCGGCACGCTCACGGCGACGCTCGTGCCGCTGCTGATGGCCGCCGGCACGGTGCCCGTCACGCTCGGCCTGCTCTGGATCGTCGCGCACGAGCTGAACATGGCGATCTACGTGACGAACCTCGTCACGCTGATCGGCATCGCGATCGCGATCGACTACTCGCTGCTCGTGGTCTACCGCTTCCGTGAGGAGTTACTGGGCGGCGCCGACGAGCGCGACGGCGCTGCGCACGACGATGAACACGGCCGGTCGCGCGGTGCTCTTCTCGGGCGCGACCGTGGCCATCGGGCTCGCCATGCTCGTCCTGATCCCGCTGCCGTTCATCCGCTCGATGGGCATCGGCGGCCTGCTCATCCCGCTCGTCTCCATCAGCGCCGCCCTCACGCTGCTGCCCGCGCTGCTCGCGATGTTCGGCTCGCGCCTGCTGCGGCTGCGCGTGCCGCTGATCGGCCTGCGCCCGGAGAGCGACGGCGGCGCCTGGGCGCGCATCGCCGAGACGATCATGCGCCGCCCCGGGCTGGTCGCATGCCTCACGGGCGGATTCCTGATCCTCTGCGCGCTGCCGGCGCCGTTCCTCTCGCTGACGCCCGGATCGAGCCGCAACCTGCCCTCCCAGGCGCCCTCCGTTCAGGGCCTCAAGCTGCTCGAGCGGCACGCTCGGACCGGGCACCATCTCGCCGCTCATCGCCGTGGTCGACAGCGGGCGCGCCGGCGGCATCCGCCAGACCGAGGGCGCGATCCGGCGGCTCGTGACGAAGGTGCGCGCCGATCCCGAGGTCACCATCGTCCAGGCGCCCACCGAGACCGGGCTGCCGACGTACCTGCCTCCCGATCCGACCGGCCGCTACGCGCGCATCGTCGTCTCGACGCGGCACGACTACGGCACCGACCAGGCCAAGAAGCTCGCGAACCGCTTCCGGCACGTCTACGTCCCCGCTGCGGATTTCGGCAGCGCGCACGTCTATGCCGGCGGCGGCCCACCGGCCGGCGTCGACTTCATCGATCGCGCCTACGGCGTGTTCGCCTGGCTCGTGCTGGGCGTGCTGGGCGTGACCTACCTCGTGCTCATGCGCGCCTTCCGCTCGCTGCTGCTGCCGCTCAAGGCGGTGATCCTCAACCTGCTCTCGGTCGGCGCGACCTACGGCCTGCTCGTCGTCGCGTTCCGCTGGGGCGCCGGCGACCTGATCGGCCTGCCGCAGGCCGACCAGATCGAGGCCTGGATCCCGATCTTCCTGTTCGCGATGCTGTTCGGGCTCTCGATGGACTACGAGGTCTTCCTGCTCTCGCGCATGCGCGAGCTGTACGACGAGACGGGCGACACCGAGCGCGCGGTGGCGCTCGGCCTGATGCGCACCGGCAGGATCGTCACTGCGGCCGCGGCCATCATGGTCGCGGCGTTCTCGGGCTTCATGCTCGGCAGCCTGATCGGGCTCGTGCAGTTCGGCTTCGGGCTCGCCGTGGCGATCCTGATCGACGCCACGATCATCCGCGCCCTGCTCGTGCCGGCGCTCATGAAGCTGATGGGCGACTGGAACTGGTACCTGCCGAACTGGATCGCGCGCGTCCTGCGCGTGCCGGAATCGGATGTCGCGCCCTCGCGGAACGCCGCGCGCCTCAGAGGTGTAGAAGAGATGCGTGGACGGCCGGGCCAAGGCGCCGGATGACCGCGCCGTGCGCGCGCGGCGTGGCGACGCGCGCGCCTACGAGTCCCTCGTCGAGGAGCACCAGGCGATCGCGTTCCGCACGGCCTATCTCATCACCGGCTCGGCCGCCGAGGCCGAGGAGGCCGCCCAGGAGGGCTTCGTCCGCGCCTGGCTGGCGCTGCGCCGCTTTCGCCGGGGAGCCGAGTTTCGCCCCTGGCTGCTCGCGATCGTCGCCAACGAGGCGCGCAACCGGGTGCGCAGCCGCAGGCGGCGCGAGGGCCTGTCGGAGCGCGCGGCCCACGAGCTGACCTGGCAGGCGCCCGCGGCCGAGGGCCCGGCGGTCAGCGACGGCCGTCTGCGCGACGCGCTCGCCGCGCTGCCCGAGCGCGACCGCAGCGTCATCGCCTGCCGTTTCGTGCTCGATCTGGGCGAGGAGGAGACGGCGGCAGTGCTGGGCGTCGCGCGCGGCACCGTCAAGTCGCGCACCGCGCGCGCGCTCGATCGGCTGCGCGCGAGCCTGGAGGTCGAGGCATGACGCTGGAGCGCGACCTGCGGGCGCTCGCCGGCGCTTTCCCCGAGACGCCCGCGCTCGCAGCGGGCGTGCTCGCGGCGATCGGGCAGGCCTCTGCGCGGCGGCGGCGCCGGCGCCTCCGGTGGTGCTCGCATGCGCGCTCCTCCTGCTCGTCCCCGCGACGGCCGTGGCGGTCTCGCCCTCCCTGCGCGATCGCGTGCTCGACGCGTTCGGGCTGCGCAACGTGCGCATCGAGCGCGTCCCGCATCTGCCATCGGTCGCATCGGACGCGCGCGGGCTGGAGCTCGGCGCGCCGGTCTCCCTGCAGCGCGCGCAGGCGTCTTGGGCGTGCGCATCCGCCCACCGAGCGCCCTCGGCACGCCCGACGGGATCTTCGAGGACCCGCTGCAGGGGGGCGTGGACGTGACGTTCCTGTACCAGCCGCGCACCGTCGCGGCGCGCCTCGGACCGCAGCAGCGCGTGCTCGTGAGCGCGGTGCGCGGGACGCTCGAAAGACCAGGTGCTCGGCAAGACGCTTGCGCAGGCGACGCGTGTGCAGCGGCTCCGCATCGACGGCGGCCCGGCGCTGCTCGTGACGGGCGCGCCGCACATCGTGGTGCTCTTCCGGCGCAGGGAACGCGCTCGACGCCACCTACACGCGGCTGGCCGGCACGACGCTCCTGTGGCAGCGCGGCGATCTGCTGGTGCGCGTCGAGGGCGACCTTCCCGCGCCCCGGCTGGTCGCCATCGCGCGCTCGCTCCCGATCGGCTGAGCAAGCCCTCGCAGGGCCGCGCGAAGTCCGGTTTCGGAGGTGCGCGCGTTAGACTGCATGAGAAATGGTTACGCGCGAAAGCCAAAAGGTCGCCGACCCGATCGACTGGGACGAGGTGCTGAATCCGCCGCAGGAGCTCGCGGCGGCGACGCGCCTGCTCGTGCCCGCGGCGTCCACGCTGTCGGCGGCCGAGCTCGAGCAGCTCGCCATCGCGATCCGCGACCGCCCCGAGCTGTGGGAGCCCCTGCTCGTCGTCGACGCGCAGCGCCGCCGCTACCGGCTGCTCTTCGAGGATGACCGCACCGACATCTGGGTGCTGTGCTGGATGCCCGGGCCAGTCCACCGGCTTCCACGACCACGACGTGCTCCGACGTCGGCATCGCGATCGCGCGCGGCATGGTCGTCGAGCGCCAGCTGCGCCTGCCGACCGGCGCGACGGCGCTGGAGCTGCGGCCCGGCTCAACCCGGCAGGGCCCCGCCGGGTACATCCACTCCGTGGCCCACGGCGAGGGCGCGCCGGCGGTCTCGATCCACTGCTACTCGCCTCCGCTGATGAAGGTCGGCCAGTACCGCGTCGACGAAGACGGCGTCCTCAGTCGCGACGCCGAGCACGGCCGTCGCGAGCTGGTCGACGAGACGATCGCTCGCGTCGCTCCCGAGCTCGTCTGAGCCCAGCGTGACGCGGCTCGAGTCGTACGCGCCCGAGCTCGTCGTCGTCGGCGGCGGCATGGGCGGCATCTCCTGCGCGATGCGCGCCCGTCGTCTGGGAGCGCGCGTCGCGGTGATCGAGCCGGAGGCGCTCGGCGGCACCTGAATCAACGTCGGGTGCATCCCGACGAAGGCCCTGGTCAGGGCTGCGGAGCTCGCGCACGGTGCGCGGCGGGGCGACGAGTTCGGCGTTCGTGCGACGGTCGAGATCGACGGCCCCGCGGTCATGGCCCGCGTGCGGCGCGTGATCGACGACGGGCGGCGCCTTCTACGAACGCCTGCTGGCGGAGAACGACGTGCTGCGGGTTCGCTCGCACGCGCGCTTCCGCGCCGGCGCGCTCGTCGTCGGCGACGAGGACGGCGAGACGGAGTTGCGCGGCGATCCCGACGGTGCTCGCCGTCGGGGCTCGCCCGTGGATCGCGCCGATCCCCGGTCTCGCGCGGGCCAGCTACCTGACGAGCGACGACCTCCTGGATCTGACCGACCTCCCGAAATCGCTCGTGATCGGAGGAGCCGGGCCGATCGCGTGCGAGTTCGCGCAGGCGCTCAACCGCCTGGGCGTCGAGGTCACGATGGTGCTGCGCAGCGACGACACCGCTGCGCGGCGAGGAGCCCGAGGCGCGCGAGACGCTGATGCGCGTCCTGACGCACGAGGGCGTGCGCGTCGTCACCGGCGTGCGGGAGATCAGGGCGCGCGACGTGCCGGGTGGCACCGAGCTGGCCTGGATCGGCGGCAGCGCCACCGCCGAGGCGCTGCTGATCGCCACGGGGCGCGAGCCGCGGGTCGACGAGACCGACCCGGCCGAGGCGGGCATCGCGCTGGCCGACGGCGGCGCGCGCGTCGATGCCCACCTCGAGACGACGGCACGTGGCATCTGGGCGCTCGGCGACGCGATCGGCGGCGATCACCGGCGCTTCCAGTTCACGCACGTCGCAACGCACGAGGGACCGCAGGTGGCCGACAACGCGCTGCGCGGCGCGCACCACGAGCCCGCCTACACGGCCATGCCGCGCGTCACGTTCACCGATCCCGAGGTGGCCGCGGTCGGACTCACCGAGGCCGAGGCGCAGGGACGGGGAATCAACGTGCACACGCACGTCAAGCTCATCCGCGAGCTCGGCAAGGCGCGCGCGCTGGGTGAGACGGAGGGGTTCGTCAAGGTCGTCATCGACGGCGCCAGCGGCAAGCTGATCGGCGCGACGGTCATGGCGGCGCACGCGGGCGACATGCTCGGCGCGCTGACGATGCCCCTGCACACGCGCAACGGCGACCTCGGCCCGTTGCTCGCGACGACGTTCGCCCACCCCACGCTGAGCGAGGCGATCAAGGTCGCGGTGCGCGACGGCGTGGCTTCCGCGCCGGCGCCCGAGGCGGAGATGACGACCTAGCGGTTCTAGTTCTCGAGGATCGAGGCGACGGCCGGCAGGAGCTGCTCGGCCGAGCGCAGCAGCCGGGGATCGGCCTCGTCCCACATCTCGGTCGGCTGCCGCGAGACGATCGCGAGCGGCCGCCGCGCGCGCACGAAGGCCTCGGCCAGCCCAGCCGCCGGGTAGACCTGCAGCGACGTGCCGACGCACAGACAGGCGCCCGCGGTCTGCGCGAGCTCGCTCGCGCGTCCCCAGGCCGAGGCCGGCAGCGGCTCGCCGAAGAGCACCACCTGCGGTCGCAGCGTGCCGCCGCACTCGAGGCATTGCGGCGCGAGCCGCGTGTCCGCATAGCGCGCGAGGGCGGGCTCCATGTCCTCCTCGGCGCCGCAGCGGAGACAGCGCGCGCTGCGCAGATGCCCGTGCACCTCGACCGCGGGGCTGCCGGCGGCGTGGTGCAGGCCGTCGATGTTCTGGGTGACGACGCCCGAGATGACGCCGCTCGCCTCGAGTCGTGCCAGCGCGGTGTGTGCGGCATTGGGAACCACGTGCGTCCCGATCAGCGGCTCGGCCCAGCACTGCCAGACGCGCGCCGGATCGCGCGTGAGCATGTCGACATGGCCGTCGACCATCGGGTCGAGCCGTTCCCAGAGCCCGCCGGGCGAGCGGAAGTCCGGCAGGCCGCTGGCGGTCGAGACGCCCGCGCCCGTGAGCGCGACGACGGGCGCCCAGCGCTCGAGGAAGCTCGCCAGGACACCGGCATCGGGGTCGGCTGCGGTGACCACCCCAGTACCGTAGCCGCGGCATGACCGTCTTCCTCAGCCTGCTCACGGCCATCGCCTGGACGACGGCGAACTACTTCCTCGTTCCGCTGAGCCGCTCGGTCGATCCGTACATGGCATCGCTGCTGATGCTCGTGGGCAACGGCATCTGCACCTTGCCGCTGGCGCTGATCGTCGACGGCCTGCCCGGGCAGGACGACCTGAGACCCATGGGATTCGCGGTGCTCGCGGGGATCTTCGAGGTCGGCGGCTTCGTGTTCTTCTTCCGGGCGCTCAACCGCGGCAACCTCTCCGTCGTCGCGCCGATCATCGGCCTCGAGGGCGGTCTGGCCGCGCTGATCGTGTTCGCCTTCGGCGAGCGCGTCGGGGTCCTCGTCGGAAGCGGGCTCGCGGTCGCGCTCTGCGGAGGCTGCCTGGCGGCCGCGGCCGGCGGGAGGCGCACAGCCGCGGGCGCGCTTCCGGCCTTCGCCGCCGCGCTCTGCTTCGCGCTGATGTTCGCGCTCTACGCCGCGGCCACGGATCTCGGCCCCATCACGGTCGTGGCCAGCGGCCGTCTCAGCGCGCTGGCCCTGCTCTTCGTCATCGTCCTCTGGCGCCGCTCACCGCTTCCGGGTAGGTCGGCGATCGAGCGCCTGCTCGCGCTCGGCGCCCTCGATGCCGCGGCTTTCGTCTGTTATGCGTACGCCGCCGCGCGCGGCCCGGTGAGCGTGGCCGCCGTCGTGGCGGGGCAGTTCTCGACGCTCAGCGCCGTGGCCGGCATCGTGCTCCTGCACGAGCGGCTGCGGCCGCACCAGTACGTCGGCATCGCCCTGGCCGGCATCGGCACGACCGTGCTCGCGCTTGCGCAGTGATGGTCAGAGACGCGCGGTGGCAAACGAGTGCGCCCACTCCTGCCCGAGCGAGCTGCGCAACCTGCACCAGACGATCGGCCTGCCGCGCTCCTCGTTGTCGACGTGCCAGCGGTTGTCGGCGGTGCCGAGCACGGTCGCCTGCGCGCAGCGCGAGAGCGCGTCGTTGCGATCGAAGCCGACGAGCAGCACCGCACGTTCGGGCATCCGCTGCGGGATGCCAGTACTGGAACGACAGGTGGCCCGAGAGCGGGGTCGGCAGGCCGGCCCTCGGCCCGTAGAGCGAGAGCGCTCCGGCCACCCCGTAGTTGCCGGCCACGATCGCGCCTTCGGCCCGCTCGGCCGGCGTCCTCGAGCGCCAGGCTGCTGCCGTCTGAGCCGTCAGCTCGCGCCAGCCGATCTCGTCCTTCCAGAACGAGCGATCCCAGGTACCCGTCGAGACGAGCTGCCGCGTGGGGAGCACCGGGACGACGAGCGGCAGGACGAGCGCGAGCACGGCGGCCTGCAGGAGGCCGAGCGCTCCGAGCGTCGAGCGGCGCGGCTGTCGCTCGGCCAGCGCGATGCAGCCCGCAACGAGCGCCGGCAGCATGGCCGGGAGCGCGTAGTAGGACCGGCCCTGCTCGAGACCGAAGACGACGCTCGGCACGGCCGACGTCAGCGCCAGCGGCCGTAGACTCGGCCGTCGCCACAGCCAGATCAGACCGAGCACCACGAGCACGGCGCCCACGCCGAGGAACGCGAGTTGCTGGGCGATATAGACGAGCGGCGGCGAGTCGGACGCGGTCTTCGCGTGTTGGGACGAGGCGAAGTCGAGCGAGATCCAGTCGTGCGTCATCTGCCAGATGACGTTCGGAATCAGCAGCCCGAGCGCGATCAGCGCCCCGTAGACGGTCTCGCGGCGCAGCAGGAGATCGCGCCGCCACAGTGCACAGCCCGCCAGGAGGGCCACCAGCGGGACGAGCGATCGTGTACTTGGCCTCGAGGCCGATGCCGCCCCACAGCCCGAGGACGAGCCACTGGCGCGGCTCGCTCCGCACCAGCAGGCGCGTGGCCGCCAGCATCGCCATCGCCGTGGCTGCGAGGTCGAGGAAGGTCGGATGGAAGAGCACCGCCCCGCCCAGTGCGTACGGCGTCAGGATCCACGCTGCGCACGCCAGCACCTGGAGTCGTTGTCCAGCCCCGAACTCGCGGGCGATCGCGCCGGCGGCGACCGCGGCGACCACCGCGAGCAGCGAACACAGCAGCCGCAAGCTGAAGAGCGACGGCCCGAGCGGCCGAGTCGACGAGCCGCGCGAGCCACGCCGTGAGCGGCGGGAAGTCCACGTAACCCAACGCCAGATGCCGCCCGGCGGCAAGGAAGTAGAGCTCGTCGCGATCCCAGCCGTAGCGCGTCAGGATCGGCAGAAGCAGCGCCAGCTTCGCCAGCGCCAGCAAGAACGCAGAGACGGCCTGGCCCGCGTCAGCGGGTACGGAGCAGATGCGCCACGCACCGCCGCACGAATATCCGCCGCTACTCGCCTTGGAGATCCCAGCGCAGCCCGGGCTCGGCGAGCACGAAGCGCACGTGCATGCCCGGCAGCAGCTGGCCGATGATCGGCAGATCGTCCGGATGCACGACCGCGGGCTTCGAGTAGCCGCCGGTGCGGTAGCGGTCGTTGAGCAGCACGAAGGGCTCGCCGCTGGGCGTGATCTGCACCGCACCGAGCGGCGGTGGCTCGCTCACCGACTCGCCTCCGGGAACCTCGGCTCCCTCGAAGCGCACGCCGGTGCGGTCGCCGGCAGCGGCCCGCAACTCGGCGCCGTCGAGCCGCGCGAGCGCCTCGGGCGTGGCCTGCGGGCCGGGCAGGAAGCGCACCGTGGCGCCGTCGATCTGCCAGTCGACACGGCGCGCTCATGCGCGTCGCGGAGTCGACCTCGCGCGCGCGTGCCGAGCACGTCGCCCGCTGCCAGCGGGCGACCGACGAGCCCGCGCACGTCGGTGCTCGCGCTGCCCATGAAGCGCTCGCTCTCGATTCCTCCGGCCAGCGCGAGGTACGAGCGCGCGCCCTGGCCGGTGTGCGGCAGCGAGAGGCGATCGCCCGGCGGCGAGCTCGAGCGTGGCGTAGGCCTCGGCCGGGCTGGCCGTCGATCCAGGGCAGGACGGCAGGCCCTGCGATCGCGATCCGCACGGGCCGCAGCGCGGTCAGCGACGGGCCGCGCACGGTCAGCTCGAGCAGCGGCTCGTTCGGCGTCGTTGCCGACGAGCGCGTTCGCAAGGCGCGCCGCGCGGGCATCGGCCGGGCCCGATTGCGCCATGCCGAAGCGCCCGCCCATGTCGCGGCCGCTGTCGACGACGAGGTCGAGCAGGCCCGTCTCGTCCACGCGCAGAGCCGGGCGCTCGGGCTGCGCGGGCAAGCAGCGGACGCGCCCTCGGGTCGGGCGGGATCTCGCCGTCCTCGGGCTCGAAGCGCACCGTGTCGCCGAGCGCGATCAGGAACGGCTCGCTCCCGCCAGGGGTCGTAGACCGCCCGCAGCGCATAGCCGAGCAGCTGCCAGCCGCCCGGCCCCGCGACCGGGTAGATGCCGGTCTGCAGTCCGGTCATGGCCACGGCGTGCGCGGGCACGAGCGGTCGCGGCGTCGGGTGGCGCGGCATGCGCAGGCGCTCGTCGAGCACGCCCAGGAACGGGAAGCCGGGCGAGGCGCCGACGGAGAAGACCTTGTAGTCGCGCCCGCTGTGCAGGTCGATCAGCTCGTGGCGCGCGAGCCCGGTCGCCTCGCAGACGGCGGCGAAGTCATCGCCGTCGTAGCGCACCGGGACGCGCACGAAGCTCCCGCCGACGTCGCCGCCGCCCGCGAGGCGCCTGCTCGAGATGGCCCGAGAGCCAGTCGTCGATCGCCGCCCGCTCGGCGCGGCGCGCGTCGTACTCCACGATAGAGCGTCGTGTACGACGGCTGCACGTCGGTGACGCCCGGGTAGCAGGTCGTCGAGCAAGCGCCGCCCGAGGCGCTGGATCCGATCGTTGACGGCGAGGTCGATGCGATCGCCGAAGCGGACGTAGACGCCGAGCCGGCGCACGACTCAGAAGGCCGCCAGCTCGACTCCGGCGGCCTCCAGTGCTGCCCGCACGGCGGCGGCGATGCGCGCGGCGTGCGGGTTGTCGCCGTGGACGCAGAGCGTGCGCGGCCGCAACGAGATCGGCGTGCCGTCGATCGCGTCCACCTTGCCCTCCACCGCCATGCGCACCGCGCGGCGGGCCGCCTCGTCCACGTCCGTGATGACGGCGCCCGGGGTGCCGCGCCGCGCGAGCTGGCCGTCCGGCGCGTAGCCGCGCTCGGGAAAGGCCTCGTGCACGCTCGGGTGGCCGATCTCGTCGGCGGCGCGCGCGAGCTGCGAGTACGGAGTCACGACCAGCGGCAGCGCGGGATCGATGTCGTGCACCGCGCGCAGCACGCCGTCGGCGACGGCGGGATCCTCGGCGACGTGCGTCGAGAACGCGCCGTGCAGCTTGACGTGGTGCATCGTCGCTCCGAGCACGCCGAGCACGCCGTTCAGCGCGCCCACCTGGTAGACGACGTCGCCGTAGGCCTGCTCGGGCGTGACGTGCAGGGCACGCCGGCCGAAGCCGACCAGATCGGGCAGACCGGGATGCGCGCCGATGGCCAGGCCGTGCTCGAGCGCGAGCCGCGCGGCGGCGAACATCGACGCGGGATCGCCGCCGTGGAAGCCGCAGGCGAGGTTGACCGAGGTGGCGGACGGGAACGTGCCGGCGTCGTCGCCCATCTTCCAGGCCCCGTACGACTCGCCGGCGTCGATGTTGATGTCGATTGCAGTCATGGCTCCCGCGATGGTACGCGCTCGCGGGGTATGCTCACGGATGCCCTGCTACTGTGCGGGTACGAGCGGAAATTGTCCCGCTCCGTGAGGTTGCTCGTCGTTCCTCCTGATCAGTTCGGGGCGCGCGTCGGTTCCTCAGCCCCCGAACGGGCCTTCACACGGCCAGGAGTTGAACACTTGAGTACCCAGTCCTTTCGCGCCCTTGGCGCGTCCGAGCACGTCTGTGCTGCGCTCGCGCAGCGCGGCATCTCGGCACCCTTCCCCATCCAGGAGCTCGTCCTTCCGGACGCCCTCGCCGGACGCGACGTCCTCGCCAAGTCCCCCACGGGCAGCGGCAAGACGATCGCCTTCGCGATCCCCATGGTCGAGCGCATCGCGCGTGACGCCAAGGTACCCGCCGGCCTCGTGCTGGTGCCGACCCGCGAGCTCGCCATGCAGGTCGCAGACGAGACCGCAGCGCTTGCGCGCTCGCGCGGCCTGCGCGTCGCCACCGCCTTCGGCGGCGTCGGCATCCACGGCCAGGCCCAGAAGGCCGCGCGCTCGCACATCCTGGTGGCCACCCCCGGCCGCCTCGAGGATCTGATCCAGCGGCGCCTCGTCCGCCTCGACTCGGTCTCGCTGCTCGTGCTCGACGAGGCCGACCGCATGCTCGACCTGGGCTTCCGCCCGGCCGTCGACCGCATCGTCAACCTCGTGCGCAAGGAGCGGCAGACGCTGTTCTTCTCGGCCACGCTGGACGGCGAGGTCAACCGCATCGCGGCGCGCTACACGCACGACCCCGTGCGCGTGGAGCACCACACGCCCGAGGCCGAGATCGGCGCCATCGAGCACCGCTTCATGACGACGCGCCACGACGAGAAGCTCGACCGGCTCGTCGACGTGCTGGGCGACGAGCGCGAGCTCGCGCTCGTGTTCGTGCGCACCAAGCGCGGCGCCAGCCGCCTGGCGACCCGCCTCGAGCACCGCGGCGTGCGCGTCGCGGCGCTGCACGGCGACATGACGCAGTCGCAGCGCACCCGCTCGCTGGAGCGCTTCGCGCGCGGCCACGCCGACACGCTCGTGGCGACGGACGTCGCGGCGCGCGGACTCGACATCGACGCGATCACGCACGTGATCAACTTCGATCCGCCGGACGACGATCCCAGCTACATCCACCGCAGCGGCCGCACCGGCCGCGCGGGGCGCACCGGCACGAGCGTCACGCTCGTGCTCGACGACCAGCGCGAGGCCGTCAGCAAGATGGCCGTGCTGGCCGGCGTCGAGGAGCCGCGCTGCGAGCGCACCGACACGCCGCTGATGGTGCCCGGCCTGCGCAACCAGGGCAACAGCCCGGCGCGCCGCAAGCAGCAGCAGATGGCACAGCACCGCTCCACTCCCCGCCCGGAGTGGCGCCGCGATCAGCAGCGCAGCCGCGCTCGCTAGGTCTGGTTCTCAGGCGTCGAACGGGACGAGCTCGAACCGTTCGACGTCGACCAGCCCTCGATCGGTGATCTTGAGCGCCGGGATCACCGAGAGCGCCAGGAAGCTGAGCGTCATGAACGGCGCCGCCAGATTCGAGCCGAGCTCGCGCACGACGGCATGCAGGTGGTCGAGGCTCTCGACCACCTGCTCCGCCGGCTCCTCCGACATGAGCCCGGCGACCGGGAGCGCGAGCTCTGCGCGCAGGACGCCGTTCTCGTAGATCACGATGCCGCCGCCGAGCTCGGCCAGCCGCTCGACGCAGAGCGCGAGGTCGTCGTCCGAGGCACCGACCGCGACGATGTTGTGCGCATCGTGCGCGACGGTCGTCCCGACCGCCCCGCGGCGCAGGCCGAAGCCCCGTACGAGCCCGAGGCCGATGCGCCCGGTCGCGTGATGCCGCTCGACGACCGCGATCTTCGCGAGATCTCGCTCGGCGTCCGCGACGACCTCGCCGTCGCGCACGCTGGCGGCGAGCACGAGGTGCTCCGAGAGGATCTGGTCGCGGATCAGGCCGATCGCGCGCACCCGGTCGCCGCGCTGCACGAGGCGGAACGCGTCCGGCGGCAGCGGCGCGATGTGCACGGTGTCGCGCACCCAGTCCGGCGCCGGCGCCGCTGCGAACGGCGCGACGACTCCGTCGCGGGCCACCACTCGCCCGTCCTTGAGCACGAGCGAGGCCCGGAACGAGCCGAGGTCGTCGAGCAGGACGCAGTCGGCGCGATAGCCGGGCGCGATCGCACCGACGCGCTGCAGTCCGTGACAGAGCGCGGGGTGCAGCGTCGCCAGCAGCAATGCGTCCTCGGGGGAGACGCCTTCGGCGACGGCGACCCGGCACATCTGATCCAGGTGTCCTTCGCGCAGCAGGAAGTCGGGCTCGCGGTCGTCGGTGCAGAACGCGCAGCGCTCGGGCCCGAACTCGCGCACGAGCGGCAGCAGGTCGCGCAGGTTGCGGGCATTCGAGGCCTCGCGCAGCAGCACCCAGGCGCCCCGGCGGCGCTTCTCGAGCGCCTCGGCGAGCGTGGTCGCCTCGTGATCGCTCGAGACGCCCGTCGCCAGATATGCGTCCAGTTGCTGCGCCGCCGACCCCGGGTGCGTGGCCGTCGATGCGTTTGCCGGCGGCGAGCGCGATCTTCGCGAGCTCGTCGGGCGCGCCGGCGATCACGGCCGGGAAGTTCATCATCTCGGCCAGGCCGAGCACGCGCTCCCGAGCCAGGATCCCGGCGATGTCGGCCAGCGTGAGCGCGGCCCGCGGCGACTCGAACGGACTGGCCGGGACGGACGAGGGAGCCATCAACCGCACGTCGATGCGGCAGGCCTTCGCAGGCATCGATCAGCCAGTGCACCCCCGCCGCGCCGAGCGCGTTCGCGAGCTCGTGCGGATCGCACACGATGGTGGTCGTCCCGCGCGCGACCAGCACGCGCGCCAGCTCCCCGACGGCGAGCTTGCAGGACTCGACGTGCATGTGGGCGTCGATGAAGCCCGCGCAGAGGTAGCGGCCGCGGCCGTCGATGCGCTCGCCGCCCTCGTACCTGCCGATGCCGGCGAAGCGGCCGTCGGCGATGGCGACGTCGCCATCGAGCCACTCGCGCGTGAACGCGCCGAACACCTGCGCGCCCTCGATCACGACGTCCGGCTCGGCCTCGCCGCGCGCGACGGCCAGGAGTCGAGCGGTCGGCAGCGCGTCGTTCACGCCGCAGACCGTACCGGCTCGCTAGAAGATCGAGCCGGTCGTCCCGATGCCGGCTGCGTGCAGATGGTCGCGCAGCGCGGCGATGTGCTCGGGGCCGACTTCGCAGCAACCGCCCACGATGGCCGCGCCTGCTTGCGCCCAGCCCGTCGCGAACTGCGCGTAGCGCTCGGGGCCGAGATCGTCGCGCATGCCCAGGACATCGACGGTGCCGCCGTGCTTGAGCGCGTCCACCGCCGTGAACGCATTCGCGTAGGCGCCGACCCGCCCGCCGAGTGCGAGCAGGTCGGGCAGGGCTGCGGCGACCGCCTCGGGCCGGCTGCAGTTGACGAGGCGCGCGGCGAGGGGCAGGTCTTCGAGGGCGAGCGCAGCCTCGGCGATCGTCTCGCCGCTGCGCAGCCGGGGCGGGCCATCGTCGGCCAGCGTCCACGAGAGCCAGACCGGCTTGCCGCTCTCGGTTGCCGCGATGGCCGCAGCGCGGGCCTCCTGCGCCGACGCCATCGTCTCGCAGAGGAAGAAGTCGACGCGCTCGGCCTGCTCCGCGACGATCCGGCGGTAGATGCCGAGCGTCTCCTCGAAGGAGATCGTCAGTTCCGGGTGATAGCTGCCGAAGAGCGGGGACAGGCAGCCGGAGATCAGCACCTTGTCATCGGTCGCGACGGCCTCACGAGCGGCCTCGGCGAGATCGATCGCGCGCTTCTGGAGCGACTCGAACAGCTCGGGCACGCCTTCGCGCTCGAGCCGCTCGGGCGTGGCCGAATACGAGTTGATGGTGATCACGCGGGCGCCCGCGCGGATGAACTCGGCGTGCAGGTCGCGCACCAGATCGGGTTCGTCGATCAGGACGCGCGCCGACCAGAGCGGCGTCGGTGGAGCCTGCGACCGGCGCAGCAGCTCCTGCCCCATGCCGCCGTCGGTGAGCGTGACCGTCGTCATGCGCGCATGCTTGCAGGCCGCCGGACCGCGCGGCGACGGGCGCGCAGTGCCTGGCACTGCGCGCCCGTCGAGCCGAGCGTCCTACTTGGAGTCGCTCTCCGCGCTCTCCGTGCTCGCCGGGGTCTCCGGGGAGTCCTCCGCGAGGATGCGGTAGAGCTTGCGGCGCGTGTCACGCAGCACGTCCTTGGCCTGCGCGATCTGCGCGGCCTCTCCGGCGTGCAGCACCTGACGGGCCGCGTTCATGACCTGGCCGACGAGGTCGCGCAACTCGAGCGCGGTGACGTCGCCCTCGACTCCGACCGCGTCCCAGGGGGCGGGGCCGCTCGCGGCGGCCGCACTCGCCTCACGCCCGGCGTCGGTCAGCGCGAACACGCGCCGTCCCGCTTCGCCGGTCTCGGGGCGGACGAGCTCCTCGTCCTCGAGCTGCTGGAGCGTCGGGTAGATGGAGCCCGGGCTCGGGCGCCACACTCCCCCGCTGCGCTCGCTCAGCTCGCGCATGATCTGGTAGCCGTGCATCGGCTGCTCGGCGAGCAGCGCCAGGATCGCGGCGCGGACATCGCCGCGCCCCGCCCGCGGCCCGCGGCCGAGGAAGCCCGGGAAGCCGTGCTCGTGGTGGCGCATGTAGCGCCGCCCTCGCCGGCCGCCGGGGCCGCCGGGCCCGTGACGTCCGGGGCCCATGGGCTCACCGTCGTCAGGTCCGGTCATGAACATGATGTTGAACTTCTGTGCCTTGTGTGCCTTGGTCATCGAGTGGTCTCCTTTGTTGTCTCCTCGATAGCTAACGATTCGTCACGATATATCGCGAACTACTCGAAGTCAAGAAACCCGTGTCCCGCGGCAGCTAGGAGAGCTGGCGAATCCAGCGTGCGAAGGCGTCGAGCACGCCGATCAGCTGCTCGCGCGTCTCGTCCGCCGTGAGGTTGCCCTCGGCGTCGAAGAACTCGCGCGCACCGGGAATCGTCAGCATCGGCTCCGGCATCACGCGGCAGGCCGGGAACATCAGCATCTGGCGCAACGCGAGCTGGCTGCGGACCGTGCCCCAGCGCCCCGGCGTCGCTCCGACGATCGCCACGGGCTTCGCGTGCAGTGCGCGCTCGGGCGCACGCGAGGCCCAGTCGAGCGCGTTCTTGAGCACGCCCGGCATCGAGTAGTTGTACTCCGGCGTCGCGATGAAGAGGCCGTCGGCGGCGCGAATAGCGGCCTTGAACGCGCGCACGCTCTCGGGGCCGCCATCGACATCGAGGTCGGCGTCGTAGTGCGGGAGATCGCGGATCTCGAGCGGCTCGATCGTCATGCCGTCCGGGGCCTCCTCGATCGCGGCGCGCAGCAGCCCGCGGTTGAACGAGGCGCGGCGCAGGCTGCCGGCGATGCCGGCGACGACGAGTGGGCTCTCAGATGGCATTCGCGGAGCCTACTCGTGCGGACTCGTAGGCCTGCTCGCAGATGCGCAGCGCGGCCAGCCCATGCGAGGGCGATGGCGTCCCCGGCGCCCAATCGGAGATCTGCCCGAGGGCGTCGCGCAGCTGGGCGATGAAGAGCGTCACGTCGCAGTGGACGTAGCCCGGCGGCTGCTCGCGCGCCCAGATGCGCCGGTAGCCCGAGCTGCCGTAGACCTCGGTGTCGGCCTCGTGGCCGCCGAGGCGCGGCTGCCACCAGCCCGACTCCACGACGGAGCGCGCGCCGCCCGCCCAGTCGATCAGCACGAGGCCGTCGTCATCGACCGCGTAGTCGCCGTGGGCGGTCGTGATCGAGGCCCGCACGCGCTCGGCCTCGGGCTCGCCGAGCAGGAAGCGCGCCGTGTCGATGGCGTGGATCCCCATGTCGACGAGCGCTCCGCCGCCGGCGAGCGCCGGATCGGTGAACCAGCCGCCGGGGCCCCAGTCGGCGTGCACGCCGTAGCCGTGCGTGCGTACGACGCGACCCAACTCGCCCGCGGCGATCGCATCGCGCACTGCGATCACGGCCTCGTGATGACGCCACGGGTGCAGCACGAGCAGCAGCCGATCGTGTCGCGCGGCGGTCGCGAGCATCTCCTCGCCGTCCGCTGTCGTCGTCGCCATCGGCTTCTCGCAGAGCACGTGCTTCCCGGCCTCGAGCGCGGCGATGGACTGCCGGGCGTGCAGCGCGTTCGGCGTGCAGACGACGACGGCATCGACGTCCGGTGCTGCCACCAGCGCTTGCCAATCGGTCGTCACGCGCTGGATGCCGTGCTCGGCTGCGAAGCGCTCCGCCGACTCGAGGCGATGGTTGGCGACGGCCACGACCGGGGCGCCGCACACGGCTGCCGCTCGGACGTGCATGTCGGCTACCCAGCCGCAGCCGAGTACCGCCAGCCGTGCCGTCACGCGCCGGCGCCGATCGGCAGCTTCTCCATGATCTCCTCGGCGTGCGCCTGGATGCGCGCCGCGGCCTCGGCCACCAGCAGCACGCGCTCGCGCTCGGCCAGCAGGATGCGGTGCTCCATCCAGACCGTGGAGGCAGCAGCGTGCTCGGCGACGGGGAGGTGCAGATTGGCGTAGTCGAGCGCAGGCGCCGACGCTCGGCGCGTGGGCGCGAAGTTGTGCGACCGGAAGAGCGCGAGGTCGGATAGCGAGGGGTAGCTGACGCCCAGCGGCACGCCGTCGGCGATCAATGCCTCCTCGAACCGCCGCAGCGGCATCCCCGCGAACTCCTGCCAGTCGTAGTGGACGACGAAGCAGTAATTGCCCTGGCTGTCCATGCGCGGGTCGCGCTTCTGGGCCCGCAGCCCCGGAATCTGCGCGAGCGCCTCGCCGAGCGCGATGGCGTTGGCGTTGCGCGTCGCGTTCTGCTCGGGGAAACGCTCCAGTTGCCCCAGCAGCACGGCGCCCTGCCACTCGGTCATGCGCGCGTTGGAGCCGATGCTCGCGTGGTGGTAGAACCAGCGGCCGCGCTCGCGTCCGCAGTCGGCGTAGTTCCAGGCCGTCTCGAGCAGCGCCTGGTCGTTGCCGATCAGCGCCCCACCCTCGCCGGCGGTCATCAGCTTGCCCTGTTGCATCGAGAAACTGCCGAAGGAGCCGTAGCTCCCCACCCCGCGACCGAGCCACTGCGAGCCGTGCGCGTGGGCGCAATCCTCGATCAGGTGCAGCCCGCGGCTCGCGCACAGCGGCACGAGCAGATCGAGATCGCAGACCGCACCGGCCACGTGCACGGCGATGATCGCCCGCGTCCGCTCGCTGATCGCGGCCTCGGCCGCAGCGGCGGAGATGCAGAGCGTGTCGGGGTCGACGTCGACGATGACGGGCGTGGCGTTGACGGCCAGAACGGCGGTCGCGCTCGCCACGAACGTCATGCCCGGCACGATCACCTCGTCGCCCTCACCGATCCCGCAGGCCACGAGCGCAGCCTCGAGCGTGAGCGTCCCGTTCGCAAACGGCAACCCACCCGCCGCCCCCTGGAAACGAGCAAACTCGCCCGCAAACCGAAAAGCGCGGTCCCCATCGCCCGTCCACCAGGCCCCCGAATCGAGCGTACCGAGCAACTCCTCACGCTCCCGCTCACCCCAGACAGGCCAAGACGGATACGTCAGTTCATCGGCAACGGGCCGTCCACCAAGCAGTGCAGGCAAGCTCATACGAGTGCGCTCCAGTCCACGAGTAAGAGAAACCTACCGCGCGCACACTCCCGGCACACATATAAAGGGTCTGGCGCGTCCAGAGCGGGTCTGACCCCACCTGTACGGGTCTGACCCCAGGTGTCCGTTTCGGCCGCAAGGTCAGTAGGCATGGGAAGAATCGCTGCCCGAACGTGACGGGCCGAGAATCGTCCGTCCGGACGAGTTGTGCGCCGAAGTGCCACAAACGGCTTGGTTACGTGCCCGTACAGGTGGGGTCAGACCCGTACAGGTGGGGTCAGACCCCTCCTGTACGCGCCAGACCCCAGGTGTCCGGTGTGCGCTGGTGGTAGGTAGAGTCGCCGCATGGCTACTGGATGGTTGTGGGAGGAGCGGTACGCCTGGCATGACGGGGGTACCTGGAACGACATTGGGTCGATGACGCCCAAGGCGTACGCTCAGCCGGAGCGGGCGTTTGAGAATCCCGAGACCAAGCGGCGGTTTCGGAATCTGCTCGACGTCACGGGTGTGCTCGATCACCTGGTGCAGTTGCGGGCTCGGCCCGCCACGGATGAGGAGATTCTGCGGGTGCACACGCCCGAGTTGCTGGCGCATGTGCGCGCGGTCGGGGCGACCGGTGGCGATGCCGGGGACGGGACGGCGATGGGCAGGTTCGGCGATGAGATCGCCGTGCTCGCCGCGGGCGGGACGATCGTGGCGGCCGATGCCGTGCTCGACGGCACGGTCGACAACGCCTACGCGCTCGTGCGGCCGCCGGGGCACCACGCCGAGCCGGGGAAGTCGATGGGCTTCTGCGTCTTCTCGAACATCGGCATCGCGATTCGCCACGCGCAGCAGGTGCGCGGCGTCGGGCGCGTTGCCGTCGTCGACTGGGACGTCCATCACGGCAACGGCACCGAGACGGTCTTCCTCAGCGATCCCAGCGTGCTCTCGATCTCACTGCACCAGGACGAGCACTACCCGCCGGGGCGCGGCCGGGTGGACGTCGTCGGAGAGGGCGCGGGACGCGGCACCAATCTCAACATCCCGCTGCCGCCGGGGAGCGGGATCTCCGCCTACGGCCACGCGTTCGAGCGCGTCGTCGTGCCGGCGCTGCGCGCGTTCCGGCCCGAGCTCCTGGTCGTCGCGTCCGGCTTCGACGCCAGCGCATACGACCCGCTGGGCCGCATGGATCTGGGCGCCGACGACTTCCGCGCGCTCACGGCGACGCTGATGGAAGTCGCGGCCGAAGTCTGCGACGGGCGCCTGCTCATGAGCCACGAGGGCGGGTACTCGACGTTCTACGTCCCGTACTGCGGACTCGCGGTGATCGAGCAGATGTGCGGGCACCGCAGCGACACCAATTTCGCATCTGTGGGGCCCGACGGCCATCGCAACGGCCCGCGCAAGCTGGAGGAGCACGAGCGCGCCGCCGTCGAGCGCGCCGCCGCCAATGTGGCGCTCGTCCCGCAGGCCTGAACGCGTGGCTGTCCCCGAGTCGCCGATCGAGCCCACCGAGCACGGTCTCGTCCCGCGGGGCGAGGGCTGGTTCGTCGTCAACGCGCGCGAGACGGCCTGGCGCCACGGGGAAGGGCGATCGGCGATGTGCACGTGGGAGGGCCAGGTGCACTTCCCTCAGGTCGGGATCAACCTCAACGTCCTCGCACCCGGCGAGGGCATGGCGATGTACCACTGGGAAGCCGACCAGGAGGACTTCCTCGTGCTCTCCGGCGAGGCGCTGCTGATCATCGAGGGCGAGGAGCGCCGGCTCCGCCAGTGGGACTTCGTCCACTGCCCGGCCGGGACGAAGCACACGATCGTCGGCGCCGGCGACGGCCCCTGCGCCGTGCTCGCGATCGGCGCGCGCGTGCTCTCGACCGGCGCGGGTTGGGGCGGCTACACCGTCGAGCCCGCCGCCCAGCGCCATGGGTTCGGCGTCGAGCACGAGACCGACCGGCCGAAAGAGGCCTACAAGAGCTTCCCGCCGCGGCTGCCCACCCGCTACCGCGACGGCTGGCTGCCCGGCTAGGTGCTGAGCGCCGAGACGCGGGCGACGAGCTCGCGGCAGAGCGGCCCGACCTGCTCGATGTCGTCGGTGAACATCGACGGCTTGAAGCAGATGGACGTGTAGCCCTGGGCCAGCTGGCCGGGGATCGCCTCCGCCGCGCGGCCCAGGTCGGCGACGCTCACCGCATCGGCGAACGTCCCGCGGATGCCCCCGACCATCTCGAGGGCCGCGGCGTCGCGGCCCGCCTCCGCCATGGCGGCGCGCAGCCGCTCGAGCTCCTCGCGCGTGGGCGAGCCGAACGGATGGAAGCCGTGCCCGTAGCGCACGAGCCGCCGCAGCAGCGCGGGATGCAGCGACTGGCCGCCGAACCACATGCGCGGGCCCTCGGGCCGGAAGGGCTTCGGCTCGAGGTAGACGTCGGCGAAGCGGAAGTGGCTGCCCGAGAACGCAGCCGGCGTGTCGCGCCAGGCCGCCGCCATGGCCTCGAGCTGCTCGTCGAGGATCGCGCCGCGCTGATGGAACGGGACGCCGAGCGCCTCGTACTCCTCCTCGTGCCAGCTCACGGTCGGCTGCACGACCAGGCGGCCCTCGCTCAGCAGATCGAGCGTCGCGAGTTGCTTGGCGAGCAGCAGCGGATGCCGCAGCGGCGCGATCACGGCGGCCAGAGCGATACGCAGCCGCGTCGTGGCCGAGGCGATGGCGGACGCCAGCACGATCGAGTCCGGCCAGGGCGTAGCCGGATCCTGGTTGCCGGGCGCCGCGTAGTCGCGCGGGTTGCCCATGATGCCGCCGGCGCCCGAGGCGGGGCCGAGCACGACGTGCTCGCTCAGCATCACCGCGTCGACCCCGGCCGCCTCCGCCTCGACGGCGATGCGGACGAGCGACCGGAGGTCACGCGGTGATGTCAGCGTCCAGTTCTCGCTCAGGACGAGGATCAGCCGGGGCGGTGGCACCCGCTCCTCAGGCGTCGAGGTTCGTCATCACGTGCTTGATACGCGTGTAGTCCTCGAAGCCGTACATGGACAGATCCTTGCCGTAGCCCGAGTGCTTGAAGCCGCCGTGCGGCATCTCCGCGACCAGCGGGATGTGCGTGTTGATCCAGACGCAGCCGAAGTCGAGCCGGCGGGCGACGCGCATCGCGCGGCCGTGGTTCGTCGTCCAGACCGACGACGCGAGGCCGTACTGCACGCCGTTGGCCCACTTCACGGCCTCGTCCTCGTCGCTGAACGGCTGCACGGTGATGACCGGGCCGAAGATCTCGTTCTGGATCAGGTCGTCGTCCTGACGCAGGTCGGAGATCACGGTCGGCTCGTAGAAGAAGCCCGGCCCGGAGATGCGGTGGCCGCCGGCAGCGAGATGGGCGTGGCCCGGAGCCGCGTCGACCATGGCCGCGACGCGCTCGTACTGATTCGTGTTGTTGAGCGGCCCGAAGAGCACGTCCTCGTCGTCCGGCATGCCCGTCTTCGTGCCCTTGGCCTGCTCGGCGAGCGCGTCGACGACGTCGCCGTAGACCTTGGGCGAGGCGATCACGCGCGTCGCCGCGGTGCAGTCCTGGCCGGCGTTGAAGTAGCCGCCGACGGCGATCGTCTCGGCCGCGAGCGCGATGTCGGCGTCGTCGAAGATGATCACGGGCGCCTTGCCGCCGAGCTCGAGGTGCACGCGCTTGAGATCGGAGGAGGCCGCGCTCGCGACCTCCATGCCCGCACGCACCGAGCCCGTGATGGCGACCAGCTGCGGGGTCGGATGCGAGACGAGCGCGCGGCCCGTGTCGCGGTCGCCGCAGATCACGTTGAAGACGCCGGGCGGGAAGAACTCCGAGGCGACCTCGGCCATCAGCAGCGTGGAGGCCGGCGTGGTGTCGCTCGGCTTGAGGACGATCGTGTTGCCGGCCGCGAGCGCCGGCCCGATCTTCCAGGTCGCCATCAGCAGCGGGTAGTTCCAGGGCGTGACCTGGCCGACGACGCCGATCGGCTCGCGCCGGATGAACGAGGTCATGCCGCGCATGTACTCGCCCGCGGAGCGACCGTCGAGCACGCGCGCCGCCCCTGCGAAGAAGCGGATCTGGTCGACCATCGGCGGGATCTCCTCCGAGGCCGTGAGGCCGCGGGGCTTGCCGGTGTTCTCGACCTCGGCGTCGACGAACTCGTCGGCGCGCGCCTCGATGGCGTCGGCGAACTTCAGCAGCGCGAGCTGCCGCTCGGCGGGCGTCGAGTCGCGCCACTCGACGAACGCCTCGGACGCCGCGGCGTAGGCCTTGTCGACGTCGCGCTCACTCGAGATGGGAGCCTGCGCGTAGGTCTCGCCGGTCGCCGGGTTGACGACGTCCGAGTAGCGGCCGGACTCCGGCTCGACATACTCGCCGTTGACGAAATTCTTGAGTGTGCGGGTCGCGGTGGCGGCCACGGTGCCTCCTTTGACGACGTACCCGGCGCAGGGCGCCCAGCCGGTCCCGTGAGCCTAACGAAGTTCCGGGGACGTGCCCGGCGCAACGATCGCGGCCAGTGCCGCGTCCGAGAGATCGGCCTTGTGCACGAAGCCGTCGGCGCCGCAGGCGAGCACGCGATCCGGTCCCACGTCGCACAGATCGCGGCTCGAGATGAGCACGATCCGGGCGCGCGGCAGGCGCGCCCGGATCGTCGCTGCAGACCTGAAAGCCGTCGATGCCCGGGAGCCCGATATCAAGCAGTACCAAGTCGGGTGCCGCAGCGACGGCCAGGTCGAGGGCGGTCTCTCCGCTCGCCGCCTCGGCGACGACCTCGGTACCCCTCGCTCTCGAGCAGCCAGCGCGCGGTCGCGCGGAACGAGGGGTGGTCGTCGACCAGCATGACCCTGGCGAGTCGCTCGGTCGGCGGGGGCGGGGGTGAGCGTCGGTGTCATGGGAGTGAAGAGCGGTACGGAAGCCCTCGTACGCATACTCCGGCGCTGCCGAGTGCCTGTCCGTCTACGGACGCCTGGCGTTACGCAGCGCGGCAACCGGCGTGGCCTGGTGCGGACATCCGCACCTGGCAACGCGATGGGTTCCCGCCGGGGCGGGAACGAAACCGCCTAAACGACGCCGCGGTCGCGGATGCGCCAGCGCAGCGAGCGGCGATCGGCGTCGCTGATGGCGCCGGCGCGCACGGCCTCGTCGAGCAGCGGGTCGGCGGCCGCGAGCGCGACCGAGCGCACGCGCGCGACGCTCACGTTCTGGCGTGCGGCCAGGCGCGAGAGGTCGGTGCCGGCCGCCTGGCTGCGGGCGAGCTGGCTCTGCGGCATGCCCAGCGCGGCGGCGGTCGCCGCCAGCACCACGAGGCGCAGGCCCCACAGCCTGCGCTGCTTGGCGGGCGCAGCGTCCGGCGGAAGGTCGCTCTGCGGTGCCGGGCGCTTCGCCATACCCCCACTCTGCCCCATGAACCTAAGGACAACCGCAGACTTAACTGCGCCGTAACTGAGAGCTGCCTCGGCCCCGGAAAAACGAAGACGGGGCGCTGCTTGAGGGGCGCCCCGTCTCGGAGGGTGGTGATATCCAGTCGTGCCTGCTCACGCCATACGCAACCTCAATCGCATGCGACGCCTGGGCCGGCGGCGCGGGCTTGACGGCTGACTGCCGGCTCGCGCTGCTCGAAGGAGACCCTCGGCGATGCGCTCGCGATACAGGGAGGCGTTCATCTCGGCACGGAATGCGTGGTGCAGCATGGCGGGCTCCTCCGACTCGAATGGCCGAGGGCCGGATGGCCCTCGCACCGCAACGATTGCGTCGCGGCGGACGGCCCCGGATTCGGGCTCGCCCGCGTCTTGAAGGCGGCCGACCGAACCGGGCGAGGTGCGGTTAGCCGTACCTGCTACGGTCGCCCGTGATGAGCGTGCTGCGCGTGGCGATCGCCGACGATTCCGCGCTCATGCGCGAGGGGGTCGCACGCGTGCTCGCGGATGCGGGCTTCGAGGTCGTCGCACAGGCGGAGAACGCCGTCGACCTCATGCACGCGATCAGCACGCTCAAGCCGAACGTGGCCGTGATCGACATCCGCATGCCGCCGACGCACACCGACGAAGGCGTGCGCGCCGCGCGGCGCATCCGCGAGGCGTACCCGGGCGTGGGCGTGGTCGTGCTCTCGCAGCACGCCGAGCCCGAGTACGCCATGGAGCTGCTCTCGGAGGGCACCGACGGCGTCGGCTATCTGCTCAAGGACCGCATCGCCGACATCGACGATTTCGCCGACTCGGTGCGCCGCGTCGCCGAGGGCGGCTCGGCGCTCGATCCGTCGATCGTCGGCCTCCTGGTCGCGCGCAAGCGCCGCTCGAGCCCGCTCGAGGTGCTCAGCCCGCGCGAGCGCGAGGTGCTCTCGCTGATGGCGGAGGGCCGCTCCAACCAGGCCATCGCCGACACGCTCGTGGTGACCCCGCGCGCGGTCGAGAAGCACATCACGAACATCTTCGAGAAGCTCGGACTCGGCAGCGCGCCGGAGGATCACCGCCGCGTGCTGGCCGTGCTCACCTTCCTCCGCGCGAGCTGACACCCGCCTCGCGAGGGCGGTTAGCCGCACTCGCGGACGCCAGTCGTCCGCACGCACCGCCCTGCTCACCAGAGGCGACGCTCTGCCTGTCACTCGGATTCCTCTTCTCAAGGAGACAGGCAATGTCTGCCAGCAAGGGCATCACAGGGAAGGTCGGGAGCTGGAGCGCCCGGCACCCCTGGACGGCGATCACTTTGTGGATCGCCTTCGTCGCAGCATCGATCGTGATTGGCAGTGCAGTCGGCACGAAGCAGCTCACCGAGGCCGAGTCGGCCAGCGGCGAGAGCGGCGTTGCCGCACGCACACTCGACAAGGCCGGATTCAAGATCCAGCCGGGCGAGCAGGTGCTCATCCAGTCGAAGACGCTGACCGCCGGCGACCCGGCCTTCCGCGCCGTCGTCGGCGACGTCATCCAGCGCCTCGACGGCACGCCGAACGTCGTCAAGCTGCGCTCGCCGTACACCCAGAACACGATCTCCAAGGACGGCCACTCGGCGCTCGTCTCGTTCGAGATCCCGGGCACGTACGACACCGCCGGCGACAAGGTCGCGCCGGTCCAGAAGACCACCGCCGCGGCGCAGGCCGCGCACCCGGAGTTCACGATCGCGGAGGCCGGCGACGGCAGCTTCGCGAAGGCCTACAACGACACGCAGGGCAAGGACTTCGAGAAGGCGGAGCAGCTCTCGCTGCCCATCACGCTGCTGATCCTCGTGATCGCGTTCGGCGGCCTCCTGATCGCCGGCATCCCGGTGCTCCTGGCCATGAGCGCGGTCTTCTCGGCGCTCGGCCTGACCGCGGTCGCCAGCCAGCTGCTGCCGGTCACCGACGTCACGCAGTCGGTCATCCTCCTGATCGGCCTCGCCGTCGGCGTCGACTACTCGATCTTCTACATCGCCCGCGAGCGCCAGGAGCGTGCCCGGGGCGTCGAGCCGGATCGATGCGATCGAGATCGCCGCCGCCACCTCCGGACGCGCGGTGCTCGGTCTCGGGCCTGACCGTCATGGCTGCCATGAGCGGCATGTTCCTGGCCGGCAACGGCGTCTTCTCGGGCATCGCGCTGGCCACGATCCTGGTCGTCGCCACGGCGATCATCGGCTCCCTGACGGTGCTGCCGGCGATGCTCGCCCCCAAGTCGCCGGGCTTCCTCCGCTTCATCCCGGGCTCGCCGCGTCATGGGTCGCGGCTTCCGCTTCGTCGGGCGCGGCATCGCCGCCGCCTGGGCGTTCGTGACCTGGCCGTTCCGCAAGCTGCAGAGCCTGCTCCGCCGCGGCCGCGGTGAGACCACGATCTGGCAGCGCGTCCTCCGCCCGGTGCTCAAGCACCCGGTCATCTCGGTCGTCGCCTCGGTCGCGATCCTGGTCGCCCTGGCGATCCCGGCCATCGACCTCAAGCTCGGCCTGGCACCCGCGGACTACGGCATGTCGAAGAGCCTGCCCGTGATGAAGGCCAAGGCCGCGATCGACAAGGCCTTCCCCGGCTCGCCCTCGCCCGCCGTCGTCGTGATCGAGGCCAAGGACGTCACGGCGCCCGAGGTCAAGCAGGCGATCACCGCCTTCGAGCAGAAGGCCGTCGCCAGCGGCACCGCGTACCGTCCCTTCACGCTCGCGGTCTCGCAAGGATCACACCGTCGCGCGGCTGTACGTGCCCATCAAGGGCGACGGCCACAACGACGAGGCCGTGGCCTCGATGAAGGAGCTGCGCAACACGATCGTGCCGCAGACGCTCAACTCGACCGCGGGCGTCACGGCGCAGGTCGCCGGCGAGGCCGCCGGCACCGAGGACTTCAGCCAGGTCATGCGCGATCGCGCGCCGACTCGTGATCGGCTTCGTGCTCCTGCTGAGCTTCATCCTCCTGCTCGTGACCTTCCGCTCCCTGATCGTCCCGATCAAGGCGATCCTGCTCAACCTGCTCAGCGTCGGCGCGGCCTACGGCATCCTGGTCGCGGTCTTCCAGCACAGCTGGGCGGAGGGTCTGCTCGGGTTCAAGAGCGACGGCGCAATCGAGTCGTGGCTCCCGATCTTCCTCTTCGTCGTGCTCTTCGGCCTCTCGATGGACTACCACGTGTTCATCCTGAGCCGCGTGCGCGAGTTGTGGGAGCGCGGCGTCCCGAGCGATCAGGCCGTCGAGCAGGGCATCACCGAGACGGCCGGCGTCGTCACCAGCGCCGCCGTCGTCATGGTCGCCGTGTTCGCGATCTTCGCGACCCTCTCCGGGATCGACATGAAGCAGCTCGGCGTCGGTCTCGCCACCGCGATCCTGCTGGACGCGACCCTCGTGCGGGCGGTGCTCCTGCCGGCCACGATGAAGCTGCTCGGCGACCGCAACTGGTACCTGCCGAGCAAGCTCGGATGGCTGCCGCGCGTGAGCCACGGGACGCCGGCACTCGGCTCCTGAGCCCTCATCTCGAACGCACGAAGCCGTGGCCCCTCCCTCGCGGAGGGGCCACGGCCGTTTTCGATTGGTTCGTTCCGTGGTCGAATAGGGGAGAACCGTTCGACGTTATGCACCTTGATGGCAACTGAGAAGGGCGTTTCATGCAGCTGCGCGACCCGCTGACCGGCCAGCTTCGCTCGGTCCGCGCCCACCCGTTCGGGTTCCTCGCGATGGGCGCGACGATCGCGCTGATCCCCTGGACGCTGATCTACATCACGCAGCTGCCGGATCGCCACACGACCGACCACTGGAACGTGGCCTGGACGGGCTTCGACCTGATGCTCGCCGCCGCGCTCGGCTTCACCGCCTGGTGCGCGCTGCGCGAGCGGGCGATGCTGATCGTCGGCCTGATCGTCTCGTCGACGCTGCTCGTGTGCGACGCCTGGTTCGACCTCGTGACCTCCTGGGGCACCGACGACCAGATGCTCACGTTGCTCACCGCGCTCGCTGATCGAGCTCCCGCTCGCGATCTACTTCGCGCTGCTCACGCGCAGGGTGCTGATGACCGCGATCCGCGTCAGCCGGCCCGAGCACGCGGGGCGCGCGCTGCACGCCGTGCCGCTGCCCACCGACCGGCCCGAGCCCGCCGTCACGCACTAGCGACAGCGGCGAACGCGGCGATGGCGCGCGTGACGTCGTCGTCGGAGAGCGCGGCCGAGAGCTGGGTGCGGATGCGCGCCTGGCCGAGCGGCACGACCGGGTACGAGAACGCGACGGCGTAGACGCCGTGCTCCAGCAGGAGCTCGGCCGCGGCCGAGGCGCGGTGCGCGTCGCCGAACATCACCGGCACGATCGGGTGCTCGCCCGGCACGACGTCGAGACCGAGCGCCGTGAGCTCGCTGCGGAAGCGCCGCGTGTGCGCGAACAGCCGCGCGCGCAGCTCGTCGCCCTCGCGCTCCAGCAGGTCGAGCACCGCGAGGCTCGCCGCCACGATCGGCGGGGCCAGGCTGTTCGAGAAGAGATACGGGCGCGAGCGCTGGCGCAGCAGCTCGATGGCCTCGCGCCGTCCGCTCGTGTAGCCCCCGCTCGCACCGCCGAGCGCCTTGCCGAGCGTGCCCGTGACCAGATCGACGCGCTCGGCGACGCCGTGCAGGGCCGGCGTGCCGCGCCCGTCGGGGCCGATGAACCCGACCGCGTGCGAGTCGTCGACCATGACCATCGCGTCGTACTGCTCGGCGAGCTCGCAGATGCGCGGGAGCGGCGCGATGTGGCCGTCCATGGAGAACACGCCGTCGGTCGCGATCAGCCGCCGGCGCGCGCCCGAGGCCTCGCGCAGGCGCTCCTCGAGCTCGCCGGTGTCGCCGTTCGCATAGCGCAGCCGGCGCGCCTTGCAGAGCCGCACGCCGTCGATGATCGAGGCGTGGTTGAGCGCGTCGGAGATGATCGCGTCGTCCTCGCCGAGCAGCGTCTCGAAGAGCCCGGCGTTGGCGTCGAAGCAGGACGAGTAGAGAATCGTGTCCTCGCAGCCGAGGAATGCGCTGATGCGCGCCTCGAGCTCGCGGTGGATGTCCTGCGTGCCGCAGATGAAGCGCACCGACGCCATGCCGTAGCCGCGCTCGCCGAGCACGTCGGCGGCCGCGGCGAGCACGGCGGGGTGGTTGGCCAGGCCGAGGTAGTTGTTGGCACACAGGTTGAGCAGCTCGCGCCCGTCGGCGAGCGTGACGTGCGCGCCCTGCGCCGAGGCGATCACCCGCTCCTGCTTGGCGAGCCCGGCCGCGGCGATCTCGTCGAGCTCGCCCTGGAACTGTTCCCGCACTCCTTCGAACATCACTGCTCCCAGTCGAGCACGACCTTGCCGCTGTCGCCGCTCGCGGCGACAGCGAAGGCCTGCTCGAACTCGCTGTAGGGGAAGCGGTGCGTGATCACGGGCGAGATGTCGAGCCCCGACTGGAGCATCACCGTCATCGCGTACCAGGTCTCGTACATCTCGCGGCCGTAGATGCCGCGGATCGTGAGCATGTTGAAGATCACGCGATCCCAGTCGATCGCGATCTCCTGCGCCGGGATCCCGAGCATGCGCGATGCGCCCGCCGTGGGCCATGTTGGCCAGCATGTCGTGCAGCGCGGCAGGGCTGCCGGACATCTCGAGCCCGACGTCGAAGCCCTCCGTCATGCCGAGCTCGCGCTGCGCGTCCGCGATCGTGCCCTGGCTGACGTCGAGCGCGTGCGTGACGCCGATGCTCCGCGCGAGCTCGAGCCGGTAGGGGTTCATGTCGGTCACGACGACGTGACGCGCGCCCGCATGACGCACCACGGCGGCGGCCATGATGCCGATCGGGCCCGCGCCGGTGATCAGCACGTCCTCGCCCAGCACCGGAAAGGCGAGCGCCGTGTGCACGGCGTTGCCGTAGGGATCGAAGATCGAGGCGACGTCCAGGTCGATGCCCGGCGCGTGCTTCCAGACGTTCGTCATGGGCAGCGCGATGCGCTCGGCGAACGCCCCGGTGCGGTCGACGCCGACGCCCTGGGTGTGGGCGCACAGATGCCGGCGCCCCGCCATGCAGTTGCGGCAGCGGCCGCACACGAGGTGCCCCTCGCCGCTCACGATGTCGCCCGGCGCGAAGTCGTTCACGTTCGAGCCGATCGCGATGACCTCGCCCGCGAACTCGTGCCCGACGACCATCGGCACCGGGATCGTCCGCTGCGCCCAGGCGTCCCAGGCGCGGATGTGCAGGTCGGTGCCGCAGATGCCGGTGCGCAGCACCCGGATCAGCACGTCGTTGATGCCGACCTCGGGCTCGGCGCGTCGACCAGCCAGAGCCCGGGACGCGCCTCCGATTTCGCGAGCGCCTTCACGCCGCCGTGCCTGCCAGCCGTTCACCATCCGGGCTCCCCGTCTGCGATCGCTACGCTCGCGGGCATGATGGCACCGGCCGATGCGGCGCGGCGCGGGCAGCTGCTGGTGGCTGCTGCGGCCGTCGTGTGGTCCTCGGCGGGCCCCGTGCAGCGCGCCGTCCACGCCACGGCCCCCACGCAGGTGGCGGTGCGCGCCGGCGTGGCGATGTTCGCCCTCACGGCCTATCTCCTGGCCCGTCGCCGGGGCGGCATCTTCGCCGCGTTCCGCAGCGTCGGGCGCGACGGGGTCGTCGTCGCCGCCCTGCTCGCGATCGTCTCCTGCTGCTTCCTGCTGGCGCTCGACCACACGAGCGTGGCGCACGTGCTGCTGTGGCAGGCCATCTCGCCGTTTCTCGCGGCGCTGCTCGCGTGGGCGGTCATGCGCGAGCCGATTCCCCCGCGCACCTGGATGGCGATGTCCGCGGCCCTGGCGGGCGTGGCGATCATGGTCGGCGGCTCGCTCGGCGCGGCCAGCCTGCGCGGCGACGCGCTCTGCCTCGTGATGTCCGCGGCATGGGCCGTCGTGATCGTGATCACGCGCAGCCGCCGCGACATCTCGATGACTCCGGCGACCGCGCTCGGCATGCTGATCGCGTTCTGCGCCATGGCGCCGTTCGCCGAGCCGGGCGGCCTCTCGGGCCGGGACGTCCTGCTGCTGGCGGCGCTCGGCGCCGGGCAGATCGCCCTCGGGCTGATCCTGTTCACGGCCGGCGCGCGCCTCATTCCGGCCGCGCAGGCGGGCCTGATCTCGCTGCTGGAGGTCGTCCTCGGGCCGCTCTGGGTGTGGCTGATCTACAGCGAGAAACCCGACGCCGTGACGCTCATCGGCGGCTCGATGATCATCGCCGCCGTGCTGCTGCACGCGCTGGTGGAGCTGCGGCCCGCCGGACGCGCGTGACCGCAACGCTCTGAGCGTGTCCTCTAGGCGAGCAGGCGCTCGAGCCAGTTGCCGGCCAGCCGGCCGGCCTCGCTGGCGGGATCGAGGTGCTCCAGGTGCCCGCAGCCCACGAGCTCGACGTAGACGGCGTGGCCGCCGGCCGCATAGCGGCGGCTGAGCTCGACCGGCACCGACTGGTCGGCGTCGCCGTGCACGAGCAGCATCTCGACAGCGGGCGGCTCGTCGATCGGCGAGGGCGCGCCCTGCGCGATGACGCGCTGGATGGCGCCGGCGCACGCGCCCATCTCCGCGGCCAGCGGGAGATCGCTCACCGGCGCCTGCGCGAGCACGCCGCGCACGCGGAAGCGGTTGGCGGCCAGCATCGCGAGCTGCCCGCCGGCGCTGTGACCCGCCAGCGCCACGCGCTCGCGGTCGATCTCGTCCGGCAGCGCCTCGGCGGCGGCCAGGACGTCCTCCAGCGGCAGCCGGCCAGTCGCCGTCGCAGTCGAGCCTGCGGTACTCCACGTTCCAGACCGCCAGTCCGCGCGCGGCGAAGTCGGCCGCCATGGCGGTGCTCCAGGTCGCGCCGGTACCCCTCGCGCCAGCAGCCGCCGTGCACGAGCACCACGCCCGCGTGCGGCCCGGGGCCCTCGGGCAGCCACAGCTCGGCCACCTGCTCGGCGTGCGGGCCATAGCTGATGGTGGCTGTGGGCTCGGCGCTGCGTCATCTGCGCCGGCAACAGCTCGCGCAACGCCGCGGCGGCGCGCCAGCAGTCGTGGTAGCTGGAGTAGAGCGGCGTCGGCGCGAGCCGGATCACGTCGGGCTCGCGGACGTCGCAGATGACGCCGTGCTCGGCCCGCAGGCGCGCCGAGAGCGTGCGCGCGTCGGGGACCGAGAGCGAGAGCTGGCAGCCACGGCGCGCCTCGTCGCGGGGCGTGAGCAGCTCTGCGCGGCGCTCGGCGACGACGACGTCGAGGAGCGACTCCAGGTAGCCGGTGAGGCGGAGCGAGCGCTCGCGCAACGCCGGCATGCCGACGGCGTCGAAGAGCGCCAGCGAGGCGCGCAAGGGCGCGAAAGCGAGCACCGGCGGAGTCGAGACCTGCCAGCCGACGGCGCCCTCCCGCGGCACGAAGCCCGGCTCCATGCGAAAGCGGGTCGCAGGGTCGTTGCCCCACCAGCCGGCCAGCCGCGGCAGCGAGGCATCGTTCGCGTGGCGCGCGTGGACGAACGCGCCGGCAGGCGCGCCGGGCCCGGCGTTGACGTACTTGTAGTGGCACCACGCGGCCCAGTCGACGTCCCACGCGCTCAGCTCGAGCGGCACGTTGCCGACGGCGTGCGCGAGATCCCAGCCGACGACGGCGCCGATGTCGTGCCCGGCGGCCGTGACCTGCGGGATCTCGACGAGCTCGCCGGTCAGGTAGTTGACGCCGCCGAGCAGGACGAGCGCGACAGCCCCTCGCTGCCGCTCGAGCTCGGCGACGATGTCCTCGGTGCGCAGCGCGGCCTCGCCCTCGCGTGCCTGGCAGCCGCACCACCGCGGTCGCCGGGTCGTAGCCGTGCTGACGCACCTGGGAGGCGACGGCGTGCGAATCGGAAGGGAAGGCCGCATCCTCGATGACGATGCGGTGGCGCTCGCGCGTCGGCCGGTAGAACGTCGTCATCAGGAGGTGGAGGTTGATCGTGAGCGTGTTCATGGCGACCACCTCCTCCACGGCGGCGCCGACGAGGCGAGCGATCGCCGGTCGCAGCTCGTCGGACGCGGTGAGCCAGGGCTGCTCGCCCTCGAACCAGGCCTCCACCGCCAGCTCCGCCCAGGCCTCGAGCTCGTCGGCGATCGCGGGCGCCGCCCCGCGCGGCTGCAGGCCGAGCGAGTTGCCCGCGAAATAGGCCCACTCGGCGCCCGGGGCGCCCGGCCAGGGCGGTACGCGGAAGTCGGCCCGCCGCGACGGATCGGCGGCCTCCCGCGCCAGCGCGGCTTCCTCCGCGAACAGCTCCGGCCACCATCGCGGCGAGCTTAGACGCTTAGAACGTCTCTGCCGTTCGCCCAGGGGCTACCCTGCGCCGCATGCCGCCCGAACTCGACCAGCTGTTCCGGCTCGACGGGCGCGTCGCGGTCGTCACGGGCGCGTCGCGCGGGCTCGGCGAGCGCTTCGTGCGCGTGCTGCGCGCGGCGGGCGCCGAGGTGATCGCCGCCGGGCGCGACGTCGAGGCGCTCGAGCGCCTGGCCGCCGAGACCGGCGCGACGATCGAGGCCGGCGACGTGCGCGACGACGCGCACCTCGAGGAGCTCGTGGAGATCGCGCTGCGGCGTCACGGCCGGCTCGACATCGCCGTGCCGAACGCGGGCATCGCCGACGTCGAGCCGTTCGAGGAGCTCGACCTCGCGCGGCTGCGCGAGGTGATCGAGATCAACCTCGTGTCCGTGATGGTGCTGGCGCAGTTCGCCGGCCGGGCCATGCTCGCGCGGGGCGGCGGCTCGATCGTCAACGTGGCCTCGATCCTCGGCCTCGTCGCCCCGGGCGACACCGACGATGGCCGGCTACACGGCGGCCAAGGCCGGCGTGATCGGCGTGACGCGCAACCTCGCCGCCGAGTGGGGCCGGCGCGGCGTGCGGGTCAACGCGCTCTGCCCCGGCTACTTCCCGACGCCATGACCGAAGGCCTCGAGCACCCCGGCGCGATCAAGCGCATCGAGCGCCGCACGCTGCTCGGTCGCGTGCCGCGGCTCGACGAGCTCGACGGCGGCCTGCTCTTCCTGGCCTCGGACGCCTCCAGCTACATGACCGGGCAGACGCTCGTGATCGACGGCGGCTGGACGGCCTGGTAGATACGACGACATATCAACGACTAGTCAATGATATGCTCTCGGCATGGCTACCACCGAGATCTCCACTGCGCTTTCGACCGTCCTCCAGCTCGCCTATGCCCGCACCGTCGTCGTGCGCGACGTCGATGCAACGCTCGCCGGCCACCACGGGCTCGGGCTCAACGACGTCGGGCTGCTGCTCGAGCTGCACTCCGCGCCGAACGGGCGGCTGCGCCGCCTCGACCTCGCGGAGCGCCTCGGCATCACGCCCTCCGGCGTGGCTCGCCAGCTCGCGCCGCTCGAGCGCAGGGGCCTCGTGGGACGCGAGTCGCACCCGGGCGACGCACGCCTGGCGATCGTCGTACTGACCGAGGCCGGCGCCCGCATCGTCGGCGACGTGCTGCCCACCGCCGACGAGGCCGCGACGCGCGTGCTCGGCAAGCTGTGGAACGGCGAGGAGCAGCAACAGGCCTCCGCGTTGCTGCAGCGCGCACGCCGCTAGTGCAGACTCGAGCGATGCGAATCGCGTTGCTCGGAACCGGCACGATGGGTGCGCCGATGGCGCAGCACCTGGGGCGCGAGGGATACGACATCCGCGTCTGGAATCGCACGCTCTCCAAGGCGGAGGCCACCGGCGTCGCGGTTTCAGAGACGCCCGCGGCCGCCGTGGACGGCGCCGCGATCGTGATCACCATGCTGGCGGACGGCCCCAGCGTCGCAGAGGTCATGCACGAGGCCCTGCCCGCGCTGAGCGCGGGCGCCGTCTGGCTGCAGATGAGCACGGTCGGCGCCGCGTGGGCCACAGGCTCACCGCGCTCGCCGGCGAGTACGGCGTCGACATCGTCGACGCGCCGGTCATGGGATCGCGGCCTCAGGCCGAGGAGGGCAAGCTCGTGCCGCTCGCCTCCGGGTCCGAGCGCGCCCGCTCCGTCGTCACTCCGATGCTCGCCGCCTTCTCGAGAGACGTCCTGTGGCTCGGCGACGAGCCCGGTCTCGGCTCGCGCCTCAAGCTCGTCGCCAATCACTGGATCCTCAACAGCGTCGAGAATCTCGCCCAGACGCTGGCCTTCGCGGAGGGCCTGGACCTCGATCCGCGCAGGTTCCTGGAGTTGATCTCCGGCGCGCCGTTCGACATGCAGTACGCCCACTGGAAGGGCGCGCTCATGCTCGAGGGCGAGTTCCCGGTGGCCTTCGCGCTCAGACTCGCGCGCAAGGACCTGCAGCTCGCGCTCGAGGCCGCTGCGGGCACGGGCATCGAGCTGGCGATGGCCGAGGCGACGGAGCGCCGCCTGGCGCGCGGCGTCGAGCTCGGGTACGGCGAGGACGACAGCGCCGCGACCTTCCTCGTCGCGCGCCGCAAGGCGACCCGGGACTAGCGTTCCTTGCGGGCGTGCCTGGCGTCCGTTCCGAGCCTGTCGAAGCGCTCGGGATTGGCCTCGACCCAGGCCCGGGCGGATTCGGCGGGCGTGCCGGTGACGCGCCGCACGACATCGGAGGTCACATCGAACTCCCGGCCAGCAGCGCCTCGTAGGAGCCGATGCCGATATTGGCGTCCCACTCCGGAACGCCGGCGGCGAGGCGCGACGCGATCCACGCCTCGCGCGTGCCCGGCTCGTAGCGGAGCGGCCGGTCGAGGATCTCGCTGCAGAGCGCGGCGAGCTCGCCCAGCGAATGCGACTCCTCACCGGTCAGATCGAGCGCCTCGCCCTCGTAGCCGGGCCCCACGAGCACACCGGCCGAGACCGCAGCGGTGTCCTCGCGCGAGATCAGCGAAACCCGGCCGTCACCGCCCGGGCCGCGGCAGACGCCGTCGGGATCGAACCACAGCGGCAGATCGTCCAGGAAGAGATTCATGCGCAGGAACGCGTAGGGCAGGCCGCTCTCGAGGAGCATCTGCTCGGTCGCGTAGTGCGAATGCCCGTGATGGAAGGCCGACGTCGGCGAGGGGTTGACGATCGAGAGATAGGCGAGGAGGCCGACGCCGACCTCGGCGGCAGCGGCGATGAACCAGCGGTGCGCGGCGATGCGCGGCTCGACCGCCTCGTGAACGCTGACCATGAAGATGCGATCGCCGGGGAGGAGCGCCGCCCGCACCGAGTCCGGGTCGCGAAAGTCGGCGACAACGACCTCGGCGCCCGGGAGATCCGGCGCCCGCGCAGCATCCCGCACGAACAGGGTCTGAGCGATTCCCCGGCCCGCGAGGAGGGACGCGATCGAGCCTCCGACCTTGCCGGTGGCGCCGG